>NZ_JBJGZH010000001.1:0-610767 GCF_054050415.1 Geodermatophilus sp. SYSU D01180 | reverse complement strand
CACCCCCCCCCCCCCCCCCCCCCCCCCCCCCCCCCCCCCCCCCCCCCCCCCGCCGCGGCCCCCCCCCGGGCGGCCCCCCCCCCCCCCCCCCCCCCCCCCCGGAGTGGGGTCTGCCTGGGTCAGCTGGCCCCGCCGGCGGCGTTGGCGCCCTCGAGGCCGGTCAGCACCTTGTCGAAGAGGTCCTTGAGCTCGGGGCCGAGCAGGACCAGGGTCGCGATGATCGCGACGGCGATCAGGCCGACGAGCAGGCCGTACTCGACGGCGGTGGCGCCCTTCTCCTCCCGCTCGACGCGGTCCTTGGCGAAAGCGGCGAGGGTGACGAGGGCGGCGAGCGGGTTCAGCACGGTTCTCTCCTGGGGGGGTGGGCCGCCGGTCCGGATCGGTCGACCCGGCCAGTCACGGCGCTGCGGACACCGTCGGGCAGGAGATGCGCAGACTTGAGGGTCCTTCACCCCGTCCACGGACAGGGTTCATCCTCCCGGTGCGCTGAGCAGCCGGGCAGTTACCGTGAGTGTCCGGGTTTCATCAGGTGACGAGCGGAGCCAGGACCACCAGTCCGGTGCCCAGCAGCAGCGCCGGGCCGAAGGGCAGCTCCGTGCGGAGCCCCACGCGGCGGACCGCCATCAGCACCAGGGCCAGCCCCGCCTGGATCGCGAACCCGGCGAACAGGCCGAGCACGACGTGCGGCCAGCCCAGCCACCCCAGGTACAGGCCCAGGACGGCGCCCAGCTTGACGTCCCCCATCCCCATGCCGCGCGGTGAGATCAGCGCCATGAGCAGCAGGACACCGAACACGGCCGCGGCCGCGAGCACCGCGCGCAGCAGCGCCGGCCACTCCCCCGTGACCGCCGCCGCGCCGGCGAGCAGGACGACGCCCGCGACGAGGGTGGGCAGCACGACCCGGTTGGGCAGCAGCGAGTGCCGCCGGTCGATCGCGGCCAGCAGCACCCCGGCGACGGCCAGCAGGAGGTAGGCGGGCAGCGCGGCTGAGAGGCCGAAACGCCACGCGGTCAGCGCGCAGAGCGCGGCGGTCAGGAGGACCAGGACCGGCCGTGTCGCCGGCCGCTCCTCCGCTCGCTCGTCCTGCGACGGGAGCGCCGGTGCGCCAGCGGGCACCCGGGCGTCACGACTCCGTGTCGGCCGCCCTGCGGGTGGCCACGGGTAGCTCGCCGCAGCGCGGTCCACCGCCACGCCTGCGGCCAGACCGAGGACCGCGACGACCCCGGTGGCGACAGCGGTGGCGGACACGGCGGCCACGATGGCACGACGCGACGTGCAGGCCGGTGAGCGAAATGCGCCCCCTTCGGGTGAAACCCGGGACGCGGTCGGTGCTCGAGCTGCCGTGCTGGACGACGGTGGCGTGTTGCCCCGGACCCACCGGGTTGCTCCCCAGGAGCTGGGCCGTCCGGACCGTCGTCCCCGTCGGGCAGGCTGCGCGCGTGCCCTTCGACGCGACGCTCGTGCGGTGGCCCGGTGCCGGCGGCTGGGTCTTCGCGCCCGTGCCGGCGGAGCACGCGCCGGAGACCGCCGGTCCCTTCGGCCGGGTGCCCGTGACGGCGACCGTCGACGGACGAACGTGGTCGACCAGCGTCTGGCGCGACCGCGCGGCGGGCTGGCTGCTCCCCGTGCCCGCGCGGATCCGGCGGGACAAGGACGACGGCGACGTCGTCACGGTCGACGTCGAGGTGGACGCCGTCCGGTTGTGAGAGCCCGTCGCTGACCTGCGGGAACTGTCGTACCCCGGCCGTGGCGTGCGGGGTGTGCAGGAGGTCGCCGGGGACGCGTCGCCGGTGGAGCGCGCGCTTGCCGGCTGGCTGGTCGACCAGCCGGTCACCATCGCGCGGTTGCCGGTGGCGATGCTGTCCGATGAGCAGGCGGCCGCGGAGCTGCAGCGGGTGCAGGCGCGCAAGGCGATGGAGGCGGCCTACGAGGCCGAGCTCGTGCTGCGCCTGGCCGAGGCCCGCCCGGCCGATGTCGATCCCGCGCCCGGTACGCCGGGTGCCCGGTCGCGGTCGTGGGCGCCGGATCCCGAGCTGCCGGGTGTGTCGGAGTTCTTTACCGCCGAGCTGGCGGTGGTGCTCAACGTCGGCCGGGGCACCGCCTCGCACCTGGCGCACCGGGCGTGGACGTACCGCACGTACCTGCCCGGCACCTGGGCGGCGCTGGCCGCCGGGGAGGTGGACGAGGCCCGCGCCAGGGCGCTGGTCGAGGTGCTGGAGCACACCACCGCGGCGACCGCCGGGCGATCGAGGCCCGGGTGCTGCCCAACGCCCCGGCGCTGACGGTCCGCAGGCTGCGGGCGCGGGCGCTGGCGCTGCTGCAGGAGGCCGACGCCGCCCCCATCGATGCCCGCCGTGCGCGGGCCGAACGGCACGCCGACGTGCGGCTCTACGACTGCCCGTTCGACGGCATGGCCACCCTCGCCGCCGACCTGCCCACCGACGTCGCCGCCGCCTGCTCCGCCTTCATCGACGAACTCGCCCGGATGCTCGAGGCCGACGGCGATCCCCGCCCGATCGGGCAGCTGCGCACCCGGGTCTACGCCGACCTGTTGCAGCGCCCCGGGGAGACCGGCCGGCCGCCGGTGACGGCGCACCTGCAGGTCATCGCCACCCTCGGCGCCCTGGCCGGCCGCAGCACCGAGGCCGGTGCGGTGAACGGGCTGCCGATCACCGCCGCCCACCTCCGCGAACTGCTGACCCAACTGGACGGGCTCGGCGTCCGGGCGCCGGAGGGCGGGTCGGTCACCCTCACGCTGGTCGACGACGACGGCACCCTGCGCGCGACGAGCACGCTGGACCAGCTGGACCAGCTGGGCCGGTTGGCCGGCCGCGGCTGCCCCGACCACCCTGACACCGATACCGACTGCGAGTGCGCGGTGCTCGATCGCCCGGCCGCGGTCGAGCGCTGCGAGCCCTCCGCGGCGCAGCGGCGGTTCGTGCGCACCCGCGACCGCACCTGCCGCTTCCCCACCTGCGGCCAGCGCGTCGGCTGGGCCGACGCCGACCACGTCGTCCCGCACGCCCCCGGCGGCACCACCGACTGCGCCGACCTGTGCTGCCTGTGCCGCAGCCACCACCGCCTCAAGACCTTCGCCCGCGGCTGGCGCTTCCACATGACCGCCGACGGGATCCTCACCGTCACCGCGCCCTCGGGCATCACCCGGACGACCCGCCCACCGGGCGTGCGACCACCACTAGCTGAGCCCGACCCACCACCGGCCGGCACCGGACCACCGCCACCGGCCGACCCGGCCGACGACCCACCACCGTTCTGACCGAGCCGGCGGGTGTCGGCTCCTGCGAACGCGCCGAGCCGACACCCGTCCTCACCGCACCGCAGTGCCGCAGCCGCCGCCTCCCTGCCGAGGTGCCCGGCTGCCCTGGCGCGCGCCGACGTCAGCGGCCGTACCGGACGTGCAGCAGGCCGTCGTCGGTCTCGGTCAGCCGCCCGCCCGCCGCGGCCATCGCCTCCGCCGCCCGGGCGAGCCGCTCGTAGGCGGCCGCCGCGTCGGGCAGCGTCGCGGCGCGGTCGGCCGCGTGCCGGAAGGTCAGCGACTCGACCGTCCGGACGAGGACTCCTCCGGTCACGGCGTGCACCCGCAGGGCGCTCCCCTCGGCGACCAGGTCGCGGCCGGGACCGACCCGGGCCGCCACGACCGCCCACCGCCGGGAGCCGAGCTCCGCCGCCGGCACCTGGCGGGCGAGCTCGGCGAGCACCTCGGAGGGCAGGTCCGGCCCGCCCACCTGCACGGGTCCGCCCTCGCCGCGGGCCACGACCGGGCTGCCGGGGACGGCTCCGAGGGACAGCACGGCGTCGCCGGGGACCGGCGGCTCGTCGACCACCCGGACCCGCCAGCGCAGGACCGGGGCGACGCCGGTCGCCGGCAGCGGCACCGGGGCCGGGGACGTGGCGGCGCGCTGCCGCCGGGACGGGCGGGTCGCGAGCAGGTGGCCGTCGCGCATGGGCTGGGTCAGCGTCCAGCCGGCGGCGTGCGCGGCCCGGAGCTCGGCGGCCAGTGCGCGGACCCGCGCAGCGGCGTCGGCCAGCGAGACGACGTCGTCGAGGTCCCAGCGGTGCTCGGTCTCGTGGCGCGAGCCCGGCCAGGGCGACGGCGGGCGGGAGAGCTGCGTGGTCATGTCGGTCCTCGCGCGGACGGGACGCCCCGCGGCGGGGAGCCGGCGGGGACCGCCGGGCCGGCGCCACGGGGACGGACCGTCTCGCGGGTCGGGGCCGGCGGGTGTCCCCGGGCGGGGTCCGGCGCCGACCGGCCGATCATGGCACGACCCCGGGTCACTCCCCCAGGGCGAAGGTCGCCTCGACGACGGCGCGGACGACGACGTCCTGCGGGTCCAGCTCCAGCGCGGGACCGCCGCCGAGGGCCATGACCGCCATGGTCTCGGGAGCGCCGGGCACCGCGGAGGACAGCCCCGGGTCGGCCAGCTCCAGCAGCGGCCCGAGCGGGCGGCCGACGGCGTCGGCGAGGTCGGTGGCGGCCTCGCGGGCGGCGGCGACGGCGGACCGGCGGACGGCGCGGCGCGCGGCGGCCGGGTCGTCGAGGTCCCAGGAGACGCCGCCGATCCCGGCGCCGGCCGCCGCCACGACCTCGGCCAGCTCCGGGACGGCGCCCGCGTCGGCCTGCACGGTGCCGCCCACGGTCGCCTCCCAGCCGGCCCGCTCGGCGGTGCCGGTGTCCCAGACGAACCGCTCGTGCACCGCCACCCGCGACAGCACCACGGCCCGCACCCCGGCGACCCCGGCGAGCGCCGCACGCAGCCCGGCGGCGACCTCCGACGCCAGCGCCAGCGCCGCGGCGCGGCCGTCCGGGGAGACCTCGCGGACGTGCACCGCGAGCGTCGCGCAGTCGGGCGGGTGGTCGGCGGAGGCCTCCCCCCGCACGCGGACGACGGCCGGCGGCAGCGTCACGCGGGCCGTCAGCCGACCACGGGCGCGGGCCGCGCGGCGAGCTCCGCGACCACCGACTCGTAGCAGCCGTGCAGCAGGTCCAGCCGCTCGACGAGGCGGTCGACCCACGCCGCGGACGTGCTCACCGGCACCGGCTCGAACATCAGCGACCAGAACAGCCGGTCCACGTGCGCGGTGCGCACGAACCGCCGCTCCTCCACCGACAGCGTCGACCCGACGGCCGCGGCGAACCGCCGCGCGGCCTCCCTCCGCAGCCGCCCCGTCTCCGCGGGGACGGCCAGGCCGATCGCCCGGCCCAGCAGCGGGACCAGGCGCGGCCGGTCGGCGTCGGTGAGCACGTCGTTGGCGTGCCGCAGGACGGCGGCCAGCTCGGCGTCGACGCACGCCGGGGCGTCGCTGAACGGCTCACCGGCCAGCAGGGCCGTGTACTCGAGGAAGCACGCGCCGCGCACGGGCGTGCGATGCCGTCCCCGGCTCAGGACGGGCAGGAAGTCAGGGCTCCGCGTCATGGTCACCGCCCCCTCCGGGTCGACTCCGGCCCTCGGCGCGACGAGCGTAGGTCGGCGGGGCGGCTCAGCGGGGTCCCGCGGCCACGGCGAGACCACGCCGCAACCACCCGGCCAGGTCGGCGTCGGTCGCGTCGCCGGCGGTCGACGAGGACGAACGCCTGCACGTGCCGCGAGCCCAGCCCCACCGGCCCGACGTGCGGCTGCGCCGGCAGCCCCGGGACGGCGTCCGCGCCGACCCGCCCCGCCGGCGCGGCCGCCGTCACCCCGCAGACCACCCGGCCGCCCACGCTGGAGGACAGGCCACCGGCGACCACCCGCTCCTCGGCCGGCGCGTGCGGCGCGAGCAGCCGGCGCACCCGCCCGGCGGTCGCGGCGTCGTACGGCACGGCGCCGGCCCCCAGCCGCGCGGACAGCCCTCGACGGCGCCGGACGACGTCGGCCACGGTGGGCCGACGCCGACCCGAGGAGCCCCGCGCGATGACCCAGCTGTCCACCGCGATCGAGATCGCCGCGCCGCCCGAGCGGGTGTGGGCCGTGCTCACGGACCTGGGCACCTATCCCGAGTGGAACCCGTTCATCGTCCGGGCCGAGGGCGACGTCGCCCCCGGCGCCCGGCTGTCGCTGCGGATGCAGCCGGTGGGCGGGCGGGTGCTGACCATCCGCCCGCGCCTGCTCGAGGTCGCCCCGGCCCGCGAGCTGCGGTGGCTCGGCCGGCTCGGCGTCCCCGGCGTGTTCGACGGCGAGCACGCCTTCCGCCTCGAGCCCGCCGGGGCGGGCACCCGGCTGGTCCAGGAGGAGACCTTCCGCGGCGTGCTCGTCCCGCTGCTGGCGCGGTCGCTGCGGCGGAGCACGCTGCCCGCCTTCGAGGCCATGAACCGGGCGCTCAAGGAGCGCGCGGAGCGGACCTGAGGACGGTCGGTAGCGTCCGGCCATGACCGTCCTGCGCAGGCTGGGTGCCCTGGCCGCGGACCTCGCGCTGGGGCTGCGCCCCACCACCGGCACGCACACCGTCGAGCGGGACCTGCCGGTCCCGATGCCGGACGGCGTCACGCTGGTGGGCGACCTGTGGCGCCCCGCAGACGCGCGCGGACCGCAGCCGGTCGTCCTCGTCCGCACGCCGTACGGCCGGGCCGGTGCGGGCGGGCAGCTGTTCGCCGCGCCCCTGGCCCGGCGCGGCCTGACCGTCTTCCTGCAGGCGACCCGCGGCACGTTCGGCTCGGGCGGGCACTTCCGCCCGTTCACCACCGAGCACGAGGACGGCCTGGCCACCGTCGCCTGGCTGCGCGCCCAGCCGTGGTGCGACGGCCGGGTGGCCACCACCGGCGGCAGCTACTTCGGCCACACGCAGTGGGCGGTGGCGCCCTACGCCGACCCGCCGCTCACCTCGGTGTCGCCGCACATCACCTCGGCCGACGTCAGCGACACGGTCTTCTTCCCGGGCGGCGCGCCCTCGGTGCACACGGCGCTCGCCTGGTCGGCGCAGATCGGCCGGCAGGAGCGCGGCGGGCTGCTCGGCGGCCTGCCGAACCCCCGGCTGCGCGAGCGCGTCCGCCGCGCGCTGCAGCGGCTGCCGCTGCAGGCCGCCGACGTCCCGGTGGCCGGCGCACCGGTCCCCTTCTGGCGGGACTACGTGGCGCACTCCGAGCCCGGCGACCCGTTCTGGTCCGCCGCCGACCACGGCGACGCCGACCTGACCCGCATGCCGCCGGTCAACATGGTCACCGGCTGGTGGGACCTGTTCGTCGCCGGGCAGATGGCCGACGTCACCGCCCTGCAGGCCGCCGGCGTCCCGGTGCGGATCACCGTCGGCCCCTGGCTGCACGGCGAACTGGGCGAGCTGCGGGCGGTCCTGCGCAGCGACGTCGCCTGGCTCGACCACCACCTGCTGGGCGGGCCGGTGCCCAAGGGCGCCGCCGTCCGGGTGTTCCTGCAGCGGGCCGGCCGCTGGCTGGACCTCGACCAGTGGCCCCCGGCGCAGGCCCGCGACGAGGTCCTCCACCTGCGCGCCGGCGGCGGCCTCGGCGGCGCACCGGAGGACGGGGCGCCCAGCCGGTTCACCTACGACCCGGCCGACCCGACGCCGAGCGTCGGCGGGCCGCTGCTGCAGCCGCCGGGCAAGCAGGCCGACAACCGGGACGTCGAGGCGCGCGACGACGTCCTGGTGTTCACCGGCCCCCCGCTGGCCGCCGACCTCGACGTCGTCGGGCCGGTGCGGGCGCGGGTGCACCTGCGCACGGGGCTGCCGCACGCCGACGTCTTCGTCCGCGTCTGCGACGTCGACCCTGCCGGCGTCTCGCGCAACGTCGTCGACGGGATCCGCCGGCTCGACCCGCGCACCGTCCCGGCCGACGACGTCGCGGTCGCGGGCGACGGCACCCTCGCCGTCGACGTCGCGCTGTTCCCCACCGCGTACCGGTTCCGGGCCGGCCACCGGGTGCGGGTGCAGGTCAGCGGCGGCGCGTTCCCGCGGTTCGCGCGCAACCCGGGCACCGGCGCGCCGCTGGGCACGGCGACGGAGCTGCGGGCCAACCGCTTCGAGGTGCGGCACGACGCCGCGCACCCCTCGTGCGTGGTGCTGCCGGTCCTCCCCTGACCGTCAGGGGACGACGTCGGGCACGAACCGCTGGCTGTCCAGCGGCGGGCGCACGTAGTCCTCGTCGACCGGCGGCCGCGGCGGCAGCTCCGGCGGTTCGGGGGTGAGGTCCTCGTAGGGCACCTGGGCGAGCAGGTGCGAGATCACGTTGAGGCGGGCGCGCTTCTTGACGTCGGCCTCGACCACCCACCACGGCGCCTCGGGGATGTCCGTGGCGGCGAACATCGCGTCCTTGGCCTTGGAGAACTCGACCCAGCGGTTGCGCGCCTCGAGGTCCATCGGGCTGAGCTTCCAGCGCTTGGTCGGGTCGTGCAGCCGCGCCTGGAACCGCTTCTCCTGCTCGGTGTCGCTGACCGAGAACCAGTACTTGAGCACGGTGATCCCGCTGCGGACGAGCATCCGCTCGAACTCGGGGCAGGCGCGGAGGAACTCCTCGTACTCCTCGTCGGTGCAGAAGCCCATGACCCGCTCGACGCCGGCGCGGTTGTACCAGGACCGGTCGAACAGGACCATCTCGCCGCGGGTGGGCAGGTGCTCCACGTAGCGCTGGAAGTACCACTGCCCGCGCTCGCGCTCGGTCGGCGCCGGCAGCGCCACCACCCGGGTGGCCCGCGGGTTGACCGACTCGGTGATCCGCTGGATCGCGCCGCCCTTGCCGGCCGCGTCGCGGCCCTCGAACAGGACGACGACGCGCAGGCCCCGCGCGCGGATGAACTCCTGCTGCTTGACCAGCTCCACCTGGAGGCGGGCCATCTCCTCCTCGTAGTACGCCGTGGGGACCTTGCCGGTGGACCTGGGGGCCTCCTCGACGGAGGGGCCGGACCGCTTCTTGGACGCCATGCCGCAGCATCGACCCGCCGCGCCCGGCGGGACAAGGTGCTCCGGGGCGGTCAGGTGCCGCAGAACGTGACGAACGGGCCCCCGGGGCCGGGCGCGGCGTAGCGCTCCAGCCCGGGCTGCTCCTCGAACGGCCGCCGGACCACCTCGACCAGCCGCTCGACCGGGCCGAGGTCGCCGGCGGTGGCCGCGGTCAGCGCCTCCTCGACGAGGTGGTTGCGCGGCACGTACACGGGGTTGACCCGGTCCATGGCGTCCGCGTCCGGCGCCAGCGCCCGCCACCGCTCCAGCCAGGCGTCGATCCCGGCGAGGTCGAGGACCAGCTCGCGGACCGGCTCGGCGTCGCCGCGCGCGGCCGCCGACAGCGCCCGCACCGCGGAGGTGAGGTCGACCCGGCCGGCCTGCAGCAGCCCGAGCAGGTCCTCGACCAGGCCCTGCGTCACCTCGTCGACGAGCCCGGCGGGCAGGCCCAGCTTCGCCCGCCAGCCGGCCAGCAGCGCGGCGTCGAAGCGCGGGCGGAAGCCGCCGAGCGCCTCGACGGCCAGCGCGACCGCCTGCTCCTGCTCGCCGGCGAACAACGGCAGCAGCGCCTCGGCCAGGCGGGCGAGGTCCCACTCGGCGGCCAGCGGCTGGTTGCCGAACCGGTAGCGCCCGCCCTCGTCCACCGAGCTGAACCAGGTGTCGGGGTCGTAGCCCTCCAGGAACGCGCACGGCCCGTAGTCGATGGTCTCGCCGGACAGCGTCACGTTGTCGGTGTTCATCACGCCGTGCACGAAGCCGACGAGCATCCAGCGCGCCACCAGGTCCGCCTGCGCGGCGACGACGGCCTCGTACAGCGCGAGGTACGGCCGGTCGGCGTCCGCGGCGGCCGGGTGGTGCCGGGCGATCGCCTCGTCGGCCAGCCGGCGCAGCAGGTCGTCGTCGCCGGTGGCGCGGGCGTACTGCGCGCTGCCCACCCGCAGGTGGCCGGCGGCCACGCGGGCGAGGACGGCGCCGGGCAGCAGGGTCTCCCGGCGCACCGGCCGCCCGGTGGCGACGACGGCGAGCGAGCGGGTCGTGGGGATGCCGAGGGCGTGCATCGCCTCGCTGACGACGTACTCGCGCAGCATCGGCCCGACGGCGGCCAGCCCGTCGCCGCCGCGGGAGAACGGCGTGGCGCCCGAGCCCTTGAGGTGCAGGTCGACCGGCCGGCCGTCGGCGGCGGTGAGCTCGCCGAGCAGCAGCGCGCGGCCGTCGCCGAGCCGCGGGTTGTAGTGGCCGAACTGGTGGCCGGCGTAGGCCTGGGCCACCGGCCGCGCGCCCTCGGGCACGACGGTGCCGGTGAGCAGCCCGACGCCCGCGGGACCGCGCAGCGCCTCGGCGTCCAGGCCGAGCTCCGCGGCCAGCGGCTCGTTGAGCACCAGCAGCCGCGGGTCGGGCGTCTCCACGGCCTGCCACGGCACCGCCATCTCCGGCAGCGCGGTGGCGAAGCGGGTACCGAGGGCGACGGAGACGCCGGGGGTGACGGTCACCCCCTCGAATGTACGGACGGGGCTCAGCCGCGCCCGGGCAGGCGATCGGCCACCCGCGCGGCGAGGGTGCGCAGGCGGCCGGCCGCGGACGGGCGCGGCGCCTCGAGCCGCGACTCGACGGCGGCCAGCCGCGTCTCCAGGTCGGTGACCGTGGCTGGGGTCGCCGGGGCGGGTGGCGGCGTCACCGCGAGCTCGGCCAGGCTCTCGGTCAGCCCGGACACCAGGCCGGCCACCTCGTCGGGCCGGAGCTTGACGGTGCCGACGCACGCGTCGTCGCGCCAGATGCTCAGGTTGACCAGGCCCTGCGCCGGGTGCGCGGAGACGCGGACCGCGCGGGTCCGGTCGCGTGCGTCCCACACCCAGCGGGCCCGTGCCGGCATCGCGGTGACCGTCATCACGCCATGATCGCGGCCGACGACCCCGCGTGCCAGCAGGAGCGCGTCACACGTCGGTGGGCATCCCCCGGTCGAGCCACCGGAACCGCCGGCGGACGTCGTCCGGCGCGGCGGCCAGGTCGCGCTCGGCCGCCGCCCGTCCCTGCCGGAAGTGGCTCCACCCCTCGTGGTGCACGGGGACGACGACCCGCGCCCCGGTCGCCCGGCACACGGCGGCGGCCTCCCGCCCGGTCATCGAGTACCGCACCGGCCCGGTGACCGGGAAGCGCACCCCGCCCAGGTGCAGCACCGCGACGTCGACCCGCAGCCGCTCGGCGACCCGGCGCAGCCCGGCGAAGGCCACCGTGTCCCCGGAGATCCACAGTGCCCCGCCGTCCGAGCCGGCCTCCCGGACGGCGAACCCGACGACGTCGCCGACCAGCCGGCGGCTCAGCGGCGGCCCGTGCCGCGCCGGCGTGGCGGTCACCTCCAGCGGCGCGAGCCCCGGCGTCTCGAGCACCGTCGTCTGCCAGTCGCGCAGGCCGCGGGCGCCGTTGCCGAGCCGGCGGGCACCGGACGCGGTGGTCACCACCACCGGCACCTCGGCGAGCAGGGCGCGGCCTGCGTGGTCGAGGTTGTCGGCGTGGTGGTCGTGGCTGAGCAGGACGGCGTCGACCGGCAGGACGTCGGCGGGGGCCAGCGCCGGTCCCGCCGTCTTGGTCGACCCGGTGCCCCAGCCGAAGGCGTAGGAGCGGCCCGGCGGGTCGAAGGTGGGGTCGGTGAGCAGCCGCCGCCCGGCGACCTCGACCAGCAGCGTCGGGCCGCCGACGTGCGTCAGCCGCACGTCACTGCGCGCCGGCGACCTGCGGACGTGGTCCGGTCGCGTGGGCGAGCGCCCAGTCGAGGGCCTCGTCGGCGATCGCCTCCCAGCCCGGCGAGGCCGGCAGCAGGTGGGGGTAGCCGGGGTACTCGCGCACCTCGGTCACCGTGTCGCCGCGGTAGTGCGCCGCGTTCGACCGCTGCACCGACGGCGGCATGAGGTGGTCCTCGCCGCCGGAGACGAACAGCAGCGGAGGCCGCGCCTCGTTGCCGTAGTCGACGTGCGCGTCCTGCGGGCCGGGCATGAGGTTGGCCAGCACGGAGTTCCACAGGATCCGGCCCGACGCCGAGATGTGGTAGCGCTGGTAGAGGGCCCGCGACTCGTCCTCGGGGAACGTGTTGGCGAAGGCGTAGTGCCACTGCTCCTCGGTCAGCCCGACGGCGCGGTGGCGGTTGGCGGGGTTCTTGAGCACCGTCCAGGTGGAGCGCAGCTGCGACAGCGGCACCACCCGCACGCCCTCGGTCGGCGCCGAGTTGAACACCACGCCCACCGCGCCGAGGCCGCGGTCGAGCAGCAGCTGCGTGAACGTCCCGCCGGCGGAGTGGCCCATGAGGACCGGCGGGCGGTCCAGCCCGCGGACCAGCGCGGACAGGTGCTCGACGATGGCCGGCAGCGTGACCTCGGCGATCGGCGTCGGGTCCGCGTTGAGCGCCTCGACCTCGCCCTCGAAGCCGGGGTAGGTCGGGGTGAGCACGCGGAAGCCGCGCTGCTCGTAGTGCGTCTTCCAGTGCTCCCAGCTGCGCGGGGTCACCCAGAAGCCGTGGATCAGGACGACGGTGTCCGGTGCGGTGGGGCCCGGTGCGGTGGTGCCCGGTGCGGTGCGGGGTGCCGGTGGCGTGGTCACGGTCGCTCCCTCGGGGTGGTGGCCGGTCAGCGCGAGCCTGGCAGCGGCCCCGGCCGGCGACGGGTCCCTGCCTGCACGACTCCGGTCCCTGGCTGCACACCTGCGGGTACCGGACGCGGCCCGGCTCTGCCAGGCTCGGCGGCGTCCACGGGGACGTCAGCCGCCCGAGGCCCAGGGACGCCGCGATGCTGCTCTTCGACACCACCCCGCTCCCCCGCGCCGACCGCGCCGAGGCCTTCCGCGTCGCGGTGCAGGAAGCGTCGGCGGCCTGCCGCGTCGAGCACCGCGAGGACCCCGCGGAGGTGCAGGCGCGGGTGCAGGCGTTCCCGTACGGGACAGCGGTGCTGCTGGCCACCGACGCGACCCGGTTCCGCATGGTGCGCACCCGGCGGCACGTCGCCCGCGACGAAGCCCCACTGGTGGCGCTGGCCTTCCAGCACCGCGGCCGGGGCGAGTTCGACCAGCTCGGCCACGAGCAGCTCGTCGAGGGCGGGGACCTGGTGCTCGTGGACATGAGCGCGCCCTACGGGTTCGCCTGCGCGACCGGCGGCGGGTCCCGCGCACTGCTGGTCCCCCTCGACCGGCTCGGCCTGCCGGTCGACGTCGTCCGCCGGGCGGCGCCGCGGCTGCGGGCCAGCGCGCTGCACGGGCTGGTGCGCGCGCACCTGCAGCGGATCGCCGACGACGCGGCGGCGCTGTCGGCCGACCCGGGGGCCGCCGCGCTCGGCGCGGCCACGGTCGAGCTGGTCCGCGCGCTCGTCGTGTCCGCGGCCGGCGACGACCGCCACGGCCCGCCGGTGCGGGAGGACACGCTGGTGACCCGGGTGCGGGCGCACGTCGCCCGGCACCTCACCGACCCCGGTCTCACCCCGGCCGCCGTCGCCCGGGCGCACGGCGTCTCGGTCCGGCAGCTCTACAAGGCCTTCGCCGCGGCCGGCGCCAGCCTCGAGCAGGAGGTCATCGCCCGGCGGCTGGAGGCCGCGCGCGCCCGGCTGGCCTCACCCGCCGGACGGCAGCGGTCCATCGCCGCGACCGCCCGCGCCTGCGGCTTCGCCGACCCCAGCCACTTCGCCCGCCGGTTCCGCGAGGCCTTCGGGATGAGTCCGCGGGAGTGGCAGCGGGCGTCCGCCGCCCGCTGACCGCCGACCGGCGTCGACCTCGGTGCGCGGGCCGCCGCGGGCGAGGAACGCGGCGACGCCGGGCGGGCGGTAGCGCTCGTCCTGCAGGTACCGCCGGACGGCGGTCGAGGCCAGGCTCTCGGTGCGCGGGTGGCCCACGCCGATCGGCCGGTGGTACCGCGGCAGCAGCCGGTAGAGGCCGGTGCGGGAGTCCCGCAGCTCGCCGAGCGGGTCGGGCACCGGGCGCGGGCGGTTGTCGTCCGGGGCCCCGTCGGGCGAGGGCGGCGCGGAGGCGTCGCGGTGGAACGCGTCGGGGTTGAAGGCGAGGCCGCACTCGCGGGCCCGGTCCACCATCCACAGCAGGGCGACGTCGGACAGCGAGGTGTCGCGGTAGCCGCCGCCGACGCCGCAGTGCACGCCGGAGAACCAGACCTGCTCCAGCCGCTGGCCCTCCGGACGGGCGTCGCCCTCGCGCGGCTCCCACAGCGTGGGCCGGAAGGCGCGGCGCGTCTCGTCCACGGCCAGCGCCTGGAAGGCGTTGCGCACCTTCGAGCTCAGCGTCGTGTCGTGGAACGCCCACCGCCGGTTGACGAAGCCCAGCCCGCGCACCGGCAGCCCGAGCGCGCCCACGGTGTCCCAGACGCCGATGAAGTGGATCCCGGGCTCGTGGGAGTAGGAACGCCGGAACAGTTCGGCCTCGGTGCCGCGGGGGTGGGCCTCCCGGCACCGGTAGAGCTCGTAGGCCTCGTCGAGCCGGCCGGCGTGGCGGCGCTCCAGCACCCCGGCGGTGCGGACGAAGCCGGCGGTGCTGCGGGCGGTGAACGCGCCACGGCTGAACCCGAAGAACCACAGCTCGTCGCCGGGGTCGTACTCGTCCACGATCGTCCGGTAGGCGTCCTTGACGGCGCGGGACAGCCCCACGCCGAACGCGCCACCGCGGTACCGCTCGCCACGGGCGGTGCCGACCCCGCGCAGGTAGTAGACGCACTGCCGCAGCCCGTCGTCGCCGGCCGGGGCGACCTCCAGGGCGAGCTTGGTGACGTTGGTCGGGCACGGCCGGCCCTCGGCCACCTGGTCCGGGGTGTTCCAGGTGCCGTCGCAGCACACGACCAGTCGCTTCGGCATCCCACCTCCCGCGTCGCTCCCCGCCACGGTGCTCCCCCGCCGCCCGGCCGACAAGGCCCCGCTCCGCCGCCGCCCCGACGCGCCACCGTGCCGACGCACCGTCGTGCCGGCGCCCCGCTTTGCCGACCCGCCGGGACGCGGGCACGCTCGCCGCACACGGGGCCCGCGACGAGGGGACGTCCATGAGCACTCGGGACCAGCGCTCCGTCTGGCGGCGCCTGCCGGTCGAGCAGATGGACGACGCCGAGGAACGCACCGCCGGCGGCGCGCTCGCCAAGAGCCTGGGGCTGTGGCAGCTGACCGCGATCGGGGTCGGCGGCATCATCGGCGTCGGGATCTTCTCCCTCGCGGGGCTCGTGGCCGCCGGCGACGCGGACAACGAGGCCGTCGGGCCGGCCGTGCTCATCGCCTTCCTGATCGCGGGCCTGGCGTCGGCGGCGGCGGCGCTGTCCTACGCCGAGTTCGCCGGGATGATCCCGCGGGCCGGGTCCGCCTACACCTACGGCTACGTCGCCCTCGGCGAGCTCGTCGCGTGGTTCATCGGCTGGGACCTGCTCCTGGAGTACATCGCCATCGTCGCCGTCGTGGCGATCGGCATCTCCGGCTACCTCGGCGAGCTGCTCGACAACCTCGGGCTCACCCTGCCGACGTCGCTCACCGCGTCCGCCGAGGAGGGCGGCGTCGTCAACGCCCCCGCCGTCCTGATCTGCCTGCTGGTCACGTTCATCCTCAGCCGCGGCACGCGGACCTTCGGCCGGTTCGAGCTGGTGGCGGTGGGGATCAAGATCCTGCTGATCCTCGGCATCATCGGGCTCGGCGTCTTCTACACCGAGGCGGGGAACTACGACCCCTTCCTGCCGTCCGGCTTCGGCCCGGTGCTCACCGGCGCGGCCACCGTCTTCTTCGCGGTCTTCGGCTACGACGCCATGAGCACCGCCGCCGAGGAGGCCGAGCACGGCAAGGAGCACATGCCGAAGGCGATCATCCTGTCGCTGGTCATCGCGATGGTGCTCTACGTCGCCGCGACGCTGGTGCTCACCGGGATGCAGGACTACCGGGACATCGACCCGACCGCGGGCTTCGCCTCCGCCTTCGAGAGCGTGGGCCTGCCGGTGATCGCCAGCATCATCTCCGTCTTCGCCGTGCTGTCCATCCTGACGGTGATGCTGACCTTCCTGCTCGGCGTCACCCGCGTCTGGTTCTCCATGAGCCGCGACGGGCTGCTGCCCCCGTGGTTCGCCAAGGTGGACCGGACCGGCACCCCGCAGCGGGTCACGTGGATCGCCGGTGTGGGGGCGGCCGTGCTGGCCGGCGTCTTCCCGATCCGCGCCGTCGCGGACCTGACGAACATCGGCATCCTGTCGGCGTTCATCGTGGTCTGCGTCGCGGTCATCCTGTTCCGCTACACGCGGCCGGACACGCCGCGGCCGTTCCGGTTGCCGCTCATGCCCGTCGTCCCGGCCTTCGGGGTGCTCGCGTCGCTGTTCCTCATCTGGCAGCTGCCGTGGGAGACGTGGGCCCGCTTCGGGGTCTGGCTGCTGATCGGGCTGGTCGTCTACGCCGTCTACGGGCGGAAGCACTCGCTCCTGAACCCGGACAGCCCGATCCACCGCCGAGGGGTCGACGACTGAGCGACGCGCGGCCGTCGAGGTCCCAGGTCCCTGCTGCTGTCCACCGTGACCCGACCGCCGCCCGGTACCGGGGCGTTGGGCCCTGTCCCGCAGGCCGCGGGCGGGCCACGGTGGTCCGGGCGGGGACGACCGCACGACCGACGACGCCCACCGGAGGCAGCCGTGCCGACGACGCGGAGGACGACCGGCTCCCTGCGAGCGGCGGTGGTGGTGACGGGCGCGGTCGCCCTGACGGTCACGACCGTCCCGTCCGCGGCGGCGTCCTGGCCGGAGGTGATCGTCCTGCCGGGCGCCACCTCGGCCGAGGGCATCGCGGCGGGCGGGGGCGACACGTTCTACGCGGGCGACCTGTTCGCCGGCGACGTCTTCCGCGGCGACCTGGAGGCGGGGACCGCCGAGCTGTTCATCGACGCACCGGCCGGCCGGTGGGCGGTCGGCATGGACGCCGATCTCCGGCACGGCCTGCTCTACGTCGCCGGCGGCGGCCCCGGCCAGGCGCACGTCTACGACCTGCACACCGGGAAGACGGTCGCCACCTACCAGTTCGCGCCGCCGTCGCCGCCCGGGGGTCCGTTCACCACGCTGGTCAACGACGTCGTCGTCACCCCGGCGGGCGCGTGGTTCACCGACAGCCGGCGCGCCGTGCTGTACCACGTGCCGATCGACTCCTCCGGGCGGCCGGGGCCGTTCCGCACGCTGCCGCTGCACGGGCCGGCGGCCGACACCGCCGGCGAGATCAACCTCAACGGCATCGACGCCGCGCACCACGGCGCCACGCTCGTGGTCGCGCACTCGACCAACGGCGAGCTCTACACGGTCGACCCCGCCACCGGCGACAGCGCGGTCGTCGCCGGGGTGAGCGTGCCGTCCGTGGACGGCATCGAGCTGCACCGCGACTCGCTGTGGGCGGTGCAGAACACCGACCGGGTGAGCGAGGTCCGGCTGAGCTGGGACCTGGCGTCCGGGTCCGTCGTGGAGGTCATCACCAGCGACCTCTTCCGGACCCCGGCGACCGCCATCCGGCACGAGGGACGGCTCGCCGTCGTGAACACGCACTTCGACACCGGCATCCCGCCCACCGCGGACCGGTACGAGGTCGTCCTCGTCCACGACTGACCCCTCCCGCAGGGTCAGGGCGTCCCCCCGGGCGGCTCGTCGAAGAGCGCGAGGACCACGGGGAGCAGCCAGTCCAGGCGGTCGAGGACGCCGCTGCCCGGCGGTATGAAGTGGGTGGTCCCCGGCAGGATGGCCAGGCGCGCCCGTGGGAGGCCGGCCAGATCGCCCATCGCGCCGCCGCCGAGGAGGCGGAAGAGTTCGACCGCGGACTCGGCGCGGACGGCGTCGGCGTCCCCGGCGACGACCAGGGTGGGCGCGGTGATCCCGCGGATGTCCTCGGCGGACCAGTCGAAGGGGGTCTCGTCGAGCGTCTTGAGCTTCTGGACGAGGACCGGGAAGTGGTCGGGGTCGGGCGCGAGCGCCCGGTAGCCCTCCTCCATCGGAGTGCCGGCGAACGCCTCAGGCGTGATGGTCGGGATCATCTCCAGCAGTTCCGGCTGCATCCCCTCGCTGGAGTGCGACGCCGACACCACGACCAGCGTCCGGACCACGCCCGGGTGGCGGACGGCCACCTGCAGCGCCGCGGCGCCGCCCATGCTGAAACCCAGGACGTCGGCGCGCTCGATGCCGAGGTGAGCGAGGAGGGCCGCGGCGTCGTCGGCCAGGCCCTCGTAGGTGATCGGGCGGTCGACGTCCGCCGTCCGGCCGTGTGCCTGCAGGTCCGGGACGACGACCTCGCGGGTGGCGGCCAGGGCGCTCACCAGCGGCCCGAGGTCGCCGGCCGACATGTACGCGCCGTGCAGGAGGAGGACCGGGCCGGCGGCCGGCTCCCCCGCGGGCCCGTGGACCTCGAAGTACATCTCCAGTCCGTTGACCGGGGCGTAGCCGGTCCTCGTCACAGCAGCGGTGTCGGTCATGGCGCCCCTCCTCGGCGGTCCGGAGTCGGCGATCGTCGCGCGATCGGCACGGCAGCGGGAACCCCCGCCGGTCCCGGCGGACGTGGCAGCGTGGCCACGTGGACCGCGCCGGGGTGCTGCAGTGGGTGGCTCAGTACGAGCGCGCGTGGCGGGAGGGGGACGTGGCCGGGATCGCCCGGCTGTTCACCGACGACGCCCGGTACCGGCGCTCCCCCTACGAGCCGTCCGAGGTCGGCCACGCGGCGATCCGGGCGTTCTGGCGGGAGGACGAGGGCCGGGCGTTCACGGTGACCGCGGAGCCGGTCGCCGTCGAGGGGCGGGACGCGGTGGTCCGGCTGGAGGTGCGCTACACCGACCCGGTCCAGGAGTACCGGGACCTGTGGGTGCTGCGCTTCGCCGACGACGGCCGGGTCGCGGACTTCGAGGAGTGGGCGTACTGGCCGGGCCGCTCGTACACCGCGGAGGGCGACACGGCGGGCTGAGGAGTCGTGTCCGGCGGAGCAGCGCCCGGGGCCGCCGCGTGCCGTCCCGGCCTACGCTCGTCCGGCATGGCGACGGTCTTCGCCGGGATGGCGGCCAGCCTGGACGGCTTCGTCCAGTCGAGGTCCGGGGACCTCGCGTGGCTCAACGACGCCATGGCCCCCGGTGAGGACTACGGCTTCGCGGAGACCGAGGCCCGCACCGGGGCCTACGTCGTCGGCGCGAACACCTACCGGGAGATGGGCACCGCCGGTGCCGGTGGCGTGCCGACCTGGGTGGTCACCCACGACGCCGACCTGCCGACCGGCCGGAACACGCGCACGTACTCCGGCGACCTGACCCGGCTGATCGACACCGTGCGGTCCGAGGTCGAGCCCGGCAAGGACGTCTGCGTCTTCGGCGGCGGGCGGCTGGTCACCCAGCTGCTGGAGCTCGGCCTCGTCGACGAGCTGGGCGTCTCCGTCGTCCCCGTCCTCCTGGGGGACGGCGTGCCGTTCTTCGGCACGATGACCGCGAGCACGAGGCTCCGGCTGATCGAGTGCCGGCCCTTCCCCTCAGGGATCGTGCTGGTGAACTACCGGGTCGTGCGGCCCTGACCGGGCCGGGTGAGCGCCCCGTCCGGCGGGGACGACGCCGGACGGGGCGCCCCCGCTCAGCCGGCGAAGGCCTCGCGGCCCGCCTCGGCGACCCCAGGGGGCCTCGCGCGGAGGACGCCCCACCACGGAGGGGCGACGGTACTGGCCGGGGCAGGACCGGACAACGAGTCGCGGGATGGCGGACCCGCCGGCGGTCAGCCGTGCAGGGTGGGCCGGTAGACGAGCTCCTGGATGCGGCCGTCGAACGTCCGGCTGCCGAGCAGCTCGAGGTCGAAGTCGGCCGCACCCCCGAAGACCGGTGCCGTCCCGGTCCTCCCGGTGATCACGGGGAAGACCGTCACCTGCACGCGGTCGACCAGGCCGGCGGCCATCAGCGCCCGGTTCATCGACAGGCTGCCGTGCGAGCGCAGCGGCACCGCGGACTCCTCCTTGAGCCGGGCGACGACGTCGACGGCGTCCCCGGGCTCGAGGGTCGCGTCGGGCCAGTCGAGGGGGGCCTGCAGCGTCGTGGACACGACCGTCGTCGGCATGGTCCGCATCCGGGTGTTGAGCGGGTCGGTGACCTGGGCCGGGTCCAGGAACTGCACGAACTCCCGGAAGGTGGCGGCCCCGAGGACCAGGCGCTGCTCCGCGCGGTACTGCGCGAGGCGGTGGTCGAGGAACTCCGGGCCCTCCTTGCCCCAGTAGCCGCCCCAGTCGCCGTCCTCGCCGTAGGAGCCGAAGCCGTCGAGGGTGGAGAAGACGTCGAAGGTGTAGGTGGCGGTCACGGTGCCCTCCCGGGGTGCGGTCGACCGGTCGCCAGGGGAGACCGGGGCCCGCGCCCGGAGTCATCGCCGCCGGTCGCGCTCCCCCGCTCCCGGCCCGGCCGCCAGCCCGTGCGCCTGCGTCCGGACGGCGGCCAGGAACGCGCTGAGCGCCGGAGCTGGGGGCTGGTCCCGGGTGAGCACCGTCAGCCGGCGGCCGACGTCGGTCTCGGCGACGTCGCGCACGGCCAGGGTCGGGTCCGCCGGCGGGAGCGTGAGGGCCGGCATGAGCGCGACGGCCCCCGCGGTGCGCACGAGCTCGAACAGGACGTCGGCGTCGTTGGACCGGTGGCGCAGGTCGGGGTCGTAGCCGCCGATCGAGCGGCAGGTGCCGACGACGAGGGCGTGGTGGCCGGTGCCGGCGGCCGCGGCCACCCAGACGTCGTCCCGCAGCGCCGCCACCGCGACGGGCCCGCCGTGCGCGGCGGCCGGGTGCGCGACCGGCAGCACCAGCCTCAGCGGCTCCCGGTGCAGCACCTCGAACCGGAGCCCCGCCGGCCGCGGCCGGGGATGGCCGTCGTACTCGTCGCTGACGACCGCGTCGAGGGTGCCCAGCCGCAGCTCGGGCAGCGCCTGCTCGAGCTCCAGTTCGGAGATCTCGACCCGCACGTGCGGGCGCTCGGCCAGCATCCGCGTCAGGGCCGGGATGAGCAGGCGGCGGGTCGCCGACTGCAACCCGCCGGCCCGCACCGTGCCCCGGACCTCGCCGGTCAGCGCCGCCAGGTCCGCACGGGCGGCCTCGGCCGCCGAGAGCAGGACGCCGGCGTGCCGGGCGAGCAGGCGCCCCGCGTCGGTCAGGCGCACCCCGCGACCGACCCTCTCCAGCAGCCGGACCCCGGCCTCCCTCTCCAGGACCGCGAGCTGCTGGGACACCGCGGACGGGGTGTAGCCGAGCGCGGTCGCGACCGCGGCGAGAGTGCCGCGCTCCTCCAGCTCGCGGAGCATCCGCAGGCGGTGGAGGTCGAGATCGACCATGCAGGAAGGCTAACCGGTCCGCTCCACGAACCGTCACTGGACGTGACCGGATCCGCGGTCGACGCTGCTGGGCGTGGGTCTCGCACTGTGCCTGGTGTCCGCGGCGTGCTTCGGGGCGATGGGCGTGTTCGGCAAGCTCGCCTACGCCGCCGGCGTCTCGCCCGACGCGCTGCTGCTGCTCCGGTTCACCCTGGCCGCGGTGCTGCTGGGCGTGGTCCTGGCGCTCCGGCCGGAGCTGCGGTCCGGCCGGCCCGCCGCGGTGCCGCCGTCGGCACCGGGAGGGCTCCCCCGCCGGGTGGTGCTGACCGGGCTCGGGCTGGGCGCGGTCGGGTACGCCACCCAGGCGGGCCTGTACTTCTCCGCGCTCGAGCGGATCGACGCGTCCCTGGTGGCGCTGGTGCTCTACACCTACCCGGCGCTGGTCACCCTCGCCGCCGCCGCGCTCGGGCGGGAACGGCTGACCCCGGCCCGGGTGGTCGCGGTGCTCGTCGCGTCGGCCGGGACGCTGCTGGTCCTGCTCGGCGCCGGCGCCCTGCGGTTCGACCCGCTCGGCGCGGCCGCCGCTTTCGGCGCCGCGGTGACCTACACC
The DNA here is from genome assembly GCF_054050415.1 of Geodermatophilus sp. SYSU D01180. Lineage (NCBI taxonomy): Bacteria > Bacillati > Actinomycetota > Actinomycetes > Geodermatophilales > Geodermatophilaceae > Geodermatophilus > Geodermatophilus sp. SYSU D01180. The sequence goes on along the minus strand of NZ_JBJGZH010000001.1, from coordinate 589,003 downwards.
GTCTACTTCCTCGTCGCCGACACCGTGGTGCACCGCCTGCCCCCGGTGGTGCTCTCGGCGCTGGTGATGACCGGGGCCGCCGGCACGCTGGCCGTGCGCGCCGCGGCCACCGGCGGCGTCGACCTCGACCTCGGGCCGGCCGGGTGGCTGTGGGTCGGGTGCATCGCCGTGGTGTCCACCGTCGTGGCGATGCTCGCCTTCTTCGCCGGCCTGCGGAGGACCGGACCGTCCACCGCGTCGATCCTCTCGACGTTCGAGCCCGTGGTCACCACGGCGCTGGCCGCGCTCGCCCTGGGCGAGTTCCTCACCCCGGTCCAGCTCGCCGGCGGCCTGCTGGTGCTGGTCTCCGTGGCGGTCGTGCAGCTGCGGCCCCGGCCGGGTCGGCGGGCTCCGGCCGACGTCCTGACCGACCCGGTCCCGGCCGTCGGCGCCGCCGGGAGCCGGCGGGCCTGGACCGTCGACACCCACTAGGACCGCCGGACGGCGTAGCGCAGCAGGACGACCCCGTTGCCGAACCCGCGGGTCTCCACGAGCTCCAGGTCGGTCGGCTCGTCGGCTGCCTCGAACAGCCGTCGACCGCGGCCGACGACGACCGGGTTGACGTAGAGCCGGTACTCGTCGACGAGGTCCAGCCGGCGGAAGGTCTCGACCAGGTCGACCCCGCCGAGCGTCATGTCCCCGCCGGGCCGCTGCTCCAGTGCGCGGATCTCGTCGGGGTCCACCTCGGCCCGCAGCGAGGCGTTGGGGCCGACCTCCCGCAGCGTGCGGGAGAAGACGATCTTCGGCACCGCCCGCCAGACGCCGGCGAACTCGCGCATGACCGGCGGGTTGTCCGGGTCCTGGTCGGCCGTCGGCCAGAACGCCTCCATGAGCTCGTAGGTGACCCGGCCCTCGAGGAAGGCGCTGTGGGCCGCGAGCAGCTCGTTGAAGTGCCGGTGCAGCTCCTCGTCGACGCGGTGCCAGCTCAGGTCGCGGTCCGGTCCCTCGAAGAAGCCGTCCAGCGACAGCATCAGGTGCACGACGATCTTCCGCATCCGTCCTCCCGGTCGACGACTCGGTCCGGGAGCTCGGACCGGCGGACGCGGACGATCTCATCGGTCCCGTTGGAGGACGGGGCTATGCCGGTACCTCCTGGAAGGCGCGGACCTCGATCCGCGCGCCGAGCGCCTTCGACGCCTTCGCGGCCCAGGAGACGGCGGTCTCCCGGTCCGGCGCCTCGACGACCCAGAAGCCGCCGAGGTACTCCGGCGCCTGCGTGAACGGCCCGTCGGTGACGGCGAGGTCGTCCCCGGTGTGGTCGACGGTGACCGCGCTCGACGGCGGGTGCAGCCCCCCGGCGAAGACCAGCGCGCCGGACGCCACCAGCTCCTGCAGGAAGGCACCGGCCGCCGCCAGGGCGGCCTCCAGCTCGGCGGGGTCCATCGACGCCATCGTCGGCTCCTCGGCCGAGTCGTGCGGCATGGACAGCAGGTACTGCGTCACGAATCCTCCCGGGTCGTCGCCGCGGCCGGTCCGGCCGCTCCACGGAAGGGGGACCCCGGTCGCCGCGCCGACTCATCGGCCGGGTCCCGCCGGCAGGACGGACCGACTCCCCGGCCGCGGGACCGCGGCCCGGAGGGGGACGACGGACGAGTCGGCCTGTACGCCGGGGACGATTCCCGGGTCATTGACTGAGAATTACTAACGACTGATTGCTGCCCTGACCTGCACCTTCCTCGTTGAAGGTGATCGGACAACACCGGCCGAGATGGACCCTGCTGAGGAACGAATGAGGAATGCGCGATGCTCCCTGACGGCCAGCTTGGCTGACCGCGGGTCTCGGTGCGACCAACGGGTTGTCGCCATGCAGACCCGGCGGGCCAACTCGAGGGGCATCGGCGAGATCTCGCTGCGCCGACTGGTCAAGGAGGCGCTGCAGATGCGGCCCTCGCGCATCGTGGGGTAGGTGACAGAGCCACCGGAACGTCCAGTTCTACACACGGGACAGGCAAGAGACCGTCGGCCCAGAAGAGTAAAGCGTCGCGAATCTAGGCGGGGTGTCCCGGTGGCCGCGGGTATGTGCTTCGGTGGGCAAGCCGGACGCCCCCAGTTCAGGTGGGGGCGTCCGGTCCGCGTCTCAGAGGGCAAGGCCCTCGATCTCGCCGCTACCGAGCAGGTCTTCTAGGTCTTCGACCGCCCGGTTGATCGTCCGCTCGACAAGCCGTAGGAAGCCGTCGTTCGGGTGCTCCTCACGGGCGCTCCGGATGAACCGCTGGACCATGTCCATGTGGCCGAACACGATTCGGTCCCGCCGGTGCGCGTACCGCTTCTGGTCCCGCACCGCCTCCGGCAGCAGCCAGCCCCAGCTCCCGGTCTCCGGGTCGCTCAGGTAGCACAGCTTGAGCCCGTCCCGCCGGATGAAGTGCGCATCCGAGTGCAGCCTCCCCCGCGAGACGCCGAGCAGGTCCGCCAGCTCCGGCGTGGTGATGTACGGGTTGGCCTCGACCGCGTCGACCATCCGCTGACGGCGCTCGGCGACCTCATCGGGGTCCTCGTAGTCGGTGCTGTTGTCGCTCATCGGGTGCCTCCCTCGAAGTCGGCGGTGGAGATGTCGCTGCGGAGCTTGAGCAAGATCAGCTCCAGCCGCATCCGGGCGTCATCGCCTTCCCGGTGCGCGACGTCGATGTGCTTGCCGTCCATCAACAGCCCCTCGCGGTCGAGCCGCCGCTCTGCCGCCCGGAGCTGGGCCTCGATGTCCTGGAAGACGCCGACCAGCCAGGAGAACTGCTCGTGCCCCCGGTTAGGCTTGTTCTGCTCGTACTCACGGCGTTCCTCGCGGGTCATCGCGCCGTGCTCGGCCATCGTCCGGTCGAGCCTGCGCTCGGCGGCCTCCCTCCGCCGGGCGAGCGCCTGCCGGGCCTCCCGAACCACCCGGGGGCTGCCGTGCTCCAGCGCGACCGCCATTGCTCGCGGGTTCTCGGTGATGTCGAGCACCTTGGTCACCCCGACGTCGGCGGAGCGCGCCGCTGCGACCAGTTCCCCGACGTTCTCGGCGGGCTGGAGGTAGCGGTGGTGGCCGGTGTCCGGCGGCCAGTCCAAGTCCGGCAGGTCCACGGTGTCCCCCGGTTCGACTGCGTGGGCCTTCCCCGCGTCCATCGCGGCCTGCCAGGCGTTGCGGTAGCGGGCCACGGTGTCCCGCTTACTCAACCCGGTGAACCCGAGCTCGGCGAAGCCGGTGATGGACCAGGGGGAGCTTGCCCGTTCCTGGGCAGGAATACCGCGCTCGTCTGGCACGGTGAAGGCCCAGACGAGCGCGGCACGCTGCCACTTCTTCGCGTTGAGCAGGCCGTGGATGCCTGCTAGCTCGACACGCAACTCCTCCGCGCTGCTCGGGATGGTGAACGTCGTCATGTCCCTCCTTTGCCAATGCCCTCAGACGATCCGAGAGCTTGGCCGGGTCGAACTCGACGCGACCCGGTCCACGTGCTCGGGCAGGTACCCTGCATGGACAAGGTAGGTTCTTTACGACCCGAGGGTGGCGACGCTCGCACGACCCGACCTACGGCGCAAGAGGCGACTTCGGTTACCGTCCCGCTACGCTGAGTCGTTCCCAGTCGGGGCATCCGGTAGGCGGTCAGACCGGCCTCATGAGAGAGCAGCGACGCGACGGAGTTGCCAGCCACCTTTGCGATCACCAGGACCACTTGCCGACAAGCCCGTCGATGACAGCCGCTTGGACGCAAGACCTCGACAGCCGGCACCTCCACCACGGATACCGACCACGACGCAACGGCACCCGCGTGGAGTGGCGGACATCAGTTACAGGATCACGCCGACGAGGTGGCAAGGGCTGATGTGGTCGTGTCAGCCTCAACGGACAAGTAAGCTGTCCTGAAGGAGGAAATACATGCCTGAAGGACTTCGACTTCTCGGCTTCCAAACGCAGCAGGGTGGCCGTCACGCGTACATGACGACCGTCAAGATGTCCGATCTCCCAAGACTATTTCCGGTCGACCTCGATCCATCGGATGCTGGGCTAGAAGAGCAGCGCATCCTCGACCCTCAGCATGCCAGGGCATTCTGCGATTACCTGCTCGGCTCAGAGAAACCCATAGTTCCTCCAGTGGTTCTCCTGATCGATCGTGCCGCAAGCTTCGAGGCGCTCACAGACGGAGAGGGGCGGAAGCTCCGGACCGGATGGATAACAATAGGCACGGGCGCCAAGGTTACATATCTTGACGGGCAGCATCGGTGCGCTGGGATTTCTCTGGCGAGGGAGAAGGATGCCTCTGGCACCTTGACTCAAAGCGAGATTGCAGTCTGGATTGTTCTTGAGGCGAGCGACGAGGGAAGACGCGAACTCTTTGCTACGGTCAACTACACGCCCAAGCCGGTGCCTAAATCCCTTTATGCGCGCTTCAACACTGTAGACCCGTACGCAGTAGCCTTGAATAAAGAATTGATCCCCCACCATCCCCTACTGAAGAACCTGGTGGAACAACGAAAGACTCGGGTTCCACCTAAGGCTCCACTCCTGTATACCACCGCAGCGCTTCGCGATGCGCTCATGCGCTTAGTAGGTCCCCAATTTCCTGGTCAGTCTCCATCGGTAGAACAGGTTACTGAGCTTGGTCGGAGTTTCCTAGATGCACTACTGACCAGTCGGCCAGAACTGCAGAAGGCGGTCGCGGATCCGTCAACGATTCCCGCGCTGCGCGAAACCAGCATTCTCGTGTCGTCGACCACCCTCAGGATGTTGGCGAGTGCCGTAGCCATCGCGCTACAGAACGGCTCAGGTTGGAAGCGGGTTGAGGGTGAACTACCCCTTCTTGACTTTGACCCGAGAGCTAAGCTTTGGCGCGAGACTGGATTTGTGGCGGAAACCGACAGAACCCCGACTGCGAGGAAGCAAGAATTTACGAGGGCGAGCAGAAAAGTCGCCGATTTGATCTCCCCAGGAAGTGGGAAGGTCGATAGGCGCACTCGGGCTTCTCGTGGGAGAGCAATGAAACCAGTGGCAGTGAGCGCTCGGGAGCGGGACCACTGAGCTTGACCAACCCGAATCACCCGTCATGACAACTCAAGCTGCTGGCCCTGTCCGGCGCGGGCGACTGAGCGAAACGCCCGAGTCCTGTGGAACGCGAAGCATGAAGCATTGGCGCTCCCCAGGTCGTCGTCGACGCTCTCGCCGCAAGCCTGGCCGCCTAACCGACCGGCGGCTTCGTCTTCACGACCGAGCTCGCCTCACCGATCCGGCGGACGTCTTTCTCCTGCCACCGTCTGGCGGCCGGCAGTCCGCCGAGCCGGCCTGGACAGCTCGGCCACCTTCCACTCGCTGCGGCACTTGGACGCAAGCTTGCTCATCCGGCACGGCGAGTCGGTGAAGACCGTCTAGGCACGGCTTACTGACGCGTCCGCCGCCGAGACCCTCGATACGTACAACCAGCTCTGGCCCGAATCCGACGACCGCACGAGGGGTGCCGTCGACTCCGTCCTCGGAGGACTTGCGAAGTCTCCGCGGACCGACGAGGGCCGCCGCCAGCTGGACATGCAGGTCAGGCGCGGGCGACGGATGAGGCGGTCTGTACGCCGGGGACGGTTCCCCGCTCATTGCCTGAGACTGACTAAAGACTGATCACAGCTCTGACCTGCCTTTTCGCTGTTGGCAGTGCCTAGTCGAGATGGCCAGCAATTGACTCTGCTGAGGAACGATTGAGGAATCCGCCGGCGAGTCCCGCAAGCTCGGCTGCCTGCGACGGGCAGCACTGCCGCCTCCAGGATCCCTGCCCAGCTGTCGACGGTCCGTGCAGACGGCTTCTGTCGATGCCTACGTTCGCGGTGAATCACGCCTTCGCTGCCTGGTGCGTGCGGCGCAGCTAGAACGCCTTCAGGCCCGCAGCCGCCCGGTGCATCCCATCACGCTCGCAGCGCGTTGCTGCCTCGCATCCAGAAGGCTGTGATTCAGCATGGATGCCGTGGACAGCACCGAGCAGCCAGCAGCCTCGCAAGGACACGTCCGTACCCCGAGGACGCCCTCGGCGGACGTCACCAGGGAACGTCTGCGCAAGGCCCCGCTGGGGCCCTCCCTGAACGCCGATACCTTGCTTGCTTCCGCACGGCGGCATGCGCGCCGCGGGTTCCGGGCGCGCGCCGCCGGCGAGCACGATGATGCGTCACTGCAGTTTGGCACGATGCTTGAGCACCTTGCAAAGTCCTACCTCGCTAGTGTCCACCCAACCTTGCTAGTCGAATCCCGACTCGATTTTTTGTCACTCGTGCGCCTCACTGGCCAAGGACCGCAACTGAAGCCTGGTCACGTTCTAAGAACCGTCGGCCTGCAGGGAGCCCTCGAACGGATAGGGACACTCGTGTCGAGCGGCAATGAGGCGGCCGGCAGGGCATACGCCAAGCGGTTCGACCTAGTCACTCAAGCCCGAAACGGCGTAGCTCATGTAGGTGATGACGGCGGAGCGGCCGACGAAGTCGCCCAGTTGGCCGTCCGCGGCGCGACCGACATTGCCGAGAAGATGAGTCGTGGCGTGTACTCCGTCTTCGGCGAATATACAGCTGCCGCCGAGGCGCTCCTCGATGAGCACGCGACGGTCGTTCATCAGACAGTGGCCCTACGACTCATCCGCGCTATGGGAGCCTTCAAGGAACGATTCGCGGGATTGTCGGCCAATGATCACCAGACGGAACTTCAGGCGATCAACCGACTGACCACACTAAGCCATATCGGCTCTGATGACCACCGACCCATCGAGTGCCCCGCCTGCAATCAGACGGGTGTGCTGTCTGGCGAGGCGGACATAGACTATGAGGCGGACGAGACGGGCGCCGGCACCTCAGCCACGGTCGTACTGAAAGCATTATCGTTTCGATGCCCGGTGTGCAGGCTGACCCTACAAGGAGTGGAGGAGCTCTCCGAGGGCGGTTTCTCGATCAACAGAGTCTTACGAGAGGCCACGGAGACTGATTACGCATCCTTTGCCTTTAGCACTACTACTGCGTCCAAAAGCGTCTAGCGCCGGGGCGACTCCGTGCGCTTGGAGCAGCTGCGGGTGGGCGGCGGTGAGGATGTCCTTGAGGTGGCGTCGAGGCCGTCGATCTCGGTGTCGAGGTGCTGGATGCGGCGGGCGAGGGCGTTTATGGCGTACTTGGCCGCCGCGGTCGGGGTGGTCATCTCCCCGGGTCGGAAGCGGGCGGCGGTGTCGATGAGCGCCGTGTAGCTCAGGGCCTTGATGGCGTCGCGGAGCTCGTCGGGTGCGGTGTCGGCCAGGGCTTGCAGCTGCAGCAGGGCCTGGGTGCGTTGCTTGATCGCCGAGCGGCGGGCCACTCGCAGCTGGCGGGCCATCTGTGGCCGGACTCCGACGACCGGACACGGGCCCGGTGGACGCCGTGCTGGCTCCTGCGGCGGAGGGACAACTGAGGAACGGGGACCCCCGCCGGACCTGACGACGCAAGTCAGGCGAGGGGCGACGGACGAATCGGCCTGTACACCGGGGACGGGTTGCCGTGTCTTGACTAACACGCTAAGAGCTGATCATGCTGCTGACCTGCAATTCCACCGTCGGCAACTCCTGGCCGAGGAAGCCGACAATGGATCTTGCTGAAGACCAAGCCTGGCTGGTCGCCACCACACTCGGATGCCACCGATGAGCACTTGAGCCGCCCTACGCACGGCATGCAGGCCGCGCTAGGCCCGACGGAGTACTCGCTGCCGGTCTCGTACGTCGAGTACCTGTTGGCTACCCTGGCCCTTCGCGCAATCCCTCACCGCCGCGGAGGGCTCGGCGGGACCTTGACCGCCGCGGCACGGGGAGAGGCCATGTGCCGCAGTAGGAACCCGTCAGCTGTCGGTCGGTCCAGTCACTTCATTGAGCCCCAGCTCGGACCAACCATCTGGCGACCAGCGCCAGCCGCGCCCGCCGGAGAGCCACCAGACGTCGGTGATCTCGTCGGGCAACCGCGGTGGCCGCCCGGGCAGCTCAGATTCGTCGGCCTTGCCGAAAAGGCGCCAACTGCTCGCCGCTCCAGTGCTGTGCAGCCAGACGAATGCGTGCCGGCGGGCCATCCCGCTGCTCGCCAGCTTTCCACGAACGTCCTCAATTTCCGCGCTGGACAGGTACTCCTCCAACTCCAGCAAACCAGGTTCACTCCCTAGGCCGGTGCTGAAGCTGCGCCCGGTGACGACCCACACTTGTCCCTCAAGGTCGGGACTGGGAGCATCGAGCGCCCAGGCCCGAACAAGATTGAGCTCCGCCAGGGCAGCAGCGATAGGCTGGACGATGGGCTTGGACAGCGTCCAGCGGTCGTAGGCCTCAATCTCCGTTGAGCCAGCCGCCTCGGCGGCCAGTAGTGGGGCCCGCAGCTGCCTTTTGAGCCGGGAGTAGTTCGGATGCCGACCGTTGTCGTCGACGTAGAGTTGCCAGACGCGGCGCAGGCCGGCGATGCGAACTTCCCCTGACATGTATCTCTTAGATGCGGCCGCATTCCTGATAGATTTGGGATCGAGGTAGCGAACCACCTCTAAGGCCTGCGGCTCTCCCGCAGGGTTGATGGTGAAGTCCCACGCTCCTTGGCGCCCACAGGTGTCGTTCAGTTCCACAGGCAGACCGAGGGTCTGCTCGATTACCGTCCGCGCGAGGTCTTCCTCCGGACGATTGCGGCTGGAACTCATGATCCTTTACGCCCCTGTGCTAAGCCTACCTTCGGCGGCTCGAAACGTGAGTTTGCCCGCCAAAATCGCACTGTCCATGCTAAGTGAACGTCTGAGGCGGACTCTTCTCCCCACGACCGAGCCCTATCGCCGAGCTCACCGCACTCGTGGGACCAACCTCAGACGCACGAACCACGCCTCGGGCCCTGGCCCGCGGTTCTGACACCACCGGCCTCAACTTTGGACCGTCCGGGTCAAAGCCGCCCATGACGAGTTCCCGTCAATCGCCTGACGCGGCTATCGCCTTCTCGGATACGATCTTGCGCCACGTTGCAATCCGCCGAAGGTCCGTCTCGTCAATCAACCGCATGTGCGCGAGACGATTGCGGATCGGGAGGATTTCTACCCTCAGCCGCGACCAGTAGTGTTGCTCCATCCCCAGCGGTCCCAACTCACGGGTCTCTCGCAGGTCAAGTAGCTCGCTAGTACTCAACCACTCCAGTGGATCTCGCAAGTCGGCCATCTTCCTGGCTCGTGGCTGCGAATCCCGTCGAGCCCGATCGAGAACGTCGGCTTTCAGTGCTTCCGGCAGACATGTTTCGCGCCAACCGTCGCCCATCTTACCAATCAGTGCCGAACGGACCGCGTTCCGGATCATTCGCTCAAGCATCCACATCTCAGCAAATGAGTCAGGCACTGCGGTTCGATAGCTCACACTTTCGGAGGCCACAAGGGCAACCGCTGCCCTGGTGGACCTAAAGGACGACCCAGTGAGACTCCAAGACACCTCGTCTCCGGATGCGGAGACCAATCCTGCCCCGCGCAATGCCTCAACATCCAGCCGCGGAAGCCACTCCAGTACATCACGAGGGGACAGTTGCTGTTCCCAGAGCGCTTCACTTAACACGACGACTGTCCGATCCCCCAACTCGCGAATGCAGCGCACTAGGAAATCGAACTCCGGCCCGTCCGAGGACGGTCCGTTGACACCCGCCTTGTCAAATAGCCAGGTAGGGAAGATCTGCTTGGCGTCGGCGACTATGTCGCTACCTCGAGTCTCCGGGTATGCAGTCTTGGGTGCCGTTGACAGGAATGCAAACACTCGAGCATTCTGCGCCTCGCGCATAACCAAGTCTCGAAATCGACCCAGTTCGTCGCCCCGACGTTCCTTGAGGCGGTCGAACTGATGAATGAAGACGAGGTCACAAGAAAGAGCCACCCGCTCATTCAGTAGATCCATCACGTCGACGTGCTGGCCTTTAAGCGTTGTGATCGAAGCCCGCAAGCGGGCGGCCGCACTGCCCAGTTGAAGGAACACCATTGAAAACTGCCTCATCTTGAGGGGCAGATTCCGCAACCACTGCTCTTCCGCGGTCATGAGCGAAGCTCCAGCAGAACGCTCGGCTCAATCTTCCCCGCATCTTCATGTATCAGGCCGAGACTGATTAAGTGATGGACAGCCTGATCTTCACCGGCCGCGATGTCACGAAAATCCTCGGGGTGGTCCTGCAGCGTCTCCAACAGAATGCTCTCGGTAGGATAGTATCGGGCCAAGTGGCCGAGAATTTCCTCGATATTGCCGGCGACCGACCTGCGCCATGGGATGAGTGCATGGAGTACGTCAGAGGTGCGCATTACTCGTCTATATGTCTCCGTTGGCAGACTGCCCACCACCTCGGAGGCCAGATTTCGGTAGAGATAGGCATGTCCGCCGGACGCCTCGTATAGCGCTTGCAACGCTCCATCTTGAATTTCAATCCCCATCCGTGAGCCTACCGCCGTCGCAAGCTCGTCGGCTTCCGTTCGGGAAAAGGGGCCGACGTATCGCGCTTTTGCCCACGAGAACAGCGGGTTGGGGCGGCCATAAAGCCGGCCGTTCTCGAGGATATGGTTTGTCAAGCCCGAAAGTATGAAGGTGAAGTTGCTTGTGGATTGTGCGACAGCCCGAAGGCTCGCTAACGCCTGAGCAACTCCAGGAAACGCAGCCTCCTGGGTGTCGACTTGATCCGACGGCGTTAGGAACTCAATCTCATCAAGGAGCAGGACCAAGGTGATACCCCGCCCTTCCAGTCGCCGCGCAATGGCGTCGATAGCAGATTTAAAGACAGGGATCGACCAGCCGTCAGGCGTTCCCGCAAGCTCTGAATGGTGAATCCTGCGCTTCGAGAGCTCAGCCGCAATTTGCTGAGCAGTCTCTCGCATGAACTCGGGGCTCGGATCGGTAGGCGGAGTCGGTAGTGTTTCGAGGTCAATGAATACCGGGATCAAGATGTCGCTCTCAAGCGTCTCTGCAAGTTGGAAGAGAATGCTCGTCTTTCCGCTCTTGCGGAGACCGAACAACCCCGACACGCGCTGATTAGCGATGTCGTCGCGCAGTTCCTGCATCAGCGTCTTGCGACCAAAGAACCTATTACCACTGACGGGAGTCGTCTCATAGAAGAGATTTCGCGCGTAGATGGAGTCGCGCAGGGTCGCGATGAAAGAGAGGGGTTCGGCGTCCATGGAGGTCGGGAGCGAGATCGCCGTGAACTGCAAGTTGGACCATTGCTTTAGTTTGATGGTCAGGCGGTCGTCTGGTGAACTGAAGAATATGATGTCGGGGGTGACTTCGCGCGGCAGTCGCCCCAACGCGTCTTTAGCAACCTTGAAGGTTCGGCTCTGCAGGTCGTAGTAGGGCGAGTAGAAAAAGAGGACTTCGCGTGTCAATCCGAAGGCCGCCTCAATTGCGCCACTAAACCGGGCTAGGGCCACCCCGCATTCTTTACCATCTGGGGTTCGGATTGAGTCGGCGTACACAAACTGCGACCCCAGCGCCCTAAGCATCGACCGATGCTTAGCGAATTCGGGGAACCTGCCTTCGAGTCGATTCACGTGGTAAACGACATCTTGACTCGTTGGCTCTTTAACTGGGTTGGCCTGCCAGGTCAGTGTCGTTGCGGGAGTCTTGACTTGTCTTGAAGGAGTCTCGACCGGCCGTGCCGGGCCGACTCTTCGCGATGAGCCACCGAAATGACTAATCACCTGCCGCGTGATCGGTTCAGCGACCGCGCTAGTCGCCGATCTGGCGAACTCTCCGATCTCCGACAGATACGCAAGGATTGCGTCTGATGGAACGTCGAGTTCTCGAGCGAGTTCATACACCCGTCGATTCATAGACGCCTCCCGTGAACGGTCTCATTCGAGACTAGCCGAGCATGTTGTTCTGCGGTGGGATGCGACGGATTCGACACGCGAGAGCTGCCCAGTTCGGCGCGCGACCGGCCCGCATGAGCCTCTGGCACGACACCTGGACGAGTAAGTCCTTCCGGTTGGGAGAGTCGAAGGCCGCCATAGAGGCGGGCGGAAGGTGTCCGGGCACTGATCGAGGCCGTCCCCGAGTGCTACTGGGCGCTGATTGCCTTGGCCGCGGGGACGGTCCTGCGGCGGGGAGCGGCCGTCGGGCTGACCGTCGGCCGGATTGACTTCCTCCGCCGGCAGCCCACCTTCGACCGGCAGGTGGTCACCTTGCCCGACCGCCCGCCCTATCTGCCACGACCCAAGACCCAGGCCTGAGTCCGCATGGTGCCGCTCCCTAAGTCGTCGTCGACGCCCTCGCCGCCCACCTCACGCGGTGGCCCAGTGACGGCTTCGTTCTCACGGCCGAATTCGGCAATCCGATCCGCCGGACGGCCTTCTCCGCCACGGTGGGGCGCCCGGCTATGCGCGCGGTCAGTGGAGGACATCGTGACCCTCCACGGCCTCCGACCCTCTACGTCAGCCTGCTCGCGATACGGCGAGTCGGTGATCACCTTCCGGGCGCGGCTCAGCCACGCGTCGGCCTCCGAGACCGTCGACACCTACGGCCACCTGTGGCCGTACTCCGACGGCCGGATCCGGGCCGCGGTGGATGCCGTGCTGAGTCCGCATGATGAGCCACTAGGGAGCACGCCTCGCTCGCGCTCCTGAGGTTCAAGTGCGCGGGTACGACGGACCTGTCGTCCCCGACTGTCCCGCTACTTCTTCATCGCGACGGCTGGGAATGCAGGTGTCCCCAGAACCGCCTTCAGGGGCACCTCGTCGTCGCATGACCGATATTGGCCCCACTGCGGCGCCCCGCCGAGCGCCCAGGCAGTGCCCGTCAAAGCCCGATCTGTTGGCACCGGAGATCGTCAAGATCAAGTGCCACACACGTCTTGCACCTGCGGTTCCGCAACTCGTGGTGACGAGTTGCTCAAGGCTCATCTGCAGCGTCATCGGCATGGGACACAACGGGAGCCCCGGATACCGAGCGCGACAGCGTGAACGTGAGCGGCAACGGCGGGAGCAGGAGTCCCGGCGTCGCCAGCGGGCGGAGCAGACGCCGGCCACCAAGGCCGGAAGGGCGCCCGACGCTGGGGTGGCCGGTCGCAAGCGACGGGCCGCGGCGCGGACCTGTGGGTGGTGCAGTGGGCCGATCACCCCGAGGAGCCGGGGACCGATCCCCAAGTGGTGTTCTGGCACCTGCCGCCACCGAGCCTGGGAACAGACCCGCGCTGCGGCCTCCGGCCGGACCGCGGTACAGGTGGTCGAGCGGCGGGTCCAGATCGCTGTCCCTCTCAAGCCGACCCGCCGGGACTGGGCGAAGCTGCTCGGTGAGCTCGCCGGCCAGCTGAGCGACGGCCGGTTCTATGACCGCGACCTCCCCGGCCTTGGCCGGGCACTGGAGTGTGTGCTGCGGTCGTACCGGTGGCGGGCCCGCCGGACCGGCGCTCCCGACCTGTCCTGAGCCGGAGCTGCAGCACCTCTCCAGTGGTCGAAGACCCGCGGAAGTTGGCGGGGCACAGCCTCCGCGGCGGAGGCCCCGCCGCTCATACGGTGCATGCCGCCGCTATTGGGCCGAGCCTGCGTCGGCCGGGTCGTCGCCACCAACGTCATCCCTCAGCAGCTTTACGCTCGGCGGGCGCGGATGGATGTGACCGTTGACGCCGGGGCACCACGGCGGCGCCCCTCGTCGTCGCCGGCAGCGTGCCCCCTCGGCCCTGCGGCCTGAGCGCGCGCTCGGTCCGTCACTCCCCCTCTGCGCCCATGTTTCAAATCTCGATGTGCGCGGGCGGCGTCCGCCAGGCGATGACGAACGGCGCGAGGCCCATGCCGAGCACCACGCCGCCGCCCCCATGGAGCCCGCCGTCCGTCAGCGCGGTCAGCGCGGCGCCCGTGACGAGGAAGGCGAGACGATCAGGAGCAGCGGACCCAGGACGCGGCGACGCCACCGACGCCGCAGTCCCCGGTAGCGCTTATCGGCGTAGCAACCGGCCCGTGACGAGCGCTTCCACGAGCCACGACGTCACCATCGGACACCCAGCGCCCAAAAGAGCCGACTGGCCTTCCGCCTCCCCACTGCAGGGGAACTGGAGACGTTCTGCAGTGCCGTCGCCAGAGTGATGAGGCGGCCTCGAGCCTCCGGTCCGGCTGCGGTGCACGGAGCTCCGCCCGTCCACAGGCGCCGGCCGCTCCACAGATCCCGCCGCATCAGCCCAATGCGTGCGGCCGCGCGCTAGCCAAAGTGCAGTGGCCGGGGATCCCGCCCGCTCGGTCCCGCGCGAGGAGACGGCATGGCGAGCATCTCGAGGCGACCCAACGGCACCTGGCAGGCCCGCTACCGCGCCACCCCCGGCGGCCCGCAGCGGTCCCGCGTCTTCACGCGGAAGGTCGACGCCCAGCGCTGGCTCGACGAGGTCCGCACCAGCATCGTCACCGGCCAGTACGTCGACCCCGCGGCCGGCCGCCAGACCGTCCGCGAGTACGCCGAGCAGTGGCGCGCTGCCCAGGTGCACCGGCCGACCACCGCCGCCCACGTCGAGACGATGCTGCGTCGGCACGTCTACCCGAGCCTCGGTGACAAGCAGCTGTCCGCCGTCCTCCCGAGCGACGTCCAGGCCCTCGTCAAGCGCCTGTCCAAGACACTGGCGCCGGGCACGGTCGGCGTCGTCCACCGCATCCTGTCCGCGGTCTTCAAGGCCGCTGTCCGGGACCGTCGCATCATCGCGTCGCCCTGCACGGGGACGCGGCTGCCCAAGGTCCACAAACAGCGCATCGAGCCGCTGTCGATCGAGGCCGTGCGGGCGCTCACGGACGCCGTCCCCGAGCGTTACCGGGCGCTGGTCACCCTGGCCGCCGGCACGGGTCTGCGGCAGGGCGAGGCGCTCGGGTTGACGGTCGACCGGATCGACTTCCTCCGTCGGCAACTGACCGTCGACCGGCAGCTGGTCACCATGCCCGACCGCCCGCCCTACCTGGCGCCGCCCAAGACCCAGGCCTCGGTCCGGGTAGTACCGCTCCCGCAGGTCGTCGTCGACGCCCTCGCCGCCCACCTCGCCCGGTGGCCGAGCGACGGCTTCGTCTTCACGACCGACCTCGGCGACCCGATCCGCCGGACCGCCTTCTCCGCCACGGTGTGGCGCCCGGCCGTCCGGGCGGCCGGCCTGGACGACAGCGTCACCTTCCACGGCCTCCGGCACTTCTACGCCAGCCTGCTCATCCGGCACGGCGAATCAATCAAGACCGTCCAGGCGCGACTCGGCCACGCGAGCGCCTCCGAGACCCTCGACACCTACAGCCACCTGTGGCCGGACTCCGACGACCGGACGCGGGCTGCGGTGGACGCCGTACTGGCTCCCGCTGCTGAGGAACATCTGAGGAACGGGGACCCCCGCCGGACCTGAAAGCGCAGGTCAGGCAAGGGTCGACGGACGAGTCGGCCTGTACGCCGGGTTCTGTCCTCGGGCGCCTCGCGGCCTCCCGATGGGCGGTCATCCATCTAGGCCCGCCGTTGCCGGCGGGCTCGAGCGGTCCACCCGCAGGCTCGGGCGGGCAGCCCTCGAACGCCTGCGCAGGACGGCGTCCGGTCTCCCGGCCGCCGTCCCTTCTCGACCTTGCTCCGGGTGGGGTTTACCGAGCCGCACCGGTCACCCGGTGCGCTGGTGGTCTCTTACACCACCGTTTCACCCTCACCAGCCCTGTCTCCGGGGAGGCACTGCTGGCGGTCTGTTCTCTGTGGCACTGTCCCGCGGGTCACCCCGGGTCGCCGTTAGCGACCACCCTGCCCTGTGGAGCCCGGACGTTCCTCGGCGGCGGGGTCTCCCCCGCCGACGCGACCGCCCGGCCGACTCGTCCGTCGTGCCGACCAGTCTACGGACCTGCTCAGCGGAACTCCGGAGTCCGCGCTGCGGGCCCACGCGGACGCTCCTACGGTGACTGCGTCCGGCCGTAGCACTCCTCCAGTCCGGGGGAACCGCGCCGGGCGCCGCCGAGTCGCGGCCACCACGGGTGGCCGTGAGCCGGGGACCCACCGCACCACCGGGGTGAGTCCCGCCTCCCGAGACGCGGGAGGGGGTAGGGCGCAGATCCCCGCCCGAACCCGTCAGCTGACCCGGTAGGCGGCCACGGGAGAACGGAGAACCACCACGGGGTGCGCCGACGGCGCCTGCCCCGGCCTGCCCCGCACCCCCTGCGACCAGCGCCGCGACCTGCCGTCAGAGCCGGTCGCCGCGCCCCGACGGCCCCGGTCACCTGTCACGTCGGCCTGCCCCCGAGCAGCTGCCCGCGGCACGGCCGGCCGTCACGCAGGGTCCTCCCGCGACGGGTGCCCGCCTGAGTCCACGGCGGCACCGCGCGAACCGACGTCAGGAGCTCTCCTCGTCATGCCCTCGCACAGCAAGCGCACGATCCGCCGCGCCCTCACGGCCGGCGCCCTCGCCGTCGCCTTCGGACTGAGCGGCCAGTCGGTGGCCCAGGCCGACTGGGACGGCCCCCGCCGCGACTGGTCCCACGACCGCGCCCCGGCCGCGGCTCCCGCGCCCGCACCGGCCGCCGCCCCCGCCGCCGCGGCCGCGGTGTCCACGAACCTCACCGGCAGGCCGACCGCCACCTCGACGGCCTACAGCGCCTGGGCGGCGCACGTCCGCCCGGTCGTCGCCGAGGTCGCACAGCGGTTCGGCGTGCCCACCGTGCTCACCCGGCCCGGGCACTCCCCCACCCAGCAGCTCGCCGCGGACTTCATGGTCTACGCCGACTCCGGCAAGGGGAACGCCGTCGCCCAGTACGTCATCGACAACGCCGCGCGCCTCCACGTCGACTACGTCATCTGGAAGCAGCGGATCTTCGTCATCGGCAGCTCCGGCTGGCGGGGCATGGCCGACCGCGGGTCGCCCACCGCCAACCACATGGACCACGTCCACGTGAGCTTCAACCCCTGACCGGCCCGGACGCGGCCCCGGGAACCCCCCGGGGCCGCGTCCCCGTCAGCCGGCATACAGCACGAAGCCGCTCACCCGCCGGCCGTCGACGTCGGGGGTCACCATGTCGACCTGTCGCCGTGCCTGCTCCTCGACCGGGTCGGCCGACAGCACCTCCAGGTAGCGGCGGTGCTCGGCCAGCGAGGCCACCGCCCGGTCGACGACGTCGGTCACGTCGACGGTGTGCGTGACGCCCACCGGCGTCGAGACGGCGGTCCAGCGCACCCCGCGCCAGGGCTCCGGGTCGGCGAGCTCGGCGAAGACCCACTCGTCGGCCGCGTCGCCGACGGCGTCGAGCACCGCCCGGCCCAGCACCCGGTGGTCGGCGCTGTTCCAGTAGCCGAGCGCCGCGCCCGGCGGCGTCCACGTGTCGCCGAAGTGCAGGGTCACGACGAGGTCGGGCCGGTGCCGCCGGATCGCCGCCGCGATCGCCCGCCGCAGGTCCAGCCCCTCGGTCAGCCGCCCGTCGGGGTGGCCGAGGAACTCGACCACCGACACGCCGACCACCGCCGCGGCGGCCCGCTGCTCGCGCTCGCGCAGCGGCCCGGCGGCCTCCGGCGGCAGCCCGGCGATGCCGGCCTCGCCGCTGGTGGCCACCACGTACCGCACGTCGCGCCCGGCCGCTGTCCACGCCGCGACGGCGGCCGCGCAGCCGTACTCCACGTCGTCGGGGTGCGCGACGACGACCAGGGCGCGCTGCCAGTCGTCGGGGAACGCCTCCGCCATGCGGGCAGTCTGCTCGGGTCGGGGCGCTCAGCGGCCCCGGGCCACCCGCAGCGCCGCGGCGATCATCGGCGCCTGCAGCGGCAGCCGGACCACCGCCGCGGCCAGCAGCGCCGGCCGCCCGCGCGCCACCCGGAGGTGGTGCAGGTGCGCGGGCAGGAACGAGGCCAGCAGCCCCGCCGCGGCCCAACCCCCGGCCCGGCGGCTCGTCGGCGCGGCCAGCAGCGCCGCGGTGCCGACCTCGGCGACCCCGCTGCCGAGCACCCAGGCGCGGGCGTCGCCGAGCTCGGGCGGGACCAGCCACTCGTAGGTCCGCGGCCGCACCAGGTGCAGCACGCCGGAGCCGCCGAGGGCGGCGGCCAGCCAGGTCGCCGGGGCGGGGAGTCGCATGCCCCGACCGTAGGCTGGCACCCCGTGACGGCCGGCGACCTCCTGATCGCGGCCGCGGTGGCCCTGGGCGCGGGGGCGGTCAACTCGATCGCCGGCGGCGGGTCGCTGATCCTCTTCCCCACCCTGGTCGGGCTGGGCCTGGGCACGGTGGCGGCCAACGTCACCAACTCGGTGGCGCAGTGGCCCGGCTACCTCGGCGGGATGGCCGGGTTCCGCCGCGAGTACGCCGGCCAGCGCGCCCGGCTGGTGCGCCTCGGCGCGGTCTCGGCACTGGGCGGCGTCGCCGGCAGCGTGCTGCTGCTGACCACGCCGAGCGAGGCCTTCGACGTCGTCGTGCCGGTGCTGGTGCTGCTGGCCAGCCTGCTGCTCGCGGTGCAGCCGCTGCTCACCCGCCGGCTGCGCGACCGCGACGACGGCGCCGTCCGCGACCCGTGGTGGCTGTACCTCGCGCTGTTCCTCGCCACCGTCTACGGCGGCTACTTCGGCGGCGCGCTCGGCGTCATCCTCGTCGGGGTGCTCGGGACGGCGCTGCACCGGCTCCCGCTGGCCAACGCGCTCAAGTCGGCGTTCTCCGCGGTGACGGCGACGGTCACGCTGGTCGTGTTCGGCCTGTTCGGGCCGGTCGCCTGGCAGGTCGTCGCCGTCGCGGCGCCGGCCAGCCTGGTCGGCGGCTTCCTCGGTGCCCGGGTCGCCAGCCGCATCCCGGCGACGCCGCTGCGGGTGCTGATCGTCGTCTTCGGCGTCGCCGTGTCGGTCTACCTGTTCACCAGGTGACGTGCTGGAACGGCCCCGCTGCAGGGTCCCGCCGCGAGCTCGCGAGCGGCGAGGGGCAGCGGGGTCCTCCTACTCGCCGCCGCGGCCGGGCTCGCCGATGGCAATCATCGCCTCGACGGCGCGGCGGGCGCGGGCGGCGGTCTCCGCGTCGACGTCGACGGCGCCCTCGCCGGTGCGCAGCGTGTGCAGCAGCTTGGCCGGGGTGATCATCTTCATGTAGCGGCAGGCCGCACGGCTGTTCATCGGGATGAACGCCGTCCCGCTGTTGAGCGCCCGCAGCTGGTGCAGGATGCCGACCTCGGTCGCGACCAGCACCTGGCCCGACGACGTCCGCGCCGCGGCCTCGACCATGCCGCCGGTGGACAGCACGCGGGTGCGGTCGGCGGGCAGGTCGCCGTGGCTGACCAGGTCGAGCACCGAGGTGGTGCAGCCGCACTCGGGGTGCACGAGGATCTCGGCGTCCGGGTGCGCGGCCACCTGCGCGCGGACGTCGGCCGGGCTGATGCCGGCGTGCACGTGGCACTCCCCCGCCCACACGTGGATGTTGCCGCGCCCGGTCACGCGCTTGACGTGCGCGCCGAGGAACTGGTCGGGGCAGAACAGGACCTCGCGGTCCTCGGGGACGGACCGGATGACGTCGGCGGCGTTCGACGACGTGCAGCAGATGTCGGTCTCCGCCTTCACCGCCGCGGTGGTGTTCACGTAGCTGACGACGACGGCGCCCGGGTGCTGCGCCTTCCACTCGCGCAGCTGCTCGGCGGTGATCGAGTCGGCCAGCGAGCAGCCGGCGGCGTGGTCGGGCAGCAGCACGGTCTTGTCCGGCGAGAGGATCTTCGCCGTCTCGGCCATGAAGTGGACGCCGCAGAAGACGATCTCGCGGGCGTCGGTCTGCGCCGCGACCCGCGACAGGTGGAGGGAGTCGCCGGTGAAGTGGGCGACGTCCTGGATCTCGGGCACCTGGTAGTTGTGCGCGAGCACCACCGCACCGCGCTCGTCGGCGAGCCGGCGGACCTCCGCCGCCCAGCTCTCGTACTCGGCGGGAGACAGGGTGCGCTCGTCGCCGGCGACGGTGGGGGTGGCGGGCGCGATGGTCGCGGTCACGGGGCTCCTCGGAGGGCGGGGTAGCTCATCGTCCCCGGGGCGCCGCGGCGGGCGGCGGCGGGGTGTCCCGTACAACACCGGGCCGCCCGGGCCGCTTCCCGTCTGGCGCCGTCCCGACGCCGTCAGCGGCGCACGTCGTAGACCAGGTGGGTCACCCGCCTGCCCTGGACCACCACCGGGTCCTCGAACTGGATCTCGGGCGGGCCGCCGGCCCCGAAGTACGGCCGGCCCGAGCCCAGGACCACCGGGACCAGCGCCAGCACGACCCGGTCGACCAGGCCCGCGCGCAGCGCCTGCCCGCCGACGTCCCCGGCGCTCACCGTGACGTCCCGGTCGTCGGCGAGCTCCCGCGCCCGCTCGATCGCGGTCGGCACGTCGGGCGCGAAGGTGAACGGCGCGGTGCCCCGGTGCGGCCAGTCGTCGGCCGGCCGGTGGGTGACCACGACGACGTGCTCGCCGTTCGGGGGGACGCCGCCCCAGCCGTCGGTGAGGTCGAACAGCCGACGCCCGCACACCATGACGCCCACCCGGGTGGCCAGGTCGGTCAGGAACTCCGCCGTCTCCGCCGTCACGCGGAAGGGCCGGTCCGGGTCGCTGAAGGTCATCTCGACGTCCCCGTTGCCGTACCAGTCGAACAGCGGCCCGGGCATGTCGTCGTCCCGCCCGACGTACCCGTCCAGCGACACCGCCGCGAACAGCAGCACCCGGCCCATGGCGCACCTCCTCGTCCCCGGCTCCCCGGCGGAGCCGTCCGCAGGAGGGACCGGCGGGCGCTAGTCAACTCATCGGTTGAGTACCGCGAGATCGGCGCTCTCGTGGCGATCAGCTCCCGATGGCCACGGGACCGCCGATCTCGCGGGGCGTCCTACCGCAGGTGGGCGGTGTCGTTCACCAGCCGGACCGAGGTGCGGCCGTCGGAGCTCCACGCGACCGTCGACAGCGACGCCGCCTCGAGGAACACCCGGTGCACCACCTCGTCGCCGGCGCCGAGGCCCGCGGCGAGCAGCAGCTTGATCGGCGTCACGTGGCTGACCACGAGCACCGACCTCCCGGCGTACCGCTCGAGCAGCCGCTTCCGGGCGCGGGCGACGCGGCGGCTCACGTCGGCCACCGACTCGCCGCCCGGCGCGGCCACGGTCACGTCGGCCGTGAAGCGGCGGGCGGCCAGCGGGTGCCGCTGCTGCGCCTCGGTGGCCGTGAGCCCCTCGAGGTCGCCGAAGTCGAGCTCGACCAGGTCGTCGTCGAGCTCCACCGGCAGGCCCAGCGCGGCCGCGACGGTCTCGGCGGTCTCTCGCGTGCGGCGCAGCGGCGAGGCGACGACGACCTCGATGCCCAGCTCCTTCGCCCGGACGGCGGCCGCCTCGGCCTCCGCCCGCCCGGTGGCCGACAGCGGCAGGTCGTTGCGGCCGCTGTACCGGCGCTCGGGGGTGTGCTCGGTGCGGCCGTGGCGCAGCAGGTGCGTGACCGTGGTGACGACCGGGGCGGGCTCGGCGGCCGGCTGGACGTCGTCCTCGGCCACCGACGGCTCGGCGGCGGCGTCGCGGTGCACCGGCCGGCCGTCCATCGCGCTGTTGGCCAGCGCGTCGGCGGCGCCGTTCTGCGCGCGCGGCACCCAGGTGTAGCGGACGCTGCCCAGCCGCCGGGCGATGTCGCGGGCCTGGACGGCGAGCTTCTGCATGTCCGGGTGCTTGATCTTCCAGCGCCCGGACATCTGCTCGACGACGAGCTTGGAGTCCATCCGCACCTCGACGTCGGCGCCCGCGTCGAGGTCGAGGGCGGCCTGCAGCCCGGCGACCAGGCCGCCGTACTCGGCGACGTTGTTCGTGGCCCGGCCGACCGAGGCGGCGCGCTCGGCGAGCACCCGCCCGGTGGCGGCGTCGCGGACGAGCGCGCCGTAGCCGGCGGGACCGGGGTTGCCCCGAGAGCCGCCGTCGGCCTCGACGACGAGCTTCCGGCTCACAGGCCCGACTCGGCGGTGCGGACGAGGATGCGGCCGCAGTTCTCGCAGCGGACCACCTCGTGCGGGTCGGCGTTGCGGACGGCGGCGAGTTCCTTGCCGAACAGCTCGATCCGGCAGCCCTGGCACTGGCGGGCCTTGAGCATCGCCGCGCCGGTGGTGCCGGTCTGGGTGCGGATGCGGTCGTAGAGCGCCAGCAGCGGGGCGGAGATCTCGCCGGCGACCTCCGCGCGCTTCGCCTCGTGCCGGGCGGTGGAGTCGGCGATGTCGGCGAGGGCGTCGTCGCGCAGCTGCTCGGCCCGCTCCCGGTCGGCGACGGCGGAGGCGCGGCCGGACTGCGCGTCGGCGAGCGCGGCGTCGGCGGTCTCCCGGCGCTCCATCAGCTCGAGCACCTGGTCCTCGAGGTCGGACTGCCGCCGCCCGAGCGACTGCAGTTCCGACTGCAGCGAGGTGATCTCCTTCGGCGTCGCCGCCCCGGAGTCGATCCGCGACCGGTCCCGGTCGGCCCGCTGCCGGACGGTGTCGACGTCGGCCTCGAGCCGCTTCTGCTCGCGGTCGAGGTCGCGCACCTCGGTCTCCGCCCGCACCTCCGCCTCGGCGAAGGTGCGCTCGGACTCCGCGGCGGCCTCGACCGCGGCGACCTCCGGCAGCGTGCGCTTCCGGTGGGCGAGCTGGGTGAGCGCGACGTCCTCGTCGGCCAGGGCCAGCAGCTTCTGCTGCTCGAAGTGGTCGGCCTTCACCCGCTCAACCTACCGGGGCCCCTCGCCTCGCCCCGGCCCCGTCCGGAGGGTCGTCCCGGGCCTGCGAGGGACGAGAGGGACGGGGTCCCTCACCTGCGACCCGTCGCCTCCCCCGTCGCGCCGCGGGCCGTGCCGGGCGGCGCGGACTCCAGCGGGTCGGGCAGGTCGCGGAAGGTGGGGTCCTCCCGCTCGGCGGTGTAGTCGCTCTCCGCCGTCCCGTCGACGCCGTCGTCCACCTTGGCCGCGCGCAGCGCCATCGTCACCAGCACCGTGACCAGGAGGTTCACCAGCAGCGCGAGGAAGCCCGCGTAGACGCTGGACTGCGAGTCAAGGCCGAGCTTGGACAGCGCGAACGCCGACCCGCCGAAGTGCTCGCGCAGCACCGTGCCGTCCGGCGCCAGCCGCGGGACGTTGTAGAGCATGAGCAGGCCCGCGGCCATGCCCGCGACCCACCCGGCGATGAGCGCGCCGCGGTGCAGCCACCGGGTGTAGAGACCGAGGGCGACCGCCGGCAGCGTCTGCAGGATGATCACGCCGCCGATGAGCTGCAGGTCGATGGAGAACTGCGGGTCGATGAACAGGATCGCCGCGACCGCGCCGACCTTGACCACCAGCGAGGTCACCTTGGCGACCTGCGCCTCCTGCCTCGGCGTGGCGTCCTTCCGCAGGAACTCCTTGTAGATGTTGCGGGTGAACAGGTTCGCCGCGGCGATCGACATGATCGCCGCCGGCACGAGCGCGCCGATGCCGATGGCCGCGAAGGCGATGCCGGCGAACCAGCTCGGGAACATCTCCTGGAACAGCACCGGGACGACCGTGTTGCCGTCCTCGCCGATCGGCGTCACCCCGGCCGCGATCGCCATGAAGCCCAGCAGCGCGATGAAGCCCAGCGCCAGGCTGTAGACCGGCAGCGCGCTCATGTTGCGCTTGAGCACGTCGCGGTTGCTGGCCGCCAGGACGCCGGTGATCGAGTGCGGGTAGAGGAACAGCGCGAGCGCCGACCCCAGCGCCAGCGTCGCGTACTGCCACTGCCCGGTGCCCGGCAGCAGCACGCCCGCGCCGGTGCCGGCGGAGAACTTCTCCTCGGCCGCGCCGAAGATCACGTCCCAGCCGCCGAGCTTCACCGGGATGACGATCACCGCGACGATGATCGTCAGGTAGATGAGGGTGTCCTTGACGAACGCGATGAGCGCCGGCGCGCGCAGCCCCGAGTTGTAGGTGTAGAGCGCCAGGATCACGAACGCGACGATCAGCGGGAGCTCGCCCTCCACGCCCATCGCCTTGAGGATCGCCTCGATGCCGACCAGCTGGAGGGCGATGTACGGCATCGTCGCGACGATGCCGGTGAGGGCCACCAGCAGCGCCATCGTCGGGGAGTCGAACCGGGCGCGCACGAAGTCCGCCGGCGTCACGAACCCGCGCACGTGGCTGACCGACCACAGCCGGATGACGACCAGGAACACCAGCGGGTAGATCACGACCGTGTACGGGACGGCGAAGAACCCGGCCGCGCCGGCGCCGAACATCAGCGCGGGGACGGCGACGAACGTGTAGGCGGTGTAGAGGTCACCGCCGAGCAGGAACCAGGTGATCCAGGTGCCGAAGCTGCGCCCGCCCAGCCCCCACTCGTCCAGGTGCATGAGGCTCTCCGCCCGCCGCCAGCGCGACGCGACGAACCCCATGACCGTGACGACCAGGAACAGGACGATCACGATGGTCAGCTCGACGACGTTGACCCCGTCCACGGCTCAGCGCTCCCGGTCCCGCTCGATGGCGGCGCGGGCGGCGGCCTGCTCCGCGGGGCTGCGCCGGGTGGCCCGGTAGACGACCACGGTGGTCAGCACGCCCAGCCCGACGAACAGCAACTGCACCCAGTAGAAGAACGGCCAGCCGAACAGGGTCGGCTCGACGCGGTTGTAGAACGGCACGATCAGCGGCACCACGATCGGCACCAGCAGCAGCCAGTTCCAGGGGCTGCGGTCGCTCCTCCGGGGGGCCGCACCTCCCGTCGGCGGTCGTTCGGCGGTGGCCACGGCGCCCTCCCCGGTCTCAGCCGGCCGCGCGGGCCGGGTCCCCTCCAGCCGACCGGCCCCGGTGCACCGTCCACGGGTCGGTGCGGCGCCGGGAGGCGACCGCCTCGACCCTGCCGGACAGGTCCGTGGCCAGCACGTCGGCGACCACGGGGACCCAGGGCCACTCGGACGCGAAGTGTGCCACGTCACACGAGGCCGGGCCCGCCCGCTCCCCGGACTCGGACACCGGGTGGTGCCGGAGGTCGCTGGTCAGCAGGACGTCGGCGCCGGCCGCCGTCGCCGCGGGCAGCAGCGAGCCGCCGCTGCCCCCGCAGACGGCGACGGTGCGCACCGGCCGGTCCGGGTCCCCGGCCGCGCGGACCCCGCCCGCGGTCTCCGGCAGGACCTCCGCGGCGAGCGCGGCGAAGCCGGCCAGCGTCGTCGGCCGCGGCAGCTCCCCCACCCGGCCGAGCCCGGCGCGGGAGCCGGGCGCCACCGGCTGCAGCGGGCGGGTGCCGGTCAGCCCGAGGGCGGCGGCCAGCGCGTCGTTGACGCCGGCGTCGGGGGCGCGGTCGGCGTTGGTGTGCGCGACGAACAGCCCGCAGCCGGCGCGGACAAGCCGGTGCACCAGCCGGCCCTTCGGGTCGTCGGCGGGGACGCCGTGCACCGGGGTGAGGAACAGCGGGTGGTGGGTGACCAGCAGCCCGGCGCCGAGCTCGAGCGCCTCGTCGACGACGGTGGCCACCGGGTCGACGGCGACCAGCACGCGCTCCACCGGCTCGGCGGGGTCCCCGCAGACCAGGCCGACGGCGTCCCAGTCCTCGGCGAGCGCCGGGTCGTAGCGGGCCTCCAGCGCGGCGACGACCTCGCCCAGGGTGGCGGTCACGGGCGCCGACGCTAACCGAGCGCCGTCCCGCCCGCCGCGGCCGCGGGTGGCAGGCTCCGGACCGTGGCGGAGAGATCGCTGCGCGCACCCGCGTGGCTCGAGGAGCTGCTCCGCACCACTCCCCCACCCGTGCCGTGGCGCGACGTCGTCCGGTTCGCCGTCGTCGTGCCCGCGCCGCTGGCCGTGGCCCTGGCCGTCGGCGGGCAGCCGGCGCTCGGCGCCGGCGTCTTCGCCACCACCGGCGCGCTCGCGGCCACCCTCGCCCCGCAGGGCGGCCCGCTGCGCGACCGGCTGCGCCGCACCGCCGCCGCGGTGGGCCTCGGCGCGGTCGGCCTGGTCGCCGGGCAGTTCGCCGGCGGCGGCGGCGTGTGGCCGGTCGTCGTCGTGGCGGTGCTGTCGGTGGCCGCGGCGGTGATCAGCGCGGTCAACTCGGCGATGTCGCTGGGCGCGCTGCAGCTGCTGGTCTACACCGCGCTGGCGTCGGGGCTGGTGACGCCGCTGCCCGCGGCGGCCGAGGTGGCGTTCTTCGCCGCCGGTGCGGCCTGGGCGACGCTGGCCACGCTGGTGCAGGCCGCCACCGAGCCCAGCGACCCCGACCGCAGCGCCGTCGCCGCGGTGTTCACACGGATCGCCGGGCTGCTCACCGCCGTGGGCACCGAGGGCACCGAGGACGCCCGCCGCGAGCTCACCACCGCGCTCAACGCCGCCTACGACCGGGTCATCCGCACCCGCAGCCTCGCCGCCGGGCGCAACCGGCAGCTGTCGGAGCTGGCCGGGGTCCTCAACGCCGCCGCCCCGCTGGTGGAGGCCGCGGTCGCCGCCGCCCGCACCGGGGTGCACGCCGACCCGCACGACGTGACCGCGGTGCACGCCCTCGCCGCCGCCGTCTCCGGCACCCGCGAGCTGCCCGCCGAGCGCCCGCCCGCCCTCGACGACGGGCCCGCCGTCCGCCGCGCGGTGCGCCACGGGGTGCGGCTGGCCTGGGCCGTCGTCGGCGACCCCGAGGAGCGCGCCGGAGCCGCGGTCACCCCGCCCCGGCCGTCCCGGCGGGAGCGGCTGCGCGACCTGGCCGACCGCACCCTCGGCAGCACCGACACCCGCGAGTTCGCCGTCCGGTTGACGCTGTGCATGACCCTCGCGGAGGTCGCCCGCCAGCTGCTGCCCATCGAGCGGCCCTACTGGGTGCTGCTCACCGTCGCGATCGTGCTCAAGCCCGACTACGGGTCGGTGTTCACCCGGGCGGTGCAGCGCGGCGCGGGCACGCTGCTCGGCGTCCTCATCGGCTCGCTGCTGCTGTCGGTGCTGCCCCGCGACGGCTGGGTGGTGGTCGCCATGGCCGTCGCCGCCGGGCTGCTGCCGTGGGCGCGCGGCGCCAACTTCGGCCTGTTCTCGGTGTTCCAGACCCCGGTGATCATCCTGCTGCTCGACCTCGCCGTCCCCGGCGGGCCGGAGCTGGTCGGCGCCCGGCTGGTGGACACCCTCATCGGCTGCGCGATCGTGCTGGTCGCGGGCTACCTGCTGTGGCCGCAGACCTGGCGGGCGCCGCTGGAGGACGCCCTCCGCACGGCCACGCTGGCGCTGGACGCCTTCGTCGGCGCCGCGTTCGGCGCGGACCCGGTCGCGCGCCGCCGCGCCCGCCGCGCGACCTACCGGGCGCTCACCGAGCTGCACACGCAGCTGCAGCGCCGGCTGGCCGAGCCGCCGCCGATCAGCACCCGCGCCGCGGCCTGGTGGCCGGTCATCGTGCAGCTGGAGCGGACCGCCGACGCCGTCACCGAGGCGGTCATCGCCGTCAGCGGCGGGGAGCCGGAGCCCGACCCGGCGCAGGTGGCGGTGCTCCGGCGGGCGCTGCGCGAGCTCGAGGACGACGTCCGGGCGCACCGGGTTCCCGACGACGCCGAGATCCACGCCGACGGCGTGCTCGCCCCGGTCGCCCGCGAGGTCGACGCCGCCCGCCGGCTGGTCCGCGACGCCGCCCCCGGCCGCCGTCCCGAGACGGCCGCGCCCGGCGGCTGAGTCGCCGGTCCGCGGCGGCTGCGCTGTCATGGACGGGTGCCGCTCCGCCGCCATCGCCCCGCCCCCGTCCCGCCCCGCCTCCCCGTCGTCCCGGGGATCGACGGACCCCCGCCGCCGGGCTCGCGCACCGTCCGCACCGACGACGGCGTGGACCTGCACGTGGAGTTCGACGGCCGCGAGGACGCCCCGGTCACCGTCGTCTTCTCGCACGGGTTCACCGCCCGGC
This sequence comes from Geodermatophilus sp. SYSU D01180, assembly GCF_054050415.1. Lineage (NCBI taxonomy): Bacteria > Bacillati > Actinomycetota > Actinomycetes > Geodermatophilales > Geodermatophilaceae > Geodermatophilus > Geodermatophilus sp. SYSU D01180. Next base: position 561,288 of record NZ_JBJGZH010000001.1, on the reverse strand, counting down.
TCGGCGAGTTCCAGCTGCAGGTCGAGGCGATCCGCGACCGCGCGCGGATCGTGCTGTGGGACCAGCGCGGCCACGGCCGGTCCCGCTGGGTAGACCCCCGGACGGCGACCATCGACCGCACCGCCCGCGACCTCGGCCAGGTGCTCGACGCCGTCGTCCCCGCGGGCCGGCCGGTGGTGCTCGCCGGGCACTCGATGGGCGGCATGACGATCATGGCGCTGGCCCGGCAGCGGCCCGAGCTGTTCGGCACCCGGGTCGTCGGCGCCTTCCTGCTGGCCACCTCGGCCGGCGGCCTGGTCGCCCGCGGGCTCGTCGGCCGGGCGGTCCAGCTGATGCGGAAGCTGCACCTGCTGGGCCTGTACCTGTGGTGGCTGCGGCTGCTGGCCCCCGGGCTGGAGCGGCTGCGGCGGCGCGGCACGTGGCTGGGCCACCGGTTCACCCGCCGCTACCTGTTCGGCCGCGACGACGCCACGCGCGAGGCGGTCCGCGTCGTGCAGGCGATGCTCGAGGAGACGCCGCTCACGGTGACCATGGCCTTCTACGGCACGTTCCTCGACCACGACGAGACCGCGTCGCTGCCGGTGCTGGGGCGGGTCCCGTGCACCGTCGTCGCCGCGGAGTACGACCGGCTCACCCCCGCCGCCCACGGCCGCGAGCTCGCCGCCGGGATCGGCGAGCAGGCCGAGCTGGTCGTCGTCCCGGGCGCCGGGCACAGCGTCAACCTCACCCGCACCGCCGTCGTCGACCGGGCGCTCACCGACCTGCTCGACCGGGTGGCAGCGGCTGGTCCCGGCACCGTCCGGCAGGCAGGCTGACGAGGGACCTGCCTACTGTGTCCGGCACCACACGACCGTGTTCCGACGGCCGGGGCGCCGGATACGGGACCGGCCGACACCGTCTCGACGAGTTGGGGAGCGACCGTGGACCGCCTGAGCGCGACCGATGCCGGCTTCTACTACGCGGAGACCGAGAACGCACCGCTGCACGTGGGCTCGGTGGCCGTCTTCGAGGGACCGGCGCCGTCCTACGGCGACCTGGTACGCCTGCTGCTGAGCAAGCTGCCGCTGGTGCCGCGCTACCGCCAGCGGGTGCGGGAGGTGCCCTTCAACCTGGGCCGCCCGCTGTGGGTCGACGACCCGCACTTCCAGATCCTCTACCACGTGCGGCACACCGCGGTGCCCAAGCCGGGTGGTGAGGAGCAGCTGCGCAACCTCGCCGGGCGGGTGCTCGGCCAGCGCCTGGACATGGCCAAGCCGCTGTGGGAGGTGTGGCTGGTCGAGGGCCTGGAGGACGACCGCTGGGCGATCATCTCCAAGGTCCACCACTGCATGGTCGACGGCATCGCCGGCACCGACCTGATGCAGGTCATGTTCGACCTCGACCCCAACGCCGAGCACAGGGCGCCGCGCGACTGGTCGCCGCAGCGCAGCCCCTCGGGCGTCGAGATGGTCGCCGGCGCGCTCACCGAGACCGTCACCGCCCCCCTGCGCCAGCTCGTGCACGGCCCGGAGGCCGTCAGCACCGGTGCGAGGGGGCTGCTCAACAGCGCGAAGGCGGCGGTGTCCTCGGTCCCGCAGCTGGCCCGCCAGGCGCTGACCCCGATGGCCCGCACGCTCACCGGCCCGATCGGCCCGCACCGGCGCTGGGCGTGGGCCGACGCCGAGTTCGAGGACCTGCGCACCGCCCGCACCGCGCTGGGCGGCACCGTCAACGACGTCGTCCTCACCGCCATCACCCGCGGCTTCCGCGACCTGCTCAAGGGCCGCGGGGCGCTCGGCGGCGACACCGTCGTCCGCACGATGGTGCCGATCTCGGTGCGCAAGGAGGGCGAGCGCGGCTCGCTGGACAACCGGGTCACCGCCGTCTTCGTCGACCTGCCGGTCGGCGAGGCCGACCCGCGGGCCCGGCTGGCCGCGATCAAGCAGCAGATGGACGAGTACAAGCGGACGATGCAGGCGGTCGACGCCCGCTCGATCATCGGCATGGGCGACTACGTCGCGCCGACGCTGCTGGCCCTCGGGGTCCGGTCGGCCATGCAGACCGGCCAGATGTGGTGCCAGGCGGTGACGACGAACGTGCCCGGCCCGCGGGTGCCGCTGTACGTCCTCGGCAAGCGCATGGTCTCCGCGCACCCCTACGTGCCGATCGCCGGCGGCACCCGGATCTCCATCGGGATCTTCAGCTACCTCAACTCGATGACCTTCGGCATCAACGCCGACTTCGACGCCTTCCCCGACGTCGACGTGCTCTCCGAGGGCATCTGCCGCGGCATCGCCGAGCTGGTCGGGCTCGCCGCGGAGCGGCAGCCGGCGGCGGCCACGCCGTGACCCGGCGGTCGCCGGGCGTGACCCGGCGGTCGCCGGGCGTGACCCGGTTCACGCCCGGCGACCCCGGGTAGCGCGCCGTCGTGACCGTTTCCGAGACCGATCTGACCGTCGCCGTCACGGGCCCCACCGGCACCTTCGGGGAGGGCCTCGTCCCCCTGCTGCAGGCCGACGACCGGGTCCGCCGGGTGGTCGGCATCGCCCGCCGGCCCTTCGACCCGGCCGCCCGCGGCTGGACGAAGATGGAGTACCGCCGGGGCGACGTGCGCGACCCCGACGCGCTGGAGGAGGCGTTCGCCGGCGCCGACGTCGTCGTGCACCTGGCGTTCCTCATCACCGGGAACGCCTCGCGGCAGACCACGCGGGCGATCAACGTCGACGGCACGCTCAACGCCTTCCGGGCCGCGGCCGCCGCCGGTGCGCGCCGGTTCGTCTACGCCTCCTCGCTCGCCGCGTACGGCTTCCACCGGGACAACCCGGTGGGCATGACCGAGGACTGGCCGGTGCGCCCGGCGTCCCGGTTGTTCTACGCGCAGGAGAAGGCCGAGCTCGAGCAGCTGCTGCAGCAGGAGGCACAGGGCCACCCCGGGCTCGGCCTGTACCTGCTGCGCCCGCCGGTGGTGCTCGGCCCGCACACCGTCGGCGCCAAGGACCTGCTGCCCGGCCCGCTCGCGCCGCTGGGACGGTGGCTGGCCGAGCAGAGCACCCGGCGGCTGCCGGTCCCGGTCCCGGTGGCGGTGCCGGCCCTGCCGCTGCAGTTCGTCCACGAGGACGACGTCGGCTCCGCGCTGCTGCAGTGCGTCGTCGCTGCGGGCCCGCCCGGGGCCTACAACATCGCCGGCGACGGCGTCCTGACGGCCGCCGACGTCGCCCGCGAGTACGGCGCCCTGCCGCTGCCGCTGCCCGCGGCGCCCGCCCAGCTGGCCGCCCGCGCGGTGTCCCGGCTGCCGTTCCTGCCGCCGGCCGCCGAGTGGGTGGAGGCGGCCAGCCACCCGGCGATCATGGACACCACCAAGGCCAAGCAGGAGCTGGGCTGGCGCCCCAACTACTCCGGCCTGGAGGCGCTGCGCGCCACCCTCGACCGCGGCTGAGACCGGCCCGCGCCGCGCCGGGCGGGGGCAGGATCGGCCCCCGCCCGGGGCGGTGCCCCGTGACCGGCGGGGCGCCCCGCCCGTTGTACCCGGTGAGCCGCTGAACCCGGTGAGCCGCGACGAGCCCGAGGAAGGAGTGCGCATGAGCCCCGCAGCGGACGACGACGTCCCCCGCATCGTGCTGGTCGACGCCGCGAGCGAGGTCGAGCGGCGGATGGTGACCGAGGCGCTGCCCCCGGGCGGGACGGTCCTGCCGCTGAGCGGCTCGGCGCTGGCCGGCCCGCTGGCCGACGCCGACCCCGCCACCGTGGTGACCGCGACCCGGGTGGCGTGGACGCCGCGCGGCGGCGCCGAGGTGACCCGCCGCGGGCCCGGCCGGCCCGGGCGGTGGTCGGCGGCCCGGCCCTCGCTGCTGCGCCGCCCGCCGGCCCCGCTGCAGGCGGCCGCGGTGCGCCGGGACCCGGACCGGGCGCGGGTCGTCGTCGCCGAGCCCGCCACCGTGGGCGAGCTGACCGGCCGGTGGGACGGCACCGGCAGCCTCGCCGCGTTCGTCGCCCACCAGGCCGCGCTGGCGCTGGACCGGGCCGAGCGGCAGGTGGTCGGCGACCGGGCCAAGGTGCCCCGGCACGTCGCCGAGGCGATCCGGCACAGCCCCGAGTGGCGCGCGGAGGTCGCCGCGCTGGCCGGGCGGCTGGAGCAGCCCGAGGAGGAGGTGGCCGCCGAGGCCGCCGCCGACCTCGACGAGCTCGTCGCGGCCATGGACCCGGCCGCCGTCGAGGTGTTCACCGGGCTGCTGCGGCCGGTGCACGCCCGCGCCTGGGACGTGCAGGCCGACACCGCGCGGCTCACCGACCTGCGCGAGCTCAACCGGACCCACCCGCTGGTGTTCCTGCCCAGCCACCGCTCCTACGTCGACCCGCTGGTCCTCGCCGACGTGCTGGCGCAGCACGACTTCCCGCGCAACCACGTGCTCGGCGGGGAGAACCTGCGGTTCTGGCCGGTCGGGTCGATCGCCAAGCGGGCCGGGCTGATCTTCATCCGGCGCAGCTTCGGCGACGACCAGGTCTACAAGACCGCCGTCCGCGAGTACCTGGCGTTCCTGCTGGCCAAGCGGTTCAACCTCGAGTGGTACATGGAGGGCGGCCGCTCGCGCACCGGCAAGCTGCGCCCGCCGCGGCACGGGCTGCTCGGCTTCGTCGCCGACGCCGTCGAGCGCAAGCGGGTGGAGGACGTCTACCTCGTCCCGGTGTCGATCACCTACGACCAGCTGCGCGAGGTGTCGGGGATGGCCGCCGAGCAGGGCGGCGCCGCCAAGCGCGGCGAGGGCCTGTCGTGGATGGCGTCCTACATCCGCGAGCAGGTGCGCACGCCGCTGGGCACGGTGCACGTGGGCTTCGCCGAGCCGCTGTCGCTGGCCGCGGCGCTGCGCGGCGCCGACCCGGCCGACCCCGGCTCCCGCCGGCTCGCCCTGCAGAAGGTGGCCTTCCAGGTCGCCGTCGGCATAAACGACGTCACCCCGGCGACGGCGACGGCGCTGGTCACCCTGGCCCTGCTCGGCGTGCGGGACCGGGCGCTGACGCTGGCGCAGGTGCAGCGGGTGCTCGAGCCGCTGCTGCGCTACCTCACCGAGCGGGACCTGCCGCACTCCGGCGCCGCCCTGCAGACGCCGCGCGGCGTGCGGCGGGTGCTCGGCGCGCTGGCCGGGCAGGGCGTGGTGACCGCCTACGAGGGCGGCGAGGAGCCGGTCTACGCGATCGGGCGCGGCCAGCACCTGGTGGCCGCCTTCTACCGCAACAACGCGATCCACCACTTCGTGGACCGGGCGATCGCCGAGCTGGTGATGCTGCACGACCCGGCCGACCGCTGGGACGAGGCCTACCGGCTGCGCGACCAGCTGAAGTTCGAGTTCTTCTTCCCCGAGCGCGACGCCTACCGCGACCGGCTGGCCGGCGAGCTCGAGCGGCTGGACCCCGGGTGGGAGACCGCCGACGGCCGCGACGTCCTCTGCCGCGCCGACCTGCTGGTGGCCCACCGGGTGCTGCGGTCCTTCGTCGACGCGCAGCTCGTCGTCGCCGAGCGGCTGGCCGCCCGCGACCCGCGGACGCCGGTCACCGAGCCGGAGTTCCTCGCCGAGTGCTCCGGCGTGGGTCAGCAGATGCTGCTGCAGGGCCGGCTGCACGGCCCCGAGTCGCTGTCCCGCGAGCTGTTCGCCGGGGCGCTGCGGCTGGCCGCCAACCTCGACCTGGTCGACCCCGGCCGGGACGACGTGGCCCGCCGGCGGCAGGAGTGGGCCGCTCAAGTCCGGGACGTCGTCGGCCGAGTAGTGGTGATCGACGAGTTGGACGCCGCGGCGCGGCGGGAGAACGTGGGGGTGGAACCGTGACGGCCGAGACGACGACCGGGGGCGGGCTGCGCGACCAGGCGGCCGCGATGGCCCGGACGAACGTCTGGACCGAGGAACAGCTGGTGGCCGACGTCGAGGCGGCGCCGCCCGGCCCGCGGGTCGGGGCGTTCTTCGACTTCGACGGGACGGTGATCGACGGCTACTCGCTGGCCGCCTTCGCCCGCCACCACCTGCGCTCGCTGCACGTCACCCCGACCGACCTCGGCCAGCTGCTGCTCACCGGCCTGCGCGGGGTCACCACCGAGGAGGACTTCGAGCGGTTCACCGTCGCCGGCATGCGCGCCTGGGCCGGCCGCAGCGAGGACGAGCTGGCCGAGCTCGGCGAGCGGCTGTTCGTCCAGGGCATCGCGGGCTCGCTGTACCCCGAGGCGTGGCGCCTGGTCAGCGCCCACCTGCAGGCCGGGCACACCGTGGTCCTGGCCTCGTCGGCGACCCGGTTCCAGGTGGAACCGGCCGCGCGGGCGATGGGCGTGGAGCACGTGCTGGTCTCCCCCGTCGAGATCGTCGACGGCGTCTGCACCGGCCGCCCCGGCGGCCCGCTGCTGTGGCGGGCGGGCAAGGCCGCGGCCGTGCGCGCGTTCGCCGGGGAGCACGGCATCGACCTCCTGCAGAGCTACGCCTACTCCAACGGCGACGAGGACGTCCCCTTCCTGCGCACCGTCGGCCGCGCCCGCGCGCTCAACCCGGGCAAGGGGCTGACCGCCGCGGCCCGGCACTACTCGTGGCCGGTGGCCCGCTTCAAGCGCCGCGGGAGCACCTCCCCGGCCGACGTCGCCCGCACGCTGGCCGGCGTCGGCGGCATGTTCGGCGGCTTCGCCACGGGCCTGGCGGTCGGCGCGCTGGGCGGCTCGCGGCGGGAGGCGGTCGACCTCGGCCTCACCCTCGCGGGTGAACTCGGCAGCGCGCTGGCCGGCGTCCGGCTCGACGTCCAGGGCGCGGAGCACCTGGCCACCCGGCCCGCGGTCTTCCTGTTCAACCACCAGAGCCAGCTCGACGTCCTCATCCTCGCCAAGCTGCTGCGCGGCGGGTTCACCGGCGTGGCCAAGAAGGAGCTGGCGCGGACGCCGGGCTTCGGGCTGGCGTTCCGGCTGGCCGACGTCGCGTTCGTCGACCGCGGCGACCCGGCCCAGGCCCGCAAGGCGCTGGAGCCGGCCGTGCAGCGGCTGAAGGAGGGCATCTCGCTGGTCGTGGCCCCCGAGGGCACGCGCTCGGCCACCCCCACCCTCGGCGCGTTCAGGAAGGGCGCCTTCCACGTCGCGATGCAGGCCGGCGTGCCGATCGTCCCGGTGGTCATCCGCAACGCCGGCGAGCTGATGTGGCGTGGCGCGACGACGGTCTCCCCCGGCACCGTGCAGGTGCGGGTGCTGCCGCCCGTGGACACCGGCGACTGGTCGGTCGAGGACCTCGACCGGCACGTGACCGAGGTGCGCGACTCCTTCCTCGCCACGCTGGCCAACTGGTCCGGGCGCGCGCGGCGGCCGGTGGTCGCCGAGTCCCCCACCGCCGACTCCGACGCCGCCCCCGCCCCCGCCGTCCCGGCCGCGCCGCTGGACTGGGGCACCTCGCCGGAGATGAACCCCATCGAGACGGCGATGTGGCGCGCCGAGGCCGCCGACCCGCGGCTGCGCGCCAACGTCACGCTGCTCGAGGTGCTCGAGACCGCGCCGGACTGGGACCGCTTCCTCGGCGCGCACGAGTGGGCCTCGCGCATGGTGCCGCGGATGCGCCAGAAGGTGGTCGAGCCGGCACTGGGCGTCGGCGCGCCCCGCTGGGCGACCGTGGACGACCTCGACCTCGGCCGGCACGTGCGCCGGGTGCGGCTGGAGGAGCCCGGCTCGACGCGGCAGCTGCTCGACGCCGTCGGGGAGTTCGCCTCGGCGCCGCTGGACCGCGACCGGCCGCTGTGGGAGGTGCTGCTCGTCGAGGGCCTGGCCGAGGGCCGCGCCGGCTACGTCGTGAAGACCCACCACAGCACCACCGACGGGCTGGGCGCCGTCCAGCTCATGGGCCTGCTGCACCGCCGCAGCCCGGACCGCGACCCGGCCCGCCCCGAGCCGCCGGCCCCGGTGCCCGGCGAGGTCTCCCGCGTCGGCGCGCTGACCGAGCAGCTGGTCGGGACGGCGCGGTCGGTGCCGCTGGCCGCGCTGCGCCGCGGCGTGGGGGCGCTGGGCACCCTGCGCCACCCGCGGGAGGTGGCGGCGCAGGCGCTCGACGCCGCCCGCGCGGCGACGAAGACCCTCGCGCCGCCGCGCGGCAGCTCCCCCGCGCTCGCCGCCCGTGGCGGCGACTGGCGGTTCGAGGTGCTCGAGGTGCCGCTGGCCGACCTCAAGCGGGGCGCGAAGGCGGCCGGCGGGAGCCTCAACGACGGCTTCCTCGCCGCGGTGGTCGGCGGCTTCCGCCGCTACCACGAGCGCACCGGCGCCCCGCTGGCCACGATGACCGTCGGGATCCCGATCAGCCTGCGCGCCCGCGACGACGCCCAGGGCGGCAACCGGTTCACCGGCGCCCGGTTCACCGCGTCGCTGGCCGAGGCCGACCCGGCCGCGCGGATCGCCGCCATCCGGCAGTTCGTCCTCTCGGCGCGGGAGACCAGCGCCAGCGGCGTCACCGACGACCTGCTCGGCCCGGCGCTGCACTGGCTCCCCGCACCGGTCGTCGGGGCGGTCTCCGGACGGCTCACCAGCGCCAACGACGTCCAGGTGAGCAACATGCCCGGCGTCGCGCACCCGGTGTACATCGCCGGCTCGCGGATCCTGCGGATGTACCCGTTCGGGCCGCTGCCGGGCTGCGCGGCCATGGTCACGCTGCTCTCGCACGAGGACCAGTGCTGCATCGGCGTCAACCTCGACTCCGCCGCGGTGACCGACCCGGCGGGCCTGGTGGCCGACCTGCAGGCGGGGCTGGACGAGGTGGTGGCGCTCGGTCAGGTGTGAGCCAGGTCTCCTGCGGTACAGCACCGGGCGGAAGCCGGTGTCCCAGCCCAGGAGAGGCCATGACCTTCAACCTCGCCACCATCCTGCGTGAGTCCGCCTCCGCGCAGCCGGACAAGCCGTTGCTGCGGCTCGGCCCGCTCACCCTGACCTACGGCCAGGTCGACCAGCTGTCGGCCCAGGTCGCGGCCGGGCTGCGCGACGCCGGGCTGCGGCGGGGCGACAGCGTGGCCCTGCAGCTGCCCAACGTGCCGCAGTTCGTGCTCGCCTACTTCGGCGTGCTCAGGGCCGGGATGACGGTGGTGCCGCTCAACCCGCTGCTCAAGGCCCCCGAGGTCAGCTACCACCTGTCCGACAGCGGCGCGAGGGTGCTGATCACCTTCGGCACCTTCGCCGAGGAGGCGGTCAAGGGCGCCGCCGGTGCCGGCCACGACGTCCGGGTGTACGTGGTGCCCGCGCCCGGCGGGCCGGAGGCGCCGCCGGACACCACGCCGTTCGACGCGCTGGTCGCCGCCGGTGAGGGCGCGGACCCCTCCGACGTCGAGCAGATGTCCCCCGACGACACCGCGGTGGTCATCTACACCAGCGGCACCACCGGCAAGCCCAAGGGCGCCGAGCTCACCCACTTCGGGACCTACATGGCGGCCAGCGTCGCCGCCGAGACCTTCGCCTACCGCGACGACGACGTCGCCATGGCCGTGCTGCCGCTGTTCCACGTCTTCGGCCTGTCCAGCGTCATGAACTGCGCGATCCGCTCCGGCGCGACGCTGTCCCTGGTCCCCCGCTTCGACGTCGGCGCCGTGCTCGACGCGATGGAGCAGCACCGGGTCACCGTGTTCTGCGGCGTCCCGACGATGTACGTGGCGCTCATGCACGCCGACCTCACCGGCCGCGACGTGTCCCGGCTGCGGGTCTGCGTCTCCGGCGGCGCGTCGATCCCCGGCGAGGTCATCAAGGGCTTCGAAGCGGCCTACGGCGGGGCGACCATCCTCGAGGGCTACGGGCTGTCGGAGACCTGCGCGCTGGCCACCTTCAACCGCAGCGCCGAGGAGCGGCGGGTCACCTCGATCGGCAAGCGCATGTGGGGCTGCGAGGTGCGCGTCGTCGACGGCGAGGACCGGCCGCTGCCGCCCGGGCCGGACAACGTCGGCGAGATCGTGCTGCGCGGGCACAACGTCATGAAGGGCTACCTCGGGCGCCCCGAGGCCACCGCCGAGGCCATGCGCGGCGGCTGGTTCCACACCGGCGACCTCGGCTACGCGGACGAGGACGGGTTCTTCTTCATCGTCGACCGCAAGAAGGACCTGGTCATCCGCGGCGGCTTCAACGTGTACCCGCGCGAGATCGAGGAGGTCCTGCACGCCCACCCGGCGGTGATGGAGGCCGCCGTCGTCGGCCGGCCCGACGAGCGGCTCGGCGAGGAGGTCGTGGCCTTCGTCAGCCTGCGCTCGGGCGCCTCGGCCGAGCCGGACGAGGTCATCGCGTTCTGCAGGGAGCGGCTGGCCGCCTACAAGTACCCGCGGGAGGTCGTCGTCATCGACGAGCTGCCCAAGGGACCGAGCGGCAAGGTCCTCAAGACCGAACTGCGGGGCCGCTGACGGTCTCGCCGATCCAGGACAGCACCAGGCCGGCCAGGCGGTCGGGCACCTGCAGCTGCGGCACGTGCCCGACCCCGGCCAGCTCCTCGTACCGCCAGCCGGGGTGGGCCCGCGCCACCTCGCGGGCGGCGTCGACCGGCACCAGCCGGTCGACGTCGCCGTGCACCAGCAGCACCGGCGCGGCCACCCGCGCCATGACCGACCGGTAGCGGCGCGGGTCGGCCAGGATCCACAGCAGCGAGCGGGCCGCGGTGAGGAAGGCGCGGTCCATCCCGGCGACGTCCTCGCGCTGCTCGAGCTGCCGGACCGCGCGGTCGACGACCGGGGTGGGCAGCGCGTCGGGGTCGACGCCGACCAGCTGCAGCATGGTCCGCACCCGGGTCCGCGGCGTCGAGCGGGCCCGCCGCCGCGCGAGGAACCGCTCCCCCAGGCCGGGCAGGGCGTAGAGGGCGAAGGTGCCCGCCACGAGCGGGTCCAGCCGGCGCCGGCCGCCGGGCAGCGCGGGGTCGAGCAGCACCAGGCCCCGCACCAGGTCCGGGGCGGCCGCCGCGGTGAACAGCGAGACCATCCCGCCCATCGAGTTGCCGACCAGCACCGCCGGCTCGCCGACGACCTCGCGCAGGAAGCGCTGCAGGACCGCGACGTTGGCCGGCACCGTGGCGCGGCGGTCCCCCGGCTCGCTGCGGCCGAAACCGGGCAGGTCCAGCGCCCACACCCGGGCCGACGGCGTCAGCGGCGGCGCGAGCAGGTCCCAGTTGCCGTGTGACCCGCCCAGCCCGTGCACCAGCACCACCGCCGGGCCGTCGTCGGCCCCGCCGTAGTCCACGACGTGCACCGGGCCGCCCAGGTCGACGGTCCTGCTGGTCCCCGGTGCCTCGTCCACCCCGGCGGTCCCCCTCTGATGTGTGTCGCCGACGGCACCCGATGGTCGCCGTCGGCGAGCGATTCCGGCACGGGAAAGTGCCCTGGTGGCGCGTCTGGGACCCCTGCGACAGGTGTGATCAGGGCCACACTGGACACCGCGAGTCGTCGCAGTCAGGTGTGACCGGTCCTCCAGGGTGGGTACCGGCCCGGGCGAGGCGGTGAGTGCCGCCGGCGAGGAGGACGACGTGTCGCGACAGCCCCATGACGGGCCCGGCCTGCCGCTGTACCTGACAGAGGTGAGCCGTGCGATGGCCGACTACGGCCTCTACCTGGCGGCCCGCCCGCTGATGCCGCGACTACCCACCGGTGACGGTCACCCCGTCCTCGTGCTGCCCGGCCTCATGGCCGACGACATGTCGACGGCGACGCTGCGCCGCACCCTGCGGCGGCTGGGCTACCGCGTCCACGGCTGGCGGCTCGGGCGCAACATCGGCCCGACGCAGGAGTGCGTGGAGGGCATGAGCCGCCGCATCGAGGACCTCAGCGACCGCTACGGCCGCCCGGTCAGCCTCATCGGGCAGAGCCTGGGCGGCATCTTCGCCCGCGACCTCGCCCGCAAGACCCCGGACGCGGTGCGCCAGGTGATCACCCTGGGCAGCCCGTTCGGCCTGCAGCGCGACAGCCAGACCCGCGCGCACAAGGTGTTCGAGCGCTACTCGCACCTGCACGTGGAGAAGCGGACGCTGCCGCTGGAGAGCGAGTCGGCGCCGCTGTCGGTGCCGTCGACGTCGATCTACTCGCACCAGGACGGCATCGTCGCCTGGAAGGCGTGCCTGGACCGGCTCTCGCCGCACGCCGAGAACGTCGCCGTGTACGCGAGCCACCTCGGCATGGGCCACAACCCCGCGGTCCTCTACGCCGTCGCCGACCGGCTGGCGCAGCGGGAGGGCACCTGGCGGCCGTTCCGCCCGCCGCTCACCCTGCGCCCGGCCTTCCCGCGCCCCGACGTCCCCGAGGTGACCCACCGCCCGGCCGCTGCGGCCTGAGGAGCCGACCGGCGCGTCTCGCCGCCCGGCGCCGAGATGCGCCGGGCGGCGGTCACGCGGGACGGGGTGACGACCCTGTGCCGCATCTCGACGTCGAGCGCTGATGCACGGCACGGGTGCGGAGGTGGGCGCGGCCGGGATCGAACCGGCGACCGCTCGCTTGTAAGGCGAGAGCTCTCCCGCTGAGCTACGCGCCCCGCCCGCCCAGGGTAGGTGCCCCCGGGCGGTGGGTCCGGGACCCGGGCCTCAGGCCGCGATCTCCGCGACCGCGTCCTTCCAGCCCGACTGCTCGCGCGCGTCGCCGGGCGCGTTCACCTCGGCGAAGGCGATCTTCCCCTCGGCGTCGACGAGGAAGGTGCCGCGCAGGGCCATGCCGGCCTTCTCGTTGAACACGCCGTAGGCCTGCGCGGTGGTGCCGTGCGGCCAGAAGTCCGACAGCAGCGGGAAGTCGAGGCCCTCCTGCGCCTTGAACGCCTTGAGGCTGAACACCGGGTCGGTGCTGATCGCCACGACCCGCACGCCGGCGTCGGTGTAGGTGGTCAGCTCGTCGCGGAGCTGGCACAGCTCGCCGGTGCAGATGCCGGAGAAGGCGAACGGGTAGAAGACGACGAGGACCGGGGTCCCGCGCAGCTCGGCGAGCGAGACGACCTGGCGGTCCTGGTCGGGGAGGCTGAACTCGGGCGCGACGTCACCGACGGAGAGGCTCATGCGCCCGATCGTGCCGCACGGGCGTGGGAGCCCCCGCAGCGGGACGGCGTCAGCGGCGGCTGCGCGCCGCCTTCGGGGTGACCAGCCGGATGCCGGACCAGTCCTTGGCCGCCGAGATGCTGCTGGTCTGCGCGAGCCCGGCGGTGGGCGCCACCTCGGTGACATCGCCCGGCTCGACGTGGCCCGGCCGCCCGGACTTGGGCACCAGCAGCCACACGACGCCCTCGTCGGCGAGCGAGGTGAGCGCGTCGGTGAGGGCGTCGAACAGGTCGCCGTCGTCCTCGCGCCACCACAGCACCACGACGTCGGCGACCTCGTCGGTGTCCTCGTCGACCATCTCGCTGCCGGAGACCTCGACGATGGAGTCGCGCAGGTCCTCGTCGGCGTCCTCGTCCCAGCCGAGCTCCTGCACGACCATGCCCGGCTTGATGCCCAGCCGGGCCGCCATGCCGGCGCTGCCCGAGTCGACGCTCATCCCTGCTGTTCCTCCGAGAGATCACGGACCGCCGGTGTCGCGGCGGCGGGCACGGGGCGCCGGCTGACGGGCGCGTGGGGTGGACGGGGGCCGACGGCGGACACGACCGGCGGGGAGGACACCCGCTGCCTGGTCATGTCACCCCTCTCGTGCCCGGACGCGCGGGTGCCGACGGCGTCGGTCCGCGTGGGCAGGAGCGTAGGGCATGCCTGGTCACGCGCAAGCCGTCGACGACGACGCGCCCGGGGCACACCGCGCACCGCTGGCCGGGAGCTCCTGCGTGACGCGGACCATCCCGGCGCGCGACGATGGGGGCATGAGCGCACCGCAGCAGGGTGGAGACCCCACCCGCGACGCCGGACAGCCCCGCGCGGTCATCACCGACGGGCTCCCGAGCCAGCTGGTCGACACCGACCCCGACGAGACCCAGGAGTGGGTCGAGTCGCTCGACAGCGTCGTCGAGCACGCAGGCCGCGGGCGAGCCCGCTACCTCATGCTCAAGTTGTTGCAGCGCAGCCGTGAGCAGCAGGTGGGCGTGCCGTCCCTCCGCAGCACCGACTACATCAACACGATCCCGCCCGAGCGGGAGCCCTACTTCCCCGGCGACGAGCACGTCGAGCGGCGCATCCGCGCCTACATCCGGTGGAACGCCGCGATCATGGTGCACCGCGCGCAGCGGCCGGGCATCGGCGTCGGCGGGCACATCTCCTCCTACGCGTCGTCGGCGTCGCTGTACGAGGTGGGCTTCAACCACTTCTTCCGCGGCAAGGACCACCCCGGCGGCGGCGACCAGATCTGGTTCCAGGGCCACGCCTCCCCCGGCATCTACGCCCGTGCCTTCCTCGAGGGCCGGCTCAGCGAGCAGCAGCTCGACGGGTTCCGGCAGGAGGTCAGCCACCCCGGCGGCGGGCTGTCGAGCTACCCGCACCCCCGGCTGATGCCGGACTTCTGGGAGTTCCCCAGCGTCTCCATGGGCCTGGGCCCGATGAACGCGATCTACCAGGCCCGGTTCAACCGGTACCTGCACGCCCGCGGCATCAAGGACACCTCCGACCAGCACGTGTGGGCGTTCCTCGGCGACGGCGAGATGGACGAGCCGGAGTCGCTGGGCCTGATCGGCCTGGCCGCCCGCGAGGAGCTGGACAACCTCACCTTCGTCGTCAACTGCAACCTGCAGCGGCTCGACGGCCCGGTGCGCGGCAACGGCAAGGTCATCCAGGAGCTGGAGTCCTTCTTCCGCGGCGCCGGCTGGAACGTGATCAAGGTGATCTGGGGCCGGGAGTGGGACCCGCTGCTGGCCGCCGACCGCGACGGCGCGCTGGTCAACCTCATGAACCAGACGCCCGACGGCGACTACCAGACCTACAAGGCCGAGGACGGCGCCTTCGTCCGCGAGCACTTCTTCGGGCGGGACCCGCGCACCCGCAGGCTCGTCGAGGACATGAGCGACAAGGAGGTCTGGGACCTCTCCCGCGGCGGGCACGACTACCGCAAGGTCTACGCGGCGTTCAAGGCGGCGGTGGAGCACAAGGGCCAGCCGACGGTCATCCTCGCCAAGACGATCAAGGGCTGGACGCTGGGCAGCCACTTCGAGGGCCGCAACTCCACCCACCAGATGAAGAAGCTGACCGCCGAGGACCTCGCCGCCTTCCGCGACCGGCTCTACCTGCCCATCCCCGACGAGGCGCTCGACAAGACGCTGCCGCCCTACTACAAGCCCGAGCCGGACTCCGACGAGATGCAGTACATGCTCGAGCGGCGCCGGGCCCTGGGCGGGGCGGTCCCGCGGCGGCGCTCGGAGTTCAAGCCGCTCAAGGCGCCCGACGACAAGGCGCTCGACGTGCTGCGCCGCGGCTCGGGCAAGCAGGAGGTGGCGACGACGATGGCGTTCGTCCGCCTGCTCAAGGAGCTGCTCAAGGACAAGGAGCTCGGCCCGCGGTTCGTGCCGATCATCCCGGACGAGGCCCGCACCTTCGGGATGGACAGCCTCTTCCCGTCGCAGAAGATCTACAACCCGGGCGGGCAGCGCTACACCTCGGTCGACCGCGAGCTGATGCTGGCCTACAAGGAGTCCGAGCAGGGCCAGATCCTGCACGAGGGCATCAACGAGGCCGGCTCCACGGCGTCGTTCACCGCCGTCGGCACCTCGTACGCCACGCACGGCGAGCCGATGATCCCGATCTACATCTTCTACTCGATGTTCGGGTTCCAGCGGACCGGCGACTCGTTCTGGGCCGCCGCCGACCAGATGACCCGCGGCTTCGTCCTCGGCGCCACCGCCGGCCGGACGACGCTCAACGGCGAGGGCCTGCAGCACGAGGACGGCCACTCGCTGCTGCTGGCGCACACCAACCCGGCGGTCGTCTCCTACGACCCGGCGTTCTCCTACGAGGTCGGGCACATCACCCGGGACGCGCTGCTGCGCATGTACGGCGAGGACCCGGGCGCGCCGCTGGGCGGGCACCGCAGCCCCGACGTCATGTACTACCTGACCGTCTACAACGAGCCCTACAACCAGCCGGCCGAGCCCGAGGGCCTCGACGTGCAGGGCCTGCTCGCGGGCATGTACCTGTACGCGCCGGGTGAGGGCGAGGGGCCGCGGGCCCAGGTGCTGGCCTCCGGCGTCGCGGTGCCGTGGGCGCTGCGGGCGCAGGAGCTGCTGCGCGAGGACTGGGGCGTGGCGGCCGACGTGTGGTCGGTGACCTCGTGGACCGAGTTGCGCCGGCAGGCCGACGCGTGCAGCGAGCACAACCTGCTGCACCCCGAGGACGAGCCGCAGGTGCCGTACGTGACGCAGCGGCTGCAGGAGACCAGCGGCCCGGTCGTGGCGGTGTCGGACTGGATGCGGGCGGTCCCCGACCTGGTCGCGCCCTACGTCCCGGGCGGCATGGCGACGCTGGGCACCGACGGGTTCGGCCTGTCCGACACCCGCCCGGCGCTGCGCCGGCACTTCCACGTCGACGCCGAGTCGATCGTCGTCCGCACGCTGGCGTCGCTGGCCGACCAGGGCCAGGTGGACCGGTCGAGGGTCCGCGAGGCGGTCGAGAAGTACCGCATCCGCGACGTCCAGGCCGCGCCCGCCGAGGAGCGGACCGACCCGAGCCCGGCGACCTGAGGTAGGGCGCCCGTGCCCCCTGCTGCCGACGGCGGCCCGCGCGACGTGGCCGTCGTCGGCGGCGGGGTGGTCGGGCTGACCTGCGCGCTCGAGCTCGCGCGGGCCGGGCACCGGGTCCGGCTGCTCACCGCCGACCCGTGGGAGGCGACCACCTCCGCGGTGGCCGCCGCCATCTGGTCCCCCTACCGGGTGGCGCCCGCCGACGCCGTCCTGCGGTGGGGCGCCACCTCGCTCGGGGTCCTCACCCGGCTCGCCGCCGACCCCACGACGGGGGTGGCGCTCCGCCCGGGCACGTACGTGCACCGCACCCCCGACCCCGACCCGTGGTGGGCGCCGGGGGTGCCCGGGGTGCGCCCGGCGACCCCGGAGGAGCTGCCGCCCGGCGCCCGCGCCGGCACCCGCTGCACGCTGCCGGTGGTCGACACCGGCCGGTACCTGCCCTGGCTGGCCGCCGCGTGCGCCGCGGCAGGGGTGGAGACCGCGCCGGGCCGGGTCCGGTCGCTCGCCGAGGTGCCCGGCGACGTCGTCGTGGTGGCCGCGGGGCTGGGGTCGGGACCCCTCCTCGACGACGGCACCTGCGTGCCCGTGCAGGGCCAGGTGGTCCGCCTCGCCGACCCGGGCCTGTCCGAGTGGGTGCTCGACGAGGACGGCCCGGCCGGGCTGACCTACGTCGTCCCCCGCGGTCGGGACGTCGTCGTCGGCGGGACGGCGGTGGAGGGCGCCACGGGCCTCGACCCCGACCCGCGGGTGGAGGCCGCGATCCTGGAGCGGGCGTGCGCGCTGGTGCCCGCGCTGCGCGGGCAGCCGGTGCTGTCGCGGGCGGTCGGGCTGCGGCCGGGCCGGTCCGCCGTCCGGCTGGAGCGGCTGGCGGTCGGCGGCCGGCCGGTCGTCGCCTGCTACGGCCACGGCGGCGCCGGGGTCACCCTCTCCTGGGGCTGCGCCGCCGACGTCGCCTCCCTGGTCACCGCCGCCCCGGCCTGAGCGTCGCCAGCAGCAGCCAGGCCTGCGCCTCGGGTGAGTGCCCGGGGCGGTCGAACCGGGGCGCGGCCGCGGCGCCGGTGACCCGCCCCGGCCCGTCCACGCGCGCGACGGCCGTGGCGAGCAGCGACCGCCCGGCCGCGGCGTACGACCCGGGCAGACGGCCCACCGTGCGGGCGAGGGCGGCGGCCACCCAGCCGTTGCCGGTGCCCCAGGCGCGGTCGTCGGAGGGCCGCCCGGCGTCCTCGTCCCACCGCGCCCGCCACAGCCCGTCGGGCCGGCGCAGCCGGGCCCGGTGCCCGTCCGGCTGGGCCAGCGCGACGTCGGCGAACCCGGCCGCGGCGAGCGGCGGCACCACCGTGAACACCGTGTCCGCCCAGATCTCGCGGGCGCCCACCGGGTGGAACAGCGGCCGCCGTTGACGCTGCACGCCGGGTCGAGCTCGGCCAGCCGGCCGTCGGGCAGCTGCCGGGCCACGGCGTCGTCGACCAGGGCGCGCAGCGCCGCCGCCTCGCCCGCGTCGTCGAGGACCGCCGCCGTCAGGCCCTGGTCCCAGGAGTGCCGCTGGCAGACCAGCAGCGCGGCCAGCACCCGGCGGCGGTCGTCGTCGCTCAGCACGGGTGCCGCGAGGGGCCCGTGCGCAACCCCCTCGCACGGGCCCCTCCGTCCTCAGGCCCCGTCGCGGTGCCGGCGCAGCAGCTCGGCGTAGGCCCGGCCGCTGTCCTTCACCGTGCGCCGCTGGGTGGCGTAGTCGACGTGCACCAGCCCGAACCGCTGCGCGTAGCCGCGGGCCCACTCGAAGTTGTCCAGCAGCGACCAGGCGAAGTAGCCGCGGACGTCGGCGCCGCGCTCCATCGCCGCCGCCATCGCGGCGAGGTGGCGGGCCAGGAAGTCCACCCGCTCGGGGTCGTGCACCGCGCCCTCGGCGTCGACCTCGTCGTCCCAGGCCGAGCCGTTCTCGGTGACCACCAGCGGCAGGCCCGGCGCGCGCTCGGTGAGCCACAGCAGCAGGTCGGTGAACGCCTGCGGGCTGATCCCCCACCCCATCGTCGTCGTCGGGCCCTCGGGGTCGAGCTCGACGACGTCCCCGCCGCCGATGAACGACGTCGGCGGCTCGCCCGCGGGGCGGGTCCCGGCCCGCACCGTCTGCTCGAAGTAGTAGTTGACGCCGAGCCAGTCCAGCGGCGCCGCGATGGTCTCCAGGTCGCCGTCGCGGACCGGCAGCGGGGCGCCGGCGGCCTCGAGGTCGGCGACGACGTCGGCCGGGTAGGCGCCGTGCACGGCCGGCTCGAGGAACATCCGGTTCTGCTGGCCGTCGAGGCGGCGGGCGGCGTCGACGTCGGCGGGGTCCTGGGTCGCCGGGTGCATCGGCGTGAAGTTCAGCGTGACGCCGAGGGAGGTCACGCCGGCCGCGCGGAGCCGGGCCGCGGCCAGGCCGTGCCCGAGCAGCAGGTGGTGGGTGGCGCGGGCGCCGGCGACCGGGTCCTGCAGGCCGGGGGCGTGCGCGCCGGACACGTGGCCGAGCAGCGCGCTGCACATCGGCTCGTTGAGCGTCGACCAGTGCCGCACCCGGTCGCCCAGGGCGTCGACGACGACCGCGGCGTAGTCGGCGAAGCGCTCGGCGGTGTCCCGGTCGGCCCAGCCGCCGCGGTCCTGCAGCGCCTGCGGCAGGTCCCAGTGGTAGAGGGTCAGCCACGGCTGCACCCCGACGGCGAGCAGCTCGTCGACCAGCCGCCGGTAGAAGTCCAGCCCGCGCTGCTCGACCCGGCCGCCGCCCTCGGGCAGCACCCGCGGCCAGGCCACCGAGAACCGGTAAGCCGACAGCCCCAGGCCCGCCATCAGCGCGACGTCGTCGCGGTACCGGTGGTAGTGGTCGACGGCGACGTCGCCGGTGTGGCCCTGGAACGTGCGGCCGGGCGTGTGGCTGTAGGTGTCCCAGATCGACGGTCCCCGCCCGTCCTCGGTCACGGCGCCCTCGATCTGGTACGAGGCGGTCGCGGCGCCGAGGACGAAGCCGGGCGGGAACGTCAGGCCGGCGAGGGCGTCGTCGGGGGTGGCGGTGGGGGTCACGGCAGGGTGCTCCTCAGGGCAGGGGTGAGCAGGCAGGGGTGAGCAGGCAGAGGCCAGGCGGCAGGGGGCAGGCGGGCGTCGACGCCGACGACGCCGGCGGTGACTGCACCACCACCGAGCACCTGCTCGCCGCCGGCCGCCGGCGGGTGGCCACCGTGGCTGGCCCGCGGGACCCTATCGCCGGTATCGACCGCCACGCCGGGGACCGCCGGCCGCCCGGTGCCCGGTGACGTCGCCGTCGTCGGGTCAGACCACGCCGCGGGACCGCGACCACCGAGCCGCCTGCTGCGCAGGGTCGAGGGCGACCCCGGGGTGGAGCCGCGGGTCCGCCCGACCCGGCCGTGCGGCGCGCCTCGGCCCGCCGAGAGCCCCCATCCCCCGCTCGTACGCTCGCAGCGGGTCTGAGGGGAAGGTCACGGGACTACCGGAGTCGTACCTCCGGACCGCGTCGCGGGTCGGAGACCGCCCCCCGTCGCTGGTATGAGGTCCCAGGTTCCTCTGTCGTGTCGCCGGACCCTTCCGTCACACCGTCCCCAGAGTTGCGGCACGCGCCGGGTTCCCGAGCGCGAGTCGCGACCAGGAGGACACATGCAGCACTCCAGACCAGCGGGGCGTCCCCGACCCTCGCGCCCGGCCCGCGGGCTCACCGTCACCGCGTCGGCCGTCCTCGTCCTCGCCGCCCTGCCGGCCGGCGCGGCGGCGGCCGACGGCGGCGGCTCGTCGGGAGGGGGCGACACCTGGGTGGTGCACCCGGGCGAGTCCATCCAGGCCGCCGTCGACGAGGCCGCGTCGGGCGACACCATCCGGATCGAGGCGGGGACCTACGAGGAGGCCGTCTGCGTCGACGGCAAGGGCCTGACGATCGTCGGGGCCGGCCGCGGCGACGACGGCACCCGGATCGTCTGGCCGGAGTGGACCACCCCGGACCAGCTGCCCGAGGTCGCGTCCACCCCCTGCTGGGAGGCGCAGAACTCCGCGGACCCCGAGAGCGACCCCGCCACGCTGCGGGACGACGTCTCCGGGCTGTTCTTCCTCGACCCCGACGGCCCGGTCCGGGTCAGCCACCTGTCCACCTCCGACCACCCGGCCAACGGCATCGCCGCCTGGGGCGCCGACGGCTTCCGGGTGGCCAAGACCCGGGCGCACGGGCACGAGCGCTACGGCATCCTCGCCGCGGACTCGACCCACACCCGGATCACCCGGAACATCCTGGAGGGCGTCGACCGCGGGACGCCCGCGGCGCCCAACAGCGGCACCGCCGGGATCGGGGTCACCGACTCCGACGAGTCCTACGCCGACGTCGTCGCCAACGACGTGCAGGGCTACAACATCGGCGTCTTCGCCCGGGAGTCGCGCGGCGGGGCCATCCGGCACAACTACGTGTCCGGCAACTGCGTCGGCGTGCTGGTGTTCGACGACGCGGCCACCGAGATCCCCGAGGCCGGCCGCCAGGTCGAGGGCGGGGACTGGCAGCTGCGGTGGAACGAGGTGACCGGCAACGACCGGTTCTGCCTCGCCGGCGTGGGCGAGGTGCAGGCGTCGCTGCGCGTGTCCGGCACCGGGATCGGGATCGTCAACGCCGACTCGGTGGGCGTGCGCCACAACCAGGTGCACGACAACGCGCCGTCGGTCGACCCCGCGTCGCTGCAGTTCCCCGCGGGCGGACTCGTGCTCGTGACGCTGCCGCCGTTCAACAACGCGGCCGGCGTCGACCCCGGCCCCGCGGAGCGGATCGTCGTCGAGGACAACGCCCTCACCGGCAACGTCCCCGTCGACGTGCTGCTGAGCTCCCCGGAGGTCAGCCCGTTCCTGCTCGACGTCGGGTCGGTCGACTTCGCGGGCAACACCTGCGGGTCCAGCCTCCCGCCGGGGATCTGCTAGCCACCCCGCAGCCGGGGGCCCTCTCCGCGCGGGGAGGGTCCCCGGTCAGGTCGCCCAGGCGGGGCGGGCCGGATCGACCCGCCACACGACGGCGACCCCGCCGCCGGGGCGCAGCACGACGCCGTCGGGGACGTCCCGGCCGTCGGTCCCCAGCCACAGCCGGGCGTCGGGGCGGCCGAGGTCGACCCAGCCCGCGGGGGCGCGCACGACCTCGTGCGCGGGGGCCGCGCCCGGGTCGGCCGCGCGCAGGTAGGCCTGCAGCACCCGGGCGCCGTCCGGGCCGGCGACCTCGTCGTGGTCCAGCCCGGTGCCCGCCCGCAGCACGCCGACGTCGCCGGCGGCCAGCGGGGCGTCCCCGCCCCACCGGTGGGTGAGCGAGCCGGCCAGCACCACCGCGACGACGTCGACGGCGCGGTGCGCGTGCACGCCGTAGCCGGCGCCGGGCGGCAGCCGGTCGTCGGTCACCCGCAGCAGCGGGCCGAGCGAGCCGTCGCCCGGCTCGAGCAGCGCGGCGCCCTCGACGCCGGTCACCGCGCGGCGTCCCGCCCGGGCAGCGCCGCCGGACCGCCGGGCAGCCCACCGGCGACCAGGGCGACCAGCAGCGACCACGCCGTCCCCAGGCACAGCCCGCCGACGACGTCGGACGGGTAGTGCACGCCCAGCCACACGCGGGTCAGCCCGACCAGCACCGCGAGCGCGACCCCCGCGGTGACGGCGGCGCGGCGGCCGGGCGCGGTCAGCCGCGGCCAGGCGAGCACCAGCGCGACGGTGACCAGCGTGGCGATGCCCGAGGAGTGCCCGCTCGGGTAGCTCAGCCCCTCGTACACCAGGCCGCCGTTCTCGAACGCCGGCCGGGCCCGGCCGACCAGCTCCTTCAGGCCGGTGGTGAGCGGCCCGACCGCGGTGACCGCGACGACGACCCACAGAACGGTGCGCCACGCGCGGCGGCGGACCAGCCAGACCAGCACCGGCAGGAACACCAGCACGCGGAACCAGGTGACGCCCGGGGTGGTGAGCGTCTCCAGCAGCGCGCTCACCGGCGCCGAGCGGTCGTCGCCGGCGTACAGCTCGCGGCTCACCGCGGCGTCGAGGCGCACCTGCGGGCCGAAGCGGGCCGCCACCCCGGTCCCGAGCAGGGCGAGGACGGCGAGGCCGCCCCCGATCGCGCGGAGCACCCGGCGGCGGGCCCGCGCGGGCGCGGTGGTCGGGGCGGTCACTCCCCCACTCTCCCCGACGCGACCGGCCGTGACACGCTGGCCGCGTGGCCCACCGGGTGATCGACCGCCCGCCGACGGCGGCGACGCTGCGGCGGCTGGAGCGCGCCTCCGGGGCCATCGCCACCCGCGCCGTCGCGCGCATGGACGAGGACCTGCCCTGGTTCCGCACCATGCCGGCCGACCAGCGCTCCTGGGTCATGCTCGTCGCACAGGCCGGCATCGCCTCGCTGGTCGAGTGGTGCCGCTCCCCCGACCGGCCGCCCCGGCTCACCGGCGAGGTGTTCGGCGCCGCGCCGCGCGACCTGGTCCGCGCCGTGCCGCTCAAGCAGACCGTCGACCTGGTGGAGCTCACCGTCCAGGTGATGGACGACCACGTCGAGTCGGTGGCCGAGCCCGGCGACGCCGACGCGCTGCGCATGGCCGTGCTGCTGTTCAGCCGCGAGGTCGCCTTCGCCACCGCGCACGTCTACGCGAGCTTCGCCGAGAACCGCGGCGCCTGGGACGCGCGGCTGGAGGCGCTGGTCGTCGACGCGCTGGTCCGCGGCGAGCGCTCCGAGGAGCTGCCCGGCCGCGCCTCCGCGCTCGGCTGGGACGGCACCGGCCCGGTGGCCGTGCTGGTCGGGGCCGCCCCCGCCGACGGCGACACGCACGCCGACGTCCGCCGCGCCGCCCGCTCGCACCGCTGCGAGGTGCTCGTCGGCGTGCACGCCGAGCAGCTGGTCGTGGTGCTGGGCGGCGCCGACGACCTGCGGTCGGCGGCCGAGCGGGTCGCCGAGGAGTTCGGGCCGGGCCCGGTGGTCCTCGGCCCGGTCGTCGACCGGCTCAGCGCGGCCGGCGGGTCGGCCGCGGCGGCGCTGGCCGGGCTCCGGGCCGCGCGGGCGTGGCCCGGGGCCCCGCGGCCGGTGACCGCCGACGCGCTGCTGCCCGAGCGGGCCCTCGACGGCGACCCGCTGGCCCGCGCGGCGCTCACCGAGCGGGTGGTGCTGCCGCTGCGCACCGCCGGCGGCGACCTGCTCGAGACGGTGCGCGCGGTGCTGGCCGGCGGCGGCAACCTGGAGGCCACCGCGCGGGCGCTGTTCGTGCACCCGAACACCGTCCGGTACCGGCTCAAGCGGGCCGCCGAGGTGAGCGGGCAGGTGGCCACCGACCCGCGCGGCGCCTGGACGCTGCAGGTCGCGCTGGCGCTGGCCGACCTGGCCGGCGAGCGCTCCCTCTGGCACTAGCGGGACCCGGGGCCGCAAGGGGGCCCTGCAGTGTTGTCCACCACGGATCGAGGTCGCGACGGCCCGTCCGCACTCTCCGGTTGTGGGAACCCTCCAAAGCGCAGCGGTGTCCTTTCGTGCCGGACGAGCGCGCGGGAGACCGTGACCAATGAGACGGTGAAGGAGTGCTGGCCGTCCTCGCACCCGGGCAGGGTGCGCAGAAGCCCGGGATGCTCACCCCCTGGTTGGAGCTCCCCGGCGCCGAGTCCTTCTTCCGCTGGGCCGGGGCGATCGCCGACGCCGACCTGCTGACGCTGGGCACCACCGGCGACGCCGAGGCGATCCGCGACACCGCGGTCACCCAGCCGCTCGTCGTCGCGATGAGCCTGTTCGTCGCCCGCGAGCTCGGCGGCCTGCCCGGCCCGGTCGCGCACTCGCCGCAGACCGGCCGCGACGTCGTCATCGCCGGGCACAGCGTCGGCGAGCTCACCGCGGCCGCTCTGGCCGGCGTGCTGTCGGTCGAGGCGGCGATCGCGCTCACCGCCGTCCGCGGCCGCGCGATGGCCCGCGCCTGCGGGCTCACCCCGACCGGCATGTCCGCCGTCCTCGGCGCCGACCCCGACGAGCTGGAGAAGGCGCTCGAGCGGCACGGGCTGGTCGCGGCCAACCTCAACGGCGGCGGCCAGGTCGTCGTCGCCGGGCCGCTGGACGGGCTGGCCGCGCTCAAGGCCGAGCCGCCGGCGAAGGCGCGGGTCGTGCCGCTGTCGGTGGCCGGCGCGTTCCACACCTCCTACATGGGCCCGGCCCGCGAGGAGCTCGAGGGCCTGGTCGGCGGCCTGCGCCCGGCCGACCCGAGCCGGCTGCTGCTGTCCAACGCCGACGGCGCCGCCGTCGACTCCGGCGCCGAGGCGCTGTCCCGCCTGGTCAGCCAGGTCACCAGCCCCGTGCGCTTCGACGCGTGCCTGGCCACCCTGCGCGAGCTCGGCGTCACCGCGGCCATCGAGCTGCCGCCGGCGGGCGCGCTGGCCGGCCTGGCCAAGCGCGAGTGGAAGGGCGCCGACGTCGAGGTGCTGGCGCTGGCCGGCCCCGGCGACCTGGACCGCGCCCGCGCCCTCATCGACGCCGCCCGCGGCCGGCCCGAGGCCGAGCACCAGCCCGACTGGCGGGTCGTCGTCTCCCCCGTCCGCGGCACGGTCAGCCCCGCCGACGTCCCCGAGGGCACCCACCTGCCCGCCGGCACCCCGCTCGGCTGCGTGCGCAGCCGCCGCGAGGAGGTCAAGGTCTCGGCCGGGTACGACGGCGTCCTCGCCGAGTGGCTCGTCCAGGACGGCGACCTCGTCGACGCCGGCGACCCGCTCGCCCGTCTCTACCCGGAGGTCCCCGCGTGAGCATCCGACTGCCGAAGGGCGCCCCGGGGGCGCGCATCCTGGGCCTCGGCGGCTACCGGCCCCGCCGGCGCGTCACCAACGACGAGCTCGCCCAGGTGATGGACACCAACGACGAGTGGATCCAGACCCGCGTCGGCATCGCCGAGCGCCGCTGGGCCTCGGAGGACGAGACCCTGCAGGAGATGGCCGTCGCCGCCGGCGGCAAGGCGCTGGCCGCCAGCGGCCTGGCGCCCGACGAGGTCGACCTGGTGATCCTCGCCAGCGCCAGCCTCAAGGAGCCGATCCCCGGCATCGGCCCGCAGGTCGCCCACCGCCTCGGCATCCCCCGCCCCGGCGCGTTCGACCTCAACGCCGGGTGCGCCGGCTTCTGCTACGCGCTCGAGATGGCCTCCGCGGCCATCCGCGCCGGCTCGGCGCGCAACGCGCTGGTGGTCGGCGTCGAGCGGCTCACCGACGTCGTCGACCAGACCGACCGCTCGACCGCGGTGATCTTCGCCGACGGCGCCGGCGCGGCCGTGGTCGGCGCCTCCGACGAGCCGGGCATCGGCCCGGTGGCGTGGGGCAGCGACGGCGACCAGTTCTCCGCGATCGAGATCGTCGCGGGCTCCAAGGGCATCTCCATGGCCGGCCAGGCGGTCTACCGCTGGGCCACCACCCGGCTCACCGACACCCTCATCCAGGCGATGGAGTCCGCCGGCGTCGGCCCCGAGGACATCGACGTGTTCGCCCCGCACCAGGCCAACCTGCGCATCGTCGAGTCGATGACCCGCAGGCTCGGGTTCGGCAAGGAGACCGTGGTCGCCCGCGACATCGTCCAGGCCGGCAACACCTCCGCGGCGTCGATCCCGCTGGCCCTCACCGCGCTGATGGAGTCCGGCGAGGCCAAGAGCGGTGACCTCGCGCTCGTCCTCGGGTACGGCGCCGGTCTCACCTTCGCCGGCCAGGTGCTCGTCCTGCCCTGAGCGGCATCCCAGACACCCGGGACGTCCGGGCCCGACGGCGGGCAGCGCCCGCCCCCACCGAGAGAGAGGACCCCCGCGTGAGCGAGGACATCCAGGCAGGTCTGGCCGAGATCCTGGAGGAGGTCGCCGGGGTCGCCCCCGCCGACGCCACCCCGGAGAAGTCGTTCACCGAGGACCTCGACGTCGACTCCCTGTCGATGGTCGAGATCGCCACCGCCGTCGAGGACAAGTTCGGCGTGGCCATCCCCGACGACGAGCTCGGCAACATCAAGACCGTCGGCGACGCCATCAGCTACATCCAGAAGAACCAGGGCTGAGCCGGGTCCCCGGCCGCCCGCGCCCGCACGCCCCCAGGAGAGGACCCGTCATGAGCACGCACGACGACGTCGTCGTCACCGGCCTCGGAGCCACCACGCCGCTCGGTGGCGACGTCGCCAGCACCTGGGACGCGCTGCTGGCCGGACGGTCGGGGGTCCGCCGCCTCGACGACGACTGGGTCAAGGAGTTCCCCGCCCAGCTCGCCGCGACCCTGGCCGCCGACCCCGTCTCGCAGCTCGACCGGGTCCGCGCGCGCCGGCTGGACCGCAGCCAGCAGGTCGCGGTCATCGCCGCCGAGGAGGCCTGGGCCGAGTCCGGCGCCGCCGACGCCGGGGTAGCCCCCGAGCGCATCGCGGTCGTCTTCGGCACCGGCATCGGCGGGGCGCTGACCCTGCTCGGCCAGGACGACGTCCTGGAGGAGAAGGGCCCCAAGCGGGTCTCACCCTTCACCATCCCGATGCTCATGCCCAACGGCCCGGCCGCGGCCGTCGGGCTGGCCGTCGGCGCCCGCGGCGGCGTGCACGCCCCGGTCAGCGCCTGCGCCTCCGGCGCCGAGGCGATCCGCTGGGGCCTGGACCTGCTGCGCTTCGACCGCGCCGACGTCGTCCTGGTCGGCGGCGCCGAGGCCGTGGTCCACCCGCTGCCGATGGCCGGCTTCGCCGCCATGCGGGCGATGAGCACCCGCAACGACGAGCCCGAGCGCGCCTCGCGGCCGTTCGACAAGGGCCGCGACGGGTTCGTGCTCGGCGAGGGCGCGGCCGCGCTGGTCCTCGAGCGCGCGGGCTCGGCGAAGGCGCGCGGCGCCCGGGTGCACGCCCGGCTGGCCGGCGCCGGCGCCACCGCCGACGGCTACGACCTGGTCGCCCCGCACCCGGAGGGCGAGGGCGCCGCCCGGGCGATCGGCGCCGCGCTGCGCGACGCCGGCATCGACCCCGCCGACGTCGGCCACGTCAACGCGCACGCCACCTCCACCCCGGTCGGCGACACGGCCGAGGCCGCCGCGATCCGCAGCGCCGTCGGTGACCACGCGCTGGTCACCGCGACCAAGAGCCAGACCGGCCACCTGCTCGGCGCCGCCGGCGCCCTGGAGTCGGTGTTCACCGTCCTCGCCCTGCGCGAGCAGGTCGTCCCCGCGACGGCGAACCTCGACGACCCCGACGACGACGCCGCCGTGCAGGCCCTCGACATCGTCCGCCGCGAGCCGCGCCAGGCGTCCCTCACCGCCGCGGTCAACGACTCGTTCGGCTTCGGCGGCCACAACATCGCGCTGGTCTTCACGACCGCGTAACCCTCCCCGCCCGGCCCCCGGGCCGGCCCCCCGCACAGGCCCGCCCCTGGAGGTCCGGTGACCACCGTCCACGCCGTCCCGACGCTGCCCAGCCCCGACCCGCGCGACCCCGAGGACCGCCTCGCCCGCTTCTTCGACGCCGGGTCGGTGGCCCTGCTCGCCCCCCGCGACACCTCGGGCGTCATGGCCGCACGCGGGACGGTGGCCGGCAGCCCCGCCGTCGCCTTCTGCACCGACGCCACGGTGATGGGCGGCGCGATGGGGATCGACGGCTGCCGGCACATCGTCGACGCCATCGACACGGCCCTGCGCGAGCGCGTGCCGGTGGTCGGCATCTGGCACTCCGGCGGCGCCCGGCTGGCCGAGGGCGTGACCGCGCTGCACGCCGTCGGCGAGGTGTTCGCCGCGATGGTGCGCGCCTCGGGCCGGGTGCCGCAGGTCTCGGTGGTGCTCGGCCCGGCCGCCGGCGGCGCCGCGTACGGGCCGGCGCTGACCGACCTGGTGATCATGGGGCCGGCAGGGCGGGTGTTCGTCACCGGTCCCGACGTCGTCCGCTCGGTGACCGGCGAGGACGTCGACATGGAGCGCCTCGGCGGCCCGGACACCCACGGCCGGCGCAGCGGCGTCGTGCACGTGGTCACCGAGTCCGAGGCGGCAGCGCTGGAGACCGCCCGGCAGGCGGTGGACCTGTTCGCCGCGCAGGGCTCCTTCGCGCCGGCGGCGGACGCCCCCGACGTCGACCTGCGCTCCCTGCTGCCCGAGCAGCCGCAGCGGGCCTACGACGTCAAGCCGCTCGTGGCCGCCGTGCTCGACGGGCCGGGCCTGGAGCTGCACCCGCGCTGGGCGCCGAACATCGTCACCACTCTCGGCCGGCTCAACGGGCGGACGGTCGGCGTGATCGCCAACAACCCGCTGCGCCTGGGCGGCTGCCTGGACTCGGCGTCGGCGGAGAAGGCCGCCCGCTTCGTGCGGATGTGCGACGCCTTCGGCGTGCCGCTGGTGGTGCTGGTCGACGTCCCCGGCTACCTGCCCGGCGTGGGCCAGGAGTGGGACGGCGTGGTGCGGCGCGGCGCGAAGCTGCTGCACGCCTTCGCCGAGGCGGTCGTGCCGCGGGTGACGCTGGTGACCCGCAAGTCCTACGGCGGGGCCTACATCGCGATGAACTCCCGCTCGCTGGGCGCCACCGCCGTCTTCGCCTGGCCCGGCGCCGAGGTGGCGGTCATGGGCGCCAAGGCCGCGGTCGGCATCCTGCACCGCAAGAAGCTGGCCGCGGTGCCGCCGGCGGAGCGGGAGGCGCTGCACGCCCAGCTGGCCGCCGAGCACGAGCGGATCGCCGGCGGGGTGAACCGGGCGCTGGAGATCGGCGTCGTCGACGAGGTGGTGGAGCCCGCCCGCACCCGCCGCCGCCTGGTGGAGGCCCTCGCCTCGGCCCCGGCCGGCCGCGGGGCGCACGGCAACATCCCGCTCTAGAGACCGGCACGGACGAGGGGCCCGTCACCGCTGCCGCGGTGGCGGGCCCCTTCGTGCGGATGAAGGTCGCCCGGACGCCGCTTCCCCGACGGCGTCCGGACGACCTGGTCTGCAGCCTACGACGAGGGAGCGGGGTGCCTCACGTCGTGTGCCCTGATCGTGACCTGCGACTTCGCCCGGGACCGTCAGACGACCTGGTGCAGCCAGGTGGTCTGGCTGCCGTCGCCGGCGTAGCGGTAGACCTCGAGGTCGGCGTCCCAGGCCGCGCCGAGGAGCTGGTCGACGCCGTGGCGGAACGCCTCCGCCGAGGTGGCGGTCGCCGCGAGCGTGCGCAACTGCTGCTCGGTCACCACGATGTCACCGTTGGCGCTGGTGGGGGCACGGAAGACGCCGTGCCCGGGCACGTAGGACATCCGCTCGCCGTCGTTGCCGTGGCTGGCCTCCTCGGTCACCTCGAAGCGCAGCATCGGCCACGCGCGCAGCGCGGCGACCAGCTTGGCGCCCGTCCCGGGAGAACCGGTCCAGGCGACCTCGGCACGGTAGGCACCGTGCGCCGCGGGCTGGTCGGCCCACGACAGGGAGACCGGCGCGCCGATGACGCGTTCGAGCGCCCACTCGACGTGCTGGCAGAGCGCCTTCGGGCAGGAGTGCACGAAGACGACACCCTGGGTAGACCGTCGCTGCACGAGGCACCTCCATCGACTCGATCGGTCTCGTCTTCCCCAACGGACGATCGATTCGGTGACAGGCTGTGGTCAACGGCGGCGGACCAGGGCTTCCGGTGACAGTGTGCACGATGAGGTGCCGGTCGCGCCAGTGCGGATGCAGCGACTGTTCCGGATGTGACCACACCCGCCCCGCGCGTCACGGAAGTGCAGGTCAGCGCCATACCACGACCACCGGCGCGGCGTCCAACCCGGGGCCGGACCGCCCTGACGGTACACCGTGGCTCCTGTCACGCGCCGCTGCGGGGCCCCGTGTCGCATACGGAACTCCGTCGACCGTCGGTCACGCTCGGTGAGTAGCCCGCGGGAGTGTCGGTCACCCAGCGAGATCGGCGACCCGGTCCCCGCCGGCCGCCTTGGCCCGGTACATGGCCTCGTCGGCGCGGTGCAGCACCCCCGCGACGTCGTCGTCGGGGTGGACGAGGGCGCAGCCCACGCTGGCGGTCACCGCGCAGCCGGCCCCGACCTCCGCGACGGCGGCCCGCAGGCGGTCGGCGAGCAGGACGTCGTCGGCGGGCAGGAGGGACCCGGCGAGGACGGCGAACTCGTCGCCGCCGAGCCGGGCGACGGTGTCGGTCTCGCGGACCGCCCGGCCCAGCGCGGCGGCGACCGAGCGGAGGACCTCGTCGCCGGCGGCGTGGCCGCGCAGGTCGTTGACCGCCTTGAAGCCGTCGAGGTCGACGATGCAGACCACCGCCCGCTCACCCCGCCCGGCGAGGCGCAGGGCGCGGCCGACGCGGTCGAGGAAGACCCGGCGGTTGGGGACGCCGGTGAGCGGGTCGGTGGTGGCCAGCGCCTCCTGGGTGCGCAGCAGCAGCACCTGCCGGTCGTGGGCGGCCCACTGGTTGGCCGAGGACAGCGTGCAGATCAGCGTGACCGTGCCGAGCACGGTGGCCACCAGCAGCGAGTGGGCGTCCGGCGGGCCGGCGACCAGGCTCGCGTACGCGGCGGTCATGAGCGCGCCGGTGAGCACCACGCCGGCCGGCGGGTAGGCCACCGCCATGTAGACGAGGACCAGGAAGAAGATGGCCGACAGGGGGCTGTCGGTGCCGCCGTCCAGGCGCGCGGCGGTGGCGACGATGGCCGTCACCGCCGCCGTCCAGGCGTAGAACAGCAGCGGGCCGCGCAGGTCGCGGACGATCCGGTGCAGCGGCAGCAGGAGCAGCAGCGGCGTCAGGACGACGACCGAGCCGGCCAGCGCCAGCAGCACGGGGTGCCGGTGACCGGGCGTCGGCGTGGTCCAGGTGTAGACGAGGCAGGCCCAGCCGGCGATCTCGCTGAGCAGCACGCCGGTGTGCACGTGCCGGACCCAGAAGCGGGCGCGCTCGGCGTCCTCGGCCAGCGGCCGGTAGAGCCCCGCGCCGAGCCAGGCGGGCGCGGCACGCCGCGGCCGGCGCGGGGTCCCCGCCCCGGCGCGTCGCACTCCTGCCCCGTCCACGGTCGGGTTCTCGGCCGTTCCCGTTCCGTCCTCCACCCGGACGCACGTGCCGCTCCCCCGACGGGGTGGGTAGGGCCGGGGCATGGGACGGGACGACGCGACGCACGGGATGGCCGACGCCGGCCGGGACGTGGTGGGGCCGATGGTGCTCGGCGCCTGGGACGCCTTCCTCGAGCAGGCGGCCGCGGTGGACCTGGAGCGGCCGACGCGGCTGCCGGGCTGGCGGGCGCACGAGGTGTGCGTGCACCTGGGCTGCTGGCCCGACCACGCCGCCCTGGCCGACCTGGTGGCCTCCGCCCGGGCCGGCGGCGCCGGGACGCCGGCCGACGTCGACGCGACGAACGCCCGGGTGACGGCCGCCCACCGCGACGCCTCGCGGGAGGAGGTCCTCGCCGCGCTGCGCCGCAACCGGGAGGCGACCGAGCGCTACCTGACCGAGGAGCCCGCCGGGCTGGACGCCGCGCCCGCCGTCTCCACCGTCGGGCGGCTGCCGATGCTGTCGGTGGTCCTCGGCCAGGCCTACGAGCTCGCCGTGCACGGGCTGGACCTGGTGCCGCTGGGCGCTCCCCCGGTCCCGGCACCGGTCCTGGACGCCGGGCTGGCCGCGCTGGCCGACGTCACCGGCGCGCTGGCCGCCTCCTCGGGCATCACCGGCGGCGCCGCCCTGGTCACCCCCGGCGGCGGGTGGGTCTTCGCCGCCGACCCGCCGGGCTGGACGGTGCGGCGGGTCGGCGGCACGCGCCCGCGCGGCGCCGTCGTCGAGGCCGCGGGCGACGTGCTGCTGGAGGCGGCGTCGGGGCGGACCAACCCGGCCGCGGCGCTGGTGCGGCGCCGGCTGCGGGTGCGGGACCTGCCGGAGCTGATGCGGCTGGCCCCGATCGTCGAGTCGGCGCCGGGCATCCCCGGCGGGCCGATCCTGGCGCTGGCCGCGCGGACCGTCGGGGGCGCCGGCGACCTGCTCGGCCGGTTCCGGGGGCGCCGCTAGCAGGCGCCGCCCAGCGAGATGCCGTGCGCCCGCAGCCACGGCATCGGGTCGACCCGGCTGGCGTAGAGCCCGCCCTCGTGCACCTCGAAGTGCAGGTGCGGCCCGGTGGACTGGCCCTTGTTGCCGACCTCGGCGATCTGCTGGCCGGCGCTCACGACCTGACCGGCCGAGACGAAGAACCGGTTGACGTGGCCGTAGAGGGTGATCGAGCCGTCGTCGTGCTGGACGTAGACGGCCTGGCCGAAGCCGCTGGCGGGACCGGCCTGCAGGACGACGCCGCCCTCCGGGGCGAACACCGGGGTGCCGATCGGGGCGGCGATGTCCACGCCCTGGTGCATGGTCCCCCAGCGGGGGCCGTAGCAGGAGGTCACGCGGCCGGTGGTCGGGGCGATGCCGCCACCGGCGGTGGACTGCACGTTCACGGCGGCCTGCTGCTCGGCGGCCTGCTGGGCCTCCCAGGCGGCCTCGGCCTCGGCGATGCCGCGCAGCCGCAGCAGCTCGACCTCGGCCGCGCGCAGCTGCTCGTCCAGGCGGGCCTTCTCGCCGGCCAGGGCGTCGTAGTCGCCCTGGGCCTGGGCCAGCCGGGCGTCGGCGGCGGCCTGGGCCTCCGCGGCGGCCGCGGCGGCGGCGTCGCGCTCCTGGACGGCGGCGCGTGCGGCGGCGTCGGCCTCCTCCTCCTGGGTCTCGAGCAGCTCGTACTGCTGGAGGGTCTCGGCGCGCTGGGCGCCGAGCAGGTCGAGGGTGGCGGCGCGCTCGAGGACCTCGCGGGGGCCCTGGCTGTCCAGCAGCACCGAGGCGGTGCCGCCGAGGTCTCCCCCGCTGCCCATGTAGGCCTCGCGGCCGAGCTCGACGACCTCGTCCTGGGCCTGGGCGACGGCGTCGCGCGCGGCCTGCAGCTCGGCGGCGGCCACGGCGGCGGCCTCCTGGGCGGCGGCGAGCTCGGCCTGGGCGACCAGTGCGGCGTCCGCGGCGGCCTCGGCCTCGACGGTCATCCGCTGGAGCTGCTCCTCGGCGGCGGTGACCGCGCCCTGGATCCGGCTCACCTCGGCGACGAGGGCGGCCTCGGCGGCCTCGGCCGCGGCGACGTCGTCGTCGGGGTCCGCCATCGCCGGGACGGGCGCCGCCAGGAGGAGCGCAGCGGCGCCGGCGGCGAGCACGGCGCGGCGCAGCCGTCGGGAGGCGGGGCGGGCGGTCCGGTGGTGCAGGGTCGCCAAGAGGGCGGGTCTCCCATTCTCGCGGCCGCCTGCCGGTCGAGGCCCGTCCGGGACGGGTGACCTGCCCGCGCATGGCGTCCGCGGGCGCGACCGAGCCGGGGACCTCCGTGCGGTCCCCGCTCCCGGCGCGTGCCGGGACGGTCAGGCGGAGTCCGGCCGGGGTCCCCGTCGGTCCGAGGCGCAGCGGCCCGGCAGGACCGCGGGCGAAGGTACTACGGATGGGACGGGTGAGGTCACGGGGACGTAACGGTCCTCGCGTGTCCGCTTGCGCTCTCAACCGTTTCCCCACCCCGGTGACCTGCGGGTCTCACGGTCCGCGTCCCGTCTGGCACGAGACGTCACTCCCGCCTCCGAGGCATGTCCGGCGGTGCCCGGGCTCACAGGTCCGTCACAGGAACCGCGGGCACGCTGGCCGGCCGGACCGGCTCTCGTGGGGAGGAACGACATGGACGGGACCCCGATCCCAGGACCGACGACGCCGTTCGACGGCCGGGCGCGGTACGCGGCCGCCGCGAACGGCACCGCGCGGCCGGGGGCGGCGCCGCAGGCGCCGCCGGTGCGCGCCACCGACGCCGACCGGCTCGCCATGGTGCACCGGCTGCAGGACGGCGTCGCCCGCGGGGCGCTCACGCCCGACGAGGGCGGGGACCGGATGGCGGCCGCCTGGGCCGCCGTCCACCTGCGCGACCTCGCGCCCCTGACCGCCGACCTCCCGCCGGTGGCAGCTCCACCGCGGGTGACGGCGCCGGGCTGGCGGCCGCTGGGACTCATGGCCTGGGAGCAGGTGCGGACCACCGTGGCCGGGGCGCGCGCCGGCCGTCCCGCGGCGGTGCGGATCGCGCTCGTGGGCCTGGTGACCCTGCTGGTGCTCGTGGCGCTCGGCTCGCTGGTGCTGCACGGGCTGGCCGAGGGCCTCGGCGGCGGCCCGGACGGGTTCGGCGGCGGGCCCGGGGGGTTCGACGGCTTCGGCGACGCGCCCGGCGGGTTCGACGGCTTCGGCGACGAGCCCGGCCGGGACTGACTCCCCCGGCCGGGCCCCCGCGCGCGGGGTCAGGCGCTGTCGCCGGTGGTGCCGTCGCCGGTGGTGCCGTCGTCGAGGCCGGGCGGGGTGCCGGGGAGGCCACCGGTGCCGCCCGGGAGGCCCTGCCCGCCGCCGGGCAGGGTGCCGGGGACGCCGCCCTGGACGCCGTCGGCGGTGCCGGGCTGGAGGACCGACGTCGTCGCGGTGCCGTCCCCCACGGCCGCCGAGCCGAGGGCGTAGCCGCCGGCGCCGCCGATGGCGAGCAGGGCCGTGGCGGCCGCACCGGCCGCGACCCGCTGCCGGACCCTCGCGGGCAGAGCGCGGCGCGGCGGCGCGGAGGCGGCCGGCGGCGACGCCGTGAGCGGCCCGGCCGCGGTCGTGGTGGACGGCGCGCCGGGGGCCGCACCCACCAGGGTGTGTTCGGGGTGCCAGGCCGGGACGGCCGGGGGCTCCCAGTGGGTGCCGTTCGGGGTCTGCTGGTCGTTCACGGTGCTCCTCGTGGTCCGGGGAGCACCCACGGTGGCGACCGTCGCTGGGACCCGGCGGCACGACCGCTGCGGGTTCGCTGAGGGGCGGTCCGGCGTCTGGCAGGCTGGGGAGCGTCGTTCCGGGGCGGTAGCTCAGCCGGTCAGAGCATGGGACTCATAATCCCTGGGTCGTGGGTTCGAGCCCCACCCGCCCCACGTACGGACCCGCAGCTCGGCGCGTCGTCGGCGTGCTCAGGCGACGGGGCGCTCGAAGGTCACCAACAGGCCCTCCACGCTGCCCGGCCCGATGCGGCCCTTCACGTCGACGGACGTGATCGCCTTGAGCTGCCAGCCCTCGCGGGCGTGCTCGTTGAGCACCCTCTCGAGCTTGTCGCCGGACATCTTGCCGCCGATCATGCCCTCGCGAAGCTCCTCGACCTTGTACTCGTAGCGTCCGGCCATCGCCTGCTCCCCTCGTCGGCGCCCGCGAGGTCAGTCTGTCGGGCCGGACGTCCGGGCGTCCACGACCGCGCCGCCGCCCGCGCGGACGGGGAACACCGAGGACGCACCCCGTGGACGCGACGGTGGCCGGCGAGTAGACCGGACCCCTCACCCGAGTGGAGGGAGCAGGACATGACCACCACCAGCGGCCAGGAGGCCGGGCAGGTCACCGGCACCCAGGACAAGGACTACAACCTCATCTGGTTCACCGAGCAGTGCCTGAGCAACGCGCTGCGGCTGGAGACCTACATCCAGGACGCCGACCGCGACGGCGACGGCGAGCTCGCCGAGCTCTTCCGCAAGGCGCAGGCGGACAGCCGCAAGGGCGCTGAACAGGGCAAGCAGCTGCTCCGGTCCCGGCTCGGCGGCTGAGCGAGGCGGGCGCAGGGGCGGGGACGTCGTGCCGGTCGCCGTCCGGGACGGCGACCGGCACGGGATCCCCCTCAGCCGTCGAGGACGATCCGGAACGTCCCGCGGGAGCGGAAGTCCAGCCCCGCGCCCTCGAACTCCTCGATGTGGATCTCCCCCGACGCGGAGGCGAACTCGCCGGTGCCGCCGGTCACGGCCCAGCTGCTCGGCTCCCGCAGCACCGGGGCCGTGATGCCGGTGCGGCTCACGCCCTGCACGGTGAGCGAGCCACGCGGCCCGACGTTGGTCGCGGTGCAGTGCAGCACCGTGCTGTCGGCGGCGAGGTCCACCTGGTGGAACACGCAGTGGCCCCAGTCGGTGGCGTCCCCGAGGCCGCCCGTGCTGGTGTTGGTGTAGACGAGCTCGTCACCGAGCGAGGGCACGCCGTTGGCGTCGTGGTCGAGGAAGGCCTCCTCCACCCGGTCGCCCTCGAAGGTCCCCTCGAGGACCTCCCCCTCCGGGGCGGCTGCCGCGCCCGCCGGCCACACGACCACCCCCGCGACGAGGGCGGCGGAACCGGCGAGGGCGAGGGCGGTGCGCTTCTTCGGGGTGTGCATGGCGTCCACCTCCGTGGTGAGCGGGGGATGGAGGGACACCGGCCGCGTCTGACCGGACACCTGGGTCAGCTCGCCCCGACGCTAGGACCGCACCGTGCCACGGAGAAGACACCAAGGTCCCCGCCGGGAACGGGTCCGCGGGCCTGCTCAGGTCGCCCCGGGCGGGCCGGCGAGCACCGTGGGGACGTACTCGAGCAGCTGGAGCCGGCCGTCGAACAGGCGGCTGTCGACCAGGTCGAGAGCGACATCGGGATAGCCGTCGAAGACGCGGTCGGTCCCGGTGGCGCCGGTGATGACCGGGAAGACGACGACCCGGTAGCGGTCCACCAGACCGGCGGCCAGCAGTGACCGGCACAGGCCGACGCTGCCGACGGTGCGCAGCGGTCGCGTGCCGCGCACCTTCATCTCCCGCACGGCGGCCACGGCGTCGCCGCCGACCAGCTCGGTGTTCGCCCACGACAGCGGCGCCCGGAGCGTGGAGGAGAACACCACCTTCGGCATGGCCGTCAGGCCCGCGAGACCGGGGTCGTCGGGGATCTCGGCGGCGAAGCCGGACATCAGCCGGTACGTCGTCGCCCCCATGAGGACGGTCTGCTCCAGGGCGCCGTCCCGCTCCAGCCAGCCGAGGTACTCGGGGCCCTCCATGCCCCAGTAGCCGGGCCAGCCCTCGGCGGCCCCGTAGCCGTCGAGCGAGACGATGAAGTCGACCATCAGGTCGGGCATCGGACCCTCCTCCCGTCGGCGGGACGGCTGCCCGCGTCCCTTCCCCAGGGCCGACCGCCCGCGGGAGGGGAACTCATCGGCGGGTGCATCCGGGACGCGGCCGGCGCACGAAGACGGTCCGTGAGCACGATGCCGGCGGACCCGTGGTGGGTCCTGCAGCCGTTGACCGACGCGGGCCTCGCGAGCGACCAGATCAGCGACCTCGTCTTCCGCCTCGCCTTCGACACCGTCGTCGCCCCCGGCCGGCTCACCCCGGCGCACCTGGGCTCCCTGGTCGACGGCCAGCCCGTGCACGTCCGGCGGGCGTGGCTGGAGGTGCTGGACCGGATGACGACGGAGTCGGTCGGCTGACGGGAGCGGCGTGGGGTACCTCACGGGCGTGGGACCGGCGGTAACCCGGCGGGAACACGACGCGCGTCGGGCGGAAACGAACGTCGGCGAGGGTCGGGCGCCGCTGACCGCGCAGCCGACCCGAGCGAGGACCCCGATGACCTTCCCGTCCCCCACCCGCTCCCCCCTCCGGCGGGCCGCCGCGGCGACGTCCGCCGTGGGCCTGGCCCTCGCCCTGGGCGCATGCGGCGGGTCCGACGACCCCGGCGGACCGGGGGGTTCCGGCGAGGACGGTCTCGGCGAGCTGTCCGTCCAGCTGTCCTGGATCAAGAACGCCGAGTTCCTCGGTGAGTACGTGGCCGACACCAACGGCTACTACGACGACGCCGGCTTCTCCTCGGTCAACCTCGTCGCCGGCCCCTCCACCGGCGTCGCCGAGCTGGTGCAGGGCTCGGTCGACGTCGCGCTCAGCGATGCCGTCTCGGTCGGCACCGCCGTCGCCAACGAGGACGCCCCGGTCCGGATCATCGGGACGACGTACCAGAAGAACCCGTTCACGATCCTGTCGCTGGCCGACGGCGGGGACATCGCGACGCCGCAGGACATGGTCGGCAAGCGGATCGGCGTCCAGGACTCCAACACCAGCCTCTTCCAGGCGCTGCTGGCCGCCAACGGCATCGACCCTAGGCAGGTCACCGTCGTCCCGGTGCAGTACGACCCCTCGGTCCTGGTCAACGGCGAGGTCGACGGCTTCGTCGCCTACCTGACCAACGAGTCGATCACCGTGGCGAGCCAGGGCCTGGCCGTCACCAACCTGCCCTTCGCCGACAACGGGCTGCCCTTCGTCGCCGAGACGTTCACCGCCACGGAGCAGGCGATCGCCGAGGACCGCGAGCGGCTCAAGGCGTTCCTCGTCGCCGAGATCCAGGGCTGGACCGACGTCCTGGCCGACCCCGAGGCCGCCGTCGACGTCTGCCTGGAGAGCTACGGCGCCGACCTCGGCCTGGTCCGCGAGAACGAGGTGCAGTCGGCGCACACCGCCAACGACGAGCTCATCACCACCGAGGACACCGAGGCCAACGGCCTGTTCACGATCACCGACGAGCTCCAGCAGGAGACCGTCGGGTCGCTGGCCGGGGCCGGCGTCGAGATCGAGGCCGACGAGCTGTTCGACCTGTCCCTCCTCGAGGAGGTCTACGAGGAGAACCCGGAGCTGAAGGACTACCAGCCCTGATGCGCCGGTGACCGGGACGACCACCACGCCCGGTGCCCGGGGCGCCGCCCTGGGCACCGGCGTGCAGATCACCGGCCTGTCGAAGACCTTCGCGATGGGCCGGCGCCGGGTCGAGGCCCTGTCCGCGGTGGACCTGCACACCGACCGCGGCAGCTTCCTGTCCCTGCTCGGGCCGTCGGGCTGCGGCAAGTCCACGATCCTGCGGGTGCTGGCCGGCCTGGAGCAGCCGACCGGCGGCTCGATCCGGGTCGACGGGCGGAGCCCGCAGGAGCTGCGCCGCGGGCACGAGCTCGGCATCGCCTTCCAGGACGCCGCGCTGCTGCCCTGGCGCAGCGTGCTGGCCAACATCCGGCTGCCGTTCGAGGTGGCCGGGGTGCGGGTCGACGACGCGTACGTGCGCGAGCTCGTCGCGCTCGTCGGACTCGAGGGCTTCGAGAAGGCGAGGCCCGCCCAGCTGTCCGGCGGCATGCGCCAGCGCGTGTCGATCGCGCGGGCGCTGGTCCTCAGGCCGTCGGTGCTGCTGCTCGACGAGCCGTTCGGCGCCCTGGACGACATGACCCGCCAGCGGCTCAACCTCGAGCTGCTGCGGATCTGGACCGAGAAGCCGGCGACCACGCTGATGGTCACCCACGGCATCACGGAGGCGGTGTTCCTCTCCGACCAGGTGGCGGTCATGAGCCCGCGGCCCGGCCGCGTGCGGGAAATCATCGACGTCGACCTCCCCCGCCCGCGGACGCCGGAGATGCAGCGGACGCCGGAGTTCCACGCCTACGTCGACCGGGCGTCGGAGCTGCTGTTCGGCGCCGGCGCGGGCACGGACGGGGACGGCGGGTGAGCGGCGTCCGGCTGCCGTCCTGGGCGGTCGGCGCGCTCGGGTCGGCGCTGGTCGTCGCGCTGTGGTGGCTGGCCGCCGTCACGGTGCTGTCCGACGTCGGCGCGGGCTCGGTCGACGCGGTCCCCACCCCGCCCGAGGTGGTGGCCCAGTGGGCCGCCGACGGCTGGTCGTTCTACGGCCGCAACCTCGGGGTGACACTGGAGGAGGGGGCGCAGGGCTTCCTGTGGGGCAACGGGCTGGCGCTGCTGCTGGCCGCCGTCGTCCTGGTGGTGCCGCGGACCGAGGGCGTCGTCACGCAGCTGGCCACCATCACCTACTGCGTGCCGATCGTCGCCATCGGCCCGCTGGTGCTGATCATCGCCGGCGCCCCGGACGTCGGCGAGGCGTCCGGGACGGCGGTGTTCCTCGCGGCGCTGAGCTGCTTCTTCACCACCGTCGTCGGCACGCTGCTGGGCCTGCGGGCCGCCGACCGGGCCGCGCTCGACGTGGTCGCGGTGTACGGCGGCGGGGCGCTCACCCAGCTGCGCAAGGTCCGGCTGGTCGCCGCGCTGCCGGGCGTCCTCACCGCGCTGCAGATCGCGGTGCCGGCCTGCTTCCTCGGGGCGGTCCTCGGCGAGTACTTCGGCAAGGTCGACGTGGGCATCGGGCCGGCGATGACCGCCGCGCAGCAGGGGCTGAACGCGGCGCGGGTGTGGGGCATCGCGCTGGCCTCCGGCGCGGTGGCGATCGTCGGCTTCGGCCTGCTCGGGCTCGTCGCCCGGT
The DNA here is from genome assembly GCF_054050415.1 of Geodermatophilus sp. SYSU D01180. Taxonomy (NCBI): domain Bacteria; kingdom Bacillati; phylum Actinomycetota; class Actinomycetes; order Geodermatophilales; family Geodermatophilaceae; genus Geodermatophilus; species Geodermatophilus sp. SYSU D01180. Next base: position 520,759 of record NZ_JBJGZH010000001.1, on the reverse strand, counting down.
TCGTGACCCCGTGGTCGAGAGGACGGCGGGCCTGATGGCGCAGGAGCTCGACCCGCCGCGGCAGGCGACCGCACCGTCCGCCGCCGCGGCCCGCCGCCGGGAGGTCCGGCGGCAGGCCACCCGGGCGGTGCTGCGCGCGCTGGGGCGCTCGGTGCTCACCTTCCTGGGGACGCTGGTCGCCGTGGGGGTGCTGTGGGTCGGCGTGATCGAGCTGTTCGGCATCTCGTCCTACGTCGCCAAGGGCCCGCTGGACGTGTGGGCGTACCTGGTCACCGACGACGACGCCGGCGAGCACCGGGCGTTGCTGCTCGACCGGCTGGGCACGAGCCTGGGGCACGCCCTGGTCGGCTTCGTCGCCGGCCTGGTGGTGGCGCTGCTCGGCGCCACGGCGTTCCGGCTGTCGCGGGGCGTGGAGCACGCGCTCATGCCGATCGCGATGCTGCTGCGCTCGGTGCCGCTGGTCGCCATGGCGCCGCTGATCATCCTGGTGTTCGGCCGCGACGTCGCCACGGTCGCGGTGGTCGCCGGGATCGTCGTGCTGTTCCCGGCGCTGGTGACGATCGCGTTCGGGCTGCGGTCGGCGTCCCCGCAGGTGCTCGACGTCGTGCACGTCCACGGCGGCGGCCCGCTGACCGCGCTGCGGAAGGTGGCGCTGCCCGCGTCGCTGCCGGCGTTCTTCGCCGCCGTGCGCGTCTCCGTGCCCGGCGCGCTCACCGGGGCGCTGCTGGTGGAGTGGCTGGCCACCGGCGACGGCATCGGCTCGGCGATCCAGACCGCGTACGCCCAGGTGCAGTTCTCGCTGGTCTGGTCGGCGGTCGTCGTGGTGACCGCGGTGTCGCTGGTGCTCTACAACCTCGTGCAGATCGCGGAGACGATCGTGCTGGCCCGGATGGGGATGACACCGCGCGAGGGCACCTGAGACGGGAGCCGTACGTCCTCCCACCTCAACGTATAGCGCCCCCCGGGGCTTGCGGCAAGGCCCGGGGCGGGGCCCACACTCGCCCGCCGTGAGCCCCGTGAGCACCACCGTGTTCGCCCTCCCGGACGACCTCGCCGCCAAGGCGGACCCGGCGCTGGTCGCCGACGACGTCGCGCACCTCGCCGCCGTCGCGGCGAGCCTCGAGCGGACCGTCGCCGAGCTGACCGACCGCCTCGACGCCGAGCGCCGCTCCCCCGGCGGCCACGGTCAGGCGGCGCTGGACCGGGACCTGGAGGTGCACCGGCTCACCGCGCGGCTGCGCACCCTGCGCCGCTTCGGCCTGGACCTGTGCCTCGGGCGCATGGTGCCCGCGGACGGCGGCGAGCCGGTGTACGTCGGGCGGCTCGGCCTCACCGACGACGTCGGCCGCCGGCTGCTGGTCGACTGGCGCTCGCCGGCCGCCGAGCCGTTCTTCGGCGCCACCCACGCCGACCCGATGGGGCTGGCCAGCCGCCGGCGGTACCGCTGGACCCGCGGCCGGATCACCGACTACTGGGACGAGGTGTTCACCCGCGACGGCCTCCGGGGGCACGCCGCGCTCGACGACCAGTCGGCGTTCGTCGCCAGCCTCGGCAGCGACCGGTCGGACCGGATGCGGGACGTGCTCGGCACCATCCAGGCCGACCAGGACGTGATCGTCCGCGCGGGCTCCCGCGGCGCGCTGGTCGTCGACGGCGGCCCGGGGACGGGCAAGACCGTCGTCGCCCTGCACCGGACCGCGTACCTCCTCTACTCCGACCCGCGCCTCGGACACCACCGGGGCGGGGTGCTGTTCGTCGGCCCGCACGAGCCCTACCTGGCCTACGTCTCCGACGTCCTGCCCAGCCTGGGCGAGGAGGGCGTGCGGACCTGCACGCTGCGGGACCTGGTGCCCGAGGGCGCGACGGCCGGGGTCGAGGCCGACCCGCGCGTGGCCGGGCTCAAGGCGTCCGCGCGGATGGCCGAGGCGGTCGAGGCGGCGGTGCGCTTCCACGAGGAGCCACCCCGCCGGGGGACGACGGTCACGACCCCGTGGGCCGACGTGTGGCTGGGCCCCGACGACTGGGCCGAGGCGTTCGAGGCGCCCGACCCCGGCACCCCGCACAACGAGGCGCGCGGGCAGGCGTGGGAGGCGCTGCTCGACGTCGTGGTGGACGCGCACGATGGCGAGGACGCCGAGCCGGACGAGGTGCGGCGGGCGGTGCGGCGCGACGGCGACCTGCGCGCGGCGTTCGACCGCGCGTGGCCGCTGCTGGAGGCCGCCGACGTCGTCGGGGACCTGTGGTCGGTGCCGGCCTACCTGCGCCGGTGCGCGCCCTGGCTCGGCGCCGACGACGTCCGGGCGCTGCAGCGCGCGGACCCCAAGGCGTGGACGGTGTCGGACCTGCCGCTGCTCGACGCCGCGCGGCTGCGGATCGGCGACCCGGAGGTGGAGCGGCGGCGGCGCCGGCACGACGCCGTCGTCGCGGCCGAGCGCGAGCGGATGGCCGGCGTCATCGACGAGCTGATCGCGGCCGACGACTCCGAGCTGCTGCTGATGACCAGCCTGCGCCACCAGGACCTCCGCGACGCCCTGGTCGACCGGGCCGCGCTCCCCCAGGCCGACCCGGACGTGCTCGCCGGCCCCTTCGCGCACGTCGTCGTCGACGAGGCGCAGGAGCTGACCGACGCGGAGTGGCAGGTGCTGCTGCGCCGCTGCCCGTCCCGGAGCCTCACCGTCGTCGGGGACCGCGCGCAGGCCCGGCACGGCTTCCCGGAGTCGTGGGAGGAGCGACTGGGGCGGGTCGGCCTGACCGACGTGCGCCTGACCTCGCTGACGATCAACTACCGCACGCCCGAGGAGGTCATGGCCGAGGCCGCGCCGGTCATCCGGGCCGCGATCCCCGACGCCAACGTGCCGACGTCGATCCGCAGCACCGGCGTCCCCGTCACGCACGGGTCCACCGCGGACCTGCGGGCGGTCGTGGACGGCTGGCTGGCCGCGCACGCCGAGGGGACCGCCTGCGTCATCGGCGACCCGGCGTTCCCGGCGACGCCCCGCGTGCGGTCGCTGACGCCGGTGCTGGCGAAGGGGCTCGAGTTCGACCTGGTGGTCCTCGTCGACCCCGACCGGTTCGGCGAGGGCGTCGAGGGGGCGGTGGACCGGTACGTCGCGATGACCCGGGCGACGCAGCGGCTCGTCGTCCTCACCGGCCGCTGACGGCGGCGCGGGCCCCGGCGGCGGGGCCCGCGCCGGCGGTCAGCGGAGGGTGGCGGTGTCGATGACGAACCGGTAGCGCACGTCGGAGGCGAGCACCCGCTCGTAGGCCTCGTTGACCCGGTCGGCGGGGATGACCTCGACCTCGGCGCCGATCCCGTGCTCGCCGCAGAAGTCGAGCATCTCCTGGGTCTCGGCGATGCCGCCGATCATCGAGCCGGCGTAGGTGCGCCGGCCGCCGATCAGCGACATGGCGTGCAGGCTCAGCGGCTCGGCGGGCGCCCCGACGTTGACCAGCGCGCCGTCCACGGCCAGCAGCGACAGGTACGCGTCGACGTCGATCGGCGCGCTGACCGTGTTCACGACCAGGTCGAACCGGCCGGCCAGCTGCGTGAACGTCTCCGGGTCGCTGGTGGCGGCGTAGTGGGTGGCGCCGAGCCGGAGGCCGTCCTCCTGCTTCTTCAGCGACTGGGACAGCACCGTGACCTCGGCGCCCATCGCGGCGGCGAGCTTGACGGCCATGTGGCCCAGCCCGCCGAGGCCGACGACGGCGACCCGCCGGCCCGGCCCGGCGCCCCAGCGGCGCAGCGGCGAGTACGTGGTGATGCCGGCGCACAGCAGCGGCGCGGCCGACGCGGGGTCGATGCCGTCGGGCACCCGAAGGACGAAGCCGGCGTCCACGACGACGTGGGTGGAGTAGCCGCCCTGGGTGGTGGTGCCGTCGCGGTCGGTGCCGGCGTAGGTGGCGACCATGCCGGCCAGGCAGTACTGCTCGTCGCCGTTGCGGCAGTTGGCGCACTCGCCGCAGCTGTTCACCATGCAGCCGACGCCGACGAGGTCGCCGACCCGGTGCCGGGGGACGTCGGCGCCGACCGCGGCGACGACGCCGACGATCTCGTGGCCGGGGACGACGGGGAACGGCTGGGGACCCCAGTCGCCGTTGACGGTGTGGATGTCGGAGTGGCAGATGCCGGCGTACCGGATCTCGATGAGGACGTCGCCCGGGCCGACGTCGCGGCGGTCGATCGTGGTGGGGACCAGCGGCCGGCCGGCGGCCGGGGCGGCGTAGGCGGTGACGCGCATGAGGGTGGTGCTCTCCGTTCTCAGGGGGTCGGTCAGTCGACGGTGGGGGCGGCGGCGATCGAGCCGCGGGTGGCCTGCACGGTGTCCTCCTCCCTCAGGGCCGCAGCAGCGCCTTGATCGCGCGGCGCTCGTCCATGGCGCGGTAGCCCTCGGCGGCCTGCTCCAGCGGGAGCTCGAGGTCGAAGACCCTGCCGGGGTCGATGGCCCGGGTGCAGATCAGGTCGATCAGCTCGGGCAGGAAGCGGCGCACCGGGGCGGGGCCGCCGTGCAGGTGGACGCCGGAGAAGAACAGCTCCTCGCCGGGCAGCGAGACGTCGTGCGAGACGCCGACGTACCCGACGTGGCCGCCGGCGCGGGTGGCCCGGACGGCCTGCATCATCGACTCCTGGGTGCCCACGGCCTCGATGACCGAGTGCGCGCCCAGCCCGCCGGTGAGCTCCCTGAGCTCGGCGACGCCCTCGTCACCGCGGGTGGTGAGGACGTCGGTGGCGCCGAACTCCCGGGCCAGCCGCTGCCGGTCCTCGTGCCGGCTGAAGACGACGACCCGCTCGGCCCCGAGCTGCCGGGCGGCCAGGACGCCGAGCAGGCCGACCGCGCCGTCGCCGACGACGGCCACCGTCTTCCCCGGACCGGCCTCCGCCGCGACGGCGGCGAACCAGCCGGTGCCCAGCACGTCGGAGGCGGCGAGCAGGCCGGGCACCAGGTCGTCCTCGGGCGCGCCGGGGATGGCGACGAGCGTGCCGTCGGCCAGCGGGATCCGGGCGTACTGCGCCTGCGCACCGGTCGGGGCGCCGGGCTGCCGGTCCACGCAGTGCGTCTGGTAGCCGGCCCGGCAGATCTCGCAGGTGTTGTCGGAGGCGAAGAACGAGCCGACGACGAACTGGCCGGGCCGCACGGTGCGGACCTCGCTGCCGACCTCCTCGACGACGCCGACGTACTCGTGCCCCATCGGCGACGGGCCGTCCACCGCCTCGACGCCGCGGTAGGGCCACAGGTCCGAGCCGCACACGCAGGCGGCGGTGAGCCGGATGACGGCGTCGGTGGGCTGCTCGATCCTCGGGTCCGGGCGGTCCTCGACGCGGACGTCGCCGGGGGCGTGGAGGACGACTCCTCGCATGGCGGTGCTCCTCTGCAGGTGGGGTGTCGACTCCACGGAACGCCTCCGCGGGCGGGCGCGGGGGGTCGGCCTTGTGGGGGGACTGGCACGACCCCTCTGGCCCGGCGGGCCGCCGTACCGTCGGACGGGTGGACAACCGCGCCGACATCCGCGACTTCCTGGTCAGCCGGCGGGCCCGGATCAGCCCGGAGCGGGCCGGGCTGCTGCCGGGCGGCGGGCGGCGGCGGGTGCCCGGCCTGCGCCGGGAGGAGGTCGCCGTCCTCGCCGGGGTGAGCACCGACTGGTACACGCGGCTGGAGAAGGGCCACATCGCCGGGGTGTCGGAGGACGTGCTGGAGGCCGTCGCCCGCGCGCTGCAGCTGACCGAGGCCGAGCGGGCCCACCTGTTCAACCTGGCCCGCGCCGCCGCCCGGCCGGCCCGCGCGCCGCAGCGCCGCGCCCGGGCCGCCATCCCCCCGCGGGTGCAGTGGATGCTGGACTCGGTGACGGGTTCGGCCGCCCTCGTCGCCGACGGCCGCCTGGACGTCCTGGCGACCAACGCCCTGGGCTGGGCGCTGCACTCGCCGCTGTTCGACGGCCCGCGGCGGCCCGCGAACTTCGCCCGGTTCCAGTTCCTCGACCCGCGGGCGCGCGCCTACTACACCGACTGGGAGCTCGCCGCCAACACCACCGTCGCGCTGCTGCGCGGGGAGGCCGGCCGCCGCCCGCACGACGCGCAGCTGCGCGAGCTCGTCGGGGAGCTGTCCACGGTCAGCGAGGAGTTCCGGGTCCGCTGGGCGGCGCACGACGTCCGCATCCACCACAACGGCACCAAGCAGTTCCGCCACCCCGTCGTCGGTACGCTCGAGCTGGGCTACCACACGTTCGAGCTGCCGGCCGAGGACTCCGCGGACCTGCGCATGACCATCTACACCGCCGAGCCCGGCACGCGGTCGGAGGACGCCCTCAAGCTGCTCGCCAGCTGGGCCGCGACCGCGGGTCAGGAGCAGCCCGGCCCGGCGGCCGACCGCGTCTGAGCCGCGGGCGTCGTCCGGTCGGCGGGCCGGACTGCCGATGCGGTTGCCGTGGACAACGAGCAGCGCACCGTCCTGGTCACCGGGTGCTCCTCCGGGCTCGGCCTGGAGATCGCCGTCGAGCTGGCCCGCCGCGGCCGGCACGTCGTCGCCTCGATGCGCGACCCCGGCCGGCGGGCCGCGCTCGACGCCCGCACCCGCGAGGCGGGGCTGGAGCCGCTCGACGTCGTCCAGCTGGACGTGACCGACGCGGAGTCCTCCCGGCGGGCGGTGGAGGAGACCCTCGCGCTCACCGGGGGCCGGCTCGACGCGCTGGTGAACAACGCCGGCACCGCCAGCGGCGGCGCGTTCGAGGACACCGACGAGGACGAGTGGCGCCGGGTCCTCGACACCAACCTGCTCGGCGCCCTGCGGCTCACCCAGCTGGTGCTGCCGGTGATGCGGCGGCAGCGGGCCGGGCGGCTGGTGCTGGTCTCCAGCGACTCCGCCCGCTACGGCAACCCCGGCCTGTCGCTGTACTGCGCCTCCAAGTGGGCGCTCGAGGGCTGGGCCGAGTCGCTGGCCTACGAGGTCGAGCCGTTCGGCGTCCGGGTGGTGCTGGTCGAGCCGGGCAACTACGACACCGCGATCTGGGCGACGACGCCCCGCGTCACCCCGCCCGGCAGCCCCTACACCGGCCTGCTGAAGACCGTGGAGCGGTTCGTCGAGGAGGAGCACCTCCCCCGCTCGCGCGACCCCCGCGAGGTGGCGCGCGCCGTCGCCCGGGCCCTGGACTCCGACCGCCCGCGGTTCCGGGTGACCGTGGGGCCCGACGCGAAGCTGGCCGCGTTGCTGGACAAGGTGCCGTACCGGGTGGCGGCCGCCGCCGTCCGGCGCGTCACCGGCCTGCACCGCTGGAAGCCCTGACGGCGGTCAGCGCGGCGCCGCGGCGGCCTCGGCGGCGACGTCCACGAGGGCGCCGAGCACGCGGCGCACCACCAGCCGCTCGGCGGTGTCCGGCCGCAGCAGCGCGTCGACCTGCCGCCCGGCCAGCACCCCCGCCAGCGGCAGCAGCCGCACGCCGGGGTGGCCACCGCGGGTGAACCGCGGCAGCAGCGAGATCCCGTGGCCGGCGGCCACCAGCGCCTCGACGACGGAGAAGTCGTTGATCCGGTGGGTGATCCGCGGCGCGGTGCCCGACCCCGCGGCGACGGCGGCCAGCACGGTGGCGACCGGGAAGCCCTCGCGGACGGCGATCCAGTCCTCGTCCACCAGGTCCCCGGGCCGCACCTGCGACCGGCCGGCCAGCGGGTGGTCCCGGGGCACGGCGACGTCGAGCGGCTCGCGCAGCAGCGGGACGACGCGCAGCCCCGTCGCCGGCCACTGCGCGCCGTCGGGCCGGTGCGCGACGACGACGTCGACCCGGTCGGTGAGGGCGGGGAACTCGTCGAGCGCGACGTCCTCGTCCGAGCACTCGACGGTGATCCCGCCGAGCTCGCGCACCCGGGTCAGCAGCGGCGGCAGCAGCAGCTGGGCGCCGCTCTGGAACGCCGACACCCGCACGGTGCCCTCGGGGCGCTCGAGGAAGGCGGCGCACGCGGCCCGCGCCCGCTCGACGGCGACCGCGACGTCGACCGCCGCCTCGGCCAGCGCCTCCCCCGCCGCGGTCAGCCGCAGCCCGCGCCCGACCCGCTCGGTGAGCGGCACCCCGGCCTCCCGCGAGAGGGCGGCCAGCTGCTGCGACACCGCCGACGGCGTCAGGTGCAGGACGGCGGCCGCGGCGGTGACACCGCCCTGCGTGCGCACCGCGCGGAGGGTCTCCAGCGCGCGGACGTCCATGCAGCGAAGCTACATCGTTCTGTCAGGATTTCTCGCTGGTGCTGCACAGTTGCGGGGCGCACGCTCGACGTCGTGCCGACCCGCGACCGCCTGCTCGCCCTCCTCGTGGCCGTCGTCTGGGGACTGAACTTCCCGGCGATCCACCTGTCCCTCGAGCAGTTCCCGCCGTTCTTCCTCGTGGCGCTGCGGTTCGCGCTGGTCGCCGTCCCGACCGTGCTGTTCGTGCCGCGTCCCGGCGTCCCGTGGCGGTGGGTGCTCGGGTACGGCGCCGGATTCGGCGTCCTGCAGTTCGTCTTCCTCTACGTCGCGATGGACACCGGCATGCCGACGGGTCTCGCCTCGCTGGTGCTGCAGTCCTCGGCGCCGTTCACGGTCGTGCTGGCCGGGCTGCTGCTCCGCGAGCGGCTGACGGGGCGGCAGGCGGCCGGGGTGGGACTCGCCGTCGTCGGCCTGGCCGGCATCGCCGTCCACCGGGCCGGTCTGGACGGCGGCGCCACGCTGCTGCCGGTGCTGCTGACGCTGTGTGGCGGCCTCGGCTGGGCGCTGGGCAACCTGTGCAACCGGCAGGCGCGCCCGGCCCGGCCGTTCCGGCTGATGCTCTGGATGACCGTCGTGCCGCCGCTGCCGATGCTCGCGCTGTCGCTGGCCACCGAGGGCCCCGCCCGCATCGGCACGTCGCTGACGACGCTCGGGACGGCGACGGGGCTGCTCGCGCTGGCCGGCCTGCTGTTCACCGTCGTGGTCGCCACGCTGCTCGGCTCCGGCATCTGGACGGCGCTGATGAGCCGGCACCCCTCGGGCACCGTGGCGCCGTTCTCGATGCTGGTGCCCGTCGTCGGGATGGGCTCGGCGTGGCTGTTCTTCGGTGAGCGGTCGCCGCTGGTGGAGCTGGCCTGCGGCGCGCTCGTGGTGGCCGGCGTGCTGTACGGCAGCCGCCTCCCCCGGGTTCCGCCCGACGCCGCTCCTCCACGGGCGACGGCTCCGCCCCCGGGCGCCGTCGCCGCCGATCACGAGCCGGCCGGGCGCCCGTGACCGGACGAGGGCCCAGGACGGGTCGGTCCGGCCCCCCCGAAGCCGGGGGTTCGTGCGACACACGGGTGAAGGGCACCGGCATGCGTGGACGAACGGAACACCCCGGGTCAGGATTGGCGGGCTGTGACAGCTCAGGGGGACGCGTACATGGACAGGAAGCGACGCGGGGTCCGATCCGCCCGGTTGATCCCGGGGCTCGGCGCCACCGCGTGCGCGCTCGGGATGGCAGCCACGCTGGCGGCGGTCTCCGGGCCGCCGGTCGCGGGCGCGGTCGGGGCGGATCCGACGTCGGCCGAGGCCGGGCGCGGCGGCTCGGGTGACGACGGCCTGCCCGAGGGCGGCCCGCTCGTGATGCCGAGCATCGGCGTCACCGCGCCCGGGTTCGAGGACGGCTGGGCCCCCGCGGCCGCCACCCGGCCCGCGCCGGACGACGACGCCGACTCCTCCCCCGGATCCCTCCCCCGCGGCTCGCTCCCGCGCGGGTCGTCCACCGACGACCGGTCCCTGCCGACGGAGGTCCCGGCCGACCCCGCGCCGGTCGACCCCGCTCCCCTCGACCTCGCGCCCGCCGCCCCGGCTCCTGCCGCCCCGGCGCCCGACGTCCCCGCCCCGGCTGCCGCGGCTCCCGTGGCTCCCGCGGTCGAGGCGCCCGCGACCCCGGCTCCTCCGGCCGAGCAGCCCCCGGCCGCGCAGACGCCCGCCGAGGAGACGCCCGCGCCGGCGGACCCCGCCCCGCCGGCATCGGGACCTGCCGAAGGGCCTGCCGAGGAGCTGCCCGCGGACCAGCCCCCGGCCGAGCCGACCCCCGTCGAGCAGCCGCCCGCCGAGGAACCGCCGGCCGAGGAGCCGTCGTGCGGGGACGCCGACGCCGGGACCACGACCGACCCGGCTCCCGACGCTGCGGCCGCCCCGGCCACGGAGACGACGACGGACCCGGCGGCCGACCCGGCCACCACGACGCCCGGGTGCCCCGCGGGACCGACCTGTCCCGAGGCGCCCGCCGACCCCGCGGCCACGGACTCTCCCGAGGCCCCGGCGCCGGAGGAGTGCACCGCGGTGGAGTCCCCGGCGACCGAGCCCGTCCCCTGAGCGGACCGCGCTCCCGTCAGTCCAGGTCCCGGACGTACCAGACCTCGCGCAGCCGCCGGCCGGCCCACTCCCGCTCGAGCACCTCACCCGTCGGCCGCCACCCGGCCCGCTCGTAGAAGGCGCGCGGGCCGGCGTTGCGCTCCTCGGTGCGCAGCCGGGCCCGGTCCCACCCGGCCGTCCGGAGCAGGTCCAGGACGGCCGCCAGCAGCGCCTGCCCGGTGCCCCTGCCCTGCTCGGCGGGGTCCACGTAGAGCAGCGCCACCACACCGGTCGCGACGTCGGCCCGCCCGAACCCGACGACGGCGCCGTCCCGCTCGGCCACGAGGAACCCGTCCGCGGGGACCCGCTCCCGCCACAGCGGCACGTCCGGCTCGGCCAGGACGTCGCCGAGGAACGCCGACCACGCCGACCGCCCGGCCCGGGCGTGCACCCCCGCGACGGCGACGGCGTCCGCGGGACCCGCCGTCCGGATCACCACCTCGGCCACGGCGGCAGTCTGACCCCGCCGGGCGGCGCGCTGGGGCACGACCGAGGATGGGGCGTGCCCATCGACGCCACCACCAGCTACACCGCCGCCCCCGACCGCGTGTTCGCCGAGCTCACCGACGAGGTCTTCCTGCGCGAGGTCGCCCAGGCCCTGGACGCCGAGGTGCACGAGGTCTCGAGCCAGGCGAACGGGACGGGCAACACCACCCGGGTGCGGCTGTCGGCGCCGACGACGGGCATCCCGCCGGTCTTCGCCCGCTTCGTGGGCACGACGGTCCCGGTCACCGAGACCACGACCTGGCAGCCCGACGGCGACGGCGGCTACCGCGGCGCCCTCGACCTGCGCGCCGAGGTCATGGGCCGCGAGGCCCGGGTCACCTGCGAGCGCCGGCTGACCCCCGCGTCCGGCGGCGGCACCCGCGCCACGGTCACCGGCGACGCCAAGGTCGACGCCCCCTTCATCGGCCGCCAGGCCGAGGGCGCGGTCCGCGACCTGGTCACCCAGGTCGTGCTGCGGCGCGAGCACGAGGTGCTGCAGCGCCGCCTCGGGGAGGGCTGAGCTCAGGGCGCGGCCGAGCCCCAGCGCGCCACGTCGCCGCCGGCGTCGTCGACGAGCACGTACTCCGCGGCACCGGGCGGGTCGTCCGCGCGGTGGCGGGCGACGACGTCGACGGCCTCGGCCTCGGCGGCGGTCGCGTCGGCGGCGTCCCACTCCTGCAGGACGGCGCCGTCGCCGGTGGTCAGGCGGAACTGCGGCATGGCCGGACGGTAGCCGCGGGCACCGCCGGCCGCCCGCTCACGCGAGCCCGGCCAGGGCGCGGGCCAGCACGTCCCGGGTGTCCGCGGGGTCGACGACGTCGTCCACCTCGAACGCCGACGCCACGTTGAGCGCCTTCCCCTGCGCGTAGGACGCGGCGACCAGCTCGGCGAACCGGGCGTCGCGCTCCGCGGGCGGCAGCGCCTCCAGCTCCCGCCGGTACCCGAGCCGCACCGCGCCCTCCAGGCTCATCGGCCCGAACTCGCCGGTCGGCCAGGCCAGCGTGAGCAGCGGGACCTGCAGGTCGCCGCCGAGCATCGCCATCGCGCCGAGCCCGTACGCCTTGCGCAGCACCACCGCCAGCAGCGGGACGCCGAGCTGCGCCCCGGCCACGTACAGCCCGCCGAAGCGGCGCACGGTGCCGGTGCGCTCGGACTCCGGGCCGACCATGAACCCGGGGGTGTCCACCAGCGAGACCACCGGCAGCCCGGCCGAGGAGCACAGCCGCAGGAACGCCGCGGCCTTGTCCGCCGACCCGCCGTCGATCGCCCCGCCGAGGTGCCGCGGGTCGTTGGCCACGAACCCCACCGGACGCCCGTCCAGGCGGGCCAGCGCGGTGACGATCCCCCGCCCGGACGCCGGCCGCAGCTCCAGCACGCTGCCGGGGTCGGCGAGCGTGGCGACCACCGGCCGCACGTCGTAGCTGCGCACCCGGTTGGCCGGCAGCGCCGTCCGCAGCGGCCGCTGGTCGGCGGCCTCCCCCGGCACCACCCGCCCGGTCAGCAGCCCGACCGCCTGCCGGGCGGCGGCCACGGCCGCGGCGTCGTCGGGCACCACGACGTCGACGACGCCGTTGGCCGCCTGCACCGCCGTCGGCCCGACGTCCTCCGGCGCGACGACGCCCAGCCCGCCGGCCTCGATCATCGCCGGGCCGCCCATCCCGATGCTGCTGTCCTCGGTGGCGATGACGACGTCGCAGCAGCCGACCAGCGCGGCGTTGCCGGCGAAGCAGTACCCGGAGACGACGGCGACCGTGGGCACCTTCCCCGCCAGCCGCGCCATCGTGGTGAAGGTCGGGACGTCGAGCCGGGAGAAGCCGCCGCCGTCGGTGTCGCCGGGCCGCCCGCCGCCGCCCTCGGCCACCAGCACCACCGGCAGCCCGCGCTCGGTGGCGACCTCGAGCAGCCGGTCCGTCTTGCGGTGGTTGGTGCGGCCCTGGGTACCGGCCAGCACGGTGTAGTCGTAGACGAGGACGGCGCACGGCACGCCGCCGACCTCGCCGATGCCGGTGACCATGCCGTCGGCCGGCGTCCGCGCGACCAGCTCGGCCAGCGTCCGCCGCGCCCGCTGGGCGGCGATGCCGAGCTGGCCGTACTCGACGAAGGTGCCCTCGTCGACCAGCGCGGCCACCGTCTCCCGCGCGGTCATCCGCCCCGCCTCGTGGCGGCGGGCGACCGCCTCCGGCCGGGCCTCGTCGAGGGTGGCGGCGCGGCGCTCCAGCAGCTCGGCCAGCTCCGGGCGGACGGCGTCCGGGTCCTCCCCGCCGGGTCCACCCTCGGCGTCGCCGGCCTCGCCGGGCACGATCCCGCCGAGCACCGTCCCCGCCGTGACGACGTCGCCGACCCGCACGGCCAGCCCGGTGACCACACCGGCGGCGGGGGCGGCCACGACGTGCTCCATCTTCATCGCCTCGAGCACCAGCAGCGTCGCTCCGGCGGCGACGGCGTCGCCCTCGGCGGCGGCCACCTCGACCACCGCCCCCGACAGCGGCGCGGTCACCGGCAGCACGCCGTCGACGGCCGCCGCGACCTCGGCCGGGCGCCCGGGCACCGGCTCGGGCACCAGGTCGGCCAGGCGCGCGTCGACGAGGTCGGTGGTCGCGCGGCCGTCGGCCACCTCGGGGAGGTCCAGCAGCGCCGCGAGCAGGTCCGCGTTCACGGGCACCCCGGCGACGTCGAGCTCGGTCAGCGCGCGGCGGCAGCCGGCCAGCGCCCGCGGCAGGTCCCGGTCGGCCACGACCACCTTGGCCAGCAGCGAGTCGTAGCGCGGGCCGACCTCGTCGCCGGCCACCACGCCGGTGTCCACCCGCACGCCGCGCCCGGTCGGGGGGACGAACCGCTCCAGCCGCCCGGCGCCGGGGTGCACGGTCCCGTCGGGCAGCAGCGTCTCGGCGTTGACCCGCGCCTGGACGGCGGCCCCGCGGGACGGCGGCGGCGTGGCCAGGCCCAGGTCGGCGAGCGTCGCACCCTCCGCCAGCCGGATGCCGACCTCGACCAGGTCCAGCCCGGTGACCTCCTCGGTCACCGTGTGCTCGACCTGCAGCCGCGGGTTGACCTCGAGGAAGGCCACCTCCTCCGCGCGCACCAGGAACTCGACGGTGGCCAGCCCGCGGTAGGCCAGCGACCCGCACAGCGTGGTGGCGTACCGGGCCAGCCGGGCGCGCAGGCCGTCGTCGAGGCCGGGCGCGGGGGCGACCTCGACCAGCTTCTGCCGCCGCCGCTGCAGCGAGCAGTCGCGGTCGCCGAGGGCCACCACGGCCGCGCCGTCGCCGGCCACCTGCACCTCGACGTGCCGGGCGCCGGTCAGCAGCCGCTCGACGTACACCGCGCCGTCGCCGAACGCCGCCCGCGCCTCCGAGCGCGCCCGCTCCAGCGCGGCGGGCAGGTCGGCCGGGTCGCGCACCGGGCGCATCCCGCGGCCGCCGCCCCCGGCCACCGCCTTGACCATGACCGCGCCGGCGTCGCCGAGACCCGCGAGGAAGGCGGTCGCGGCGGCCAGGTCGGTGTCGCCGTCGGTGGCGGCCAGCACCGGCAGGCCCAGCTCGCCGGCCCGGGCGCGGGCGGCGGTCTTGTCCCCGAGCAGCGCGAGGGCGGCGGCGTCCGGGCCGACGAACGCGATCCCGGCGTCCGCGCAGGCGCGGGCCAGGTCGGGGCTCTCGGCGAGGAAGCCCCAGCCGGGGTGCAGCCCGTCGGCGCCGGCGCGGACGGCGGCCCGGACGACGGCGCCGACGTCCAGGTACGCCGCCGGCCCGGTCCCGGGCAGGCGGACGACCTCGTCGGCGCGGCGGGCGTGCAGGCTCCCGGCGTCGTCCTCCGGCGCGACGGCGACGGTGGACAGGCCCAGGGCGGCGGCGCTGCGGAACACCCGGACGGCGACCTCGCCGCGGTTGGCCACCAGCAGGCGGGTGATGCTCATCGGCGCCGGAGTCTAGGTGGCGCCGGTCACGCCGCGACGCCCTCCCGGGGAGCGCACCGCGCCGTCGGCGGGCAGGCTGCGGTCATGACGACGCCGTCGCAGCCCGACCAGCCGCAGCCGCGGGACATCGCCCTCGAGATGGAGGACGCGGAGACCGAGGCCTCCCTCGAGGCGCAGAGCGAGCCGGAGCCGCAGGACGGGACCGACTGAGGGCGGGACGCCGGCTCCTCCGCGGGCGTACCGTCCGCCCATGTCCGCCGACACGGGTGCAGGGCGGCTGGTCGCCGGCCGCTACGCGGTCACCGGGATGCTCGGCCGCGGCGGGATGGGCGTGGTCTGGAGCGCGACCGACCAGGTGCTGCGCCGGCCGGTGGCGCTCAAGGAGGTCACCTTCCCGGCCCACCTCAGCGACGACGAGCGCGGGGCGCTGCGCGACCGCACGCTGCGCGAGGCCAGGGCGGCGGCGCGGCTCGTGCACCCGTGCGTGACCACGCTCTACGACGTCGTCGAGGAGGACGGCCGGCCCTGGCTGGTCATGGAGCTCGTCGACTCCCGCAGCCTGCAGGAGATCGTCGAGCGGCAGGGCCCGCTGCCCTGGCCGACGGTGGCCCGCGTCGGCCTGGACGTGCTCGCCGCGCTGGAGGCCGCGCACGCCGCCGGGATCGTCCACCGCGACGTCAAGCCGGCCAACGTGCTCGTCGGCCGCGACTGCTCGGCGCACCTCACCGACTTCGGCATCGCGGTCGCCACGGGCGGGCCGTCGATCACCACGTCCGGGGCGATCATCGGCTCACCGTCCTACATGGCGCCGGAGCGGGCGCGGGGCGAGGAGCCCGGACCCGCCGTCGACCTGTGGTCGCTGGGCGCCACGCTCTACACCGCCGTCGAGGGCCGGCGGGCCTTCGACCGGCCCGAGTCGATGGCCACCCTGCTGGCCGTCGTCTCCGAGGACCCCGCGCCGGCCGAGCGGGCCGGCCCGCTGGCGCCGGTGCTCGAGGGGCTGCTCACCAAGGACCCCGCGCGGCGCTGGGACGTCGCGCGCACGCGCGCCGCCCTGCAGGCCCTGTCCGAGCGGACCGGGCCCACGCCGGTGTGGACCCCCGTCGCCGCGGGCCCGCGCGACGCCGGCCCGCACCCCGCCCCCGGGGACCGGGTCGAGCGCTTCGACCTCGACGACCTGCGCGGGCTGGCCTCGGTGCTCGGCACCGTCGCCCGCGACGCCCGGGACCAGGCGCGCCACCTCGCCGACCGGCACCGCGAGCGGCGCGCCGAGCGGCACGCCCGGGCCGCCGCTCCCCCGCCGGCACCGCCCCCGCCCCCGCCGCGGCCGGCCCGGCGGCGGTTCCGGCGCCGCTGGGTGGTCGTCCCGGTGCTGATCGCGCTGCTCGCCGTGCTGGCCGCGATCGGCGGGGTGCTGGCGCTACTGGCCGCCGCGTTCGGCGTGTGGTGACCGGTCCAGCCGCGTGACGTCCAGCCGCTGCGCCGCGACGTAGTACAGCGTCGCGCCCTCCGGCACCGGGGTGTCCCAGGCCGGGCTGACCCGCAGGTCGTCGGCGGTCCGCACCGCCAGCACGGTGGCGCCGTGGTCGCGGCCGAGGGCGGTCTGCCACTCGCCGAACGCCCGCGGCGGCGCGCCGGCCGGCACGCGCAGCGAGTAGGTGTTGCCGTGCCCGCCCGCCGTCATGAGCTCGTTGTAGATCTCGGTGAGCCCCGGGTCGGCGGCCTCCTCCGACAGCAGGAAGGGCATGTGCCACTGCACGACCTGCACGCCGGGGTTGACGTAGCGGAGGGTGTCGCGCCGGCCCAGGTCGCGGACCGCGGCGACCATGTGCACCCGCGGGTTGGCGTGGTCGACGGCGACCGCGATGGCCAGGGTCTCGTTGTCGTCGCGGCCGTCGATGACGACCGTGCGGGCGCGGGCCACGCCGGCGCGGACCATGACGTCGGCGTGGGTGAGGTCGCCGCGGACGAAGGAGACCGCCGTCTCCTCGGGCATGGGGTTGACCGCGACGTCGTCGTGGGCGCACAGCGCGATGCGGGTGCCCGGCTCGACGGTCAGCTCCGCGACGATCCGCTCGGTCCGTCCCGGGGTGTAGCCCAGCACGACGACGTGGTCCCGGAGGTCCAGGCCGACCACTCCTCTCAGTCGCCTGCCCCGCGCGGTCTGCAGGGCGGTGGCCAGCTCGGTGAACAGCAGGGTCAGCGTGACGATCCCGCCGACGATCACGTAGGCGCCCACGACCCGCCCGGCGACCGACGCCGGGTAGAGGTCGCCGTAGCCGACGGTGGCGGCGGTGACGACGAAGTACCACCAGTAGGTGCCCGGCGCGGCGATGCCGCTCCCGGCCGGCTCGAGCAGCGCCATCGCCGCCCAGCTGGTGAGGAACACCAGCCCGATGACCGCCAGCGGCAGCCGCCAGCCCGAGAGCCGGGCGCGGAGGGAGCGCAGCAGCCGCTGCAGGACGAACACCAACGGGCTGGCTCCCTCGACGGCCGGGCGGACACCGCAACCTACCGTCGGCCGGCGCCGGCAGGCGTCCCCCGCGAGCGGGACGGGTAGCGGCCGGTCATGCGGACCCGTGACCTGCTCACCTACGCCTACTCGCAGATCGGCGAGACCCTGCACGCCGCCGTCGAGGGCCTGTCCCCCGACCAGCTCGCCGAGCGCGTCGGGCCCGGCGCCAACCCGGTCGGCTGGCTGGCCTGGCACCTGCTGCGGGTGCAGGACGACCACCTCGCCGACGTCGCCGGCACCGAGCAGGTGTGGACCGCGCAGGGCTTCGCCGGCCGCTTCGGCCTGCCCGTCGACGACGCCGCCACCGGCTACGGGATGAGCGCCGAGGAGGTGGCCTCGGTGCGGGTGCCCTCGGCTGAGCTGCTGCTCGAGTACGCCGACGCCGTCGCCGCCCGCAGCGCGGAGTTCCTCGGCGGGCTCACCGACGACGACCTGGACCGCGTCGTCGACGAGCGGTGGGACCCGCCGGTGACCCTCGGCGTCCGGCTGGTCAGCGTGCTGTCCGACGACCTGCAGCACGTGGGCCAGGCGGCCTACGTGCGGGGGCTGCTCGGCGCCTGACCCAGCACCCGGGCGGCGAGCTCCTCGAGGACGGCCGCGGGCTCCGCGAGGCACCGGGCGAGGTCGGGCTCGGCCTGGGTCAGCGCGTGCGCGGCGGCGAACCCCGCGCCGCGCAGCTCGTCGCCGGTCAGCGCCACCCGCCCGGCCAGCCCCACGCACGGGACGCCGGCCCGCCGGGCCCGCGCGGCGACCACCGAAGGCGCCTTGCCGCGCAGCGACTGCGCGTCCAGCGACCCCTCCCCCGTCACCGCGAGGTCCGCACCGGCCAGCGCCTCGTCCAGCCCGACCAGGTCGGCGACCAGCTCGGCGCCCGACCCGACCGAGCAGGTCACGACGGCGGCCACCCCGGCCGCCGTCCCCCCGGCCGCGCCCATCGCGGGCCGGCCCTCCAGGTCGACCCCGAGGTCGCGGCGGACGACCGCGGCGAACCGCGCCAGCGCCGCGTCGAGCTCCGCCACCTGCCCCGGCGTCGCACCCTTCTGCGGCCCGTACACCGCGGCCGCGCCGGACGGGCCGGTGAGCGGGTTGTCGACGTCCGTGGCCACCCGGACCTCCAGGCCGTGCAGCCGCGGGTCGCGGGCGCCGGGGTCGATCCGCGCGAGGTGCGCCAGCCCCGCGCCGCCGGGCGGCACGTCGCGGCCGCCGGCGTCGAGCAGTCGCACGCCGAGCGCCTGCAGCAGGCCCGCGCCGGCGTCGGTGGTGGCGCTGCCGCCCAGGCCCAGCACCACCCGCCGGGCGCCGGCGTCGAGCGCGGCCAGCAGCAGCTCGCCCACGCCGCGGGTGGTCGCGGTCGTGGGAGCGGGCTCCGCGAGCAGCCCGAGCCCGGCCGCGGCGGCGAGCTCGAGCACCGCCGTCGTCCCGTCGACGGCGAAGGTCGCGCGCACCGGCCGGCCGTCGGGGCCGCCGACCGTCGTGGTCACCGGGCGGTACCCGGCGCGCAGGGCAGCGGCCACCGTGCCCTCCCCACCGTCGGCCACCGGGCGCGCGAGCACCTCGGCTTCCGGGTGCACCCGGGCCAGCCCGCGGGCGACGGCGTCAGCAGCGTCCTCCGCGGTCAGCGTGCCCTTGAAGGAGTCCGGGGCGACGACGATCCGCACGCCCGGCAGCATGCCCTCCCCGCGCGTAGCGTCGGGCCGTGCCTGAGACCGCGAGCACCGACTTCTACGCCCTCGAGGAGCTGCTCACCCCCGAGGAGGTCGAGATCCGCGACCGCGTGCGCGCCTGGTGCGACAAGGAGGTGACGCCGCGGATCAACGACTACTGGGAGCGGGCGGAGTTCCCCTTCGAGCTGGTGCCGGGGTTCGCCGAGCTCGGCATCGCGGGCGGCACGGTGCAGGGCTACGGCTCGCCGGGGATGAGCGCGGTCGCCGCGGGCCTGGTGGCCGCCGAGCTCGCCCGCGCCGACGGCAGCGTCGGCACCTTCAACGGCGTGCACAGCTTCCTCGCGATGCAGTCGATCGCGATGCTCGGCTCGGAGGAGCAGAAGGAGCGCTTCCTCCCCGAGATGGCGCGGATGGAGAAGATCGGCGCCTTCGGCCTGACCGAGCCCCGGCACGGGTCGGACGCCGTCGCCCTGGAGACCAGCGCCCGCCGCGACGGCGACGTCTTCGTCCTCGACGGGCAGAAGAAGTGGATCGGCAACGGCACCATCGCCGACTACGTGCTCATCTGGGCGCGCGACGAGGAGGGCGCGGTCGGCGGGTACGTCGTCGAGAAGGGCACGCCCGGCTTCAGCACGCGGGTGATGACCGGCAAGACGGCGCTGCGGGCGGTGTGGCAGGCCGAGATCACCCTCGACGGCGTCCGCGTGCCGGCCGGGAACAAGCTGGCGAACTGCCGCTCGTTCAAGGACGTCTCCACGGTCCTCGACCGGACCCGCTACACCGTCGCGTGGCGCGCGCTGGGCGTGGCGACGGCGGCCTACGAGCTGGCGCTGGCGCACTGCCTGCACCGCGAGCAGTTCGGGCAGCCGATCGCGGGCTACCAGCTGGTGCAGGAGAAGCTCGCGACGATGCTCGCCGAGATCACCACCATGCAGCTGATGTGCTGGCGGCTGTCCAGCCTCGCCGACGCCGGCCGGATGACCGCGGCGATGGCGTCGCTGGCCAAGCGGCACTGCTGCGCCACCGCCCGGCGGATCGTGGCCGACGCCCGGGACCTCTTCGGCGGCGACGGGATCCTGCTCGAGCACCACATCGCCCGCCACCACGCCGACATCGAGGCGATCTACACCTTCGAGGGCACCGACCACGTGCAGGCCCTGATCGTGGGCCGGGAGATCACCGGCCTGTCGGCGATCAGCGGCCGGCGGCGCTGACCGCCGCGGTCAGCCGGCGCGGCTGAGCAGGGCCTGCTCCCAGGCCAGCCCGGACAGCCGCCGGCACTCCGGGCAGCCGGTGCGCCCGGCGCCGATGCGCTCCCACCGCTGGTGGCCCCAGATCTGCACGATCGACCCGCACAGGGCCAGCTCCACCTCGCCGTCGCGCTCCGCCGCCGGCCACACCGACGGGACGGCGTGCCACGGGGTGCGCTCGGTGGCCGGAGTGCCCTGCTCCCAGCGTGCCGGACGGGCGGATCCGACCGCGAGTGGGTCCACGAGCTGCTCGTGCCCGGGACGGTCTCGTATCAACCCGCCCGTCCAGGAAAGCCGCGGCGCGCCCGCGCCCGGCACCCCGAGCGCGCCCGCGGCGTTACCGTCGGGAGGTCTGCGGAGCGGAGGAGCGACGACGGTGGAACCTGTCAGCCTGGTCATCGGTGCGGCACTGCTGGCCGCGGGCTTCGTGGCCGGCCGGCTCGGGCGCCGTCGTCCCGCGGGGCCGCCGCCGAACCCGACCCCGGTGTGCGGCTGCGGGCACACGCTGAGCCAGCACGACACCGAGACCAACACCTGTTACGCCGAGCTGCGCCGGGACACCTTCGACCGGCGCGGCCGGTTCGCCGGTCACACCTGGGTGCCGTGCACCTGCCGGCAGTACGTCGGGCCGCGCCCGATCGACGAGGTCTTCGTCCCCCGCCTCCTGCCGCCGTCCGACTGACCGGCTGGCCGTCGCCGGTCACTGCCTGCGCGTGCCGGACCGGTGTACCCGGGTGGCCGGGCGCCCGCAGTGGGCTGCCGGCGTCCGACGGTCCCTGACACACGGCCCACGTCGAGTCGGTCATCGGATGCGTGCCGCTCGCGCCGGCGTGTCGGCGCGTGTCCCGTGCACGCAGCCGATGATCGACTTCGCGGCGTGTCCCTGGCGTCCTCGCCGCCCACGGGATGTGGGCCGGGTGCCGCCGCCGTGGTCAGGCGGGCGGGTCGGCGAGGTCGGTGAGCGCGGCGACCAGCGCGGCGACCCGGGCCGGGCCGAGCTCGGTGGTCAGCGCCGCCTCGTGCGCGGACACCAGCGCCTCCAGCCGGTCCAGCCGGGTGCGGCCGCGGGCGGACAGGTGCACCCGCACGCGGCGACCGTCCTCGGGGTCGGGCAGCCGGTAGGCCAGCGCGGCGTCGACCAGGCCGTCGACCATCCGGGTGGCGGTGGGCGCCGGGACGCACAGCGCCGCGCACAGCTCGCTCATCGTGCGGCCGGGACCCGAGGCGAGCGCGCGCATCAGCCGGTAGGTCTCCAGCGTCGCGCCGTCCTCGGCGAGCACCGTCCCGACGCCGCGGGCGACCCGCCGCGAGACGACGGCCAGCAACTCGACCAGCGAGGCGGCGGGCGTGGGGCGCGCGGCGGGCACCGCGGTGCCCGTGGCCTGCTGCTCGACCGCCATGGCCGCACCATACTCAGGAGGTGCCCGGACCGACCGCTCCGATGGAGGCGTGGGAGGCGGCCGTCGTCGGCCGCTCCCCCGACGTCGTCCGGATCGGGCTGGCCGTCCCGCTGAGCGGGCCGCTGGCGATGACCGCGCCGTCCGCGCTGGACCTGGCCGCGCTCGCCGCCGACGAGGTCACCGAGGCCGGCGGGGTCCGCGGCCGCGCGGTGGAGCTGGTCACCGTCGACGCCGGGCGCCGGCCCGCGGAGGTGGCCGCCGACGTCGCGGCCCTGCACGCCGCCGGCGCGGTCGACGTCCTGGTCGGCTTCTCCACCAGCGACGTGTCCCGCGCGGTCGCCGCCGCGCTGGCCGGGCGCGCGGGCTACGTGTTCACCCCGCCGCACGAGGGCGGCCGCGGCTCCCGCGGGGCGCTGCGGATCGGCGCCTCCCCGCTGGCCCAGCACGCCGCCGCGCTGACCTGGCTGGTGCGCCACCGCCGGGCGCGGCGCTGGGTGCTGCTGGGCACCGACTACGTGTGGCCGCAGGCGGTGCACCGCGCCGCGCGGTCGGTGCTGCACGACCTCGGCGCCGAGGTCGCCGGCGAGCTGCTCGTCCCGTTCGGCCCGGCCGACCCCGGCCCGGCGCTGGACCTGGTCCGCCGCACCCGCGCCGACGCCGTCCTGCTGAGCCTGGTCGGCCGCGACCTGGTCGCCTTCAACCGCGCCTTCGCCCGCGCCGGGCTCGACCGCCGCGTCGTGCGGTTGTCCGGTGCGCTCGAGGAGAACGGCCTCTACGCCGTCGGCGGCGACGGCACCGGTGAGTTGTACGCCTGCATGCCCTCGTTCGCGGCGGCCGACGGCGCCGGCGACGAGGGGCAGCTCGCCCTGCAGGAGCGGCTGGCCGCCCGGGTGGGGCCGAGCGCGCCGGTGGTCTGCGCCTACGCGCGCGGCGTGCACGACGGCGTCCGCACCGCCGCGCGGCTGCTGGAGACGGGCACGCCGGCGCCGCCGCGGATCCCGCGGCCGCGGCTGGCGCGCGCCGACGGGCTGGTGTTCCGCGAGGTCGGCCGGCGCGGCTGACCCCCGATGCTTCCGACCGGAAGCATTGGGGCCTACCCTCCCCGCGTCC
The DNA here is from genome assembly GCF_054050415.1 of Geodermatophilus sp. SYSU D01180. Taxonomy (NCBI): domain Bacteria; kingdom Bacillati; phylum Actinomycetota; class Actinomycetes; order Geodermatophilales; family Geodermatophilaceae; genus Geodermatophilus; species Geodermatophilus sp. SYSU D01180. Next base: position 498,075 of record NZ_JBJGZH010000001.1, on the reverse strand, counting down.
GGCCCCGAGCCGGCCGAGAGGAGGAGTCGTGACCGACCCCCGCACCACCCCCTCCGCGCACGCCACCGGGAGTTCCGGTGCCGGCGCGGTCCCGGCAGCCGGCGCCGCCGGCGTCGAGGAGTTCGGGTACCGCCAGGAGCTCAAGCGCTCGCTGACGTTCACCGACCTGCTCGTCTACGGCCTGGTCTTCATGGTGCCGATCGCGCCGTTCGGCATCTTCGGCAGCGTCTTCCAGGCCAGCGGCGGCATGATCGCCCTCGCGTACGCCATCGGCGGCCTGGCGATGGCCTTCACCGCGGCGTCGTACTCGCAGATGTCCCGGGCGTTCCCGATGGCCGGCTCGGTCTACACCTACGCCGGCCGCGGCATCGCCCAGCCGGTCGGGTTCATCGCCGGCTGGATGATCCTGCTCGACTACGTGCTGGTCCCCGCGCTGCTCTACCTCATCGCCGCGATCGCCATGAACTCGATCGTCACGTCGATCCCGGTGTGGGTCTGGCTGATCGGCTTCGTCGTCCTCAACACGGTCGTCAACTACTTCGGCATCGAGTTCACCGCGCGGGTCAACAAGATCATGCTGGTCGCCGAGCTGATCGTGCTCGCGATCTTCCTGGTCATCGGCGTCGTGGCGCTGGCCTCCGGCGAGGGCCGCGGCTTCGACTTCTCGCCGATCTACAACAGCGACACGTTCTCGCTGGAGCTGGTCTTCGGCGCGGTGTCGGTCGCGGTGCTGAGCTTCCTCGGCTTCGACGGCATCTCCACCCTCGCCGAGGAGAACCGCGAATCGGCCCGCTCCATCGGCAAGGCGATGATCGCCGCGCTGGCCCTGGCCGGGACGCTGTTCATCGTCCAGACCTGGGTCGCCGCCCTCCTGGTGCCCGACCCCGGCACCCTGATCGCCGAGGGCGACGCCGCCGGCACCGCGTTCTACGACGCCGCCGAGGTCGCCGGCGGGGCGTGGCTGGGCACGCTGACGGCGATCGCGACGGCGGTCGCGTGGGGGTTCGCCAACTCCCTGGTCGCCCAGGCGGCCACCTCGCGGCTCCTGTTCGCCATGGCGCGCGACCGCCAGCTGCCCGGCTTCCTGCGCAAGGTGCACCCGACCCGCCGCGTGCCGGTCAACGCGACCTTCCTCGTCGCGGCCGTCTCCCTCGTGCTCGGCCTGTACATGGAGCAGCGCGAGGACGGCATCACGCTGCTGTCCACCCTGGTCAACTTCGGCGCGCTGTCGGCGTTCCTGCTGCTGCACGTCGCCGTCGTCTGGCACTTCATCGGCCGGATGGGGAGCCGCAACTGGTGGCTGCACCTCGCGGTGCCGGTCATCGGGTTCGGCATCCTGGCCTACGTCGTCTACAACGCCCAGGTGGCCGCCCAGGAGCTCGGCTTCGTGTGGCTGGCCATCGGCGTGGTGCTGATGATCGTCCTGATCGCCACGGGCCGGAGGCCCGAGATCCGAGCGGAGGAGGAGCTGTGACGGCGTCCCTCGAGGTCGTCTCCCTGGAGCCGACCCCCGACCAGCTGCGCTACTCCTTCGGCGGCGGCGAGCCGCTGCTCACCGTGGCGCCGGGCACGGTGGTCGAGCTGACCACCGAGGACTGCTACGGCGGCAAGGTGCGCAGCGTCGAGGACCTGCCGAGCCAGGTGTGCGACTTCCCCTTCCTCAACCCGGTGAGCGGGCCGATCGCCGTCGAGGGGGCCGAGCCCGGGGACACCCTGGCGGTGCACCTGGTCGACGTCGCGCCGGCGCGGGACTGGGCGGTGTCCAGCACGTTCCCGCACTTCGGCGCGCTGACCACCACCCACTCGACGGCGATGCTGCACGAGCCGCTCGAGGAGCTGGTCTGGCTCTACGAGATCGACCGCGAGCGGGGCACCTGCCTGTTCCGGCCGCGCCGCGGCGGCCCGGAGGTGGAGCTCCCGCTCGACCCGATGCACGGCACGATCGGCGTCGCGCCGGCCGCGGGCGAGGTGTTCGCCAGCATCACGCCCGGCGCGCACGGCGGGAACATGGACACCCCCGAGGTGCGGGCCGGCACGACCGTCCACTTCGGCGTCAACGTGCCCGGCGGGATGCTCTCCCTCGGCGACGGGCACTGCCGGCAGGGCGAGGGCGAGGTCTGCGGCACCGCGGTCGAGTCGGCGATGCGCACGGTCGTCGTCGTCGACCTGGTCAAGGGCGGCGGGCCCGCCTGGCCGCGGCTGGAGACCGACGAGTTCCTCATGTCGACCGGCTCGGTCCGGCCGCTGGAGGACGCCTACCGGATCAGCCAGCACGACCTGGTGACCTGGGCGGCCGAGCTGGCCGGCTGGGACCGGCTGGACGCGCTGCAGCTGGTCAGCCAGGCGGGGCTGGCGCCGGCGGGCAACGTCGTCGACACCAACTACACGATGGTGGCCAAGCTGGGGAAGCGGTACCTGCCCGGCGCGGTCGCCGCCGACGGCGTGCACGAGCGGCTGCGCGCCACCGCGGCGGCGTACCTGCAGGAGCGCTGACCCCGGCGCCCGGGACCCGCCTTTCGCGCGCGGAAGGTGAGTCCCGGGCGCCCGGCCGGGTAGCGGTGGTGCAGACCCGTCACCGCCGTCGGAGGGAAGACCGTGGCCGACGCCCCGAACAGCCCGGAAGCCCGCCGCCGCCTGCTCGCCGCCACCGAGCCCGTGCGGGCCGCGGCCAGCGCCGGCGCGCTCGCGCTGACCTACCCGCTGCTGCGCGGCGCCCCCCGCGGCGAGCCGCACGGCGTGCTCGTGCTGCCCGGCCTGATGGCCTCCGACGCCTCCACCGCGACCCTGCGCCGCTGGCTGCGCGGCCTGGGCTACCCGGTGGTCGGCTGGGAGCTCGGCCGCAACCGCGGCCCCACCAAGGAGGTCACCGACGAGCTGCCCCGCCTCGTGCAGCGGCTGGCCGACCAGCACGCCGGGCCGGTCAGCATCGTGGGGCAGAGCCTGGGCGGCATCTACGCCCGGCGGCTGGCGCTGCGGGTGCCGCGCCTGGTCCGCCAGGTGGTCAGCCTCGGCTCGCCGTTCGGGATGGCCGGCGGGCCGCCCGACGACAGCCCCGGCGCCCGCGCCTACGTCCGCTACCGCCACCTGCACGCCGTGCCGCGCGGGCGGGGCGGCCTGGCCGGCGGCCTGCCGGTCCCGAGCACCGCGGTGTACTCGCGCTGGGACGGCGTCGTCGACTGGCGGGCCTGCCGGCAGACGCCCGGGCCGCGCGCGGAGAACGTCGGTGTGCACGCCAGCCACCTCGGGATGGGCCACGACCCGGCGGTGCTGTGGCTGGTGGCCGACCGCCTGGCCCAGACCCGCGACGGCTGGCGGCCGTTCACCCCGCCGGCCCGGCTGCGGCTGCTCTACACGAGCGAGGACGACGTCACCGGCTGACGGCGCCGCGCCCGCAGCACCGCGTCGGCGGCGTGCGCCGAGCCGTGCTCGTGCCCGCGGGCCGCGCGCGGTCGCGCCTCGGCCACCTGCACCTCCCAGTCGCCGGGGTCGAGCACCGCGGCCATCTGCCCGCCGGTGGCGTACCAGTCGGGCAGGCCCGGCCGCTGGATGCCGTGGGCGGCGTCGCTGCCGTCGTGCATGGTCACCAGCAGCGTGCCGCCGGGCGCGACCGCCGACGCCAGCGTCCGCAGCACGTCGTCGCGGGTGCCGGGCGGGAAGTGCAGGAACGAGGCGGTCACCAGGTCCCACCGCTCCTCGCCGGGCTCCCACGAGGAGACGTCGACCTTGCGGGTCTCGAGCGACACCCCGGCCGCCGCGGCCGCCGCGGCCGCCCGGTCGAGCGCGGTGCGGGAGAGGTCGAGCGCGGTCACCGCCCAGCCGCGGCGGGCCAGCCAGACGGCGTCGCCGCCCTCGCCGGCGCCGGCGTCCAGCGCGCGGCCCGGCGGCAGGCCGGCGGCCTCGGTGGCGAGGACGTCGTTGACCCGGCCGCTCCACACGCCGGAGCCGTGCGTGCGGTAGCGCTCCTCCCACCACTGCTCGCCGTACTCCGGGTCGCTCATCGCGCGGATCACGTCGACGGCGGCCCTGGTGTCCTCGGCGACCAGGTCGGCGTTGACCTGCGCGCCGGCCATCAGCCCGGCGGCCGCGGCGCCGATCACCTGGGCGCTCGGGTCGGCGACGTTGCCGGCCGCCCACACGCCGGGCACCGCGGTGGCGCCGCGGGCGTCGACCGGCACGTGCGACCCGACGACCGCCTCGCCCATCCGGAACGGCTGGGCCTCCAGCCCGAGCCCGGTCAGCACGGCCGAGCGGGCGGTGAACCGCGGGGCCACGACGACGGCGGCGCGCGGCACCACCTCGCCGTCGGCCAGCCGGACGCCGGTCAGCCGGCCGCCGTCGGTCTCCAGCGCCGCCACCTCGCCGCGCACCACGCGGATCCCGCGCGCGGCCAGCGCCTCGGCGGTGGCGTCGTCCGGCTCCGGCGCGGTGTGCAGGAAGAACACGACGTCGGCGCTCCACTGCCGCCACATCTGGGCCTGGTGCAGCGACATCGGGCCGGTGGCGACCACGCCGATCGCCCGGTCGCGCACCTCCCAACCGTGGCAGTACGGGCAGTGCAGGACGTCGGTGCCCCACAGCTCGCGCACTCCCGGGACGTCCGGCAGCTCGTCGGTCAGGCCGGTGGTGACCAGCAGCCGCCGCGCGCCGAGCACCCGCCCGGAGGCGAGCTCCACGGTGAAGGCGCCGGCCGCCCCGCCGACCGCGGTGACCGTGCCGTCCACCAGCACCCCGCCGTAGCCGGCGACCTCGGCCCGCCCGGCGGCGAGCAGGTCGGCCGGGGGCGTGCCGTCGCGGCCCAGGTAGTTGTGCATCTCGTGCGCCGGCGCGTTGCGCGGCGTCCCCTCGTCGACGACGGCGACCGAGCGCCGCGCCCGCCCCAGGGCGAGGGCGCCGGACAGGCCCGCCGCTCCCCCGCCGATGACCACCACGTCGTACGTCTCGTCCATGCCGCCCACGGTGCACCCGCCGTCGCGAAAGAGGCAAACCCCTTTGCCATAATGGCAACGTGACCGATCCCGGCGCGGAGCTCGACGCCGTCCTCGACGCGGTGGGCCCGCGGCTGCGCGAGCTGCGCCGGCAGCGCGGCGCGACGCTGACCCAGCTGTCCGACGACACCGGCATCTCGGTGTCCACGCTGTCCCGGCTGGAGTCCGGGCAGCGGCGGCCCACCCTCGAGCTGCTGCTGCCGCTGGCCCGCGCCCACCAGGTGCCGCTCGACGAGCTGGTCGACGCCCCCGAGACCGGCGACCCCAGGGTGCGGCTGAAGCCGCTCACCCGGCACGGCGCCACGTTCATCCCGCTCACCCGCCGGCCGGGCGGGCTGCAGGCCTACAAGATGGTGCTGCCGCCGCGCTGGGGCGGGGAGCCCAATGAGCAGCGCTCGCACGAGGGCTGGGAGTGGCTCTACGTGCTGTCGGGGCAGCTGCGGCTGCTGCTCGGCGACGCCGACGTCACCCTGACCCCCGGCGAGGTGGCCGAGTTCGACACCCGCACCCCGCACTGGCTGGGCAACCCCGACGGCCGGGCCGCCGAGGTGCTCGCCCTCTTCGGCCCGCAGGGCGAGCGCATCCACGTGCGCGCCGCCCTCCGCGGCCGCGGCTAGGGCACCACGACCAGCCGGACGCCGGCGCTCCCGTCGGCCTGCCGCGCCCAGGCGGCGGCGACGTCGGCCAGCGGCACCGTCTCGTGCGCGACGGCGACCCGGCCGGTGGCGGCCGCGGCGAGGACCGCGCCGAGCGCGTCGCGGCGCTGCTGCGGGGTCAGCGCGTTGTTGGTGTAGCCGAGCACCTCCGCCGACCGGCCCCGCAGCACCGCCGAGGAGAACACCGCCTCGTCGCCGGACGCCCCGCCCAGGTTGACCAGCCGCCCGCCCGGCGCCAGCACCCGCGACGCGGCGGTCGCGGCGACGCCGAACACCGGGTCGACGACGACGTGCGCGCCGCCCGGGCACGCCTGCGCCAGCGCGGCGGCGAGCGCGTCGACGTCGCCGGTCAGCGGCACCACGGCGTCGGCGCCGGCGGCGCGGGCCCGCTCCCGCGCCGTGGTCGAGCGGCAGACCGCCACCACCCGCCCGGCGCCGACCACCCGCGCCGCGCCGACCGCCACCTGCCCCACCGCGCCGCCGGCGCCGAGGACGACGACGGTCTCCTCCGGCTGCAGCCGCCCGCGCCAGGTCAGGCACATCCACGCGGCCACGCCGGACAGGCCGATCGCCGCGACCGCCGCGTCGGGCAGGTCGGCGGTCAGGGGCACGAGGTCGTCGTCGTCGACGGCGCACCGCTGCGCCAGGCTCCCGTCGCCCGGCGCCATGCCGGCCGACGTCGCGAACCAGACCCGGGTGCCGGCCGGCAGCCGGCCGGACTCCTCGACGACGCCGACGCCCTGCACGCCCGGCACGTACGGCACCGCGGGCGCGCCGAAGTACGACGTGCCCGAGGCGCACAGCAGGTCCAGCGGCACGATCGGCGCGGCGGTGACCCGCACCAGCGTGCGGCCCGGCCCGGCGGCGGGGTCGGGGTGCTCGGCGTGCCCGGGCGGCGTCCCGGGCGCGCGGACGACGGCGGCGCGCACGTCAGGTGGCCCGCCCGTCAGGTGGTGATGTCGGGATAGGGCAGCGTGATGTGCTCCATCGCCCTGCCGTAGGCCTTCTGGTACTCCAGCGGCCCGTGGTCGCGCTCGAACATGGCGATGAACAGCGTGAGCGTGAGGAACGGGTGGGCGCCCATCCCGAACAGCGTCACGTGGTCGTGCTCGCGCAGCGCGCGCCGCTCGTCCTCGGTGAACTCCAGCCAGGTCGACCGCTCGTCGTCGGTGCAGTTGAGGATCCGGTTGGCCATCTCGGCCTCCCACCACTCGACCGTGCCGGCCGGGTCCTCGCGGTAGCGCTCCACGAGGGCGGGGTCGCGGTCGACGGTGAAGAGGAACTTGTCCAGCAGGTACCTGCTCACGCCGGGGCTCCGTTCGGGTACCAGGTGAAGTAGGCCTCCATGGTGTGGAACAGGTCGAGGGTGTCGACGTGGTCGGCCTTCTGCCCCTCGCCGGCGGCGCCCATCATCAGCATGAAGTCCATGAACCCGTGGGTGGCGTTGCCCGGGGCGTGCAGCGAGTCCAGCGACACCTCGGCCAGGCAGCCCTCGATGTCGCCGGAGGCGATCCACTCGACGGCCTTGCGGTCGAACTCCGGGTCCGGGCCGTGCTCGCCGAACTGGCGCGGCCCGCCGAGCTCCAGCGACAGGTGGCCGGTGCCGATGATGGCCACCCGCTCGTCCGACTCCCAGGACTCGACCATCTCCCGGATCGCCTTCCCCAGCTGCACGAAGCGCCGGGGCTGCGGCAGCGGCGGGGCGAAGATGTTCGTGTAGACCGGCACGATCGGCAGGTCGGCCTGCGGGCGCAGCGTGATGATCGGGCACGTGATGCTGTGGTCGATCCGCAGCTCGTTGGAGAAGGCCAGGTCGAAGTCGCGGTCGAGGCCGTCGCGCAGCAGGTGCGCGGCCAGGTCCTCCTCGCCGCGCAGCGTCATCCGCGGCAGGCCGAACTCGCGTTCCTCGTTGTACCAGTTGGCGTCGAAGAAGGGCGCCTTGCCGACGAGGAACTGGGGCATGTTGTCCAGCCACAGCTGGTGGAAGTGGTCGCTGCCGACCATCACCAGCACGTCCGGCTCGGCCCGCGTGAGCGTCTCCCGGAACCGCTCGATCTTGGCCACCCACTCGTCGGCGAACGGCGGCCGGTCCGCGCCGGTCGAGGTGCTCGCGCGGTAGTAGAAGGGGTGGTGGGTCGACGCGATGACCGCGGCCACCTCAGCCATGACTGCCTCCCAGGGTCTCGGGCTCGTAGGGGTCCGGCGCGACGGAGCGGTTGTGCAGGTCGACGGACAGGAAGACCTCGTTGGCGACGGGGCGCCGGATCTCCTCGGCGAGCTGGCCGATCAGCCCGGCGGTGCGGGCCAGCAGCGCGAAGCCCCGCAGCAGCTCCAGCGGCAGGCCGAGGTCGGCCAGCGCGGCGCCGCAGACGCCGGCGCCGTTGAGCGGCAGCGTCCTCCCGAGCACCTGCGGGTGCACCCGGCCGATCGCGGCGAACAGCGTCAGGTGCGGGCCGACCAGGCCCTCCTCGGCGGCGATCTGGAACAGCCGCGGCGTGCGCGGGTCGCCGTCCTTGTGCACGTGGTGACCCAGGCCCGGGACGAACCGGCCGGCCGCGCGCTGCGCCGTGACCGTCTCCAGGGCGAGGGCGTCCCAGCCGGCGTCGTCGGACGGGAGCTCCCCCGCCGACGCCAGGACCCCGTGCAGGAACCGGCCGCAGTCCTCGGTGACGCCGAGGAAGCGGGACCCGCCGCCGAGCAGCCCGGCGGCGAGGGCGCCCTGCACCGAGTCCGGCGCGGACAGCCAGGTCAGCCGGGTGACGATCGCCGTCGGGGTGAAGCCGTGGTCGGCGAGCGCGGCGAGCACCGCCTCGAACACGCGGGTCTCCCCGGGCGTGGGGCGGCGCTGGGTGGCCAGCCAGAACGCCAGCTCGCCGAAGCCGACGGTGCCCATGACGTCGCGGGCGAGGTCGGTGCCGAGCAGGGTGATCGACTCGCGGCTCGAGGCACCCAGCGCGGTCGGGTACCCGTCCTCGGTCACGGCGTCTCCTCGCCCTCGGCCAGCCAGCGGCGGATCTCCGCACCGTGCTCGTCGAGCGCGGGCGGTGGCAAGCGGTACCGCGCCGCCGTCTCCGAGAACCGGATGGGGTTGCGGATGGACGGCACGGCCGCGTCGCCCTCCCCCGCCGTGACGACGGGGTCCAGGCCGACCTCCTCGGCGAAGGCGACGCCCTGGTCGACGGTGTTGATCGGCCCGCACGGCACGCCCGCGGCGATGATGTCGCGGAACCACTCCATCTTCGTGCGGGTCCTCAGCCGCTCGACCAGCAGCGGGCGCAGCTCCTCGCGGTTCGCCGTGCGGTCCTCGTTGTGCAGGAACCGGGGGTCCTCCACCAGCCCGGGCACGCCGAGCACCTCGCACAGCTTCCGGAACTGGCCGTCGTTGCCGGCGGTGACGATCAGGTCGCCGTCGGCGCAGGGCAGCGGCTCGTAGGGGAACAGGCTCGGGTGGCTGTTGCCCATCCGGAACGGGACGACGTCGCCGGCCACGTACGCCGAGGTCTGGTTGACCAGCCCGGACAGCGCGCTGGAGAGCAGGTTGACCTCGACGTGCTGGCCGCGGCCGGTGGCGTGCCGCAGGTTGAGCGCGGACAGCACGCCGATGGTGGCGTGCAGGCCGGCCATGACGTCGAAGACGGCGACGCCGGCCCGGTAGGGGTCGCCGCCCGGGTCGCCGGTGAGGCTCATCAGCCCGGAGATGGCCTGCACGATGAGGTCGTAGCCGGGCAGCGACCGCCCGCCGGGGCCGCTGCCGAAGCCGCTGATCGAGGCGTAGACGACGGCGGGGTTGGTGGCGGCCACCGTGTCGTAGTCCAGGCCGAAGCGGGCCAGGCCGCCGGGCTTGAAGTTCTCCACCAGGACGTCGGCGCGGCGGGCGAGCTCGCGGGCCGCGGCCAGGTCGGCGTCGTCGGCGAGGTCCAGGGCCACCGACCGCTTGTTGCGGTTGACGCCCAGGTAGTAGGTCGAGACGCCGTCCCGGACCGGTGGCGCCCAGGTGCGGGTGTCGTCGCCGCGCGGGCCCTCGACCTTGACCACCTCGGCGCCGAGGTCGGCCATGAGCATCGTGGCGTAGGGACCGGCGAGGATCCGGGAGAAGTCCGCCACGAGCAGGCCGGCGAGGGGGCCCTCGGGGTTCGGCGCGCCGGGTGCTGCCGTCATCGTCGCGTCGCGCTCCTCGGCATCGGGGCTGGCGCCAGCGGACAGTCGTCCGCCGGTCGCGCCGAGTCTCGGCACCGCCGCCGACCTGTGTCAACTGCACGCCGCCCGTCTTGACACGTGCGGCAGATCACGAGCAGGGTGGCCGCGTCCGCACTCGATGTCCGGTGAGCGGACAGGTGTCCGTCGAGCCAGCGACGTCCGAGGAGAGCACCATGACCGACCCCCAGACCCCGGCCCCGCAGGCCGGGCGCCCCGTCGTGTTCCGCGGCGGCACGGTGCTGACGATGGACGACGCCGGCACGGTGCTGCGCGACGCCGACGTCCTCGTCGTCGGCGACCGGATCGCGGCCGTGGGCCCGTCGCTGCAGGCGCCCGAGGACGCCCAGGAGGTCGACGCCACCGGCGGCATCGTGATGCCGGGGATGATCGACACCCACCGGCACATGTGGCAGACGGCGATGCGCGGGTACGGCGCCGACTGGTCCCTCACCCAGTACTTCGTCTGGAACTACCTCGAGCACGGCAGGAGGTTCCGGCCCGAGGACGTCGCCGCCGGCAACCGGCTCTCGGCGATCGAGTCGCTCGACGCCGGGGTGACGACCACGGTCGACTGGTCGCACAACCTGCACACCGTCGACCACGCCGAGGCGGCGCTGGACGCGCTGCGCTCGGTGCCCGGCCGGTTCGTGTTCGCCTACGGCAACATCCAGGCCGGCCCGTGGGAGTGGTCGGCCGACCCGGCGGTCCGGGCGGTCCTCGAGCGTCTGCGCGACGCCCGCGACGACATGATGGGCGTGCAGATGGCGTTCGACGTCACCGGCGACCCGGCCTTCCCGGAGAAGGGCGCGTTCGAGGTGGCGCGGGAGCTGGGCATCCCGGTCACCACGCACGCCGGGGTCTGGGGCGCGACCAACGACGACGGCATCCGGCTGATGCACGAGCACGGCTTCATGACGCCGGAGACCGTGTACGTGCACGCCTCGACGCTGACCCGCGACAGCTACCAGCGCATCGCGGCGACCGGCGGCTCGATCTCGGTCTCCACCGAGTCGGAGTGCAGCGCCGGGCAGGGCCACGCACCCACGGAGCAGGTGCTGCAGTACGGCATCCCGGTGTCGCTGTCGATGGACACCAGCGTCTGGTGGAGCGCCGACCTGTTCTCCGCCATGCGCGCGACGCTGAACGCCGACCGCATGGCCGAGCACATGGACGCCCACCTGAAGGGCGAGACGATCACCCACCTGCGGCTGCGGGCGCAGGAGGTGGTCGAGTGGGCCACCCGCGGCGGCGCGCAGGCGCTCGGCCGCGACGATCTCGGCAGCCTGCAGGCGGGCAGGAAGGCCGACGTCGTGCTGGTCAAGAACGACCGGTCCCCGGTGATGTTCCCGCTGCTCAACCCGTACGGGCACGTGGTCTTCCAGGCGCAGCGGGGCGACGTGCACACGGTGGTCGTGGACGGCCGGGTCGTGAAGCACGACGGCCGGCTGATCGGGACCGACCTGGCGGCGGTGCGCCGGGAGGTCGAGGCCACCGTCGAGCACCTGCGCGCCGAGCTCGGCGAGGAGGCGTGGGAGCAGGGCATGCACCCGGAGGTGGCGAACACCGAGGTGCTGGACAACCCGTACACGTACACCGAGTACAAGTCCGAGTCGACGCACGCCGGGGGCGAGGAGCGGGTCCTCGGCCGCTGACCGGCGGGGCACGGGGCCGGAGAGGGGGGCGCATGGCCGGGCGCGGTGAGGGGCCGGACTTCGTCGAGGCGCTGGCGCGGGGGCTCGACGTGCTCACCTGCTTCGGCGCCGACCGGCCGGCCATGACGCTGTCGGAGGTGGCGGCCGCCGCCGGGCTGGCCCGGCCGACCGCGCGGCGGCTGCTCCTCACGCTGGAGGAGCTGGGCTTCGTGCGGTCGGCCGGCGGGGTGTTCTCGCTGACCCCGCGGGTGCTGTCGCTCGGGATGGCCTACGTCGGCGCGCTCGGGCTGTGGGACCTCGCCCGGCCGCACATGGAGGCGCTGGTCGCGCGGACCGGCGAGTCGTCGTCGATGGCCCAGCTCGACGGGTCCGACATCGTCTACGTCGCGCGGGTGTCGGTGCCCAAGCTCATCGCGCTGCGGGTCGAGATCGGCACGCGCTTCCCCGCCGTCCAGACCTCGCAGGGCAAGGTGCTGCTCGCCGCCCTGCCGCCCGACCGGCTGGAGGCCACCCTCGCCGAGCCCAGCCGCTCGGGCCTGCCGCCCTACATCGGGCGCCCGGCCGAGCAGCTGGGCGAGGAGCTCACCGAGGTGCGCGCCCGCGGCTGGGCACTGGCCGACGAGGAGCTCGCGCCCGGCGTCCGCTCGGTCGCCGTCCCGGTGCGGGACGGGCACGGCGCGGTGCGGGCGGCGATGAACGTGACCGTGCACGCCGCCGAGACCTCGACCGAGCGGCTGCTGGCCGAGCACCTGCCCGCGCTGCTGCGCACCGCCGGCGAGGTGAGCGCGGACTGGGCGCGCTGGCAGTCCCGGCCGCACGTGGAGGTGGACCGATCGCGCTCCGCCGGATGAGACACGACCGGATGGGGTACCCGGCCGTGCCATGAGCGGGAAGTCGGCGGAGGACTACGCGCGGGACTACACGGACCCGGAGCTGCGCGAGCGGCTCAAGGAGGAGATCAAGGCCGGCGACCGGGGCGGCCGGCCCGGCCAGTGGAGCGCCCGCAAGAGCCAGCTGCTGGCGCACGAGTACGAGGCGGCCGGCGGCGGCCACCGGCACGAGGGCGAGCGCAGCGAGTCGCAGTGGCACCTGCAGGAGTGGACCGGACAGGACTGGCACACCGCCGACGGCGACGACCGCGCCCGGGGATCGGACGGAACGAGGCGCTACCTGCCCGACGCCGCGTGGGAGCTGCTGTCCGACGAGGAGAAGCGCGCCACCGACGCGCGCAAGCGCGGCTCCGACGAGCAGCACGTGGCCGACACCGACGCCGCGAGGGAGGCCCGGAAGGCCGCGGAGCTGGTCGACGCGAAGGCGACCGAGGCGCGCGCGAAGGTCCGGGAGATGCACGGCGACCCCCAGCTCGACCGGGCGGAGAGGGCGGAGCGCGAGCTCGGCGCGGGCCGCAGGACGGTGCTCGAGGCGATCGAGCGGCAACGCGACCGCGACTGACCCGGGCCCGGGCGGCAGGAATGGCCATTCCTGCCACTCCCGAACCAGTCCGACACGCCGTGCACTCCGCGCAAGCTTGCACGGACTGCATGTTTTCCGCGACCATGACGGGGTGACCTCCGGCCTGCGCGAGCGCAAGAAGCTCGCCACCCGCTCGGCGCTGCACGCCGCGGCGCTGCACCTGGTCGCCGAGCACGGCCTGGACGCGGTGTCGGTCGACGACGTCGCCGAGCGCGCCGGCGTCAGCCCGCGGACGTTCTTCAACTACTTCCCCACCAAGGACGACGCCGTCCTCGGCCTGGACCCCGGTGACGCCGCGCTCCTCGCCGAGCGGTTCACCGCGCGCCCGGCCGGCGAGGACCCGGTCACCGCGCTGCGCGCCGTGCAGGCCGAGCAGGCCGCCGCGATGGCCGACGAGCCCGCGGGCGTGTGGCCCCTGCGGCTGCGGGTCATCGACGAGCACCCCGTGCTGCTCGCCCGGCTGCACGCCGCCTTCGGCGCCTCCGAGCGGGCACTGGCCGACGCCGTCGCCGCACGCACCGGCACGCGGGTCGGCGCCGACGCCTACCCCACGCTGCTGGCCGCGGTCGCCGGTGTCGCCCTGCGCACCGCACTGCACCGCTGGCTGGCCGCCGACTTCACCGTGCCGCTCCCCCGCCTCGTCGACGAGGCCTGGGACGTGCTCGCCACCGGGCTCCCCGCCCCGCGCTCCTGACCCCTCCCGAGCGGCCGGCGCCGTCCGCTCCCCCCTCGGTGCCGCGCGCCCGCGGCACCGCCGAACGACCCGTGGAGAACGACGTGAACCCGCCGCCCGACGGCACCGCCCCGCCCATCGTCCTGACCCGGCGCCGCATCAACCTGGTCTTCTCGGCGCTGCTCGCCGGGATGCTCGTCGCCGCGCTCGACCAGACGATCGTCGCGACGTCGATGCCGACCATCGTCGGCGAGCTCGGCGGCGTCTCGCACATGGCGTGGGTGACCACCGCCTACCTGCTGGCCACCACGCTGGTCATGCCCGTCTACGGCAAGTTCGGCGACCTGTGGGGCCGGCGGACGCTGTTCCTCGTCGCCATCGGCCTGTTCACCGTGGCCAGTGTCGGCGCCGCGCTCGCGCCGGACTTCACCTGGTTCGTCGTCTGGCGCGGGGTGCAGGGCCTCGGCGGCGGCGGGCTGATGATCCTGTCGCAGGCGATCATCGCCGACATCGTCCCGGCCCGGGAGCGCGCCAAGTACATGGGCCCGATCGGCGCGCTGTTCGGCCTGTCGGCCGTCGCCGGGCCGCTCGTCGGCGGCTTCTTCACCGACACCGCCGCCCTGGGCTGGGAGTGGTGCTTCTGGATCAACGTGCCGGTCGGCGTGGGCGCCTTCCTCATCGGCTGGTTCGCGCTGTCGCTGCCGCGCCGGCGCAGCACCACCCCGCTCGACATCGCCGGGATCGTCGCGCTGTCGGCCACCACGACGTCGCTGGTGCTGTTCACCGACCTCGGCGGCAGCGACGGCTGGACCGACCCGCTGACCCTCGCGCTGGCCGCCGCGTTCGTCGTCTGCGCCGTCGTCTTCGTGCTGGTCGAGCGGCGCGCGGTCGAGCCGATCGTGCCGCTGTCGCTGTTCCGCAACCGCACCTTCGTCGTCGCCACCGCGCTCGGCATGGCCGTGGGCCTGGGCATGTTCTCGGCCATCGCGTTCATGCCGACGTTCCTGCAGATGAGCTCGGGCCTGTCGGCCGCGAACTCCGGCCTGCTCATGCTGCCGATGACCGCCGGGATCATCCTGACCATCCAGAGCTCGGCCGCGCTGATCCTCAAGGACGGCCGCTACAAGCGGTTCACGATCGCCGGGGTCGCGGTCATCCTCGCGACCATGGTCTGGATGACCACGCTGGCCGGGGACACGTCGCTGTGGACGATCGGCGCGATGTTCTTCGCGCTCGGCTGCGGGCTCGGGCTGATCATGCAGAACGTCGTGCTGGCCGCGCAGAACGCCGTGCCGGCCACGCAGATCGGCACCGCCACCTCGACGAACAACTACTTCCGCGAGGTGGGCGCCACCCTCGGCGTCGCCGTCTTCGGGACGCTGTTCACCAGCCGGCTGGCCGAGAACCTCACCGGCGCGCTGACCGGCAACGCCGAGCAGGCGGCCGCCGCGGGCATCACCTCGCCCGACACGCTGGTGCCGTCGGCGGTCGACGCCGCCGGCGACCCGCTGCGGACGGCGATCGTCGACGCGTACGCCGACTCGCTCGCGCCGGTGTTCTGGTACCTGGTGCCGATCCTCGCCGTCGCGCTGCTGCTGTCGTTCGTGCTGAAGGAGATCCCGCTCGCCGAGCACGCCGGCATGGTCGCCCGCGGCGAGGCGGTGGAGTCCGAGGAGGAGCTGGCGACCCTGCTGCGGTCCGGCCCGCAGGCCGCCGTCCCGGCGCCCGAGCCGACGCTGACGAAGCGGGACGACGACCCGCTGCCCGTCTGACGCGTCCCCGGGGGCGGCGGAGATGCCCATTTCCGCCACCCCCGGGCGAGCGCTGGACCCCGGCGGCCCGGGACCCGCACGGTCCCGGGCCACCCGCGTCCAGCGGTCCGGCCAGGCGTTCCTACCGCAGGCATCGCGGTGTGAAGCTCAGCATCAGCCTCTCCGAGGAGGAGGTCGCGGTCCTCGACGCCTACGCGAAGGAGGCCGGGCTGTCGTCCCGGTCGGCCGCGGTGCAGCACGCCGTCCGCATGCTGCGTCACCCCGGCCTCGAGGACGACTACGCCGCGGCCTGGGCGGAGTGGCGTGCCTCGGGCGAGGAGACCGCATGGGAGGGCACCTCGGCCGACGGCCTCGACGATGCTGCGCGGTGAGATCCGCCTGGTCGACCTGGAGCCGGTCCGCGGCCGTGAGGCAGGCAAGCGCCGTCCCGCCGTCGTCGTGAGCAACGACCGGGCCAACGCCACGGCCACCCGCCTCGGTCGCGGGGTGGTGACCGTGGTCCCGGTCACCAGCAACACCGCGCGGGTGTTCCCCTTCCAGATGCTGCTGCCCGCCGCCGAGACCGGACTGCGCGTGGACAGCAAGGCGCAGGCCGAGCAGGTCCGCAGCGTGGCGGTCGAGCGCGTCGGACCGGTACTGGGACGGGTCCCTGCCGGCACCATGGCCGCCCTCGACGACGCGCTACGCCTGCACCTGTCGCTCTGACCGGGTCAGGAGCCGCTCGGTCGCGGGCGCTGGGCGAGCCGGTCGAGCAGCGCCCGCCAGCGGCCGGCCGACTCACCGGGCGGGAGGCTGCGCAGCCGCAGGTCCCCGAACAGCGCATGCGCCCGCACGACGACGCGCGGGGTGCCGGCCAACCGCGGCACCGGCGCCAGGCCGACCTTCCGGTCGCCGATGACCGTCCAGCCGTCCAGCTCGGCCTCCACGCCCTCGGCGACGACCACGTCGACGTCCCCGATCACCGTGGTCAGTTCCAGCTCGACCACCTCGGCGTCCGTGCGCAGGTCGCGCAGGTCGACCCGGATGTCGCCGATCCCCGTCCTGACCCGCCGCGGCAGGGGGGTCCGCGCGTCGAGCCGGACGTCGCCGACCACGGCGGCCCGCGTCGCGGGTGGGCGGCTGCCCACGATCTCGACCTGCGGGGCGGCCGGGAGGTCGGCGAGCAGCGGGGCGAGCTGGTCGGTGGTCGTCGCCGCGTAGGCGGCCTGCGCCCGCTCCCCGAACTCGTCGACGGTGATCCGCCCCTCGGCCAGGGCGGTCTGCAGCCGGGTCACCGCCGCCTCGCGTTCCGCGTCCGACGCCCGGACGGCCGGCTGCAGCGTGGGGTCCTCGGTCATCGGCCGGCCTCCTCGTCCGCGCTGCCGACCCCCGTGAGGTGCCCCCACCCTGGCACGACCGCCGAGCCGGACGACAGGCCACGGCGCGCGGGGCGCCACGGGTCAGTGCGTGGCGCGGGCGGCGGCGGTCTCGGCCACCAGCCGGTCGAGCAGGTCCTGCGGCAGCGCGGCGCCGAAGTCGGTGGCGAACCGGCGCATCGGCATCGAGCCGATCATCTGCAGCATCATCGCCTGCTCGGCGGGCGAGGCGGCGTCCGCGGGCATGGTCGCGGTCAGCGCCTCCACCAGCGCGGGGCCGGCGGCCGGGTGGGTGAACCACTCGCCGACCGAGGAGTCCATCGTCAGCACCCGCACCAGGTCGTCCCCGGCCAGGGTCACGGTCCGCTCCGCGAGCACGGTCTCCGCGTCGGCGCAGACCTGCACCGCGTACTCGCCGGGCGCCACCAGCCAGCCGGACTCGACGACGTCCCAGTACGCGAACGCCCGCCGGCCGAGCTCCAGCGTCACCTCGCGGCTCTCCCCCGGCTCCAGCCCCACCTTGGTGAACGCGCGCAGCTCCCGCAGCGGGCGGCGCACCGGCCCGGCCGCCGTGGACACGTACACCTGGACGACGTGCCTCCCGGCCCGGTCGCCGGTGTTGGTCACGGTCACCGCGACGGTGGCGGTGTCCGCGCCGGTGGGCTCGACCCGCAGGTCCGACGTCGCGAACGACGTGTACGAGAGCCCGTGCCCGAATGGGTACCGCACCGCCCGGCCCTGCGTGACCAGCCCGCGGTAGCCGACCAGCACGCCCTCGCCGTAGACGACCCGCCCCTGCTCACCCGGGAAGGACAGGGAGCTCGGGGAGTCCTCCAGCCGCAGCGGCACGGTCTCGGCCAGCCGGCCCGACGGGTTCGCCACGCCGTACAGCAGGTCGGCCAGCGCGCCGCCGCCGGCCTGCCCGAGCAGCGCGCCGTCGAGGATCGCGTCGACGTCGTCGTGCCAGCCCTCCAGCGACACCACCCCGCCGTGGGACAGGACGACGACCGTCCGCGGCGCCGCGGCGGCCACCGCCCGGACCAGCTCGACCTGGGCGGCGGGGAGGTCGATCGTCGTCCGGTCGAAGCCCTCGGACTCGTCGGCGTCGGCCAGGCCGAGGAAGACGACGGCGACCTCCGCGTCGCGGGCCAGCGCCACGGCCTCCTCCCGGAGTGCCGCGGCGTCGTCGCCAGGACCGGAGCCGGGCGCGAACGGGAGCTCCTGGCCGGCGAGGGCGCGCATCGTGTCGAGCGCGGACTCGACCCGGGTGGCGGTGACGTTCGAGCTGCCACCGCCCTGGAAGCGCGGCGTGCGGGCGAACTCCCCGACGACGGCCACGCGGGTGCCCGGGGACAGCGGCAGGGTGCCGCCCTCGTTGCGCAGCAGCACCGCGCACTCCGCGGCCAGCTCCCGCGCCAGCGCGCAGTGCGCCTCGACGTCCACCTCCTCGACCGGCCCGCCGGCGTACCGGGCGAGGGCGGCCACCCGGGCGGCGCTGGCGTCGACGTACGCCTCGTCGAGCTCCCCGGCCCGCACCGCCTCGACCACCCGCCGGTCGCCCGCGCCGCGGTCGCCGGGCATCTGCAGGTCCAGCCCGGCGGCGAGCGCCGCGGCGCGGTCGTCGACGGCGCCCCAGTCGGAGACGACGACGCCGTCGAAGCCCCACTGCTCCCGCAGCACCTCGGTGAGCAGCCAGCGGTTCTGCGACGCGTAGACGCCGTTGACCTTGTTGTAGGCGCACATGACCGTGGCCGGCGCCGCCTCCGTGACCACCCGCTCGAAGGCCGGCAGGTAGATCTCGCGCAGCGTCCGCTCGTCGACCTCGGCGCTGATCCGCATGCGCTCGGTCTCCTGGTTGTTCGCCGCGAAGTGCTTGACCGAGGCGCCGGCGCCCGCGGCCTGCTGCCCGCGCACGTGCGCCGCGCCGAGGACCCCGGACAGCAGCGGGTCCTCGGAGTAGTACTCGAAGTTCCGCCCGCCCAGGGGCGACCGCTTGATGTTGACCCCCGGCCCGAGCACCACGTGCACGCCCAGCGCCCGCGCCTCCCGGCCGATCGCCGTGCCGATCCGCTCGGCGACCGCGGGGTCCCAGCCGTTGCCCACCGCCACCGCGGGCGGGAAGCAGGTGGCCGGCAGGTTGCGGGTGATGCCGGGACCGCCGAAGTCGCCCTCCTGGCGGCGCACGCCGTGCGGGCCGTCGGTCAGGACCAGCGAGGGCAGCCCCACCTCCTCGACCGGCGGGGTCGACCAGAAGTCCTGGCCGGAGAGCAGGGTCGCCCTCCGCTCGAGGGGCAGGCCGTCGAGGTCGGTCACGGGAGCTCCTGCGGGTCGTCGGCGCCGGCGTATGCGAACGAGCGCACCACGAGCGAGCCGCGGGCGCACCAGACGCCGCCCAGCCGGCCGGTCATCCCGCCGGCGACCTCGGTGGAGAGGTAGCGCCCGTCCAGCCGGCCGAGCTCGGCGAAGCCGCCGGGCCCGACGACGCCGGCGACGACGACGTCCGGGCCGAGCGTGGTCGCGGAGAAGTGGCCCGTGGCCGGCTCGGTGCGGATCTCCAGCACCGCCTCCGGCCCCGCGGCCGCCTCGCCCAGGGCCGAGCGCAGCGGGCCGACCTGCGCCACCGCCCGCACCCGGTCGCCGTCGACCTCGACGTCGAGGTGGTGCCGGGCGTCGATCCGCAGGGTGAGCCCGCCGACGCCGTCCACCCGCACCGCCGCGCGGAACCGGGCGTGCAGGTGCTCCTGCCGCCGGCCCACGAAGGCGAGGTCCTCGCCCGCCGGGTCGGGGCCGGCCGCGGCCAGCCGCCGGCCGCCGTCGACCCGGCTCAGCAGCTGCCCGGGGAACCGCCGGGGCGCGACCCAGGCGGGGCCGGTGAGGTCCTCCTCGACGGTTCCCGCACTGCCCGGCGGGGTCAGCCACTCCCCCAGCCGCGGCCAGCCGTCGGCCCACTCCACCTCGGCGGCGAACGTCTCGCGGCCGAGGACGTGGAACTCCGGGCTGGTCCCGCGCGGCCGCACGCCGTGGAAGACGACCGCCCAGCTCCCGTCCGGGCGCTGCACCAGGTCGGCGTGGCCGGTGCTCTGCACCGGCGCGTCGGTGCCGCGGGCGGTCAGCAGCGGGTTGGCCGGGCACGGCTCCCACGGCCCGGCCGGCGAGGGGCCGCGGGCGATCGTGACCGCGTGCCCGCGCTCGGTGCCGCCCTCGGCGATCAGCAGGTACCAGAGGTCGCCGACCCGGTACAGGTGCGGCCCCTCCGGGAACCTCCCGCCGGTGCCCTGCCACAGCCGCCGCCGCTCGGTGAGCGCGGCACCGGTGGCCGGGTCGACCGCCTGCTGCACCAGCCCGGCCGGGCCGCCGGCGCCGAAGCCGGCGTACGAGACGAGCAGGGTGCCGTCGTCGTCCCAGGCGAGGTCGGGGTCGATGCCGCGGACCTCCGGCATCCGCACCGGCTCCGACCACCCGCCCAGCGGGTCCTCGGCGGACGTGAGCAGCTGCCACCCGCCGTCGGCGAGGTTGGTGGTCACCATCCAGAACCGGCCGTCGTGCCACCGCAGGGTGGGTGCGGTGATCCCGCCCGACCCCGGCGCCGCGGAGACGTCGAGCTGCGACGGGCGGGCCAGCACGTGCCCCACGGGCTCCCACGACACGAGGTCGGCCGAGCGGTACAGGGGGACGCCCGGGGCGTACTCGAACGACGAGTGCACCATCCAGTAGGTGTCCCCGACCCGGACGACGCTGGGGTCGGGGTGGAAGCCGGGGACGACGGGACGACGGGTCACGGGTGGGCGGACGGGTCGAAGAACGGCCTCGGCCGCTCGACCGGACGCGGCTCCTCGATCGCGCAGGCGAGGGTGTGCCGGCCCGACCCGACCTCCACCGGCGCGCTGCCGTCCGGCAGCGACACCTCGGCCGTCGTGTTCGGCGGCACGGTGACCTCGAGCGCGAACGCCGTCCCGCCGGTCAGCGTCCACGACACCGCCGCGGTGCCGTACGGCGTCTCGTGCGTGGCCGCCGCCGAGGTGATGCCCGGGCCGGGGCGGGGCGCGAACCGGATCCGCCGGTAGCCGGGCGCGGCCGGGGCGAGGCCCGCGACCGTGCGGTGCAGCCAGTCGGCGACCGCACCGTAGGCGTAGTGGTTGAACGAGGTCATCTCGCCGGGGTTGATGCTGCCGTCGGGGAGCATCGAGTCCCAGCGCTCCCACACCGTCGTCGCGCCCATCGTCACCGGGTACAGCCACGACGGGCACTCCCGCTGCAGCAGCAGCTCGTACGCCGTCGCGACCTCCCCGGCCCCGGTCAGCGCGTCGGTGACGAACGGCGTGCCGAGGAAGCCGCTGCCGATGTGGAAGCCGTCGTCGAGCACCTGCCGCGCGAGCAGCCGCCCGGCGTGCGCCCGCTGCTCCGGGGTGAGCAGGTCGCAGGCGAGGGCCAGCGCGTACGCCGTCTGCGCCGGGTAGGCGACGCGGCCGTTGGGGCTGACGTACTCGGCGCGGAAGCGCCCGGCCGCCCGCTCGGCCAGCGCGGTGAACCGGGCGCCGTCCTCCCCGAGCACCGCGGCCGCCTGCGCCACGATCCGCGCCGAGCGGGCCAGGTAGGCGGTGGCGACCAGCGGCCACGGCGTGCGGGCGGCGGCCGGGTTCTCCGGCGGTGCGGTCGGGTCCAGCCAGTCGCCGAGCATCAGCGGCACCCCGGCGAAGTCGAGCTCCTCCCCGGCCGCGCCGGCGAAGGCGTCGATCCAGGCGGTCATCGACGCCCACTGGTCGGCGAGCACGCCGGCGTCGCCGTGCCGCTCGTAGAGGACCCACGGGACGACGACGGCGGCGTCGCCCCACCCGGCCTCGGCCCCCACGGGGAACGGCAGCAGCGGGACGAACGGCACGTACAGCGGGACGACGCCGCCGTGCTCCTCGAGCTGCTCGACGGCGAGGTCGGCCAGCCAGGAGCGCAGCATCCCGGCGGTGTCGTAGAGGAACGCTGCGGTCGGCGCGAACGCCTCGAGGTCGCCGGTCCAGCCCAGCCGCTCGTCGCGCTGCGGGCAGTCGGTGGGCAGGTCGACGAAGTTGCCGCGCATGCCCCACACGACGTTCTCGTGCAGCCGGGTGACGTCGGGGTCGGAGCAGGTGAACGTGCCGGTGGGCCGCATGTCGGTGTGCACGACGACGGCCTCGAGGTCACCGGGCCGCAGCTCGCCCGGCCAGCCGGTCACCTCGGCGTGGCGGAAGCCGTGGAAGGTGAACCGCGGCTCCCAGGTCCGCGGGCCGCGGCCGTCGAGCACGACGACGTCGGTCGCGTCGGCGCCGCGCAGCGGGCGGGTGCCGAGCTCCCCGTGCTCGAGCACCTCGGCGTGCCGCACGGTGATCTCGGTGCCGGCGGGCGCGTCGGGCAGCGCGAACCGGATGCGGCCGACCAGGTTCTGGCCGAAGTCGACGAGCACCTTCCCCGACGGCGAGGTGGTGATGTCCCGGACCGGCAGGGTCTGCGTCCTGCGGACCGGCGGGCCGGTCGGGGCGACGAGGGTGGTCACGTCCAGCTCGCCGATCTCCACCGGCGTCCAGTCCGCGTCGTCGAAGCCGGGGGTGGACCAGCCGGGGAGCTCGCGGCGGAGGTCGACGGTCTCGCCCTTGTAGATGTCGGCGCGCGTCTCGGGGCCGAGCGCCGAGCGCCAGGAGCCGTCGGTGGTGACGACGGTGCGGGTCCCGTCCGGGTGCTCGACCTCCAGCTGCAGGAACGCGCCGGTGCGGTCGCCGTAGAGGTGCCGGCCGCCGGTGAAGCCGAGGTGGCCGCGGTACCAGCCGTCGGCGAGGGTGACGCCGAGCGCGTGCCGGCCCTCGGTGAGCAGCGCGGTGACGTCGTACGTCCGGTACCGGAGCCGGTGCCGGTAGCTGGTCCAGCCCGGCGCCAGGACGTCGTCGCCGACGGTCACCCCGTCGATCTCGGCCTCGTACAGCCCGCGCGCGGTCGCGTACAGCCGCGCGCGGACCACCGGCTCGTCGAGGGTGAACTCGCGGCGCAGCAGGGCCACCGGCTCGCCGGTGCCGCCGGGCTCGGGCAGCACCGGCTGGGCCAGCTGCGCCGTCCAGTCGGCCGGGTCGAGCAGGCCGGCCTCGACGGCGACCTCCTCGCTCCAGGCCGACGGCTCGGCGTCGCCGGTGCCCCACACCCGGACCCGGACGGTGCGCCGCTCGCGACCGGCCAGCGGGGGCGCGCCCCACGGGACGAGCACCGAGTCGGCAGAGGGGACCCGCCCGGAGGACCAGTCGCCGATCTCCAGCTCGTAGGCGGCCTGCCGCCAGCCGGGCAGCTCGGTGGCGGTCACCCAGGACAGCCGCGGGGTGGTCTCGCCGATGCCGAGCGGCTCGCGGTGGTGCTCGACGGTGACGGGCGCGACGGTCACGTCGCTCATCGGACGCGCTCCCCGAGCAGGGCCTCGGCGAGGTACCGGACGGAGCGGTCGACGATCCCGTCGACGTCGTCGTGCCCGAGCCAGATGTGCCCGGCGCCCTCGACCGGCTCGAGGGTCACCGGCGCGCCGGCGGCCTCCAGCGCGGCGGCGAGCTGCTCGCTCTGGGCGCACGGCACCAGCCAGTCGGCGGTGCCGTGCAGCAGCAGGAAGGGCGGGGAGTCGGCGCGGACGTGGTTCACCGGGCTCGCGTCGGCGCGGGTGGCGTCGGTGAGCCCGCGCAGCAGGTGGTCCTCCGGCGGCACCCGCATCTCCTCGGGCAGCAGCGCGGCGACCTGCGGCGGCGGGTCGGTGCGCGGCATCGTCTCCAGGTCGGCCAGGCCGTACCAGCCGACGACGACGTCGACCGCGCTGGACTCCCCGACGACGCCGTGGCCGCCCTCGAGGTCGGCGCGGTGGGCGGTGAGGCCGAGCAGCGCCGCGATGTGCCCGCCGGCCGACTCGCCCCAGGCGCCGATGCGCTCCGTGGAGATCCCGAGCTCGCCGGCGAACCGGCGCAGCCAGCGCACGGCGGCCTTCGCGTCGTGCAACTGCGCGGGGAACGGCGCCTCCAGCGCGTGCCGGTAGTCGACGGTCGCGACGGCGAGGCCGGCGTCGAGGAGCGCGTCGAAGACCCGGCCCTCGCGCAGGGTCTCGGGCAGGTACCGGCGGTCACCCGTCATGAACGCGCCGCCGTGCACCCAGACCACGAGCGGCGCGGGCTCCGCGGTCGGCGGCACCCACACGTCCAGCTGCAGCGGCCGGTAGCCGAAGGCCACCGCGTAGGTGGCGCCGGAGACGTGCCGGACGCCGTCGTCGCGCCGGGTGGCCGGCGGCGGGGGCAGGAACCGGGCGGGGCCGGTCCACTCGGGGGCGCTCATCGCGGACCGTCCTCCAGGGTGCTCGTGAACGTGTGGGTGCCGGGGCCGGCCGGGTGCGCCGTCCCGTCGGGCAGGACGACCTCCGCCTCGCTGCCGGCGGGGACGGCGACGCGCAGGGTCAGGACGCCGTCCTCGATGCGCCAGGCGGACTCGATCCGGCCGTACGGCGACTCGTGCGCCGCCGCGGCGGAGGTGAGCCCGCCGCCGGGGCGGGGCCGGACGCGGAAGCGGCGGTACGCGGGCTCGACCGGCTCGATCCCGGCGGTGTACCGGTGCAGGAAGGTGACGACCGCGCCCTTGGAGTAGTGGTTGAGCGACTCGTGCGGCACGCCGTCGGCGTCCACGCCGTCCCACCGCTCCCAGACCGTCGTCGAGCCGCGGTCGACCATGACCAGCCAGCCCGGCTCGGTGTCCTGCAGCAGCAGCTCGTAGGCGACGTCGAGGTGGCCGGCGTCGGCGAGGACGGGCAGCAGGAGCGGCGTGGCGAGGAAGCCGGTGCCCAGGTGCGTGCCGGCCTTGCGGACCAGCTCGACCAGCCGCTCGGCGACCGCCGGCCGCAGCTCGTCGGGCACCAGGCCGAAGGCGAGCGCCCGCACGTGGTCGGCCTGGGTGTCGGAGACCAGCCGCCCGTCGTCGTCGAGGTACTCGGCCCGCCAGGCGGCGCGCACGTGCCCGGCCAGCTCGGCGTAACGCGCGGCGTCGTCGTCCCGGCCGAGCACCGCGGCGATCCGGCCCATCGACTCCGCGCTGTGCGCGTAGTACGCCGTGGCGACGACGCCCTCGTCGGCGGCGACGAACGCGCCGAAGTCGCCGACCTCCTCGCCGGGGACCAGCCACTCGCCCCAGTGGAAGCCGGTGTCCCACAGCCACCGCTCGTGCGGCGCGGCCTCGGGACGGCGGGCGGCGCGCCCGGGGTGCCGCCGGTCGCGGGCCATCCGCTCGGTGCGCTCCAGCCAGCGGACCATCGCGGGCCAGGTCTCCTCCAGCACCCGGGCGTCGCCGTAGGCGCGGTACAGCTCCCACGGCACGATGACGACCGCGTCGCCCCAGCCGGCCGAGCCGGTGAGGAAGGACACCGGGCTGTCCCGGCCCTCACCGCGCGGGCACGGGCTGACGTTGGCGACCGTGCCGTCGGGCCACTGGTCGGCGACGACGTCGCGCAGCCACTTGGTGGAGAAGCCGGCGACGTCGTAGAGGAACGCGGCGGTCGGGACGTAGAGCTGCCAGTCGCCGGTCCAGCCGTGCCGCTCGCGGTGCGGGCAGTCGGTGGGGACGTCGCAGGCGTTGTCCCGGAAGCTCCACACCGCGGCCTCGTGGAACCGGTCGACGCGCTCGTCGCTGGAGGAGAACCAGCCCGTGCGGCGCAGGTCGGTGTGCACCACGACGCCGCGGACGTCGTCCCGTGTGAGGTCGCGCGGGTGCCCCTCGACGCGCACGTAGCGGAAGCCGTGCGTGGTGCGGCGCGGCTCGAAGACCTCGCCGGGCACGCCCGCGGAGACGACGACGTCGACCTGGCCGGCGGGCAGCGGGTGCGGCAGGAACGGCAGGTCGGGCTCGAGGTTGGCCACCGTGACGTCGCCGTCGGGGGCGAGCCACTCGCCGTGGGTCAGCGTGAGCGTGGTGCCGGCGGGGCCGAGGTCGGTCAGCCGCACCCAGCCGTTGACGTTCTGCCCGAGGTCGACCACCTGGGCGCCGCCCGGGAGCCGGGTGACCGCGACGGGCACCAGCTCCTCCACCCGGCGCACCGGCGGGGCCGGCGAGTCGACGAGGCCGGCGAAGCCGTGCTGCCCGACGGTGACCGGGTCCCAGCCGGCGTCGTCGAAGCCGGGGGTGTCCCAGCCGCGGGGCAGGGCGCGCAGGTCCCAGCGCTCGCCGGCGATGAGGTCGGCGGCGAGGACGTGCCCGGTCGTGCTGCGCCAGGCCGGGCCGGTGCCGACCACGGTGACCGTGCCGTCGTCGGCGGTCAGGTGCAGCTGGGCGAGGAACGCGGTGCGGTCGCCCCACTGGTCGGCGGACCGGGTCACGCCGGTCTGGCCGCGGAACCAGCCGTCGGCGAGGACGACGGCCAGCGCGTGCCGGCCCTCGCCCACCGGTCCGACGTCGTGCGTCTGCACCTGCAGTCGCTGGTCGTACTGGGTGTACCCGGGGGTGAGCTCGGCGTCGCCCACGCGGGCGCCGTCGAGGAACGCCTCGTAGAGCCCCTGCGCGGTGGCGTACAGCCGGGCGGACGCGACCGGCCGGTCGACGTCGAACTCCCACCGCAGCAGGACGGCCGCCCGCTCCCCCGCCGGGCCGGCCGGGACGCTCCCCGGCTCGATCCACTCGACCTGCCAGTCGTGCGCCTCGAGCAGGCCGGTCTCGAACTCCGCGGGCCCGGACACCGGGCTCTCCCCGAGGTCGGTGCGCACCCGCACCCGCCAGGTGACCCGCTGGGCGGAGCGCAGCGCCGGGCCGGGCCACGGGACGAGCACGTGCCGGTCGTCCTCGACCCAGCCGGAGTCCCAGCCGTCGTCTGTGGTGAGCCGGTACGCCTGCTGCGCGCGGGCGCCGCCGGGCAGCCGCCAGGACAGCCGCGGCGACGTCGTCCCGATGCCGAGCGGCTCGTCGAGGTGCTCGACCCGCAGGCCGTGGGGGGCGGAGGACATCCGTCTCCTGTCGAGTGAGGTCTGTGAACGGCCCTCGTGCAGGGGCCCGCCGCGAGCGTGCGAGCGGTGGGGGGCACGGGGGTCCTTCATCACAGGACGGGGACGGACTCGGCGTGGTGGCAGGCGGCCTCGGTGCCCTCCACCAGCCGCAGCGGCGGGCGCTGCTCGGCGCAGACGTCGGTCGCCAGCGGGCAGCGCGGCACGAAGGGGCAGCCGGTGGCCGCGGGCTGCGCCGCGCCGGCGGTGCCGAACCCGGCGGCCTCGCGAGCGGCCCGGCGGGCGGCCTGCTCGGCCGGCCGCGGCACGGGCGCGGCGGCGGTGAGCGCCACCGTGTACGGGTGCCGCGGCGCCCGGCTGACCGCCTCGACCGGCCCGGTCTCCATGACCTGCCCGCGGTAGAGGACCACCGTCCGCTGGGCGAGGAACCGGACGACGCCGAGGTCGTGGGCGATGAACAGGAACGCCAGGCCGTGCTGGTCGCGCAGGTCGGCGAGCAGGTTGAGCACCTGCGCCTGGGTGGAGAGGTCCAGCGCGCTGACCGGCTCGTCGAGGACGACGACCTTCGGGTCGCAGACCAGCGCGCGGGCGATGGCGATGCGCTGGCGCTGGCCGCCGGAGAACTGCGACGGGTAGCGGTCGACGGCGTCGCCGGGCAGGCCCACCGACTCCAGTCCCTGCCGCGCCCGCGCCAGCGCCTCCGGGCCCTTCACGCCCATCAGACGCAGCGGCTCGACCAGCGTCTGGCCGATGGTGCGCGCCGGGTTGAGCGAGGAGTACGGGTCCTGGAAGACGACCCGCAGGTCGGCGACCTGGCGGCTGCGCTGCTTGAGCGACATCCGGGTGACGTCCTGGCCGTTGACCCGGATCGTCCCGGCCGTCGCCGGCTGCAGCCCGAGGACCGCCTTGCCGATCGTCGACTTGCCCGAGCCGGACTCCCCGACCAGACCGACGGTCTCGCCGGGGGCGATGTCGAGGCTGACCCGGTCGATCGCGGGTGGCGCCTGCCGCGCCTTCCGTCCCGACCCGTAGCGCACGACGAGGTCGCGGATCTCCAGCGCGGGCGTGGTGGTGGCCGCGACGGGCGCGGTCCCGGCGGGGGCGGTCATGCGGACACTCCGGCGGTCGGGGCGGGCTCCTGGACACGGGTCTCGTCGCCGGCGGACTCGGGCTCCCACGTGGCGTGCCCGCGGCCGAGCTCGTCGACGCGGACGCAGAGGACGGATCCCTCGCCGTGCGCGGGCAGCGCCGGGAACGGGGCGGTGCACCGCCCTTCCGCGAACCGGCAGCGGGTGGCGAACCGGCAGCCGGCCGGCCAGGAGCCGGGCGGCGGGACGGTGCCGGCGATGGAGGCGAGCCGCTCGGGCACCGGCTCGCCCTCGGGCACGTGGGGGTTCGCCCCGAGCAGTGCCATCGTGTACGGGTGCGCCGGCTCGTCGAGCACGGCCGCGGCGGTGCCGGACTCGACGACCTCGCCGGCGTACATGACGGCGACGGAGTCGCAGATGTCGGCGACAACGCCGAGGTCATGGCTGACGATGACGACCGACAGGCCGGTGTCGCGCACCAGCGCCCGCAGCAGCGACAGGATCTCCGCCTGCACGGTGACGTCGAGGGCGGTGGTCGGCTCGTCGGCGACGAGCAGCTTCGGCTCGCCGGTGAGCGCGAGGGCGATGCAGACCCGCTGCGCCATGCCGCCGGACAGCTGGTGCGGGTAGCTCCTGAGCACGCGCTCGGCGTCGACGATGCCGACGTCGCGCAGCAGGCCGGCCGCCATGCGCCGGGCCTCGGCCCGGCCGACCTTCCGGTACCGGCGGATCGGGCCGGTCAGCTGGGAGGCGACGGAGAACATCGGGTCCAGGGCGACCATCGGCTCCTGCGAGATCATCGCGATCTCCCGGCCGCGGACCCGGTTGAGCTCGGCCTCGGACAGCCCGGCCAGCTCCCGGCCCTGCCAGCGGATCGAGCCGCCGGTGACCGAGACGCCGTCGGGCAGCAGCCCCAGGAGCGAGCGGGCGGTCATCGTCTTGCCGCAGCCGGACTCGCCGACCAGGCCGAGGACCTGCCCCTGCCGCAGGGAGAAGGAGACGCCGGTGACCAGGTCCGGGCCGTCGTCGACGGAGACGGTGAGGTCGCGGACGTCGAGCACCGCCTCCGGGTCGGCGGGCACCGTGGTGGCCGCCTCGACGGCGCGGCGCAGCGGCCGGCGGCGGCGCCTCGGGACGGGCCTCCCGGCGGTCGTGCCCGCGATCGCGTCGGCGAGCTCGTTGGCCGCCACGACGGTGAGCGCCAGCACCAGGCCGGTGGGCACCATCAGCCACGGCGCGTTGTAGATATAGCCCGAGGCGTCCTGGATCATGAAGCCCCAGCTCGGCTCGGGCTCGGCCGGGCCGAAACCGAGGAACGCGAGGCCCGCGACGATGAGCAGGCCGATGCCGAACAGCTGCGCGGCCTGCACCGCCACCACCGTGGCCATCGACGGCAGCACGTGCAGCAGGTTCACCCGCAGCGAGCCCAGGCCGTTGACCCGGGCGGCGTCGACGTAGAGCCGCTGGCGCACCGACTGGGCGACGCCGAGCAGCACCCGGTAGACCGCGGCGGAGATGAGCGCCCCGAGGACGGCCATCACCGGGTAGAGCCGGTTGCCGATGACGCCGATGAGCGCCAGCAGCAGGATCGTCGAGGGCAGCGCGAGCAGGACCTCGGTCGCCCGGCTGATCACCCGCTCCGCGCGGCGGCCGCGCTCGGCGGCGATCAGGGCCAGCGGCAGGCCGATGCCGAACGCGACGACCAGCATCAGCGCCGAGGAGAGCAGCGGCAGCGCGCCGGCGGTGAAGATGCGCGAGAGCAGGTCGCGGCCGAGCGGGTCGGTGCCCAGCCAGTGCTCGGCCGAGGGCAGCGCGAGCCGGTTGGCGGTGTCCTGCTCGGTGACGTCGTAGGGCCGCCACAGCGGGGCGGTGAGCGAGGCGACGACGACGAACGTCAGCCACGCGGCGCCGAAGACCCCGCCGGGACGGCGGAGGAAGCCGGGCAGGCCGCGACGGCGGCGGGCCGGCGGGACGGGCGCGGTGGCGACCTCGTCGGCCGCGACCTCGGCTCCGGGGAGGGGCAGGACGCTCATGACGTGCGCACCTTCGGGTCCAGCGCCGCGACCACGAGGTCGAGCAGCAGGTTGGTGACGACGACGACCACGGTCGCGACGACGACGACGCCGACCAGCGCCGGGAAGTCGCTGGAGGACGCGGCCGCCTGGCTGGCCTGGCCGAGGCCGGGCAGGGCGAAGAGGTTCTCGATGATCACCGAGCCGCCGAACAGCGCGATGAACTGGATGCCGAGCGTGGAGACCACCGGCACGCTGGCGTAGCGCAGCGCGTGTACGTAGCGGATCCGCCACGGCGGCGTCCCCATGGCGCGCAGCGTGCGGACGTGCTCCTGGGCCAGCGCCTCGCGCATCCCGGCGGCGGCGGTGCGGGCGATGATCGCCGTGCCGCCGACGGTCAGGGTGAGCACGGGGATCGCCAGGCTGGTGATCCAGCCGGCCGGGTCGGCGGCGAACTCGGTGTAGCCGGTCGCGGGGAACCAGCCCAGCTGCAGGGACAGCAGGTAGACGAGCAGGATCCCGACCCAGAAGGCGGGCAGCGAGAGCGCGACGCCGCTGCCGGTGGTGACCAGCCGGCCGAGCCGCCCGCCGCGGACGGCGGCCGTGACGCCGAGGACGACGCCCAGCACGCCGGACAGCAGCGTGGCGAGCAGCGCGATCGCGGCGGTGACCGGCAGGCGGTCGGCCAGGTCGGCGCTGACGTCCCGGCCGTCGACGAGGGAGGTGCCCAGGTCGCCCTGCACCAGCCGGCCGACGTAGTCGGCGAACTGCACCCACAGCGGGTCGTTCCAGCCGAGCGCCTCGTTCTCGGCGGCGATCTGCTCGGCGGTGGCCCCGGGCCCGAGGCGGACGGCCCCCGGGGTGCTGTCGCTGGCGTGCACCAGCAGGAAGACGATCACGACAGCGGCGAGCACCGTGCCGACCGCCAGGGCGAGTCGCCGGGCGACGTAGGCGAGCATCTGGGGTCCCTCGTGTCAGTGGGTGGGCGAGGAGGGGCCGGTGGCCGCAGAAGGGTCCGCGGCCACCGGCGGGACCTCAGCTGGCGGGCTGGATCGCCGACAGGACCAGGTAGTTGTTGGTCCCGGCGAAGGCCGGCTCGGAGACCGACTCGGCGTTGTAGCCGGCGTAGGTGAAGTCCTCGTACACCGGCACGAACCAGCCGTTGCTGGTGATGGCCCGGTTGAGGTCGGTCAGGGCCTGCTCCTGGGCGTCACCGGTCGCACCGAGGGCCGCGCCGAGGGAGCCCTCGATCTCCGGCTCGGTGGCGCCCTGCATGTTCATGAAGCCGCCGTAGACGACACCGGCGACGAAGCCCGCCGGGTTGGCGCCGACCGCGAACGGACCCCAGATCACCGGGTCGGTCCGCACCGCGGCGAAGGCCTGGTCGGTGGACGTGGCGGTCGTGAAGTTCAGCCGGATCCCCACCTCGGCCCACTGGCTCTGGATAGCGATGACGTCCTCGTCGGGCTGGCCGAGCACGGTCAGGTTGACGTCGACGCCGTCGGCGTAGCCGGCCTCGGCCAGCAGCTGCCGCGCCTTGTCGGGGTCGTAGCCGAACTCCTCGTCGAGTGCCGGGTCGAAGCCCGGGGCCCCCTCGGGGAACAGCTGCGAGGTCGCCCGCGACCCGTCGTGCAGGTCGCCGACCAGGGTCTCGCGGTCGGTGGCGAACAGCAGCGCCTGCCGCACCTGCTCGCTGGCGAAGGCCGGGTTGGTCGCGCCGGTCTTGTCGGTCACCGGGAAGCCGACGATGGTGCCGCCCACGCTGACCGTGCTCTGCCGCTGCTCGACCAGGTCGATCGTGGTGGGGTCGAGGATCGTGGCGACGTCGGCCTGGCCGGAGACGACCGCGTTGGCCAGCGCCTGCGGGTCGGTGATGACGTCGAAGACGATGCTGTCGTAGACCCACTCGTCGGCGGCCCACGCCTCGTCGTTCTTGTCGAGGGTGTAGGTGCTCGCCCGCGTCGTCTCGTCGGCGTTGAGCGTGTAGGCGCCCGAGCCGTCCGGCGTCGTCTCCAGGGAGGACGGGTCGGCGATGCCCTCGGGCCCGACGATGACGCCGGCGGTGTCCACCAGGTTGTTCTCCGGCGTCGCCTGCGGCTGCGCCCAGGTGATGACGACGGTCCGCGGGTCCTGCACCGTGACGTCGGTGATCTCGCTGGCACCACCCGGTGCCAGCGCGCCGTAGGCCTCGAGCTCGGGGTCGCTGCGCCGGTCCAGGTTGGCCTTGACCAGCTCGGCGTCCAGCGGGGACCCGTCGGTGAAGGTGACGCCCTCGCGCAGGGTCAGCGTGGTCTGGGTGTTCTCGGGGTTGTTGGAGAACTCGGTGACCAGGCTCGGCTCCACCGTGCCGTCGGGAGCGGTCACGAACAGCGCGTCGTAGAGCGCCGCGAAGAAGGTGAACTGCCCCTGCGAGTACAGCAGCGGGTCGTAGCCGGTGGGCGCGGCGTCGGCGTCGTAGGCGAAGGTCAGCGTGCCCTCCTCGCTGGCGCTGGCGGCCCCGCCACCACCGCCGTTGCCGCCGCAGGCGGCCAGCGTGGCGGCCGTGGCGAGGGCGAGCGTCGCCGCGCCGAGGCGGACGGTCGTGGGCCGCGTGCCCGCGGCGCGGGACCGGAAGGTGAGTCGATGCATCGTGTCCTGGCTCCTCATCCTCGACGGACGCGAGGGGTCTGGACGGCCGACCGGCGGCCGTGCGGGCTGCTCCGCCCGACTGCCCCAAGACGATGAGGACGACTGCGCTGTGGCGTCAGGCACAATGCCGGTCAATGGAAAACGAGTGTGGTGCGGGCCTCATCGGCAACGGACGGGCGTCCTCCCGGTGAACGACGGCCCGGTGGACGACGGCCCGGTGGACGCCCCCGCTACGGACGGACCCGGCCCCGAGACGCGGGTCCGCGGCAAGCGGCCACCGCAGGGCGACCCGGTGGTCGACCGCGCCCTCGCCCTGCTCGCCGCCTTCGACGCCACCCGCCCGTCGCTGACGCTGGGCGAACTGGCCCGCCGCAGCGGCATCCCGACCAGCTCGACGCTCCGGCTGGCCGGCCGGCTGGTCGCGTGGGGCGCGCTCGAGCGCGACGCCGAGGGCCGGTTCACCGTCGGGCTGCGACTGTGGGAGGTGGCCTCGCTCGCGCCCCGCGCGCGCGGCCTGCGGCAGGTGGCGATGCCCTTCCTCGGCGACCTGGAGGAGGTCACCCGCCAGCACGTGCTGCTCGCCGTCCGGGAGGGCGGGGACGCCGTGCTGCTCGAGCGGCTCTCGGCGCACGCGGCGATCCCGGTGCTGTACCAGGTGGGCGGGCGGCTGCCGCTGCACTCCACCGGCGTCGGCCTGGTGCTGCTGGCCTACGCCGACCCCGACGTGCAGGAGGAGTACCTGGCCCGGCCGCTGGTGCACGAGCCCGAGCGCACGCCGGTGTCGGAGGCGGCGCTGCGGCGCACGCTGGCCGAGGTCCGCCGTGAGGGGCTGGCCCACTTCCGCCGCCGCGTCCCCCGGCCGATCGTCTCGGTGGCCGCGCCGGTCTTCGACGCCACCGACCGGCTGGCCGCCGCGGTCTCCGTCGTCGTGCCGCAGGAGGGCGCGGACGCCCGCGTGCTCGGCCCCGCGGTGCGCACCGCCGCCCGCGCCATCTCCCGAGGGCTCGGCGCCCGGCGCCCCCTCGGCCCCGGCCGCTGAGGCTGCCCCGCGGGCGTGGGCGTGCAGGAGCGCTCAGGCGGCGGGGGTCAGGAGTGGGGCGGGGACGGTGATCTCGTTGCCGTCCGGTCGGTGGGTGCGCCATCGCCCGTCGGGTTGTCGCTCGACGCGGAACCCGTGGTGGACCTTCGTGTGGTGCCGCTCGCACAGCAGCGCCGAGTTCTCCAGCGAGGTCTCGCCGCCGTCGGCCCAGTGGACGAGGTGGTGGACGTCGGCCCACCAGGTCGGGGCGTCGCAGCCGGCGAACACGCACCCGCCGTCACGCAGTTCCACGGCGCGGCGGATGTGCCGGCTGGCCAGCCGCTGCTCCCGGCCGAGGCCCAGGGGTGCGCCGTCGGGGCCGAACACGACCCGGGCGATGGCGCCGTCGCAGGCCAGCCGGCGGGCCTTGGCCGCGGAGATCACCGCCCCGGATCCGGGCTGCCCGCTGCCGTGGCCGGTGGCCAGGTCCTCCAGCGCGATCGGGGCGATCACCTGAGGTCTGGTGCCGCGCAGCACCGGTGCCGCGCCCGACGCGAGGGTGTTGTCGCACAGCTGCACCAGGGCGTCACCGAGGCGCTGGGCGCGGGTGCGCTCGTCGCCGGCGGGCCGGTCGGCCTGCCCGTGCGCCTCGAGGGCGGTCTGCAGCCGTTCGCCGCCCACGGCGTCGAGGTGCCCGCGGATCGACAGGCTGCCGTCGGCGTGCCGGGACAGCGTCAGCGACCGCCCCTGGGTGGGGTCGGGCTCGGGCCCGTCGAGGTCGAGGTCGTCCAGGTAGTGCGCGACGACCTGCACCAGGTCCTTGTGATCACGCTCGAGGGCCACCTCGGTGAACACCGCGTCGATGACAGCCAGGTCGATCCCGGCGGCCGCGGCCACGGACAGCCGCTCCGGCGTGACCGCCTGCGCCGCGACCGCCACCTGCTCGGCCGACACGAGGCCCGCGTCATGCGCCTCGGCGAGTGCCGGCAGGTGCTCCAGCGCGCGGCCGTTGCGCACCAGCCGAGAGGCCTCGGGGACCGAGAGCCGGCGTGCCCACGCAGCCACGAGGCCATCGACCTCAGGCCGTCCCGTTCCGGCGCCTGCTCGAGTTCGGCTGCCCGGACCCGACGAGCGAGACGGGCGTCGGTTCGGTTGCGCTCGGCGACCAGCGCGGCGACGTCGTCGAGGACGTCACCGCTTCCCTGTCCATCCGAACACATGATCGAAGCCTAGCCGACCAGACAACCTCCCGCGACCTGAATCCGCAGCTCAGCGGCTCGTCCACAGATTCCGACGCGGCCGTTGACGGGGAATCCGCGACGCCTCGCCCTGCCGGCCAATGGCACGGGGATGGCCGGACCGGCCTCGCGCTGACGAAGGTGACGCGGACCACCGTCGAGCCCCGGAGGACCCGTGCCGATCCACCCCGCCATCGCCGCGGACCTTCACCTGCTGGAGGGCATCGAGTCCTTCGAGCGGGGTCTCGCCGATCCGGAGCAGCGCGCCCGCCTCGACGCGTTCATGTCGATCGAGGGCGCCCCGCCGCCGCCCGCCGTCGCCACCCGGCCGGCGTCCGCGCCGGGTCCGCACGGCGACGTCCCGGTCCGGGTGTACGAGCCCGACGGCGGCGGCGCCGACCGCCCCTGCCTCGTCTGGTTGCACGGTGGCGCGTTCCGGATGGGCGACCTGGACATGCCCGAGGCCGACTGGACCGCGCGGCAGGTCTGCGAGCGGGCCGGCGCCGTCGTCGTGAGCGTCGACTACCGGCTGTGCGTCGGCGGGGTCACCTACCCGGTCCCCCACGACGACGCCGTCGCCGCCGTCCGCTGGGTGCGCGACTCCGCCGCGACCCTGGCGTCGACCCCGCGCGCATCTCCGTCGGCGGCGCCAGCGCCGGCGACAACCTGGCCACCGGGGCCGCGCTGCGGCTGCGCGACGACGACGACTGGGTGCCCGCGGCGCTGGTCCTCGCCTACACGACGCTGCACGCGGTGGTCCCCGCGCCGTCGGCCGCGCTCGCGGCGCTCATGGCCGAGGTCCCCCGGCTGCTGCGCTTCCTGCCGGAGGACCGGGCGTCGATCACCCGGAACTACCTGGGCGGGCCGGAGAGCCGGGCCGACGGGTACGCGATGCCGGCGAACGCCGTCCTGGAGGGCATGTGCCCGGTCCTGCTGCTGAACTCCGAGTACGACGACCTCCGGGCCTC
Source organism: Geodermatophilus sp. SYSU D01180 (assembly GCF_054050415.1). Taxonomy (NCBI): domain Bacteria; kingdom Bacillati; phylum Actinomycetota; class Actinomycetes; order Geodermatophilales; family Geodermatophilaceae; genus Geodermatophilus; species Geodermatophilus sp. SYSU D01180. The sequence continues at coordinate 462,398 of NZ_JBJGZH010000001.1, read as the reverse complement.
CGCCGAGGCGTTCACCGCGGCGCTCGCGCTGGCCGGCGTCGACGTCCGGCAGGTGCTCGTCCCCGGGATGCTGCACGGCTTCCTCAACGTGCCCGCGGCCGACGTCGAGCCGGTCGACCGTGCGCTGGCGCTCATGGCCGAGACGGTCGTCGGCGAGCGCGTCGTCGTCCCGGTGTCCGCGTGACCGTGCCGGTCAATGGAACGGGCCTGGGGCGCGTGACCCGGGTCACGGATGCTCGGGTGGTCACCGCCGACCCGACCCGGGAGTGCAGATGAGCTTCGAGTACCTGATCGACCCGGAGAAGGGCCCGCAGTGGAAGGGGCTGCTCCCCGGCAAGCCGGTCCCCTACGTGCTCAAGCGGGGCGAGGGCGAGCACGCGATGCTCTTCGGCGACCTGTTCACCGTCCTGCTCTCCGGCGACGAGACCGAGGGCCAGTTCGGGATCATCACGAGCGAGTGCCCCGCCGGTGAGCTCATCCCGACGCACGCGCACGCCGAGACCCACGAGACCTTCGGCATCCTCGAGGGCAGGGTGCGGCTGTTCTTCGAGGACGCCGAGGGCACCAAGCAGTCGCAGCTGCTCACCCCTGGCGACTTCGGCTTCGTGCCGGCCGGCTTCGCGCACGCCTACCGGGTCGAGGAGGCCGCCCGGATCATGGGTGTCCTCTCCGGCGGGTTCGAGCGGTTCTTCCAGCACATGGGCACGCCGACCGACCACCCGACGACCGATCAGCCGCCGTTCGTCCCCGACTTCCCGCGCATGCAGGCAGCGGCGCAGCAGCACAACATGCAGTTCCTGCGCGACTACGAGTGGCCCGAGCAGGCCTGAGTCCCGCACTCCCCGACCGGGCGCGGTCCCTCCCAGGGGCCGCGCCCGGCGTCCGTTCCGAGGAGGCCCCGTGCCCACGCCCGCCCTGCCGCTGCCGCCGCCCGCGCACGCCGCTCCCCTGCCCGCGCCGTCGCCCGGCCCGGACGGCACCCGCGTCCTGTCCGGGGTCGCCTACGCGGCGCTGCCCGGCACCCGGCCGCTGGAGCTCGACCTGTACCTGCCGCCCGGCGACGGGCCGCACCCCGTCGTGCTGTTCCTGCACGGCGGGGGCTGGCGGCTGGGCAGCCGGCACTCCGGCGGGCCCGCGTATCCCGGCCGCACGCTGTTCGAGCGGGTCGCGGCCGCCGGGATCGCCGTCGCCAGTGCCGACTACCGGCTCTCCGGCGAGGCGGTCTGGCCGGCGCAGCTGTCCGACGCGAAGGCCGCCGTCCGCTGGCTGCGGGCGCGCGCGGGCGAGCTCGGCGTCGACCCGGACCGGGTGGCCGCCTGGGGCGAGTCCGCCGGCGGGCACCTCGCCGAGCTGCTCGGCCTGGTCACCGACCCGGCCCTGGAGGGCGACGTCGGCGTGACCGGCCCGTCGAGCGCCGTCGCCGCGGTCGCCGCCTGGTACGCGCCGGCCGACCTGGCCGGCTTCGCCGGGGACGCCGGCGCCGACCCCGCCGACGCCACCACCCGGGAGACGCAGCTGCTCGGCGCCCCGCCGGCGAGCGTCCCCGACGCCGCGGCCCAGGCGAGCCCGGTGACCCACGTCCGGGCGGACGCGCCGCCGGTCCTGCTGCTCCACGGAACCGGCGACCGGTTCGTGCCCTGCGTACAGAGCGAGCGGCTGGCGGAGGGCCTGCGGCGTGCCGGGGCCGACGTCGAGCTGCACACCTACGACGGCGCCGACCACATGTGGCTGGGTGCCCCGGACGCGGCCGCGGACGCGCTCGCCCGGACGACCGCCTTCCTGCGCGCGCGGCTGCTCCCGTCCTGATCCGGAACCACCCGGGACCGCTTGCCGGTCAATGGAATCGCCCCTCGGCAGAGTGACCCCGGCCACCCATCCTCGACGTGTCCGGGCGTGGCCCCCGAGCCCACCGGCCCCCTGATCTCCCCGCCCCTCCCCCGCCTTCCGCGCGCGACAGGCGACCGAGGGCGGCACCGCAGTCCGACAGGAGTCCCCGTGACCGAAGCGCACGTCCCGTCCCGGGTCCCGGTGCTCGTCGCCGGCGGCGGCCCCAGCGGGCTGGCCGCCGCGATCGAGCTGGGCCGGCGCGGCGTCGAGGTGCTCGTCGTCGAGCCGCGCACGGAGCTGGACCCGCTGCGCCCGCGCGCCAAGACGACCAGCGTCCGCACGATGGAGCACCTGCGCCGCTGGGGCCTGGCCGACCGGCTGCGCGCCGCCGCCCCGTTGCCGGTGTCCTGGGCGCAGGACGTCGTCTTCTGCACCGGGCTGTTCGGGCACGAGATCACCCGCTTCCCCGAGGCGTTCGGGCTGTGGACCGAGCCCCGGCAGGTCGCCGCCGAGGCCGGCCAGCAGGCGCCCCAGCCGGAGGTCGAGCTCCTGCTGCGGGAGGCCGCCGCCGCCCTGCCGTCGGTGATCCTCCGGGTCGGCGCGCGGGTCACCGCGATCGCCGACGGGGCGGACGAGGTCCGCGCCACCGTCGAGGGCCCGGACGGCGCGCGCACCGACGTCGTCGCGGAGTACGTGCTCGGCTGCGACGGCAGCGGCGGCGCCTCGCGCCGCGCGATCGGCGCCCGCTACGAGGGCTCCTCCGGCGCGATGCCCAACCTCAGCGTCACCTTCCGCTCGCGGGCGCTGGAGGAGCGGCCGCTGTGCGCGCTCGGCGTCCACCACTGGGTCATCGGCACCGAGCGCGGCGGGCTCATGGGCCGGCTCGACCTCGACGGCACCTGGTGGGCGATCGTCCAGGGCGTCGACACGCTGGCCGGGGACGCCGACCCGGCGGCGCTGGTCCGCGCGCTGGTCGGTGCCGACATCGACGTCGAGGTGCTGGCCACCGACCCGTGGCAGGCCCGGATGCTGCTGGCCGACCGCTACCGCGGCGAGCGCGTGTTCCTCGTCGGCGACGCCGCGCACCTCAACCCGCCGTGGGGCGGCCACGGGTTCAACACCTGCGTCGGCGACGCGGTCAACATCGGGTGGAAGCTCGCCGCCGTCCTGCAGGGCTGGGCGCCGGCCGCGCTGCTGGACAGCTACGAGCCCGAGCGGCGCCCGGTCGCCCGGCGGACCATCGACGCCGCCGGCGGCCAGGAGGCGTTCCTCGCCCCCGCGTTCACCGGCCGCGACCTCGACGACGACGGCCCCACCGGTGTGGAGTTGCGCGCGGCGCTGGCCGAGGCGCTGCAGGTCAAGGACCCGGAGTTCCACAGCCTCGGGCTGGTGCTCGGCTACGACTACCCCGACTCCCCCGTCGTCGTCCCCGACGGCCGGCCGGTGCCGGCGCCGGCGCTGGCCACCTTCACCCCCTCGGCGCACCCCGGCGCCCGGCTGCCGCACGCCTGGCTGGGCGACGGCGACTCGCTGTTCGACCGCCTCGGCGACGGCTTCACCCTGCTGCGGCTGGACCCGGGCGCCGACGCCGGGCCGCTGTCCGGCGCCGCGGCCGCCCGTCGGGTGCCGCTGACCGTCGCCGACCTGTCCGGCGTCCCGGGGCTGCGCGACCTGCTCGGCGCCGACCTCGTCCTCGTCCGCCCCGACCAGCACGTGGCCTGGCGCGGGGACGCGGTGCCCGACGCCGACGCGCTGCTCGCCCGCGTCCTCGGGGCCGCCGTCCCCGCCTCCGCCCTCCGCTGACCCCCGACCCGAGGAGACCCGCCTCATGACCGCCGCCTCGTTCCCGGAGGGCTTCCTCTGGGGTGCCGCCACCGCCGCCCACCAGGTCGAGGGCGGCAACGTGAACAACGACCACTGGGAGATGGAGCACGCCGAGCACTCGCCGTTCGCCGAGCCCAGCGGCGACGCGTGCGACTCCTACTCCCGCTGGCCCGAGGACCTCGACCTCGTCGCCGGGGCCGGGCTCAACGCCTACCGGTTCAGCCTGGAGTGGAGCCGGATCGAGCCCGAGGAGGGCGAGGTCTCCCGCGCCGCGCTCGACCACTACCGGCGGATCGTCGACGGCTGCCGCGACCGCGGGCTGGCGCCGGTGGTCACGCTCGTGCACTTCACGATGCCGCGCTGGCTGTCCCACGACGGCGGCTGGACCGGCCCGAAGGCCGGCGACCGGATCGCCCGCTACACCGAGACCGTGCTGCCGGTGCTGGCCGACGCCGAGTACGTGTGCACGGTCAACGAGCCCAACCTCATGGCCGCCCAGCCGGTGATGGGCGCGATGGCGATGCGCGGCAAGCCGATCAGGGGCCTCCCCCGCCCCGACCAGGAGGTCGCCGAGGCGCTGCTCGGCCTGCACGCCCGCTCGGTGGACGTGCTCCGCGGGAACGTCGCCCGCGCCGGCATGACGCTGGTCGGCCGCGAGCACCTCGCCGAGCCCGGCGGCGAGGAGCGGATGCGCGCCGAGCGCGCCGCCTTCGAGGACCAGTTCCTCGAGGCCGCCCGCGGCGACGACTTCGTCGGGCTGCAGGTCTACACCTGCGCCCGCTTCGGCGCCGACGGCCTGGTCGCCCCGGCTCCCGGGCTGCAGACGCTCGCGCACGGCATGGAGCGCCGGCCGCAGGCCCTCGGTGCCGCCGTCGCGCGGGCCGCCGAGGTGCTGCCCGGCACGCCGCTGCTGGTCACCGAGAACGGTATCGCCACCGCCGACGACGAGGACCGCATCGCCTTCACCCGCGACGCACTGACCTCGCTGGCCGCCGCGATCGACGGCGGCGCGGACGTGCGCGGCTACGTGCACTGGTCGCTGCTGGACAACTTCGAGTGGATGCTCGGCTACCGCCCGACCTTCGGCCTGGTCGCCGTCGACCGGCAGACCTTCGCCCGCACGCCCAAGCCGAGCCTCGCCTGGCTCGGCGAGGTCGCCCGCCGCAACGGGCTCGCCTGATGCGCGTCGTGGGGATCCGCCGGGACGGCGGGCCGGTCGAGGCGGCGGCGCTGTCCGACGACGGCGGGTCGGTGACCGTGCTGGCACCGCTGGAGGAGTTCTGGGCCGCTGCGGCCGCGCACCTGTCCCGGACCCCCGACGGCGAGACGCTGCCGGTCGCCGACACCGAGGTGGTGCCGCCGGTGCTGCCCGGCGCCCGCGTGATCTGCATCGGGCTGAACTACCTGAAGCACGTGGCCGAGGGCTCGTTCGCCGGTGAGGGCGTGCCGCCGTACCCGACGCTGTTCGCCCGCTGGACGCAGTCGCTGACCGTCGGCGGCGCGGAGATCCCCGTGCCCGCCGACGAGGACGGCCTGGACTGGGAGGGCGAGGTCGTCGCCTACGTCGGGTCGACGCTGGTCGACGCGACGCCGGACGAGGCGCTGGCCGCCGTCGTCGGCTACTCCACGTTCAACGACGTCACCTCGCGGCGGGCGCAGAAGCTCACCAGCCAGTGGATCCTCGGCAAGAACGGCGACCGCTCCGGTCCGCTCGGGCCGATCGTCCCCGCGGCCGAGGTGGGCGACCTGCGCGACGGCCTGCGCGTGCGGACCCGGGTCAACGGCGAGACCGTGCAGGACGGGCGCACCGACGAGATGGTCTATCCCGTCGGCGACACCCTCGCCCTGATCAGCCGCACGTTCACCCTCCTCCCCGGGGACCTGCTGGCCACCGGCACGCCGTCCGGCGTCGGCTACGCCCGCACGCCGCCCTGGCTCATGCAGCCCGGCGACGTCGTCGAGGTCGAGGTCGAGCGGCTCGGTGTGCTCACCAACCGCGTCGTCGGGACGGAGGCGCGCCGTGGCCGGTGAGTTCCGGCAGTACCTGTTCCCGCACGACCACCCGCGCCTCGCCGAGGTCCGCGGGCTGGACCCGTACGCCTACGGCGAGGTGGCGCGGAAGCCGGGCACGTTCACCGGCGGGCTGGTCGAGGGCTGGACGCCGCTGTACCTCGCGCCGTTCCGCGGGGTGACCGAGGACGGCACGCTGCGGCCGGAGGTGCACCGCTGGGAGCGCGCGCGCCCGGGCGAGGAGGCGCCGGTCGCGGCGATGGTCGAGGCGGCGGAGGCGCTGCTCTCGCTGCTGTCGCCGGAGGACCGCGAGCGGGTGTCGTACGCCGTCGACGCCCCGGAGTGGCAGACCTGGGCCAACCCGGAGTTCCTGCAGTTCGACACCGGTCTGCGCCTGGAGTTCCAGCCGCCGGCGGTGCGCGCGGCGGCGCTGGCGCTGGTCCGCGCGTCGCTGTCGCCCGAGGGCGCCGACCTCGTGCACGCCGCGATGCTGGTCAACGGCTTCCTCGGCGACGTCGTCGGCCTGCCCGCGCTGCTCGGCGAGTGGAGCTACAACCTCGCCCTCTACGGCACCCCGGACCCGCGCACGCCGTGGGGCTGGCAGCTCTACGGCCACCACTGCGCGGTGAACGTGCTCGTGGTCGAGGGCCGGATGGTGGTCTCGCCGGTGTTCGTCGGCGCCGAGCCCGACGAGATCGACGACGGCCCGCACGCCGGCGTCTCCGGCCTGTTCGCCGACCGGATCGCCGCCGGGCTCGCCGTCATGGCCGCGCTGACGCCCGAGCAGCGGGCCGCCGCCACCGTCTACGAGCAGATGGTCGACCCGGCGATGCCGCCCGGCCGGGTGCACCCCGGTGACGAGCGGCACCTGGCCGGCGCGTTCCAGGACAACCGGGTCGTCCCCGTCGAGGGTGTCCGCTGCTCGGAGCTGTCCGAGCAGGCGCGCGCCCGCGTGCTCGACGTCGTCGCGACCTTCCTCGCGCTGCTGCCCGCCGGTCCCCGGGCCGCGCGGCTGCGCGAGGTCGAGGCGCACCTGGACGAGACGTGGTTCAGCTGGATCGGCGGGTCCGAGCCGGGCGACGTCTTCTACTACCGGGTGCAGTCGCCGGTGGTCGTCGCCGAGCTCGACCACCACTGCGGGGTCTTCCTCGACTACGACACCCCGCAGCCGTTCCACGTGCACACGGTGCTGCGCACCCCGCACGGCAACGACTACGGCCGCGCCTGGGTGCGGCAGTGGCGGGAGCGCACCGGCGGCTGAGCAGGCCTCAGCTCGCCGCCTCCTCGTCCTGCTCGTCGTCCTCGTCGTCCGGCTCGTCGTCCGGCTGTCCCTCGTCGCCCGCCTCGTCGTCGTAGCCGTCCGCCGGGCCGGCCATGACGGCGTAGAGGTCCTCGAGGACGTCGAGCGCGGTGTCGATGTCCTCCGGCGCGCGGTCGGCGAGCGCCCCGAGCGACTTCACCCGCTCCTCGCTGAGCAGGTCGGGCAGCCGCTCCAGCAGCGTGGCAACCGCCTGCGGCCCCTGGCCGGTGAGCGCCCGGCCGACGCGCAGCAGCGCCCGGACCGCGGCCGCGCCGCGCCCGTTGCCGAGCAGCTCGCCGGCCTGGTCCAGGTTCTCCTCGGCCAGCACCCGGTCCAGGCCGGCCGCCACGCGCTCCACCCGGTCGTCGTCGAGGACCTGGCCGGCGCGGTCGACCACGTGCGGCAGGCGGTCGTCGGCGAGCAGCAGGTCGAGCCGGGCGAGCAGCCGGCCGAAGCGCTCGTCGGCGGGGAGGTCCAGCAGGCGGCCGACGCGCTCGTCGGCCGCCAGGTCCAGCAGCCGGCCGATGCGCTCGTCACCGGCCAGGTCCAGCGCCTTCGCGACCCGGTCGCCGGTGACGAGCTCGAGCAGCGCGTCGAGCCGGTCGACCCGGTCCGGGGAGGCCAGCCGGTCGATCCCGGCGCCGAGCTGCTGCAGCCGGCCGGAGGAGAGCAGCGCGTCGAGCGCGTCGAGGGCCCGCGGCACGACGTCGGCCCGCGCCCGCACGGAGTCGGCCACCCGGGACATCCCCGCGATCCGGTCGGGGGTGAGGACGGCGACCAGCCGGTCGGTCAGCGCGGCCACGGCGGCCGTCCGCTCGGGGGTCAGGACGCCCGCGAGCCGCTGCACCACACCGGTGGCCGTGTCGACCACGTCGGGCGCCGCGGCGGCCGCCCGCGCCACCGCGGGGGCGACCCCGTCGAGCAGCGTGCGCGTGCTCCGGAGCACGTCGTCGGCCATCGGCAGCAGGTTCTCCGCGCGCGGCAGGGCGGCGCCGAGCGTGCGGACCGACTCGACGAGGGTCCGGGGGAGGTCGAACAGGTCCGCGGGGTCGGGCAGGCGCATTGGCCCCCACTACCCGCGCGGTGACCCGACTCACTCACGCGAGGTCGTGCTCTGCCCCGCCGGTGGGGGCAGAGCACGAGCGCCGGCCGGACGTCAGGAGCTGTGCACCTCGTCGTAGCCGTAGTCGCCGCCCGGGTCGTCGTGCCCGGTGCGGTCGGCCGGCTCCGCGCCCACCGGGGGCACCGGCGCGCGCGCCGCCCCGGCCGCGGCCTCGTGGGCCATGTCGTAGCCGTAGTCGCCGTCGGAACGCTCAGCCGGCTGGGTCACGGCCCCTCCTCGACGCCGTCGGGATCGTGCGGCCGATGGTCCGCGCCCGGCCGGGACGCGGGCAAGGGCCGCCGCCGCGGTCAGCGGGCGAGGCGCGCCTCGGTCGCGGCCCAACCCGCGTCCGAGCCCGACGGCCGGTACTCCACCAGCGCCTGCGTGGTGCGCAGCAGCCGGCGCATCTCCCCCAGCCCGCCCTCGAGGGCACCGAGCGCGCGGGCCTGCACCAGCGCGTTGCCCAGCGCCGCGGCCTCCACCGGACCCGCGAGCACCGGCCGCTGGCAGGCGTCGGCGGTGAGCTGGCACAGCAGCGCGTTGCGCGCTCCCCCGCCGACCAGGTGGACGACGTCGACGTCGCGGCCGGACAGCCCGACCGCCGCCCGCACCGTGCGCCGGTAGGCCAGCGCGAGGCTGTCGACGATGCAGCGCACCGTCTCGGCCTGGCTCTGCGGCGGCGTCTGCCCCGTCTCGGCGCACGCCTGCGCGATGCGCGCGGGCACGTCACCCGGGGGGAGGAACCGCGGGTCGTCGACGTCGACCACCGCCGTGAACGCCGGCACCCGCGCGGCAGCGGCGAGCAGCTCGGGCAGGTCGGCCGGCAGCCCCGCCGCGGTCCAGGTGCGCAGCGACTCCTGCAGCAGCCACAGCCCCATGACGTTGTGCAGGTAACGCACGGTGCCGTCCACGCCGAGCTCGTTGGTGAAGCCCGCCGTCCGGCCGGCCTCGGTGAGCACCGGCTTCTCCAGCTCCACCCCGACCAGGGACCACGTCCCGCAGGAGACGTAGGCGAACCGGTCGCCGCGCGCCGGGACCCCGGCCACCGCCGACGCGGTGTCGTGCGACCCGACGGCGACCACCGGCACGTCGCCGAGACCGGTCTCGGCGCGCACGTCGGCGGTGAGCCGGCCGATCTCGTCGCCGGGCTGCACGAGGTCCGCGAGCAGGTCGCGCGGCAGCTCCAGCCGGTCGAGCAGGCCGGTCGCCCACTGCCGCGTCGTCGCGTCGAGCAGCCCGGTCGTGGAGGCGTTGGTGACCTCCGCGACCCGCGCGCCGGTCAGCCAGTACGCGAGCAGGTCCGGGACGAGCAGCGCCTGCCGGGCGGCGGCGAACCGCGCCGTCCCGCGCATGGCGGCGAGCTGGAACACCGTGTTGAACGGCAGGTGCTGCAGCCCGTTGACCCGGTACAGCTCGTCGGGCGGGACGACGGCGTGCACCGCCGTCACCGCGGTCTCGTGCCGGGCGTCCCGGTAGTGCACCGGGTTGCCCAGCAGCGCGCCGTCGGCGTCGAGCAGGCCGACATCGACCGCCCAGCTGTCGATGCCGATGCCGTCGAGACCGTCGGCCTCGCGCCCGGCCGCGCGCAGCCCGTCGAGCACGCCGGCGTACAGGCCGAGGACGTCCCAGTGCAGCGTCCCCGCCGTGCGCACCGGCCGGTTGGGGAACCGGTGCAGCTCGGTGAGGTCCAGCCGCCCCGGGCCGACCCTCGCGGCCATGACCCGGCCGCTGGAGGCGCCCAGGTCGACGGCCGCGAGGGACAGCTCGCGAGTCACGAGTCCGCCCTTCGCGCGCGGAAGGCGGACATCACCGGAGGAAGGCGGCGGCGACGCCCGAGTCGACCGGGACGTGCAGGCCGGTGGTGCGGGTGAGCTCCCCGCCGGTGAGGGCGAAGACGGCGTCGGCGACGTGCTCGGGCAGCACCTCGCGCTTGAGCAGCGTGCGCTGGGCGTAGAACTGCCCGAGCTCCTCCTCCGGCACCCCGTAGACGGCGGCGCGCTTGGCGCCCCAGCCGCCGGCGAAGATGCCCGACCCGCGGACGACGCCGTCGGGGTTGATGCCGTTGACCCGGATCTGGTGCTCGCCGAGCTCGGCGGCCAGCAGCCGGACCTGGTGGGCCTGGTCGGCCTTGGTCGAGGAGTAGGCGATGTTGCTCGGGCCCGCGAACACGGAGTTCTTCGAGGAGATGTAGACGACGTCGCCGCCCATCCCCTGCTCGATCATGATCCGGGCGGCCTCGCGGGAGACGAGGAAGCTGCCCTTGGCCATGACGTCGTGCTGCAGGTCCCAGTCGCGCTCGGTGGTCTCCAGCAGCGGCTTGGAGATCGACAGGCCGGCGTTGTTGACCACGAGGTCCACGCCGCCGAAGGCGAGCACCGCCTCGCGGAACGCGGCGGCCACGGCCCCGGCGTCGGACACGTCGGCGGCCACGCCGATCGCGACGTCGGAGCCGCCGATCTCGGCCGCGGCGTCGGTGGCCTTCTGCAGGTCCAGGTCGGCGACGACGACGCAGGCGCCCTCGGCGGCCAGCCGCACGGCGATCGCCTTGCCGATGCCGCTCGCCGCACCGGTGACCAGTGCGACCCGGGTGGCCAGCGGCTTGGGCTTCGGCATCCGCTGGAGCTTGGCCTCCTCCAGCGCCCAGTACTCGATGCGGAACTTCTCGCTCTCGTCGATCGGCGCGTAGGTGGAGACCGCCTCGGCGCCGCGCATGACGTTGATGGCGTTGACGTAGAACTCGCCGGCCACGCGGGCGGTCTGCTTGTTGGCGCCGAAGCTGAACATGCCGACGCCGGGCACCAGCACGATCGCCGGGTCGGCGCCGCGCATCGCCGGCGAGTCCGGGGTGGCGTGCCGCTGGTAGTAGGCGGCGTACTCGGCGCGGTACTCGGCGTGCAGCTCCTCCAGCCGCGCGACGACGTCCGCCACCGGCGCGGTGGCCGGCAGGTCGACGACCATCGGCCGCACCTTGGTGCGCAGGAAGTGGTCCGGGCAGGAGGTGCCCAGCGCGGCGAGGGGCTGCAGCTTCTCCCGCGACAGGAACTCCAGGACGACGTCGGAGTCGGTGAAGTGGCCGACCTGCGGCCGGTCGGTGCTCGCGAGCCCGCGGATGACCGGCGCCAGCGCGGCCGCCTTCGCCCGGCGCTCGTCCTCGGGCAGCGCCTCGAAGCCGGGGACGACGGCGCCGAACGGCTCGGCCTCCCCCTTCTCGGCGAGGAACCGCTCGGCGGTCCGGATGACGTCCAGCGAGTTGGCCTCGGCCTCCGCGGCGGTGGCGCCCCACGCGGTGATGCCGTGGCCGCCGAGGATGCAGCCGATGGCCTGGGGGTTCTTCTCCTTGATCGCGGCGATGTCCAGGCCGAGCTGGAAGCCGGGGCGGCGCCACGGCACCCAGACGACGCGGTCGCCGAAGCACTCGCGGGTCAGCGCCTCGCCGTCGGCCGCCGTCGCGAGGGCGATGCCGGAGTCCGGGTGCAGGTGGTCGACGTGCGCGGCGTCGACGAGGCCGTGCATGGCGGTGTCGATCGACGGGGCGGCACCGCCGCGGCCGTGCAGGCAGAAGTCGAACGCGGCGACCATCTCGTCCTCGCGGTCGACGCCCGGGTAGACGTCGACCAGCGAGCGCAGCCGGTCCAGCCGCAGCACGGCCAGGCCGGACTCCTCCAGCGTGCCGAGGTCGCCGCCGGAGCCCTTGACCCACAGCAGCTCGACCGGCTGACCGGTCACCGGGTCGGTCCCGGTGCCCTTGGCGGAGGTGTTGCCGCCGGCGTAGTTGGTGTTGCGCGGGTCGGCGCCCAGCCGGTTGCTGCGCTCGAGCAGCTCACGGACGACGGGGTTGGTCACGAGGGTGCTTCCTTCCGGGGACGGCAGAAATGGCCATTTCTGCCGGAGAGGTGAGGGGCGGTCGGGTCCTTGCTCAGGCGCCCCAGGAGGCCTGGGTGCCGCCGATGCGCTCGCGGGCGATGCGCTCCTGGTGGCCGGAGCGGGCGTAGGCGGCGTACGGGTCGGCGTCGAGGCCCTTCGACTCGCGCAGCTCCGCCAGCAGCGGGCGGACGTCGGTGGAGAAGGCGTCGGTCAGCGCGCCGTGCGCGGCGAGCACGTCACCGGAGGACTGCGCGGCGGCCAGCGCCTCGCGGTCGACCAGCAGCGCCTTCGCGGTGGCCTCCTGCACGTTCGTCACCGAGCGGATCTGGCCGGGGATCTTCGGCTCGATGTTGTGGCACTGGTCGAGCATGAAGTTCACGCCGGCGCCCGAGAGCGCGTCGGCGGCCACGATCTCGTTCATGATCCGGAACAGCTGGAACGGGTCGGCGGAGCCGACGATCAGGTCGTCGTCGCCGTAGTAGCGGGAGTTGAAGTCGAAGGCGCCGAGCCGGCCCACCCGCAGCAGCTGCATGACGATGAACTCGATGTTGGTGCCCGGCGCGTGGTGGCCGGTGTCGAGCACGACCGCGGCCTGGTCGCCGAGGGCCAGGCAGTGCAGCAGCGAGGTGCCCCAGTCGGGGACGTCCATCGCGTAGAAGTACGGCTCGTAGAACTTGTACTCGAGCAGCAGCCGCATGTCCGGGTCGAGCAGCGCGTAGACCTGCTGGAGGGAGTCGGCGAGCCGGTCCTGCCGGCCGCGCAGGTCGTCCTGGCCGGCGTAGTTGGTGCCGTCGGGCAGCCACAGCTTCAGGTCGGTCGAGCCGGTGGCGCGCATGACGTCGACGCACTGCGCGTGGTGGGCGATCGCCTTGTCCCGCACGGCCTTGTCGGGGTGGGTCAGCGACCCGAGCCGGTAGTCGTCGTCCTGGAACAGGTTGGAGTTGATCGCGCCGATCGAGACGCCGAGGTCGGCGGCGTGCGCGGCGAGCTTGGGGAGGTCGTCGACGAGGTCCCACGGGATGTGCAGCGACACCCGCGGCGCGGCGCCGGTGTAGCGGTGCACCTGGGCCGCGTCCTCGATCTTCTCGAACGGGTCGCGGGCGACGCCCGGCTGGCCGAAGACCTTGAACCGGGTGCCGGAGTTGCCGAACGCCCAGGAGGGCAGCTCGATGGTCTGCTCGGCCAGCGCGGCGAGGGCACGGGCTCGGCGATCGGGGGTGCCGGGGTCGGTCACGAGGGGTCTCCGTTCGGGGCGGGAGCGGTCGACGAGAGCGCCACGAGCTGGGCGTCGAGGTCGAAGACGAGGTCGAGCGAGGCCTTGCCGCGGCCGTCGCCGGTGGCGAAGAAGGGGGCCATCTCGGCCTCCCACCGGGCGCTCACCTCGGTGGCGTCCACGGCGGCCTGCGCGGCGGCGAGGTCGTCGGTCTCCACGATCCCGACGAGCAGGCCGTCCTCGCGCAGGTAGAGCTGGTAGGCGCCCCAGCCGGCGTCGCGCAGGGCGTGCAGCATCTCCGGCCAGACGGCGGCGTGCCGCTCGCGGTACTCGGCGAGCCGGTCCGGGCGGACCTGGAGGGTGAAGCAGGCGCGGGGCACGGGGTCTCCTTGCGGGGGTCCCGGTCCCGCCGCCGGGGAGCCGGCGGCGGGACCGGGCGCGACGACTCAGAAGTCGAAGTCGTCGATGTTGTCGGCGGTGAACACGGTGGGCTCGCCGAGCACGACGACGCCGTCGGCGCCGACCTCGTACTCGCCGAGGTCACCGGCCTCGAAGGTCTCGCCCTCCTCGCCGGTGATCTGGCCGGCGGCCAGCGCGGCGCCGGCGTAGGCGGCCAGGTAGCCCAGGTCCTCGGGGTTCCACAGCGCGAAGGCGGTCACCGTGCCGTCCTGCACGAACTCGCGCATCTGGTTCGGGGTGCCGAGGCCGGTCAGCGCGACCCGGCCCTTGTACTCCGAGCCGGACAGGTAGCGCGCCGCGGCCGAGATGCCCACGGTGGTCGGCGAGATGATGCCCTTGAGGTCCGGGTAGGTCTGCAGCAGACCCTGGGTCTCCTGGAAGGACTTCTCGTCCTCGTCGTCGCCGTAGACCGTCGTCACGATCTCCATGTCCGGGTACTCCTGCGCGGCGTACTCGGTCATGAGTTCGATCCAGGCGTTCTGGTTCGTGGCGTTCGCCGTCGCCGACAGGATCGCCACCTGGCCGGCGCCGCCGATCTGCTCGGCCATGAGGTCGATCTGGGTCTGCGCGATGCCCTCGGCCGTCGCCTGGTTGATGAACAGGTCGCGGCACTCGGGGTCGGTGTCCGAGTCGAAGGTGACGACGCTGGCGCCGCCGCTGCGGGCCTGGTCCAGGGCGCTGCAGATGGCGTTCGGGTCGTTGGCCGAGGTGAGGATGACGTCGGCGCCCTGCTGGGTCAGCGTGTTGATGTAGCTGACCTGCGAGGAGGCGCTGGCCTCCGACGGGCCGACCTGGCTGAACTCGCCCTCGACCTCGCCGACGGCGCGCTCGGAGCCGGTGGCGGCGACGTCGAAGTAGGGGTTGTTCAGCTGCTTGGGCAGGAAGGCGATCGCGAGGTCCGCGGGGATCTCGGCGTCCGGGTCCGCGGAGGCGCCGGCGGCGTCGCCGCCACCGCTGCTCCCCTCGTCCTCACCGCGGGTGGTCCCGCCGCAGGCGGCGGTGGTGAGCACGACGGCGGCCACCGCCACGCCGGTCAGGCCACCGCGCAGGCGGCGGCTGGTCAGGAACAGCGACATCGGGGTCCCTCTCTTCGGGTGGGTGGGGTCTGGTGGTGCGGTGGTGCGGATCAGGGGGTCAGGTCGCGGCCGGGCGTCGTCGCCGGCCCTTGACCCGGGCGGCGACCTGCGGCGCGACGACGGCGGTGATCAGCAGGACGCCGGTGACGATGTTCAGGACGTCCGAGGGCACGTTGACCAGCTGCAGCGCGTTGCGGACCGAGGCCAGCAGCAGGGCGCCGGCCATGACGCCGAGCAGCCCGCCGCTGCCGCCGAAGATGGACACGCCGCCGAGCAGGATCGCCGCGATGACCTGCAGCTCGAGGCCCGTGGCGTTGTCGGCGCGGGCGCTGCCGTAGCGGAGGGTCCAGTAGACGCCGCCGAGCGCGCTGACCACGCCGGTGGCGACGAACAGCCACAGCTTGGTGCGGGCGACGTCGATGCCGCTGAACCGGGCGGCGTCCTCGCTGTTGCCCATCGCGTACAGCGAGCGGCCGACCGGGGTGGCGTGCAGGACCACCGCGGTGATCGCGACGAGCACCAGCAGCGGGAGGACGACGGTGGGGATGCCGGTCGAGCCGATCGAGCTGATCGCCCACGTCGTCCAGGCGCGCGGGAAGTCGGCCACCGCCTGGTCGCCCAGGACGACGAACGCGAGCCCGCGGTAGAGCGCCAGCGTGCCGATGGTGACCGCCAGCGAGGGCAGCCCCAGCCGGGTCACGAGGAACCCGTTGACCGCGCCGAGCACCGCGCCCAGCACGAGCACCAGCAGGATGATGCCCTCCAGCGGCAGCCCGGCCACCCACAGCTGGCCCATGACCGCGCTGGACAGGCCGACGACGCTGGCCACCGACAGGTCGATCTCGCCGGTGACCACGACCAGCGTCAGCGGCAGCGCGATGAGCGCGATGACGACGACGTCGAGCAGCAGGAAGCCGGCGTTGCGGGTGCTGGCGAAGCCCTCGACCGTCACCGAGGCGATGATCAGGAACAGCACGAGGAACGTGGTGATGACGCTGCCGCTGGGCAGGGTCAGCCCGCGGCGGGCCGGCGCGGCGGCCGGCGCGGCCGGGGTGGGGGCGGTCTCAACGGTCACGGCGGGCGTTCCTCCCCCGGAGGCGGGCGGCCAGGCGCAGCTGCAGCGCCCGGTCCAGAGCGATGGCGGCGAGGATCAGCGCGCCGACGGCGGCGTCCCGCCAGAACGGGTCCAGGCCCAGCTGCGGGAGCGCGGTGCCGATCGTGGTGAGCAGCAGCGCGCCGAGCGCGGCGCCGTAGACCGAGCCGCTGCCGCCGAAGATGGCGACCCCGCCGACGACGCAGGCCGCGACGACGAACAGCTCCTGGCCGGTGCCGGCGGTGGTGTCCAGCGTCTGGAACCGCGCGGCGTAGAGGACGCCGGCGAGCCCGGCGAGCGCCCCGTTGACGACGAAGGCGGTGAGGACCCGCCGGCCGACCGGGATGCCCGACAGCCGCGCGGCCTCGGGCGCCGAGCCGATGCCGTACAGCTCGCGGCCGCTGCGGAAGGTCCGCAGGTAGTAGCCGACGACCAGGACGACGACGACGGCGATGAGGAACAGCACCGGGATGCCGAGCAGCCGGGCGCCGCCCAGGGACTTGAACCCGGCGGGCAGGTCGGCGGCGTTGATCTGCAGCCGGTCGGCGCTCGACGCCCACAGCGAGTCCAGCCCGCGGAAGGCGTAGAGCGTGCCGAGGGTGACCACCAGGGAGGGCACCCCGGCGGCCGCCACGATCAGGCCGTTGAGCAGGCCGCACACCGCGCCGACGGCCATGCCGGCCAGGATCGCGACCACCACCGGCGTGCCGGGGGCGACCACCAGCAGCGTGCCGGTGGCGTAGGCCGACAGGCCCAGCACCGAGCCGACCGACAGGTCGACGTTGCGCGTGACGATCACCATCGTCTGGCCGGCGGCCAGGACGGTGAGGATCGCCGCGGACAGCAGCAGGTCGCGGACGTTCTGCCCCGACAGGAACCGCGGGTTGGCGATCACCGTCACGACGACGAGCAGCACGAGGGCGGCGAGGATGCCGAGCTCGCGCACCACGAACAGCCGGTGGACCAGCGCCGACCCGCGGCGGCCGGTGCGCTCGGGCGCGGCCAGCTCCTCCGGCAACGCCGCGGGCGTCCTGGTCAGGGGCGCGCTCACCGGGCGGCCCCCGCGGTCGAGGTGCCCTGGCCGGTCGCGGCCAGCATGACGCTGTCCTCGTCGGCGCGGGCGCGGGGGATGTCGTCGACGAGGCGGCCCTCGGAGACGACGAGGACGCGGTCGGCCATGCCGAGCACCTCCGGCAGTTCGCTGGACACCATGACGACGGCCAGCCCCTCGGCGGCCAGCTGCGACAGCAGCCGGTGCACCTCGGCCTTGGTGCCGACGTCGATGCCGCGGGTGGGCTCGTCGACGATCAGCACGCGCGGCTCGGTCGACAGCCACTTGGCCAGGACGACCTTCTGCTGGTTGCCGCCGGAGAGCGTGGACACCGGGTCGGAGAGCTTCCCGGCCTTGACCTGCAGCCGCTGGGACCACTCGGTGGCCTGGACGCGCTCGGCGCGGGAGCTGAGCAGGCCGGCCCTCGCCAGCTTCCAGCGCCGGGTGAGGGTGGCGTTCTTCTCCACCGACAGCTCCATGACCAGGCCCTGCTGGCGGCGGTCCTCGGGGACCAGCGCGATGCCGGCGGCCATGGCCGCGGCCGGGTCGCCCTTCCTCAGCGCCTTCCCCGACACCCGGACCGAGCCGGCGTCGTAGGGGTCGACGCCGAAGACCGCGCGCACGATCTCGCTGCGCCCGGCCCCGACCAGCCCGGCCAGCGCGACGATCTCGCCGGCCCGCACGTCGAAGGAGACGTCGGCGAACACGCCGCGGGTGGTCAGGCCGCGCACCTCGAGCACCACGTCGCCGGGCTCGACGTCGACCTTCGGGAACAGCGAGGAGACCTCCCGGCCGACCATCCGGCGGACCACCTGGTCGACGGTGAGGTCGCGGGCGAGGTCGGTGGAGACCCACTGCCCGTCACGCATCACGGTGATCCGGTCGCAGAGGTCGAACACCTCGTCGAACCGGTGGGAGATGAACAGCACCGCGGCGCCGGAGTCGCGCAGCGACCGGGCGACGGCGAACAGCCGCTCCACCTCGACGCCGGACAGCGCGGCGGTCGGCTCGTCCATGACCAGCACCCGCGCGTCGAACGACAGCGCCTTGGCGATCTCGACCATCTGCTGGTCGGCGATCGACAGGCCGCGCGCCGGGCGGTCGGGGTCGAGCGCGACGCCGAGGCGGTCGAACAGCTCGCGGCAGCGGCGGGCGAGGCCGCGGCGGTCGATGCGCCGGCCCGACAGCAGCGGCTGGCGGCCCATGAAGATGTTCTCCGCGACCGACAGGTCGGGGAACAGCGTGGGCTCCTGGTAGATGACCGCGATGCCGGCGGCCCGCGCGGCGGCGGGGTCGGCGAGGGTCACCGGCCGGCCGTCGAGCAGCACGCGGCCGGTGTCCGGGCCGTGCACGCCGGCGAGGATCTTGACCAGCGTCGACTTGCCGGCCCCGTTCTCGCCGACGAGCGCGTGGGCCTCCCCCGCGCGCAGCTCCAGCTGCGCGCCGCGCAGTGCGGCGACCGCGCCGAAGCTCTTGCCCACGTCCTCGAGGGCCAGGACCACGGTGCCGTCCTCTGCCCGACCGGTCGCCGGCGGCGCAGGTGGCGCCGAGGCGTGGTCCACGACGACCACCTCCGTTGTGAAACGATTCAGGCGTGCTGTGGCGCAGACCATAGGGAGGCGTTTCAAGACGTGTCAACACCGGGTGTCCGGGCCGTGACCGGTGTTTGACACGTTTCAGTCCACGGGCGACCATCGCTGCTGGACGGTGTCCCCCGTCACCCACCCCGACCCCCGTGAGGAGACGCCGTGCCGGTGAGCATCCGCGACGTCGCCGAGCAGGCCGGCGTCTCGGTCGGGACGGTGAGCAACGTCCTCAACCGCCCCGAGGTGGTGAGCGGGCCGACCCGCGAGCGGGTGCTCGACGCGATCGCCGCGCTCGGCTTCGTGCGCAACGAGTCGGCCCGCCACCTGCGCGCCGGGCACAGCCGGACCATCGGCCTGGTCGTCCTCGACATCGCCAACCCGTTCTTCACCGACGTCGCCCGCGGCGTCGACGACGTCGTGGACCCGGCCGGCCTCGCGGTGATCCTGTGCAACTCCGACGACCGCCCGGAGAAGGAGGCCGCCCACCTCGACGTGCTCGCCGAGCAGCGGGTGCAGGGCGTCCTCATCACCCCGACCGCGAAGCCGTCGCCGCACCTGGACTCGCTGCGCCGCCGCGGGGTGCCGGTGGTGCTGGTGGACCGGCGCGCGAGCGGTCCCGACCAGTGCGCGGTCGCCGTCGACGACGTCCTCGGGGGCCGGCTGGCCGCCGAGCACCTGCTCGAGCGCGGGCACCGGCGGATCGCCTTCATCGGCGGGGCGTCGGGCCTGCCTCAGGTGCAGGAGCGGCACGCCGGCGTCGTGGCCGCCGTGCGGGAGGCCACCGGCGACGGCGACGCGCTGCTGGTCCTCTCCCCCGAGCACCTCACCGTCCAGGGCGGCCGCGAGGCCGCCGCGCGCATCGTCGGCCTGCCCGCGGCCCGCCGGCCCACCGCCGCGGTGTGCGCCAACGACCTGCTCGCCCTCGGCGTGCTGCAGGAGATGGTCCGCCAGGGCGTGCGG
Organism: Geodermatophilus sp. SYSU D01180; assembly: GCF_054050415.1. Taxonomy (NCBI): domain Bacteria; kingdom Bacillati; phylum Actinomycetota; class Actinomycetes; order Geodermatophilales; family Geodermatophilaceae; genus Geodermatophilus; species Geodermatophilus sp. SYSU D01180. The sequence goes on along the minus strand of NZ_JBJGZH010000001.1, from coordinate 443,033 downwards.
GTGCCCGACGACTTCGCGATCGTCGGCTACGACGACATCGACTTCGCCGCGGCCGCCGCGGTGCCGCTGACCTCGGTGCGCAAGCCGCGGGCGGCGCTCGGGTCGCGGGCCGCCGAGCTGCTGCTGGACGAGGCGCGCGGCGAGGGGCACGTGCACGTTCAGGAGGTCTTCGAGCCGACGCTCGTGGTCCGCGAGTCGAGCATGGTCTTCCGCGACAGAGAGGGGACCCCGTGAGGGTCGCGCTGTTCGCCACCTGCCTGGTGGACACGGTGGTGCCGCAGGTCGCGCTGGCCACCGCACGGCTGCTGGAGCGGCTGGGCCACGAGGTGGTCGTGCCGCCGACGCAGGCCTGCTGCGGGCAGATGCACGTCAACACCGGCTACCGGCGCGAGGCGGTGCCGATCGTGGCCAACCACGTGCGGGCGTTCGCCGGCGCGGACGCGGTCGTGGCGCCGTCGGGGTCGTGCGTGGCCTCGATCCACCACCAGCAGGCCGCCGTCGCCCGCCGCGCCGGCGAGGAGGGGCTGGCCGCCGAGGCCGAGGCGCTGGCCGCGCGCACCCACGAGCTGTCGCAGTTCCTCGTCGACGTGCTCGGCGTGACCGACGTCGGCGCGTACTACCCGCACCGGGTCACCTACCACCCGACCTGCCACTCGCTGCGCCTGCTGCGGGTGGGCGACCGGCCGCTGCAGCTGCTGCGCGCCGTCCGCGGGCTGGAGCTGGTGGAGCTGCCGGGCGCGGAGTCCTGCTGCGGGTTCGGCGGCACGTTCGCGGTGAAGAACGCCGACACCTCGACGGCGATGCTCACCGACAAGATGGCCAACGTGCTCTCCACGCACGCCGAGGTGTGCACCGCCGGGGACGCCTCCTGCCTCATGCACATCGGCGGCGGGCTGTCCCGGCTGCGCTCGGGCACCCGGACGGTGCACCTGGCCGAGATCCTCGCCTCGACGGAGGACGACGTGAGCCCCACCCGGTCCACCGCCCCCGCGGTCCGGGCCTGAGGGCGGCGGACATGGCCATTCCTGCCCCCTCGGAGCCGACGCCGCTCGCGCCGGGCGCACCCCGCTCCGGGACGACGTTCCTCGGCCTGCCGACCGCGCCCCGCGGCGTCGGCCACCTGCGCGGCGACCGGCCCTTCCCCGACGCCGCCCGCACCGCCCTGCGCGACGGGCAGCTGCGCGCCAACCTCGGCCGCGCCACGACGACGATCCGCGGCAAGCGCGCCGCCGTCGTCTCCGAGGTGCCGCACTGGGAGCAGCTGCGCCAGGCCGGGAAGGCGCTCAAGGCCGCCACGATGGCCCGGCTCGACGAGCACCTCGAGGAGCTCGAGCGGCAGGTCACCGCGCGCGGCGGCACGGTGCACTGGGCCCGCGACGCCGCCGAGGCCAACCGCATCGTCACCGACCTGGTCCGGGCCACCGGCAGCGACGAGGTGGTCAAGGTCAAGTCGATGGCCACCCAGGAGATCGGCCTCAACGAGGCGCTCGAGGCCGCCGGGATCAGCGCCGTCGAGACCGACCTCGCCGAGCTGATCGTGCAACTGGGCGAGGACACGCCGTCGCACATCCTCGTGCCGGCGATCCACAAGAACCGCTCGGAGATCCGCGAGATCTTCAGCCGCACCATCCCCGGCGTCGACCCCGGGCTGACCGACGAGCCGCGGCAGCTGGCGATGGCCGCCCGCGCCCACCTGCGCGAGCGGTTCCTGCGCGCGCGGGTCGCCGTCAGCGGGGCCAACTTCGCCGTCGCCGAGACCGGCACGCTCGCCGTCGTCGAGAGCGAGGGCAACGGCCGGATGTGCCTGACGCTCCCGCAGACGCTGATCACCGTCATGGGGATCGAGAAGGTCGTGCCGCGCTGGGAGGACCTCGGCGTCTTCCTGCAACTGCTCCCCCGCTCCTCCACCGGTGAGCGGATGAACCCCTACACCTCGCTGTGGGCCGGCGTGACCCCCGGCGACGGGCCGCAGGAGTTCCACCTCGTGCTGCTCGACAACGGCCGGACGGCGGTGCTCGCCGACGAGGTGGGCCGCGAGGCGCTGCACTGCATCCGCTGCTCGGCCTGCCTCAACGTGTGCCCGGTGTACGAGCGCACCGGCGGGCACGCCTACGGCTCGGTGTACCCCGGCCCGATCGGCGCGGTGCTCTCGCCGCAGCTGACCGGCGTCGAGGACAACGCCTCACTGCCGTACGCGTCGTCGCTGTGCGGGGCCTGCTACGACGTCTGCCCGGTGGCGATCGACATCCCGTCGATCCTGGTGCACCTGCGGGCGGAGCACGTCGAGGCGCAGGAGCGGCCCACCGCCGAGGCGGTGGCCTTCCGCGGGCTGTCGCGGGTCATGAGCAACCCGCGGCTGTGGCACCTCGCCCAGCGCGCCGCCGGGCTCGGCCGGCTGCTCGCCCGCGGGAGGCCGACGCTGCCGGGCGCGCTGCCGCCCCCGGCGAGCGCCTGGACCCGCACCCGCGACCTGCCCACCCCGCCGGGGAGGACGTTCGTGCAGCAGTGGAACGAGGAGCACGGCCGGTGAGCGCCCGCGAGGAGGTGCTCGGCCGGATCCGGACGGCGCTGGGCCCGGAGCGGCCGTCGGTCGCCGTCCCGCCGGTGCCGGCGCCGCGCGAGCTCCCGGTGGCCGAGCTGCTGGACCTGCTCGCCGAGCGGGTCGAGGACTACCGCGCCACCGTGCTGCGCTGCGCGCCGGGCGACGTCCCGGCGGCCGTCGTCCGCGGCCTCGACGCGGCGCTGGGCGCGGGCTGGGACCCGGCGGGCGTCGTGGTCGCGCCCGGGGTGCCGGCCGCGTGGCGGCCCGCCGGCTCGGCCGAGGACGACGGCCGGCCCGCGGTGGAGCTCGCCGCGTTCGCCGCGACGCTGACCGGCGTGGCGGCGGCGGTCGCCGAGACCGGCACGCTGGTCCTCGACGGGTCGCCGCGGTCGGGCCGGCGGGCGCTGTCGCTGCTGCCCGACGTCCTGGTCTGCGTGGTCGAGGCCGCGCAGGTGGTGCCCGACGTGCCCGACGCCCTGGCCCGGCTGGACCCGGTCGCCCCGCTGACGATGGTCAGCGGCCCGTCGGCGACCAGCGACATCGAGCTGCAGCGGGTCGAGGGCGTGCACGGCCCGCGCACCCTGGTCGTCGTCCTCGCCGGCTGACCCGTCCCCTGCGGCGTCGGGGACGTGGTCGGCTCCCCCGTCGGGGTCACCGCTCGTGGTCGATTAGATACGGACGGTCCCGGTCCGTGTGAGGCTCCCCGCCGTCAGCGGCGCCCTCCCGGCGTCCGCGCGGACGACGGGGAGAGGGCAGCGGGATGGCGACTGCAGGACCGGAGGGTCCGGGCGGCTGGCACGCGAACCGGGCCGGGCGGGCGACCGCCGCGGTCGTCGCGGCCGTCCTCGGCTTCGGCGGGGCCGCTGCCGTCGACACCGCGCTCGCCGACCCGCCGCTGGTGGAGGCCGGTGACCCCGCACCGGCCGGTGACGGGCGCACCCGCCTCGTCGTCGACGACCCCGCGGGCATCGACGCCGCCACGCTGACCGCGCTCGACGGGCTCGCCGGCGTCGACTCCGCGCAACTGCTCTTCGACGGCACCGCCCTGCTCGCCGGGTACGGCATCACCCCCGACGCCGTCCGGGCACTGCTGCCCGACGCGGCCGTCACCGTGTCGGTGCCCGGCGAGGCGCTCGGCCAGGCGGTCACCGACCCGTACTGGGCCGCGTTCGGCTACCACCTGTCCAACACGGGCGCCAACGCCTACAACCAGGCCGCGGTCGCCGGCGCCGACGTCGCCGCGCCCGCCGGCTGGCAGGCCGGCACCGGCCGCGGCACGGTCATCGCGGTCGTCGACAGCGGCGTGATGACCAGCCACCCCGACCTGGCCGGCGCCCTGTGGACCGACCCCGGCGAGCCGTGCGGGACGGCCGACACCGACGGCGACGGCTACGCCGGCGACTGCCACGGCTGGAACTTCTACGCGAACTCCCCCGACGTGACCAACGGCGGCGGGGACAACTCGCACGGCACCGGGGTCGCCGGGGCGGCCGTCGCCCGCGCGGGCAACGGCGAGGGGCTGGCCGGCGTGGCGCCCGACGCCACCGTCATGCCGCTGGTCATCGGCAGCGGACGCAGCGTCGACCTGTACCTCGGCGCGCAGGCGATCCGCTACGCCGCCGACCACGGCGCCGACGTCGTCAACGCCTCCTGGGGTGGCCCGGGCGGCGCCCAGATCCTGCGCGACGCGATCGCCTACGCCAACAGCAAGGGCGTGGTCGTCGTCGCCGCGGCCGGAAACGACGCGCTGGACCGCGACACCTCGCCCTTCTACCCGGCGAGCATCAACGCGCCCAACGTGCTCACCGTCGGGGCGAGCACCGCCGCCGACACCGTCGCGTCGTTCTCCGCCTACGGCGCCGGCACGGTCGACGTCTTCGCGCCCGGCAACCTCGTGGTGGCGCCCAGCAACACCGGCGGGTACGGCGCGGTCAGCGGCACCTCGATCGCCGCGCCGCAGGTCGCCGCCGCCGTCGCGCTCTACCGGGCGCACGACCGCGCCGCCTCGGCCGGGGACCTGGCCGAGCGGCTGCTGCGCGACGCGCGGCCGGTGGCCGCGTTCGCCGGCCGGTCGGTCACCGGCGGCCGCCTGTCGCTGGCGGCGCTCGGCGCGACCGGCGCCCCGGTCTCCTACACGTTCACCGGCATGCACGCCGACCCCGGCACGGTGGCCCCGACCGTCGTCACCGGCGGCAGCGCCCCGGCCGGCGCGTACTCCGTCCGCCTCGGCCTGGGCATGGAGCACGACGGCGAGGTCTACGCGCTGACGCGGCAGCCGGTCACCGTCGGCGGCGTCACCGCGGCCACCGACGACGAGGGCCAGGTGGAGTTCGACCTGGGCTCCCGCCCCGGTCCCGCGGCGACGGTCACCCCGAGGACGGATCTGGCCGAGGGCCGGTACGTGCTCACCGCGCAACTGGTCCGGGACGGCGTGGACGTCGGTCTGTCCTCCGCGGCCCCGCTGCTGGTCGGCGTCGAGTACCAGGCGCCGGGCGCGGTCTCCCCGGCCCCGTCGTCGCCGGCCCCGGGCACCCCGGTCCCCGGCACCTCCACGCCCGGCACCTCGACCCCCGGCACCTCCACGCCGGGCACCCCGACGCCCGGTGCCTCGACCCCCGGGACCGCTTCGCCGGCTCCCGGGACCGGCTCCCCTGCGCCGGGCGCCACCAGCCCGCGCACCCCCGCTCCCGGCACCCCGACTCCCGGCACCCCGGCCCCCGGCACCCCGGCGCCGGGCACCCCGGCTCCCGGCACGTCCGCCCCGGGCACCCCGGCGCCGCGCACTCCCACGCCCGGCACCCCGGCTCCCGGCACCTCCACCCTGGGCGCCCCGGCTCCGGGGACGCCCACCCCGGGCCCGTCCGCCCCGGGGAGCGGCACCCCCGCACCCACCGCCCCGGTCCCGGGTGCCCCGGCCCCGGACCTCGGCGGCCGCACGGACTACCCGCGGGTGGGCCCGTTCCGGCTGACGTCGGTCAGCCCGACGCGGGTGAGCACCGCCGGCGGCACGCGCGTGGTCGTCACCGGCGAGGCGATCCCGGCGGGCGCCCGCGTCCGGATCGGCGCCACCACGGCCGCGACGGTGACCGCGGTGTCGGCGACCGGCCTGAGCTTCACGACGCCGGCCCGGGTCGCGGGCAGCTACGACGTCTGGGTGTTCGCGCCGGACGGCACCTCCACGGTCCTGACCGCCGGGCTCACCTACGTCGACGCCGCGTCCGCCCCGACGCAGCCGGGCACCGGACCGCAACCCGGGACCGGCACCCCGCCGGGCGCGACGCAGCCCGGCGCGACACAGCCCGGGGCCGGGACCCCGCCCGGCACGGCGCAGCCGCCGGCCGCGGACCCGGTCGTGACCGGACCCCACGGGGAGCGGCTGGTCCGCACCGCGCGGTTCGCGGCGCTCGGCACCGCCGTCTGGGCCGTCGACTGCACGCGCTCCTGCAGCGGCCTGGCGATCTGAACCCCGGGGCCCGCGGCACCGCCCGGTGCCGCGGACCCCGCTCAGTCCAGCGGCTCGGGGTAGGTCGCCCGCACCGCCTGCATGTCCAGGGCCCGGACGGTCTCCACGAGCAGGTCGACCGAGTCCGCGGGGATCCACCCGGGCTCGGCGAAGACCAGCACGCCGTCGCGGTAGACCCGCAGCGTCGGCGCCGACCGCACGCCCAGCTCGGCGGCCAGCGCGGCCTCGGCGTCGGTGTCGACGGCGGCGAAGCGCAGGTCCGGGTGCCGCGCCGCGGCCCGGTCGAACACCGCGGTGAACGCCCGGCTGGTGCCCGACCGCGACGTCCGGAAGTCGACCAGCACGATGCCCGGCCCGGACACCGTCGTCGCGAAGTCGGCCGCGCCGATGCTCGCCGTCGTCATGTCCGCCTCCCGTCCCCTCCCCCAGTGTGGCCCCCGGTCCCCGGCCGCACAGCCGCCGCGAGCTGCGGGTCCGCGGGTGACGGCTGCCGTACGCTCCGTACCGGCACCCCGTGCACAGGGGAGCCGGGACGGGAGCCGGGGTGAGCAGCGACGACGGGACCGGGGACGTCGAGCGCTACCGGTACCTCGCCGAGGTCACCGAGTCCCTGACGCAGAGCCTGGACACCGGCACCGCCGCCGAGCAGCTCGCCCGCCTGGTGGTGCCCGTCCTCGCCGACTGGGCCACGGTCACCCTGCTCGCCGGCGACGGCGCCCCCGGCAGCTCCGCCCGCGCGCACCGGGACCCCGAGCGCCTCGACGACGTCGACACCTACCTCGCCGGCCGCGTCACCGCCCCGCGCGACCAGGCCGCGCTCGCCTCGGTCCTCTCGTCCGGCGAGCCGGTGCAGCTGGAGCGCATCGAGGCGGACCTGGGCCCGGAGTCGATGCCCGAGGGCCCGGTGCGCGCGGCCTGGGAGCGGCTGGACCCCCGGTCGAGCCTGTTCGTGCCGCTGCAGGCGCGCGGCACGGGGTTCGGCGTCCTGTCCCTCGTGCGGTGCGGCGACCGGCCGCCCGCAGGCCCCGCCGACGTCGCGCTCGCCGTCGAGGTCGCCCGCCGTGGGGCGCTGGCGCTGGACAACGCCCGGCTCTACGGCCGCCAGCTGCGGGTGGCCGAGACGCTGCAGCACAGCCTGCTCACCCCGCCGCCGCAGCCACCCGGCCTCGAGGTCGCCGTCCGCTACCGGCCGGCGGTGTCGCAGCACCTGGTGGGCGGCGACTGGTACGACGCGTTCCCCCGTCCCGACGGGACCACGGTGCTGGTCATCGGCGACGTCGCCGGGCACGGCGTCGAGGCCGCCGCGGCGATGGCGCAGCTGCGCAGCGCGGTGCGGACCCTCGCCTACGACTCCCCCGACGGCCCGGCGCGGACGCTCGACCGGGTCGACCGGGTGCTGGCCGGCCTGCACGTCGGCACGCTGGCCACCGCGCTGGTCGCGCACCTGGCACCGGCGCCCGGCGGCTCCGGCCGGCTGCTGCGCTGGTCGTCGGCCGGTCACCTGCCGCCGCTGGTGCTCGGCGCCGACGACGCGGTGCGGCTGCTCGACACCCCGCCCGAGCGGCTGCTCGGCACCGACGAGCCCGGCCTGCGCCGCGACCACGAGGCGGCGATCGCGCCCGGCGAGACGCTGCTGCTGCTCACCGACGGGCTGGTCGAGGTCGGCCGGCAGGGCATCGACGAGGGGCTCGCGGCCACCGCCGAGGCGCTGTCCGGGCTGTCCGGACTGGCCGCGGACGCCCTGTGCGACCGGCTGCTCACCCGGGCCCTGCCCGGCCGCACCGACGACGACGTCGCGGTGCTCGCCGTCCGCGTCCTGCCGGACTGACGCCGCCCGACGTCCTCCGGGTGGTCAGCCCCAGAAGGCGCGGACCTCGTCGGCGACCCGCGCGGCCTGGGCGCGGCCGGCGCGGGCGCAGGGCCCGCGGGTGGCGGGGTCGAGCGGGTTGGTGCCGAAGGCGCGCACCGCGTCCTCGTCGGCGAGCACCAGGTGCGCCTCGCCCTCCCGGCGCAGCGCGGCCAGCTCGTCGTCCAGCGACGGGCCCAGCGGGCTGCCGGCGATCCCCGCCATCGGCGCGACGACGAGCACCGTCCCGCAGCCGGCGGCGAGGTCGGCGTTGGTGGCCGAGCGCATCCCGCCGTCCATGAACCGCCGCTCGCCGATCGTGATCGGCGGGTAGACGCCGGGCACCGCGCAGGACGCGGCGACGGCGTCGGGCAGCGGGAAGCCGGTGTCGCGGTCGACGGCGAGGAACTCCCCGTCCGCGGTGTCGACCGCGGTCACCACGAGCCGCTGCGCGGGCCACTCCGGGGACCCGATCCGGCCGCCGATGACCGCGCGCCGCTCGGCCTCGGGCATGGTCTGCGCCGACAGCGCGAGCCCGCCGATCCGGGCGCGCGCGTCCTGCTCGCCGGTCGCCCCGGCCAGCGCGGCGGCGAACGAGGCGAGGAAGGCGGCGCCGTCGAACTCCACCGCCCGCTCGGTCGCCGGCACCGGGCCGAGCTGCGCGGCGTAGAGCTCCTCGAGGTCGGCACCGGTGCGCAGCAGCGTGCCGACGACCGAGCCGGCCGAGGTGCCGACCACGAGGTCGGCGTCGCGGACGTCGACCCCGGCCTCGGCCAGCCCGGACAGCAGCCCGATCTCCCAGGCGATCCCGGCGATGCCACCGCCGCCGAGGACCAGTGCGCGGCTCACCTCAGGACTCCGGGGCGAGGAGCGGGAGGACGTCGGCGACGTCCCCGGGCCAGGCGGACTGCACGGGTGGCGGGGTGGCGGACACGGGCGCCAGTCTGCGGGACCCGGCGACGCCGTCGGGGTGCGGGCCGCCCCACCGAGGTGCACGCGGGGCCCGGACGCGATACGCAGGGCACATGAGCACGGGGGCCGAGCAGCTGCGGGCCGGGGCCCGGCGGGCGTGGGCGGCGCTGCGGCCGGACCTCGCGGACGAGGCGGTCGCCGCCCTCGGCGAGGCGGAGGCCGACGCCTTCCTCACCCGCGCCGACCTGGCGCTCTACGACGTCCACGAGCCGCTGGCGATCCTCTACGGGGACGCCGCCGACGACCTGTTCGCCCGCGGGCTGCGCGCCGCGCTGGCCGCGGCGGCCGAGCGGCCGGAACCGCTGCGGCGGATCGACCGGCGACGGGAGATCGACCCCGCGTGGTTCCAGCGGGCGCGGGTGCAGGGCTACGTCTGCTACGTCGACCGGTTCTGCGGCACCCTCGGCGAGCTGCCCGGCCGGCTCGGCCACCTCGCCGAGCTCGGCACCACCTACCTGCACCTCATGCCGCTGCTGCGGCCGCGGGAGGGCGAGAACGACGGCGGCTACGCGGTGGCCGACTACCGCGCCGTCGACCCGCGGCTGGGCACCATGGCCGACCTCGAGGCGGTGGCGGCGGCGCTGCACGAGCGGGAGATGGCGCTGTGCATCGACCTCGTGCTCAACCACACCGCCCGCGAGCACCCCTGGGCGCGGGGCTGGCTCGCCGGCGACCCCGCCTACGCCGGCTTCTACACCGCCTTCCCCGACCGGACGATGCCCGACGCCCACGACGCGACGATCCCGGAGGTCTTCCCCGACCGGGCCCCCGGCTCGTTCAGCTGGGTACCCGAGGCGCTCGGCGGCGCCGGCGGCTGGGTGTGGACGACGTTCTGGCCGTACCAGTGGGACCTCGACTACACCAACCCCGAGGTGGCGCTGGCGATGGCCGGCGAGATCGCGTGGCTGGCCAACCGGGGCGTCGACGTCTTCCGCATGGACGCCGTCCCGTTCATGTGGAAGCGGCTGGGCACCAGCTGCCAGAACCAGCCCGAGGGGCACACCCTCCTGCAGCTGCTGCACGCGCTCACCCGGCTGGCCGCCCCCGGCGTGGTGTTCAAGGCCGAGGCGATCGTCTCCCCCGACGACCTGGTCGCCTACCTCGGCGGCCACGACCGGTACCGGCCCGAGTGCGAGCTGGCCTACCACAACTCGCTCATGGTGCTGCTGTGGAGCAGCCTGGCCACCCAGGACGTCCGGCTGGCCCGGCAGGCCCTGCGCCGGATGCGGCCGATCCCGCCCACAGCCACCTGGTGCACCTACGTCCGGGGCCACGACGACATCGGCTGGGCGGTCACGGACGAGGACGCCGCCGCCGTCGGGCTCGACGGGTTCGCCCACCGCCGGTTCCTCAACGACTTCTACGCCGGCCGCTTCCCCGGCTCGTTCGCCCGTGGCGCGCCGTTCCAGGAGAACCCGGTCACCGGCGACGCGCGGATCTCGGGGTCGGCGGCGTCGCTGTGCGGCATCGAGGACGCGCTCGACCGCGACGACCCGGTCGCCCTCGACGCCGGGGTGCGCCGGCTGCTGCTCCTCTACTCGGTCGCCTACGCCTTCGGCGGCGTCCCGCTGCTCTACATGGGCGACGAGCTCGCGCAGCGCAACGACGCCTCCTACCTCGCCGAGCCCGAGCGGGCACCGGACAACCGCTGGATGCACCGCCCGCCGATGGACTGGGCGGCCGCGGCCCGCCGCGGGGACCCCACCACGGTGGAGGGCCGGGTGTGGGCCGGCATCCGCCGGCTCGGGGAGGTGCGCCGGTCGCTGCTGGCGCTGCGCGGCGGGGTGGAGTCCACGGTGGTCGACGTCGGCAACGACGCGGTGCTGGTCTGGCGGCGCAAGCACCCCCGCAGCGGCGCGTTCGTCGGGGTGGCCAACTTCTCGCCGCACCCGCAGCGGGTCGACGCCGACACCGTCACCGGGTTCGGCACCTTCGCGCAGGTGCACGGCAGCGACGGTCCCCTGCCGGTCCGGGACGGCCTGCTGCTGGTCCCCGGCCTCGGCCACGCCTGGTTCGCCGAGCCCTGACCGGTGCCGACGACGTCACCCGCGGAGGAACCCCGCGACCAGCGGCGCCAGGACTCCCGGCGCGGCGACGTGGCCGGAGCCGGGGAGCACGCGCAGCGTGCCCGCCGGGAGGAGCTCCGCCACCCGCCGGGCCACCTCCCGCATGAACGGCGGGCTGTCGCCGCCGACCAGCACGAGCCCGGGCCGCCCCGCGCGGCGGGCGACGTCCTCGGGCACCGCGCCGCCGGTCTCGACGGAGCCGAGCACCGCCAGGTCGTACGCGAGCGTCGGGGCGAGCGCGACCAGCTCCGCCCACCGCGGCGTCGCCCGCATCGCGTCGACCACCTCGCCGGGCATCCCGGCGCCGCGGCACCACCGGTCCATCGCCTCGTCCCGCTGCCCGGCGGCCAGCAGGTCCAGCAGCTCGACCGCGAAGGCGCGGCTCTCGTCCCGGAACGCGGGGTCGTCGGGGGCGAAGGGCGGGTCGTGGAGGACGAAGCGGTCCACCGGCAGGCCCGCGGCGACGGCGCGCAGCACCAGGGCGGCGCCGGAGGAGTGCCCGTAGAGGGACGCACGCCCGCCGACCGCGTCGACCAGCGCGGCGAGGTCCTCGACCTCCCGCTCCACCGCGTACGGGAGCGTGTCCCCGCTGTCGCCGCGACCCCGCCGGTCGTAGGCCACCGACGTGCGGTGCTCGCCCAGCGCCCGCGCGGTCGGGCGCATCAGCGCGCGGTCGCAGGTCGCGCCGCACACCGTCACCAGCGGCGGTCCGGAGCCCCACACCTCGTAGGCGACGGGGGTCCCGTCCGCCGAGCGGACCGTCTCGAACGTCATGCCGGGGAGACCGGCGGACGGCGCGCCACTCATCGGCACCACTGACCGGCACGACACCGAGGAGGACACGTGGCACGGATGGACCTGAGGGTGCGGCTGCTCGGCCGGCTGCTCGCGCGGGCGTCGGTCACGCGGATGGACGACGAGCGGCTGCGGAGGGCGCAGCAGCGACGCGTGCCGCACAACCCGGTCACCGACCTGCTGCTCGGCGGCGTGGCCCCGGGCGTGCGGCTCACCGACGGGACCGTGCGCGGCGAGGTCGGCAAGGTGCCGGTGCGCAGCTACCGGCCGGAGTGGGCGACCGGTCCGCTGCCGCTGGTCGTGAACTTCCACGGCGGCGGCTGGACGCTCGGGAACCTCGACTCCGCGGACTGGCTGTGCAGCTCCGTCTCGGCCACCGTCGGCGCCGTCGTCGTCTCGGTCGAGTACCGGCTCGCGCCCGGGCACCGCTGGCCGGCCGCCGCCGAGGACTGCTACACCGCCCTGACCGACGTCGTGGAGCGGGCCGCCGAGTTCGGCGCCGACCCCGAGCGGGTCGCGGTCATGGGCGACAGCGCGGGCGGCAACCTGGCCGCCGTCGTCTGCCTGATGGCGCGCGACCGGTCCGGCCCGCGGATCGCGCACCAGGGCCTCGTCTACCCGTCGGTCGACCTGACGATGAGCAGCCCGTCGATCGAGGAGAACGCGTCCGCGCCGATCCTCACGAAGGCCGACTGCCTCGCCTTCCGCGACCACTACCTGGGCGGGCAGGACCCGCACCACCCGCACGCCTCGCCGCTGTACGCCACCGACCACGCGGGCCTCCCGCCGGCGCTGGTGCAGGTGGCCGAGCACGACCCCATCCGCGACGACGGCGTGCGCTACGCCGCGGTGCTGCGGGACGCGGGCGTGCCCGTCCGGCTGACCGGGTACGTCGGCATGCCGCACGGGTTCCTCGCCTTCCCGCGGCTGTGCCGGTCGGCGCCGCAGGCGCTGGCGGAGCTGTGCGCGGAGCAGGCGGCGGTGTTCAGCCGCTGATCTCCCCCCGCCGGGTGATGGACCCGCGGACCGGACCGGTCGATGCAGAGGAGGAGAACCCCTTCCCGAGCACGAGGGCGGCAGCATGGTCCGGTCGACGGCGCACCCGCGCCTGGCGGCGACGGTCGTCGTCCTCGCCGCCGCCGGGACGCTGGCCACCACGGTCCTCGGGCCGTCCGGCGCCGCGCTCGCCTCGGACCTGACCCAGACGCTGGCCGCCCTCGCCGCCGGCGCCGCGACCGCGCGGTTCGCCGTCGCCAGCACCGGCCTGCGGCTGCGGTCGGCCTGGGCGCTGCTCGCCCTGGCCTGCACGTCCTGGGGCGCCGGCCAGGCGTACTGGACCGTCCTCGCCACCCGCGGCGAGGCGCCGTTCCCGTCGCTGGCCGACGTCGGGTTCCTCGGCTTCTGCCTGTTCGCCGTGCCGGCGCTGGTCCTGCACCCGGCCGGCGGCGGGCGGACCGGCCGCCTGCAGCGGCTCCTCGACGCGGTGATGACCACCGGCGCGGTCGGCCTGGTCAGCTGGCAGACGGCGCTGGGTGCGGTGCTGCGCGACGACACCGGCCACCACGTCGGCATCCGGCTGCTGCTGGCCGCCTACCCGGTCACCGACGTCGTCCTGGTCGTGCTGGCCGTCCTGCTGGTCACCCGCACCGCCGGCGACCGGCGGCCGCTGAACCTGCTCGCGGCCGGCGTCACCGCCCTGGCCGTCGCCGACAGCGCCTTCACCTACCTCTCGGCCACCGGCGCCTACGACGGCGGGACGGCCGACCTCGGCTGGACCGCCGCCTTCGTCCTGCTGGCCGTGGCCGGGCTGTGCCGGACGACGCTCCCGGGCGCCACCGGGGAGCCCGACGGCGGCGCCGGTGCGGTCCGCGGCTCGGGCACCGCGGCGTCGCTGCTGCCCTACGTCCCGGTCGCGGTCGCGCTGGCCACCGCCCTGGCCCGCAGCATGGCCGGCCTGCCGCTGTCCCCCGGCGAGACGCTGACCGCCGCCGTCGTGATCGCCGCGCTGATGGTCCGGCAGTACGTGACCGTCCGGGAGAACGTGCGGCTGGCCGGCGACCTCGCCGCCCGCGAGGCGCAGCTGCGGCACCTGGCCTTCTCCGACCCGCTGACCGGCCTGGCCAACCGGTCGCTCTTCCTCGACCGGCTCGAGCACGCCCTGGCGCTGCACGCCCGGGACATGCGGCCGGTCGCCGTCGTCTTCCTCGACCTCGACGACTTCAAGTCGGTCAACGACACCCTCGGCCACGCCGCCGGCGACGAGCTGCTGCTGCGGGTGGCCGAGCGGCTCACCGGCGCGCTGCGCGGCGGGGACACGGTGGCCCGGCTCGGCGGCGACGAGTTCGCCGCGCTGCTCGAGGACGGCGGCGACCCGCTGGAGGCCGCCGCCCGCATCACCGCGGCGATGGCCGTGCCGTTCACCGTCGCCGGCCGCGCCCGCGCCGTCGGCGCCAGCACCGGCGTGGTGGCACTGGCCGCCGGCGACGCCGCGGTGGGCGCCGACGAGCTCATGGCGCGCGCCGACGCGGCGATGTACGCCGCCAAGCGCGCGGGCAAGGGCCGCGTCGTCCACCACGGCGCCCCGGCCTAGGCCCGCCCTCCCGACTGCCGCTCCGCCACTACCGTCAGGGGTCCCCCAGCGGCTGCTCGGGTCGTCGCGCGATCAGAGAGCCCCTGGCCCCTGTCGGTCCCCGGCCCCCCGGAGGACCGTCGCGTCGGGACGACACGACGACCCAGGGGGCGATCGGTGTGCCACGGATGGGCGGACGAGCGGTCGTCGTCGGGGCGAGCATGAGCGGACTCCTGACCGCCAGGGTGCTCACCGAGGCGTTCGACCGGGTGACGGTGGTCGACCGGGACGTGCTGCCCGACGAGCCTGCCGCACGGCGAGGCGTACCCCAGGGACGGCATCCGCACGGGCTGCTCGCCCGCGGTCGGGAGGTGCTGGAGGAGTTCTTCCCCGGCCTCACCGAGGAACTGGTGCAGCACGGAGCCGAGATCGGCGACATGCAGCGCGACGCCCGCTGGTACAACGACGGGCACCTGCTGTACCGGTCCCCCATCGGGATGCAGGGCCTCGCCATGAGCCGACCGCTGGTGGAGGACCGGGTCCGGGCCCGCGTCCTGGACCTCCCCGGCGTCGAGGTGCTCGCACCGGCCCGACTCCTCGACCTGACAGCGGTCGACGGGCGGGTGTGCGGGGTGCGGGTGCGTCGCTCCGATCCCGTCGCCAGGAGCACGGAGGAGGAGGCACTCCACGCCGACCTGGTGGTCGATGCGACCGGGCGCGGATCGCACACCCCGTCCTGGCTCGAGTCGCACGGCTTCAGCCGGCCGACGGAGTCCCGGATCGACGTGGACGTCCGCTACACGACCTGGGTGGTCCCCCGATACGACGACGACCTCGACGGCGACCGCGCCTGCCTCATCGGGGCCACCACCGCAGTCCCCCGGTTCGGCGCCGCCCTGGCGCTGGAAGGGGGACGCTGGATCGTCAGCGCGGGTGCCTACCGACCCGACGCCGCGCCGACGGACCTGGCGGGTTTCCGGACCTTCGCGGCCCGCCTGCCCGCACCGGAGGTCGCCCAGCTCATGGCGGACCGGGAACCGATCGAGGGCCCGCACGTGTACCACTTCGTCGGGAGCACGCGACGGCACTACGAGCGGTTGACCCGGTTCCCGGAGGGCCTGCTGGTCACCGGTGACGCCTTGAGCAGCTTCAACCCGGTCTACGGCCAGGGCATGACGGTGGCGGCCATGGAGGCCCTCGTTCTGCGGCAGCTGCTCACTGCCGGCGTCGACGACCTCGCCCGGCAGTTCTTCCGTCGCGCCGCGCGTCTCGTCGACGTTCCGTGGGACATCGCTGCCGGCAGTGACCTGCGGCAGCCCTCGGTCCTCGGACGACGTTCGGCGCGAGTACGCGTGGTCAACGCCTACATCGCACGGGTCCAGGCCGCTGCTGCGGTCGACGCCGGGGTGGGCTCGGCGTTCCTCCGGGTGGCCAACCTGATCGACCGGCCCGAGTCGTTGCTGCGGCCGCGGCTCGCGGCCAGGGTGCTCCTGGCGCAGCGGCGCGCCGTCCAGGGCGCTGCACCCGTCGCCGACCGGCCGAGACCCGTCGTCGAGGTGCCCCGGCCACGTGAAGTGCCGGAGGACGGGTCCGCCGAGGCCGAGGACGGAACCTCGCGTCCTGTCGGCGGCCGGGCCTGATCCCGGCGGCGAGCTCCCTGTCCCCCGTCGATCGCGGGCCCGCCTCGGGCCACCGTCCCTCAGTGGTCGCTGCAGCAGGCCCGCGGGGTCGGTGACTCGAACGGACACACCTCGCGGTCGTCCCAGGCGTTCACCGGCAGCACGAGGACGCCGTCGCGGTACTCCGGGCGCAGGTGCCCGCGGGTGCGCAGCACCAGGCCCGGGGCGTCGGCCACGCCGAGCAGGTCGACCGCCTCGATCGCGCACCGCGCGGTCAGCTCGGCCAGCGGGAACCGGTCGGGCAGGTCGTCCTGGCCGGGGAAGCGGACCAGCCGCCCGGAGGCCCGGTCCCGGTGCGCCCGGGCGACGCCGGCCGCGTGGTCGCCGTGCCCGGCGTCCCCGCCGAGCCGGACCTCGCCGTCGCCGCCGGCCAGCACGACCGCCTCACCGGGGCGGAGCCAGCCGGCGACGGCCCCGGCCAGCCCCGCCGACCGGGGCGCGCGGAGGGTGCCGGCGTGGTGGCCGCCCTCGGCCGACCGGACGACGTGCGTGGCGACCTGCGTGGCGCCGACCCGCCGGCCGAGGTCGAGCAGCCGGTGCTCGACCCCGGCCAGCGCGCTCCACGAGCTGCCGGTGTCGCCGCAGAGCGCGACCCAGCAGGCGCCGGAGGAGGACTCAGCCAACGGTGACGAACACCGGGTTCGAGTAGAACCACAGGTCGGTCCACGGGTCGCTGTCGCCGACCGGGTCCTGCCGCGGCTCGATGCTGCCGGGGGCGCTGACGTTGCCGTCGGTCCCCCGCAGCCGCAGGTAGAACGACCGGTCGACGCGGCGGATCACGTGGTTGATGACGACCTGGCCGTTGCCGCGGACCTCGAAGGACTCCGCGACGCGGGTCTCCGGGGCAGCCTGGGTGTCCCGGTCGGCGGCCGGGCCGGTGACCGGGCCCGTGATCAGGTCGACGCGGCGCAGCTGCGGCACGTCGCCGTGGGCGTTGGGCTGCCGCCGCTGGGTGATGCGGATCTGCACGTGCACGTTCTCGCCGCGGCCCACCCGCACCTGCTCGCCGAGGGTCCCCGGCGCGTTGCCGCCGCCGTCGCCCCGGACGGTGACCTCCAGGCCGTCGATCAGGTCGCCGTGGACGACGAACGCGCGCCCGGCCCGCAGGCCGTCCATGACGGCGCCGTAGTCGCGGGCGGTCGACCCCACCCAGGTGCGCGAGTAGTAGCCCGGGAAGTAGTCGCCGCGGTCCACCTGCGGGGTGCCGCTGTCCACCGGGTCGCCGTACCGGCCGTTGGCGGTGAACCAGGCGCTGCTGTCCTGGCCCCTCGGGCGGACCAGCCGGTCGAGGTGGACGGAGTGCGAGTCGGAGTTGGCGGTGATCCACCACGGCCGGCCCTCGGCCAGCAGCGAGTCCCAGACCCCGCCGACCTTCGCCGTCATCCAGTCGAAGCCGCCGAAGGTCCGGTAGGACTCGGGCGGGTAGCCCGGCCAGCTGTTGGCGTTCGGGGAGTTGCCGTAGAAGCCGCGCGCATCGCCCGGCCCCTGCGGGGTGGGGATGCCGGCGGCCTGGTGACCGGGCGCGCCCTCGAAGCCGATCGCCACCCGCGGGTCGGCGTCGCGCCAGGCGCGGATCTCGTGCGGCGAGTCCAGGCCGTTGCGGGCCGGGTGGTTGGCGAGGAACAGCGCGTTCGGGGTGCGGCCGGCGAGCATCTGCCGGCCCAGCCACCGGATGCCGGCGACGGCCTGCGCCTCGTTGGCCGGCGAGCCGGCGGAGGTGCCCCGGACCGCGCCGTCGAACTGGTTCTCGAACTCCTTCAGCACGGCGACCTCGTGGTCGCCGGGGGCGACGAACACGGTGCCGTGCTCGGCGGCCGGGATGTTCCACTCCAGGCCCTGGAACACCAGCACGTCCCGGTGGGCCGTGCGGGCGGCGCGGACGTCGGGGTTGACCAGGTCGACGCCCAGGCGCGCGTGGGTGGCGGACCCGTGGTCGGTGATGACCAGCCAGTTCACGCCGTTGCGGCGGGCCTGCTCGACCTGGTCCCGCACGGTGTAGAGCCCGTCGGAGCTGTACTGCGTGTGGATGTGGTGGTCGCCGTTGAGCCAGGTGTACCCGCCGGCGCTGCCGCTGCCCGCGCGGGGGGCGGCCTGCGCGGTGCGCGGCGCGCCGGCCACCGTCGCGCCGACCGCCAGCCCGAGGACCCCGGCCGCCTGCAGGAACCGGCGGCGCGAGAGGTCGCCGGGCGAGAGGTCCTGGTCGGGGACCGAGACGTCGCTGTAGGGCGTCCAGGCGGCGGGCTCGTGCTCGTGGCCGTGGTCGTGGCCGTGGTGGTGGTCGTGGTGGTGGTGCGGACCGGGCACGTCTCTCCTCGGGGAGCGGCGACAGGAGGGCCGGCCGCGGGGAGCGGTCCCGGCCCCGCCCAGTACTCAGGACCGAGGTGACCGACGGGTGGCCGGTCGGTGGCGCACCGTGGTGCCCGGCGTGACGTCTGCGCGCCGTCTGCGGGACGTGCGCGGGGATGCCAGGGTGGACGGGTGACCGACGTCCAGCACCGCGACGGCCGCCGCACGGCCGCCGTCCGCACCTACCGGGGGCACGGCATCCACGCGGCCCCCGGTGTGCACGAGTACGCCGCGGGCCTGGCCCGGACGCTGCTCCCGGACGGCGGGCGGGTGCTCGAGGTCGGCTCCGGCTGCGGCGCGCTGGCGCTGCGGCTGCGCGACGCGGGCGTCGACGTCGTCCCCACCGACCTCGACCCGCCGCACGACTGGATCGCCCGGCTCGACCTCGACGACCCGGACTGGACCGAGGAGACCCGCGGCCCGTTCGACCTGGTCGTGTGCGTGGAGACGCTCGAGCACGTGGAGAACCCGCGGCAGGTGCTGCGCTCGATCCGGGCCCTGCTGCGCCCCGGCGGCCGGCTGCTGGTGAGCACGCCGAACGTCACGCACCCGCACTCGCGGCTGCTGACCCTGCTGCGCGGGGCGCCCTACATCTTCGGCCCGAGCCACTACCACTCCCCCGGCCACATCACCCTGCTGCCGGACTGGATGCTCACCGAGCACGTGCGGCTGGCCGGGTTCGACGGGATCGAGGTCACCACCGCCGGCGACACCCTCTACACCGGGCCGATGCGGCTGGCCTACCGCGTGGAGATGGCGGTGCTGCGGCTGCTGGGCATCCGGCAGCGGGCCACCTCCGGCGACGGCGTCTGCACCTTCGTCACCGCCACGGCCGTCTAGCCACCCGAGCGGGTGCGCGGGGGCCGCGTCCCGGCAGGCGGAACGCGGCCCCGGCGCACACCGTCCCCGTCAGATCGGGAACTCGACCCCCTGCGCGAGCGGCAGCTCACCGGAGAAGTTGATCGTGTTGGTGGCGCGGCGCATGTAGCCCTTCCACGCGTCCGAGCCGGACTCGCGGCCGCCGCCGGTGTGCTTCTCCCCGCCGAACGCGCCGCCGATCTCCGCCCCCGAGGTGCCGATGTTGACGTTGGCGATGCCGCAGTCGGAGCCGTCGGCGGCGAGGAAGCGCTCGGCCTCGGCCTGGTCGGAGGTGAAGATGCTCGACGACAGCCCCTGCGGGACATCGTTGTTCAGCGCCACCGCCTCCTCCAGCGTGCGGTAGGGCAGCACGTAGAGGATCGGCGCAAACGTCTCCTGCCGGACGATGTCGGTCTGCCCGGGCATCCGGACCAGCGCGGG
Organism: Geodermatophilus sp. SYSU D01180; assembly: GCF_054050415.1. Taxonomy (NCBI): domain Bacteria; kingdom Bacillati; phylum Actinomycetota; class Actinomycetes; order Geodermatophilales; family Geodermatophilaceae; genus Geodermatophilus; species Geodermatophilus sp. SYSU D01180. The sequence continues at coordinate 423,456 of NZ_JBJGZH010000001.1, read as the reverse complement.
CTCGGCGTAGTACGCGTCCGGCGCCTCGTCGGCCAGCCGCCGTCCCCCGCCGGCCAGCACCTCCCCGCCCTGCTGCCGGGCGGCCTCGAGCGCGTCCTGCATCGCCTTGAACGCGGCGTCGTGGACCAGCGGGCCGACCAGCGTGCCCGGCTCCAGCGGCGAGCCGATCGGCAGCCGGCGGTAGGCGGCCGCGACCCGCTCGGTGAGGGCGTCGACGACGTCGACGTGCGCGATCAGCCGGCGCATCGTGGTGCAGCGCTGCCCGGCGGTGCCGGCGGCGGAGAACACGATCCCGCGGGTGGCGAGGTCGAGGTCGGCCGACGGCGTGACGATCGCGGCGTTGTTGCCGCCGAGCTCCAGCAGCGACCGGCCGAAGCGGTCGGCCACCCGCGGCCCGACGAGACGGCCCATCCGCGTCGACCCGGTCGCCGACAGCAGCGCCACCCCCGGCGACTCGACCAGCGCCTCGCCGACGTCGGCGCCGCCGAGCACGACCTGGCTCAGGCCCTCCGGCGCCCCGGTCTCCGCGATCGCCCGGTCCAGCAGCCTGGCTGCGGCGAGCGCGGACAGCGGCGCGAGCTCCGAGGGCTTCCAGACGACGGGGTCGCCGCAGACCAGCGCGAGCGCGGTGTTCCACGACCAGACGGCGACCGGGAAGTTGAACGCGCTGATGACGCCGACGACGCCGAGCGGGTGCCAGGTCTCCATGAGCCGGTGGCCGGGACGCTCGGAGCTGATCGTGCGGCCGTACAGCTGCCGGGAGAGGCCGACGGCGAACTCGCAGATGTCGATCATCTCCTGGACCTCACCGGCCGCCTCGGAGGTGATCTTCCCGACCTCGACGCTGACCAGCGTGGCGAGGTCGGCCTTGTGCTCGCGCAGCAGCTCGCCGAACCGGCGGACCAGCGCGCCGCGCACCGGCGCCGGGACCGTCCGCCAGGTGCGGAACGCCTCGTTCGCGCGCTCGACGGCGGCCGCGACGTCGGCCGCGGTGTCCCGGCGCAGCGAGGCGACCCGCTGCCCGTTCACCGGGGAGGTCACCGGGAAGTCGCCCGCGATCGCGTCGAGGTCGACGCCGCAGCGGCCGGCGGCGTCGGCCGCCAGGCGCGCGAGGTCCTCGGCGGTGGGCAGGGTGGTCACAGGAGCGCTCCTCGGGTCGAAGGACGGTGTTCGAGTCGGTCCGGCCCTCTGCAAGGGTCCCGCCGCGAGTGTGCGAGCGGTGGGGGGCAGAGGGGTCCTCAGACGATGTTCAGTTCGGGGCGGACACCCTCGCCGGCGAACCGGCGGACGTCGAGCCCGGAGACGTCGACGAACGGCTGCGCGCCGACGTACAGGTCACGCACCACCTCCCCGACCGCGGGCCCCATGAGGAAGCCGTGGCCGGAGAAGCCGGTGGCGTACAGGAACCCCTCGACGTCGGCGGCGCGGCCGATGAGGGCGTTGTGGTCCGGCGTCATCTCGTACAGGCCCGCCCACCCACCGGCGACGCCGACGCCGGCCAGCGCGGGCGCCCGCCGCTCGATCGCCTCGCCCAGCCGTGGCAGCCAGGCGTCGGAGCGGGTGAGCCGGAAGCCGGGGGTCTCGTCGGGGTCGGACATGCCCATGAGCAGGCCCTCGCCCTCCCGGTGGAAGTAGAACGAGGTGCCGAAGTCGATGGTGAACGGCGTGTGCGGGTCCAGGCCCGGCACCGGCTCGGTGACCAGGATCTGCCGGCGCAGCGGGCTCACCGGCAGGTCGACGCCGGCCCACGCGCCGACCTGCGCCGACCACGGGCCGGCCGCGCAGACCACGGCCCCGGTCTCGATCGTGCCCGCCGCCGTGGCGACCGCGGCGACCCGCCCGTCGCGGACGTCGATGCCGGTCGCCGGGCAGTGCGGCAGCACGGTGACCCCGGCCCGCCGCGCGGCGGAGGCGTAGCCGAGCACGACCGACTCGGGCGTGCAGTGCCCGTCGGTGGGCGACCACGCGGCGGCCAGCAGCCCGTCCGGGTCGACCATCGGGGACAGCCGCACCGCCTCGGCGACGTCGACCATCCGGCTGGGCACGCCGAGGTCGTTCTGCAGCGCGACCGCCGCCTCGAAGTCCGCGACGGCCGCTGCGTCGTCCAGGAGGAACAGGTAGCCGACCGGGGCGAAGTCGATCTCCTGCCCGAACCGGGCCGGGAAGTCGCGGAAGGTCTCCAGGCTGCGGGCGCCGAGGGCGACGTTCACCGGGTCGGAGAACATCGCCCGCACGCCCCCGGCGGCCCGGCAGGTCGAGCCCGACCCGAGGGCGTCCCGCTCCAGCAGGACGACGTCGGGCACCCCGGCCAGCGCGAGCTCGTAGGCCGTGGCCAGCCCGACGACCCCGCCGCCGACGACGACGACCGAGGCCGAGCGGGGCAGCTGCCGGGTCATGGGACCTCCTGCTCAGGACGGGACCGGAGCCCCATCCTGGGCCCTGGAGGTCCCCCGCACCACGACCCGGCCGCCGCGTGGCCCGATCAGGCGGGCCGGACCCCGAAGGTCTCGGCCAGCCGCTCGATCTTGCGGGCCCGGCCCAGCCGGGGCAGGTCGCTGCCGTCGCGGATCACCTGGCCGCGGGCCTCGAAGTCGGCGAGGAAGTCCAGCGCCCACGCGACGTCGGACGGCGCGGGGCTGATCACCTCGTTGATGACCGGCGCCTGCTCGGGGTCCAGGCACAGCTTGCCGGTGAGCCCGAGGGTCACGGTGACCGCGGACTGCTCGCGCAGCACCGGGTGGCTGGTGCTCACCGTGGGGCCGTCGATCGGGCCGGGCAGGCCGCCGATCCGGCTGGCCACGACCAGCCGGGAGCGCGGGTAGGCCATCGCCAGGTCGTCGGCGCTGGTGCCGGTGTCGCGGCGGTAGTCGCCGCTGCCGAAGGCGAGCCGGAAGGCGCCGCGGGCGCGGGCGATGCCCACCGCCTCCTCGATGCCCAGTGCGGACTCCACCAGCGCGAGCACCGGCGTCGAGCCGCCGAGCCGGTCGAAGGTCTCGGTGACGTGCTCGCCGGCCTCGGTCTTGGCCAGCATCACGCCGGCCAGCCCGGGCAGGCCGGCGAGGGCGGCGACGTCGTCCTCCCAGAACGGCGTCGAGTGGTCGTTGATCCGCACCCAGGTCGACCGGTCGCCGTCCTGCAGCCACTCGACGACGCCGGCGCGGGCCTCGTCCTTGCGGGCCGGGTCGACGGCGTCCTCGATGTCGAGCACCACCTGGTCCGCGCGCGAGGCGTACCGCTCCGCGAAGAGCTCCGGGCGGGCGCCGTTGACGAGGAGCCACGAGCGCGCGTCCGCCGGGCCGACCCTCCTGCGTGTCGTCATGACGTCATCCTCGCCCGGTGCGGACGGGGACCCGGGAGCGACTCCCGGCCAGCGGGATGCTGTGAGCGACCCCACGCCGACCGGATCGGGCGGTCGGCCGACCGGATCGGTCGGTCCCCCGTAGCCTGGGAGCGTGGCCCGCCCGTTCCGGCAGCAGATCGACGAGGGGATCCTCGACCGCGCCGCCGCCCTCTTCGCCCGGCGCGGCTACGCCAAGACGTCGGTGCAGGACGTCGCCGACGCCGTCGGCCTGTCCAAGGCCGGGCTGCTGCACCACTACCCGAGCAAGGACGCGTTGCACGAGGCCGTGCTCGCCCAGGCCGGGACGCTCGGCAGACGGGTGCTCGACCAGGTGGCGCACCTGCCGCTGGGCCCGGCGCGCGACCTCCGCGCCGTCGAGGTGCTCGTCGACGTCGCCCTGGCCCACCCCGGCGTCGTCGCCCTGCTCCTGGCGCCGGCCACGCAGGGCGAGCCCGGCGCCGAGGGGGCCCTCACCGAGGGGGCGGGCGCCATGGCGCTGGCGGCCTTCGGCGTCGACCCGGAGACCGCCGAGCCCGAGCGGTGCGTCCGGGTCGTCGGTGCGCTCGGCGCGCTCGCCGTCCTCACCCTGGCCGCCCGCCAGGCAGAGCTGACACCGGCGTGGCGGCCGTACGTCGTCGCGACCTGCTTCGACGCGCTCGGCCACCGCCGTCCGGGCGCGACCCCTTCCCACCCCACCCAGGCGGAGGCCTGATCGTCCATGGCAGTCCTGTTGTCCCGTCTCGGGACCTCCTCCGCGCGGCACCGGTTCGCCGTCCTCGCCGTGTGGCTGCTGGTCCTCGTGGCCGGCGGCGTCGGCGCGGTCACCCTCTCCGGGCCGACGTCGACCAGCTTCTCCATCCCCGGCCAGGAGTCCACGACCGCGCTGGAGCGGATCGGCGAGGAGTTCGGCGCGGGCGCCGGCGGCGTGTCCGCGCGGGTCGTCGTCGCCGCACCCGAGGGCGCCACGCTGACCGCGCCGGAGAGCGCCGCCGCGGTCGCCGGGCTGGCCGGCACGCTCGGGCAGTTGCCCGGCGTCGTCTCCGCGACCGACCCGCTGGACCCGGCCGCGCCGTCGGTGAACCCGCAGCAGACGGTCGGCTACAGCACGGTCACCTACGACGCCGAGGCCGGCGGGGTCACCCCCGAGGAGCAGGACGCGCTGCGCGACGCCGTCGCCGACGCCCGCGACACCGGGCTGACCGTCGAGGTCACCGGGCAGGCGCTGGAGGAGGTGCCGGCCGTCGGCGGCCCGGCCGAGGTCCTCGGCGTCGTCGTCGCGCTGGTCGTCCTGGCCGTCACCTACGGCGCGCTCGCGGTGGCCGGCATGAACCTGCTGACGGCGCTCGTCGGCGTGGGCGTCGGCGTCCTGGGCATCACCATCGCCACGGGCTTCGTCGACCTGTCCTCGACCACGCCGATCCTCGCCGCGATGCTCGGCCTGGCCGTCGGCATCGACTACACGCTGTTCATCGTCACCCGGCACCGGCAGGAGCTGCTGCGCGGCACCGACGTCCACCGGTCCATCGGGCTGGCCGTCGGCACCGCCGGCTCCGCGGTGGTCACCGCCGGCCTCACCGTCGTCATCGCGCTGGCCGGCCTGTTCGTCGCCGGCATCCCGTTCCTGACCCAGATGGGTCTGGCCGCGGCCGCGACGATCGTCGTCGCCGTGCTGGTGGCGCTCACGCTGGTGCCGGCGGTGCTCGCCCTGCTCGGGCACCGGGTGCTGCCGCGCAGGCGCCGTGCCGCGGCGACCGCCGGGACCGCCGCGCCGGCCCGCGGGCGGGGCTTCCTCGGCGGCTGGGTCGGCACCGTCACCCGGTTCCGCACCGCCTCGCTGCTGCTGGCCATCGTGGGCCTCGGCGTGATCGCGATCCCGGTCGCCTCCATGCAGACCACGCTGATCCAGACGCCGGCCGAGGGCACCTCCGCCGCCCGCGCCGACGCGCTGCTGGCCGCGGGCTTCGGCGAGGGCTTCAACGGCCCGATCACCGTGCTGTTCGAGGGCGACCGCGCCGCGGAGGCCGCCGGGCAGGCCGCGGGCGCGGTCAGCGGCCTCGACGACGTCGCGCTGGTCGCGCCGCCGGTGCCCGACGCCGACGACACCGCCGCGCTGCTCACCGTCATCCCCGAGTCGGGCCCGACCACGCAGGCCACCGAGCAGCTCGTCGCCGACCTGCGCGCGCAGCTGGCCGACCTCGACGGCGTCGACGCCTACGTCACCGGCGCGACGGCGGTCAGCGTCGACGTCGCGCAGAGCCTGGACGAGGCACTGCCGAAGTACCTGCTGCTCGTCGTCGGGCTGGCGCTGGTGCTGCTCGTGCTGGTCTTCCGGTCGCTGCCGGTGCCGCTGGTCGGCGTCCTGGGCTTCCTGCTGACCATCGGCGCCTCGCTCGGCGCGACCGTGGCGGTGTTCCAGTGGGGCTGGCTGGCCGACGTGGTCAACCTGGACACCACCGGCCCGCTGCTGAGCCTCACCCCGATCCTGGTCATCGGCATCCTGTTCGGCCTGGCGATGGACTACCAGGTGTTCCTGGTGTCCCGGATGCACGAGGCGCACAGCCACGGCACCCCGCCGCTGGAGGCCATCCGCACCGGGTTCCGGCAGGCCGCGCCGGTGGTCGTCGCCGCCGCGCTGATCATGTTCAGCGTGTTCGCCGGGTTCGTCCCGGCCGGCGAGGCGACGATCAAGTCGATCGCCTTCGCGCTGGCCATCGGCATCCTGTTCGACGCGTTCGTCGTCCGGATGGTGCTGGTGCCCGCCGCGCTGGCGCTGCTCGGGAGCGCCGCCTGGTGGCTGCCGCGCTGGCTGCGCTGGCTGCCGGTGCTCGACGTCGAGGGCGCCGCGCTGGAGCGGCACCCCGGGCCCGCGCGCGAGCCCGCGCTGGCCGGCGAGCCGCGCTGACCCGGGACACCCACGGCCGGTCTCCCCTCCCGGGGAGGCGGGCCGTGCTGTCTCATGTCGGCGTGGTCACGGCTCCGGCCCCCCGTCCCGAGGTCCTGCGGTACGTCGCGTTCAGCGACGACCCGTCCGGCGGCAACCCCGCCGGGGTCGTGCTCGACGCGACCGGCCTGACCGACGACGAGATGCTCGCGATCGCGGCCGACGTCGGGTTCTCCGAGACGGCGTTCCTGCTCCCCCGCGGCGACGGCCTGGACGCCCGGTACTTCAGCCCGCTGGCCGAGGTGAGCTTCTGCGGCCACGCGACGATCGCCACCGCCGTCGCGCACGCCGAGCGCGCCGGCGCGGGGACGCTACACCTGCGCACCGCGGCCGGCGAGGTGCCGGTCCGCACCGAGCGCGGCCCCGACGGCGGATGGACGGCGACCCTCACCAGCGTCCCGCCGCGGACGGAGCCCCTCGCGGACGCCGACCTGCGCGACCTGCTGGCCCTGCTGCAGCTGGCCCCGGGCGACCTCGACCCCGCGCTGCCGCCACGGGTGGCCTACGCCGGCGCGTGGCACCCGGTGCTGGCCCTCGCCTCCCGCGCGCGGCTGGCCGTGCTCGACTACGACGTGGCCGGGCTCGGCCGGCTGATGGCCGACCGCGGCTGGACGACGGTCGCGCTGGTGTGGCGCCAGGACGCGACCACGTTCGCCGCGCGCAACCCGTTCCCGCCCGGCGGCGTCGTCGAGGACCCGGCCACCGGCGCGGCCGCGGCGGCGCTGGGCGGCTACCTGCGGGAGGGCGGGCACGTGGCGGTGCCCGCCCGGCTCACCGTGCTGCAGGGCGCGGACATGGGCCGGCCGAGCACCCTGTCGGTGCACGTGCCGGCCGGGAGCGGCGGCGTCGAGGTGAGCGGCACCGCCGTCCCCCTCCCGGGGTGAGCCGCGTCAGGCGCGGGCGTCCTCCTGGTCGATGCACAGGACGTTGCCCTCGCTGTCGGTGAACCAGGCGGCCTTGCCCATGCCGGGGATCGAGGCGATCTCCCCGCTCCACTCGACGCCGGGCATGTCCCCGTACACCTCGAAGGCGACCCCGCGGGACTTGAGCTCCTTCACCTGGGCCTCGACGTCGTCGACGTGGAACTGGGCGATGGTGTGCCCGGCCTGCCCGGCGTACTCGGTCCGGTAGACCCCGAACCGGGTGCCCCCGGCGGTCTCGTACTCCAGGACCTCACCCATGAGCTCGCGTACCGGGGTGAGTCCCAGCTTGTCGGCGTAGAACGTGCGCGCCCGGTCGAGGTCGCTCGCCGGGATGTTCGCCGCGACGCGGCTGTCGTCCAGCATGGCCGGCTCCCGAGTGGTGGGACGGGTCCCCCGCGCTGACGTCCGCGGACGCTAGCCCCGGCCCGGGTGCAGGGGCAACGGAGACCGGGCCGGTCCCCTTCGGACCCCGCCTCAGACCAGGCCGTGCGCGTGGACGGCCTCGGCCACCTCCAGGAAGCCGGCCACGTTCGCGCCGAGGACCAGGTCGCCCGGGGAGCCGTACTCCTCGGCGGTGGCGTGGCACCGCTCGTGGATGCCGCGCATGATCTCCTCCAGCCGGGCCTCGGTGTGCTCGAAGGTCCAGCGGTCGCGCGAGGCGTTCTGCTGCATCTCCAGCGCGGAGGTCGCCACTCCCCCGGCGTTGGCGGCCTTGCCGGGCGCGAACGCGACCCCGGCCTCGCGGAACACCCGGACCGCGTCGGGCGTGGCCGGCATGTTGGCCCCCTCGACGACGTAGCGGCAGCCGCCGCGGGCGAGGACGGCGGCGGCGTCGCCGTCGAGCTCGTTCTGCGTCGCGCTCGGGATCGCGACGTCGCAGGGCACGTCCCAGATGCTGCCGTCGGCCACGAACGACGCCGAGCCGACCCGCTCGGCGTACTCGCCGATCCGCGCCCGCTCGACCTCCTTGACCTGCTTGAGGACCTCGAGGTCGATGCCCTTCTCGTCGACGACGTAGCCGCTGGAGTCCGAGCAGGCGACCACGGTCCCGCCGAGCTGGTGCACCTTCTCCACCGCGTAGACGGCGACGTTGCCCGACCCGCTGACGGTGACGCGCCGGCCGTCGAAGGACTCCCCGGCCGCCTCCATCATCGCCTCGGCGAAGAAGGCCGCCCCGTAGCCCGTGGCCTCGGTGCGGACCAGCGCGCCGCCCCAGCCCAGGCCCTTGCCGGTGATGACCCCGGACTCGTAGCGGTTGGTGATCCGCTTGTACTGGCCGAACAGGTAGCCGATCTCCCGGGAGCCCACGCCGATGTCGCCGGCGGGCACGTCGGTGTACTCGCCGAGGTGCCGGTAGAGCTCGGTCATGAACGACTGGCAGAAGCGCATGACCTCGGCGTCCGAGCGGCCCTTGGGGTCGAAGTCGGAGCCGCCCTTGCCGCCGCCGATGGGCATGCCGGTCAGCGCGTTCTTGAACACCTGCTCGAAGCCCAGGAACTTGACGATCCCGAGGTTGACCGACGGGTGGAAGCGCAGCCCGCCCTTGTAGGGGCCGAGGGCCGAGTTGAACTCGACGCGGAACCCCCGGTTGATCTGCACCTCGCCGGAGTCGTCCTGCCAGGGCACCCGGAAGATGACCTGCCGCTCGGGCTCGCAGATGCGCTCGACGGTCTTCATCTCGGTGTACTCGCTGTGCCGGCTGAGCACCACGGCGAGCGACTCGAGCACCTCGCGGACCGCCTGGTGGAACTCCGGCTCCGCGGGGTTGCGTCGCAGCACCTCCTCGTGGATGCGCTCGACCACCGGCGGGAGGCTGTCGGCCACGGGGTGTCCCTCCGCTCCTCGGCCGGATCCGTCCGGATCCGCGGGTGCGGCCATGATGCGCTCCCCGGCCGCGCGCCCCGGCACCCACCCCGGGACCTACCCGGCGGCCTCCAGCGCGGCCGCGAGGTCGGCCCACAGGTCCTCGACGTGCTCGATCCCGACGCTGAGGCGCACCAGCCCGGCCGGCACGTGCTCCTGCCCGGGCAGCTTCGCCCGCCGCTCGACCGTCGACTCCACGCCCCCGAGGCTGGTGGCGGACGCGACGACCCGGACGTGCGCGCACACCGCGTCCGCGGTGGCGGCGTCGGCGACCTCGAAGGCGAGCACCGCGCCGGGCCCGCGCATCTGGCGGGCGGCGAGGGCGGCGTGCGGGTCGCCGGGCAGGCCCGGGTAGCGCACCCGCAGCACCGCGGGGTGCGCGGCCAGCCGGCGGGCCAGCTCGCCCGCGGACTCCTGCGCCCGGCGCAGCCGGACGGCGAGGGTGCGGGCCCCGCGCAGCGCGAGGAAGGCCTCGAGCGCGCCCGGCGTGGCCCCGGCGACCTCGCGCCGGCGGGCCAGCCGCGCCCGGTCCTCCGGACGGCGGCACACCACCGCGCCGAGCAGCAGGTCCGAGTGCCCGCCGATCGCCTTGGTCGCGCTGTGCACGGCGAAGTCGGCGCCGAGCCGCAGCGGGTTCTGCAGCAGCGGGGTGGCGAAGGTGTTGTCGACGGCGACGAGCGCGCCGCTCGCGGCGGCGACCGCGGCGACGTCGACCACCTGGAGCAGCGGGTTGCTCGGCGTCTCCAGCCAGACCAGGTCCGCGTCGCCGGCCGCGGCGGCGAGCGCGCCGGCGTCGGCCGCGTCGACCGTGCGCACCGCCCAGCGCCCGCCGGCCGCCGCGCCGTCCGCGAGCAGGGCGCGCAGGCCGGTGTAGCTGTCCCGGGGCACCACCACCCGCGCCCCCACCGGCAGCAGCTCGAGGACCGCGGCGATCGCCGCCATCCCGGAGGAGAAGGCCACCGCGGCGCCGCCCTCCAGGTCGCCGAGCAGCTCCTCGAACGCCTCCCAGCCGGGCGTGCCGTCGTCGCGGGAGTACTCGCGCCCCGCCGTCCCGGCCGGGGCGGCGCGGAAGTTCGACGCCGGCACGATCGGCACGTTCAGCGGCTGCCCGGGCGTCCCGCTCCCGCGACCGAGGACCGCCAGCCGGGTCTCCGTCCGCAGCTCCACGGACACCGCCTCCTTCGATGCAGTATGTTGCACTTCAGAAGGCAGCGTACGAGGGAAGGGTCGGGATGGCGCAAGCGCCCGGGGTCAACGAGCTCATCGGGCAGCGGGTCCGGCAGCACCGCACCGCCCGCGGCTGGACCCTCGACGAGCTGGCCGACCGCTCCGGCGTCAGCCGCCGGATGGTCATCACCATCGAGCACGGCGAGGGCAACCCGAGCATCGCCACCCTGCTGCGGATCAGCGACGCCCTCGGCGTCGGCCTGCCCGTGCTGGTCGACGTCGAGCGCCCCCGCATGCTGACCGTCACCGCCGCCGGGGAGGCGCCGGTGCTGTGGCGCGGCCCGTCCGGCGGTCGGGCGCTGCTGGTCGCCGGCACCGAGCCGCCCGACGTCGTCGAGCTGTGGGACTGGACCCTGCACCCGGGCGAGGAGCACGCGAGCGAGCCGCACAGCGCCGGCACCCGGGAGCTGCTGCTGGTGCTCGGGGGCACGGTCGGCCTCCGCGTCGGGGACCGCACCGACCGGCTGGCGGCCGGGGACTCCGCCGCCTTCGCCGGCGACGTCCCCCACGGCTACGCCGCCCCCGCCGACGCGCCCGGCCCCGCCCGCTTCGCCCTGACCGTGTTCCAGCCCGACGTCACCGGAGGACGCAGATGACCGACCCGCAGGAGTGGCTGGCCGCGGCCGCCGTCGACGACGCCGTGCTCGCCCTGCGCCCGGACTACCGGGCGCTGCTGCTCACCGCCGACGGGCTCGAGGGCGGCCCCAGCGACGCGGCCAGCGAGCGCGTCCTCGCCGCCGCCGAGGCCACCGCGCGGGAGCGGCTCGACGGGCGCCGGCCCGAGGAGCTGCCGCACCCGGCCGCCTGGCGGGAGGCCTACCGGGCCTTCGGCGCCAAGCCGCAGCGCACCCGGCCCAGCGTCGAGGCGCTGCTGCGCAGGCTCGACCCGGACGGGCTGCCGCGCATCGACCGGATCACCGACGTCTACAACGCCGTCTCCGTCGCCCATCTGCTGCCGCTCGGCGGGGAGGACCGCGCCGCCTACGCCGGCCCGCCGCGACTGGTGCGCGCCGACGGCAGCGAGCCCTTCGACACCACCGCCGGCGGCGAGCCCGCCGTCGAGCACCCGGAGCCCGGCGAGGTCGTGTGGCGCGACGACGCCGGGGTCACCTGCCGCCGCTGGAACTGGCGGCAGGGGGTCCGCACCCGGATCACGACCGGCACCACCAGCGCGCTGTTCGTCCTCGACGTCCTGGACCCGATGACCGACGACGACGCGCACGCCGCGGCCGACGCGCTCACCGAGGCCCTGCTCGCGCTCGGCCCCGGCGCCGTCGTCCACCGGCGGCTGCTCGGCGCTCAGGCGTCGACGGGGGCGTAGAGCCCGGCGGAGGAGCTCGCGCCGCTGACGACCAGGTCCGCCACCACGCGGGAGGCGACCCACGCCTGCACGTGGCCGGTGCCGTTGTAGCCGCCCAGCGCGAGCACCCGCCCGCCGGTGCCGGGGACCGGCCCGCACCGGGGCATGGGGTCCTCGGCGAAGCCCACGACACCGGCCCACCGGTGCGTGACCGGCGCCTCGGCCCGCAGTTCCTCGCGCAGCCACCGGTCCAGCCGCGCCTGCACCGGCGCGGAGACCTCGGCGCGGTCGGTCCAGCCGGCGTCCCCGTCGAGGTCGGAGAAGCCGCCGAGGGCGATCCGGCCGTCCGCGGTCTGGTGCACGTACTCGTGGCCGTACCGCGCGTAGACGGGGAACGGGAGGACCGCCCGGCCGAGCGGTGCCGTGGCGAGCATGTTGAGCCGCCGCGGGCGCACGGCCGCCGCCGTGGGGACCAGCGCCGCAAGGTCGCCGTCGACGGCCACGACCGCCCGGTCGCAGCGCACCGTCCCGGCCGCCGTCCGCACGACGACGCCGTCCCCGTCGGCGGCCGGCGGCGCGACCACCGCCGAGCGCTCGAAGACCCGCGCGCCGCGCGCCTCCAGTGCGGCGGCCAGCGCCCGCAGCCAGCGGACCGGGTGCACCGACCCGTCGTGCGGGAGGAGCAGCCCGGCGCGCTCCGGCCGGGCGAGCGGGCCGGGGAGGTCGTCGCCCGCCACGACCTGCCCGGGGAAGCCGTCCTCGGCGAGCGCCGCGGCGTTGGCCCGGACGTCGTCGGCCTCGGCCGCGTCGACGGCGAGCCGGAGCAGCCCGTCGACGCGGAAGTGCGCGCGGGCGCCGACGGCCTCGGCCACCTCGAGCACCTCCCGCTGGGCGGCGAGCGTCGCCGCGTGGACGGCGACCGCCCGTTCCCGCCCCCAGAGCGCGCGGGTCTCGTGGTACATCGGCGCGGCGCCGGCGATGAAGAAGCCGCCGTTGCGGCCGCTGGCGCCCGACGCCACCTCGTGCCGGTCGACCACGACCACCGAGAGGCCGGCGTCGAGCAGCCGCCGGGCGGTCGCCAGCCCGCCGACGCCGGCGCCGACCACGCACACGTCCGCCCGCACCTCCCCCTCCAGCGGGGACCGGGGGCGGTACGGCTCGTCCTGCCACAGGGGCACCAGGCTCGCGTCCACGGGCTGATCGTCGTGCACCGCCACCGGCGTGGCGGTCAGGTGTGGTCCCGCGGGTCTCATCCGCCGCGGACGACGCAGCGCCCGCCGCCGGAGGGCACGGTCGGCGGCATGTCGAGGTGCGTGTCCGTGCTGGCGCTCGTGGCCCTGGGAGCGGGACTCGTCTCGTGCTCCTCGTCGGACTCGGCGGACTCGGCAGCGACCTCCCCGGCGACGTCCTCGGGCGCGGGGGTGTGCGGTCCCGCGGAGGACCTGCGCACCTCCCTGGCGGCGCTGCGGGACGTCCCGGTCGTCGAGCAGGGCACCTCCGCGCTGGAGGAGGCCTGGGCGACGGTGGAGGAGGACTGGGGGCAGTTCGCGGACGCGGCCCGTGCCGAGTACGGCGGAGACGTCGACGACGTGCAGGCCGAGGCCGACGCCGTGCGAGAGGCCGTCGACGCGGCGCAGGCCGATCCGTCCGCCGGCACGCTGAGCACGGCGGCGGCCGCCGTCGGCTCGTTCGTCCAGGGAGCCGACGCCCTCCTGGAGGAGACGACCTCGGGCTGCTGACCGCGCCGGCCGCGGGACGGGCGGCGCGCCCGGGAGCGGCGTGCGCGGACGGCGTCGGACCCCGGTGGCGACCCTGCAGGCTCGCACCGGGAGGGTGAGCCGCGACCCACCCCACCGGGCCCACCATGCGGTCATGGGACGTGCACGAGCCCGGACGGGACGGACACGAGCGGGACGGCAGGGCCGCGGGGGGACCCCGGTCAAGAGCACCGCACCCGACGTGGGGCTGGCGGTGGCCGCGGCGATGGCCCCCGGGACGTTCGCCCCCTCCCTCTCCTCCCGCAGCGCGGCGGACCAGGGACTGGTGACCGGGCTGGCCACGGGACTGCACTACGTGCTCTCGGCCGGGACGCAGGACGCGCTGGAGGCCACGGCACGCCTGCTCCTCAGGGGGACGCCGTCCGGGTCGGCGCGGAGCGCCGGGACGATCGCGGTCGACTGCGCGGCCGTGCCGCTCGGCCTGGCGGCGCTCCGGGCGTTCCCGCCGCGCGCCGACGACCCGCTGCGCGGCGTCGTGCGCCAGGCGGCCTGGCGACTGGGTGCCACGGGGTTCGGGAGCGCGCTGCTGGGCGGGGCCCGGCTCGGCGCGCAGGCGCTGGACGACCGCCTGCGGCTGCACGGGCGCCTGGCCTCCGTCCCGCTGGCGATCCCCCTGGGTCTGGCGGTCGCCTACGTGCTGGACCGGTTGCGGGCCGGTGAGCACGCGAGGAGCACGGCCGGGGCGGAGGCCCCGTCACCGCTGTCGTCCCTCGGGGTCGCGACGGGGGTCGTCGGCTCCTTCGCGGGGGTCGCCTACGGCGAGCACGCCCTCGTCGACCTCCTCGCCCGCCGGCTGGGGACGGTCCTGCCCGGGCCTCCGGAGATCTGGCGCCCGGTGGGCCACGCGGGCTTCCTCGCCGGCCTGGGGCTGGGTGCCTCCACCGTCTGGCACCGGGCGATGCGGCGGATCGAGGCGAGGACGTCGGTCGACGTCCCGGTGCTCGAGGCGGGCGAGAGCGACCGGTGGGTGCCGGCGACCGTCAGCGGCGGCCCCGGCAGCCTCGTCGCCTGGGGAGGCATGGGGCGCGACGGCCGGCTGCACGCGCTCGCCTCGGTCCGCCCGCGCCCGGTCGCGGAGCTCCCGGACGGCGTGCCGGACCTGTCCATCGAGACCGTCATGGGCACGCCCGCGCGCGCCGCCCCCGTCCAGGTGTACGTCGGGCTGGACAACGCGCCGACCCCCCGCGCGCGGGTGGACCTCGCGATGGCCGAGCTGGAGCGGACCGGCGCGTTCGACCGGTCGCTGCTGGTCCTGGTCTCGCCGACCGGCACCGGCTACGTGAACTACGTCGCCACGGCGGCGCTGCAGTACCTCGCGCTCGGCGACGTCGCCACCGTGGCCCTGCAGTACTCCCGCCGCCCGTCGCCGCTGTCCCTCGGCATGGTCCCCCGCGCCCGGGAGCAGAACCGGCTGCTGTGGCTGCGGGTCCTCCAGCGCCTGCGGGACCGTCCCGGCCGCCGTCCGCGCGTCGTCGTCTTCGGCGAGAGCCTCGGCGCGCACACCAGCCAGGACGTGTTCCTGCACTGGGGCACGCTCGGGCTCGACGCGATGGGGATCGACCGGGCGCTGTGGATCGGCACGCCGTACGGGAGCGGGTGGATGCGCCAGGTCACCCGCGGCGACCGCCTCGACGTCGACCCCGACGCCGTCGCCGTCGTCAACGACCACGCCCAGTACGCCGCGCTGGCCGGACGACGCGGCCGCCCGCCCCGCTTCGTCCTGCTCAGCCACGACAACGACGGCGTGACGAGGTTCGGGCCGGACCTGCTCTGGTACCCCCCGGACTGGCTGGGCGCCGCGCGGCCCCGCCCCGAGCCGGTCGCCGCCGGCAGTCCCCGCGGCGTCCCCCCGGCGATGCGCTGGCGCCCGCTGACGACGTTCTTCCAGAGCCTGGTGGACATGAAGAACGCGCAGACGTCCGGGCCCTTCGGGGCGACGCAGCACGACTACCGCGCGGACCTCCCCCGCTTCCTCTCCGACGTGTTCGGGCTGCCCGCGTCCGAGGAGCAGCTCCTGCGGATCGAGCAGACGCTGCAGGTGCGCGAGACGGTGCGCGAGCGGATGTTCGCCGCCGTCCCCGGAGCCGTCGACTGACCGGCCCGGACGGGCGGGCCCCGGACCGGCGCGCCGCCCGGGCCGGCGGGTCAGGTGAAGTCGGGGTCGTTCGGGCCCTGGCGCGGGCCGGTGCCCTCGACCAGCTCACTGACCCCGCCGTAGGGCTGGTGCCGCTTGCCGACGTGCGCCTCGGCGTGCAGCCGCGGCACCAGGTCCGGGTGGTGCGCCTCGAAGGCCGGGCGCTCCGACCGGATCCTCGGGATCTCGGTGAAGTTGTGCCGCGGCGGCGGCGAGGACGTCGCCCACTCCAGCGAGTTGCCGTACCCCCAGGGGTCGTCGCGCAGCGCGGGCCGCCCGTACCGCCACGACGTCACCACGTTGTAGAGGAACGGGATGATGGAGGCGCCGAGGACGAAGGAGAAGATCGTCGAGACGGTGTTGAGCGCGGTGAAGCCGTCGGTGGGCAGGTAGTCGACGTACCGCCGCGGCATGCCCTCCTCGCCCAGCCAGTGCTGGACCAGGAAGGTGCCGTGGAAGCCGATGAAGGTCATCCAGAACTGCAGCTTGCCCAGCCGCTCGTCCATCATCCGGCCGCACAGCTTGGGGAACCAGAACGCGATGCCGGCGTTGGCCGCGAACACCACGGTGCCGAAGACGACGTAGTGGAAGTGGGCGACGACGAAGTAGCTGTCGTTGACGTGCCAGTCCAGCGGCGGGCTGGCCAGCAGGACCCCGGTGAGGCCGCCCAGCAGGAACGTCACGAGGAAGCCGATCGACCAGAGCATGGGCGTCTCGAACGTCAGCTGGCCGCGCCACATGGTGCCGATCCAGTTGAAGAACTTGATGCCGGTCGGCACGGCGATGAGGTAGGTCAGGAACGCGAAGAACGGCAGCAGGACCGCGCCCGTCGTGTACATGTGGTGCGCCCACACCGTCACCGACAGCCCGCCGATGAGCAGCGTCGCGCCGACCATCCCCTTGTAGCCGAACAGCGGCTTGCGCGAGAACACCGGGATGACCTCGGTGATGATGCCGAAGAACGGCAGCGCGATGATGTAGACCTCGGGGTGGCCGAAGAACCAGAACAGGTGCTGCCACAGCATCGGCCCGCCGTTCTCGTCCGAGTAGACGACGGCGCCGAGGTGGCGTTCGGCCAGCAGCGCGAACAGCGCCGCGGTCAGGATCGGGAACGCGAACAGCACCAGGATGCTGGTGACCAGCGTGTTCCAGGTGAAGATCGGCATCCGGAACATGGTCATGCCCGGCGCCCGCAGGCAGGCGATCGTCGTGGCGAAGTTGACCGCCCCGAGGATGGTCCCGAGGCCGCTGACCGCCAGGCCCGCGATCCACAGGTTCCCTCCCATCCCCGGGGAGTGCGTGCCGTCGGACAGCGGGGTGTAGGCGTACCAGCCGAAGTCGGCCGCGCCGGTGGGGGTGAAGAAGCCCGAGACCGCGATGAGGCTGCCGAACAGGAACAGCCAGTACGAGAACGCGTTCAGCCGCGGGAACGCGACGTCCGGCGAGCCGATCTGCAGCGGCATGACCAGGTTGCCGAACGCGAAGAACAGCGGCGTCGCGAAGAACAGCAGCATGATCGTGCCGTGCATGGTGAAGAGCTGGTTGTACTGCTCGGGCGACAGGAACTGCAGCCCGGGCTGGCCCAGCTCACCGCGGATCAGCATGGCCATGAAGCCGCCGACGATGAACCAGGCGAACGACGTGACCAGGTACATCAGGCCGATGGTCTTGTGGTCCGTGGTCCGCAGCAGGTTGCTGAGCCGGGACCCCCGGGCGGGCGGGGGCTGCGCATACGGGCGGCTGACGATGGGCGCCGGGGCGATGGTCATGGTGCGCCTCCGTCATCACCGTGTCTGGCGCTGACTGCAGATCACGGTAGGAGGCCCGGACGACCGCGGCAATGCACCTCGCGCCGGCGGCGGACACCCGCTGTGGGACCCGCCGGTGGGCATCGCCACCGGGGCCCCGGCGGCGCGATCGACACGCGGCGGCCACACCCGGGCAGCACGTTGACCGTAAAAACGACAGCGCTATAGGTTCACCGCCCCACCCCAGCGCTCCCCCGGAGGTCCCCCATGCCCACCGCCCGTCGTTCCGCCCGTGCGGCCGTGCTCGCCGCCGTCCTGGTCCCGACCGTCTGCGCCTCCTCCGCTGCGGCGGCGGCACCGGAGAACAGGCCCGGCAACCAGCCGACCGGTCCGGTCCGCGAGGTCGTGTCCTTCGGGGACAGCTGGTCGGACGCCGGCACCTTCGGCTTCGTCTTCGGCACGACGCCGGGCGAGGCGTGGCCACAGCTGCTCGCCGCCGAGTACGGCGCCGACCAGGAGGTGAACCGCGTCGTGACTCAGGGAGAGGACGGCGCCGTCGTCTCCGAGGAGACCGTCGGCGGCCTGAACTACGCCGAGGGCGGGGCCTTCGTCGCGCCGATCACCGACGACCCGGACGGCACCCCACGCCCCATGACCGCCCAGCTGGAGACGTTCCTGGACGAGCACGGCTCCTTCGACAGCCACCAGCTGGTCACCGTCTGGGCGGGCGGCAACGACATCCTCACCTACCTGGCCGGCGACGAGGAGCAGGCCGCACGCTTCGTCGTCGGGGACCTCACCGGCGAGGAGATCGAGCAGGCGACCGACGAAGTCGTGGCGGTGGCCCAGCGCGAGGCGGACCTGGTCGCCGACATCCTGGCCGCCGGAGCCAAGCGGGTGGCGGTGCTGAACATGATCGACCTCGGGATCACCGCCGAGGGACCCGGGATCCAGGCCGGGGGCAACGCGCTGGCCGGGGCGCTCACCACCACCTTCAACCTGGCGCTGGCCGACGCGCTCCCCGAGGACCGCCGGGTCCGGCTGGTGGACGTGGCCGGCCTGTTCGCCGACGTCGAGGCCTCCCCCGCCGCGTACGGGTTCGAGGTCGTGGACGGCGACGCGTGCACCGACGGCGGGTTCGCCTGCGGGCCGGACGCCTGGGTGAGCCCGGACGCGGACCGCACGTACGCCTTCGCCGGCTACGGCCACTTCACCGCCGCCACGCGGGAGCTCATCGCCGGCTTCGTGCACGACGAGGCGGCCGCTGCCAGGCACGTCTGACCGACCGTCCGGGAGGCCTCCGCTGCGGTCCGGCAGCCGGGGCCTCCCGGACCGCGGCACCCGCGGCGGGGTCAGAGACGGACGACGGCCCAGCCGAACTCGGTGATCCCGGTGCGCGCCGTCACCGGGCCCACCTCCGTGGCGGCCAGCCTCGTCCCGGTCTCCAGGTGCGGGTGGATCGCGGTGATGACCCGGTCCTCCTCGTCGAGCAGGGCGGTGGCCCCCGCCTCCACGAGCAGTCGCTCGACGGCGTCGAGGAAGGCACGGACGTCGAGGTCCGCGGCGACCACGCCCAGGGTCTCGCCGCCCACGGCGAGCGGCACGGCCGCGGTCATCGTGACGTCGTCGGTCCCCCAGCTGTCGACGTACGGGGAGAGCAGCGTGGGCGCCCCGCTGGCGTAGGGCACCCGGAACCAGCGGGCCCGGGGGACGTCGTAGAAGGAGTCGGACCGGGGGTTGAGGACGTGCTGCTTGACGCGGACCTCGCCGTCCCGGACGACCCACCAGGCCATCGAGGGCACCCCTGCCCCCGACTCGGTCGGCGGGCGGACCGCCAGACCGGCGCCGGTGACCAGCGCCCGGTTCCGGAGCATCGCGCTCACGTCGGGCTCGAGGGCGTCCCAGGCCCGCGGTTCGCCGAAGACGGGGTGCCGGGTGAGGTCCAGCCGCCGGGCGGCCGTCTCCCCGAGGCCGGTCAGGTCGCGGAAGACCGGGGCGGTGAGCTCGACGACACCGGCGGCGACGTCCCGCAGCGCGCCGTCGGCGGACGCCGACACCGGACCGGACATCAGACGGCCCACCCGCGGGTGCGCAGCTCCGCGACCCGGCCGGCCACGTGGTCGACCGCCCGGATCACGCACCCGCGGGCGACGTCGGGCTCCGCGTCGCGGACGGCGCGGACGGTGGCCTCGAACAACTGCGACACGGTCGACCTCACACCTGTGTCCACGTACGCGAGGGTCAGCAACGGCGCGTACTCCACCTGCAGACCGATCATGCTCGTGCTCAGCCGCACCGACTGCGCCGCCGCCGCCAGCTCGATGAGGAACCGGCTGTCGGCCCGGCGGGCCTCCACCTCGTCGCCGGCGGTGGACAGCCGGCCGCTGCCCCGCTCGAGCAGGGCGACGTTCTCGGCGGAGGCCCGGCGGGCGGCGAGCGCCGCGGACTCCGCCGCGACGGCGCGCCGCCAGTCGGCGAGGTCGCGCAGGTCGAGACCGGACAGCGGGCGAGCCTGCTCCGCCGCCGCACGGAGCTGGTCCGGCCGCCCGGCGGTGACGACGGTGCCGCCCCCGCGGCCACGCTTGGTGGTGACCAGGCCTTGGTCCCGCAGCTGGGTGAGGGCCTCCCGGAGGGTCACCGGGGAGATGTTGAACTGCGCGGCGAGGTCGGCCTCGGCCGGCAGCTGCTCGCCCTCGGCGAGCACTCCGAGGGTGATGGCGGTGCGCAGCCGGACCGCCACGACGTCCGCCCGGCCCTGGTCGGCCAGCGGCGCGAAGAGCACCCGCCGCGTCAGCGTCGACAGCAGATCGGTGCGCACGTCACCTCCGGTCCCGTGGCGTCGCGGACGCCGATCCCGCCGGCCACCCTAGTGCGCCCGGCCGGCGCGGACCCCGGGCTAGAGGGCCTGGAAGACACCGTCGTCCTCACGCACCCGCCCCGCCTGCCGCAGGCGCTCCAGGTGCAACTCGGCCGTCCGGCGCTCGACGGCGGCCACGAAGGGCAGCCGGACGTGGGGGCGGTACACCAGCCGCCGGGCGGCGACCTCGGCCACCGTCAGCGGCTCGGTCAGCATCGCGAGGAGCGCCTCGTCGCGGCGGTCGATCACCGCGGCGAACTCCTCGAGCCGGGCGAGGAACTCCGCCCGGCCCTCGACGACCCCGCGCTGGTGCGCGGTGCCGTACCAGCGGGCTTCGACGCCCCGGAGCCGCGCCAGGGAGGCCTCATAGGCGTCCAGGTCGCTGCCGACGTCGCCGTAGTACGGACCGAAGGACGTCAGGTCGATGTCCCCGGTGAAGAGGAAGCCGTCGGGCTCGACGAGGAAGCCGCAGTGGCCCGCGGTGTGCCCGGGGAGGTGGACGACGGTCAGCGTCCGCCCGCCGAGGTCGATCACCTCGCCGTCCGTGACGGGCCGGACGTCCGCGTGGCCGACGAGGGAGAACGTGTCCCGCAGGGTCGCGCGGAACTCCGCCGCCTCCGGGCCGGCGATCCCGAACCCCGCCAGCAGGACCTCCGGGTCCCGGACCGCCGGGGCGTCGGCCGGGTGCACCAGGGCCGGCACCTCGGGGAAGACGTGCAGCCCGGAGACGTGGTCCTCGTGGCCGTGGCTCACCGCCACCAGGTCTACCGCCCCCGTGGCCCGCCCGCGGCGCGAGACCTCGAGGGACGGGTCGACGAGGACGGTGACCTCGGACCCGGAGACCAGCAGCGAGTTGCCGCAGGGATAGCGGCCGCCCTCCGGGGAGGCGAGGACGGTCACGCCCCCGTACCGGACGTCGTGGTCAGCACCTGGACGCATGTGTGCAGTGCACCCCTTCGCGGCGGCGGGCACCGGCCGGACGCGCTCAGAACACGATCCGGTAACCGCTCGGCCGATGACCGTTGACTCAAACCGACAGGCTTATATGTTTACCCGCACGCCGAGGTGGACCTCCGGCCGACGACCCGGCCGACGTCCACCCGCAGCCACAGCAGGCCGGACACCCACGCGGCCGCTGGACGAGGTTCCCCCGCTGAGGCCCCCTGCTGACTCCCGAGGAGTTCGACGTGAGTGATGTCCGTGTCGCGGTGATCGGCGCCGGGGTCTGCGGGCTGTCCACCGCCACGGAACTCCAGGACCTCGGCGTGGGGGACGTCGTCGTCCTCGACGCCGGCCACCCCGGGGACGGCTCGTCCGGGCTGTCCGTCGGCATGGTCGAGACCCAGTACGTCGAGACGGCCGACATCGCGGTCCGGGCGCACGGCCGTCGCCACTACGACCGCCTGGAACGCGACCACGGCCTGACCTTCGTCCACGGCGGCTACCTGCGCACCGCCCGCAGCGCGGCGGACCTCGGCGCCTACGGGCGCAGCCTCGAGCGGCAGCGCGCCGCGGGCGTGCCGGACGCCGAGGTCCTGACCCCGGCCGAGATCGCCCGACGGTGGCCGCAGCTGGTGGTCGACGACCTCGTCGGCGGGCTCTTCGGCCCCTCGGACGGGCACATCGACGGCTACGAGTACTGCACGCTGGCCGCCCGGCTCGTCCGCGAACGGGGCGGACGGGTCCTGACGAACGAGCCGCTGGTCGGCGCGGAGGTGTCCTCCCGCGGGTGGATCCTGACGACCGCCCGCGGGACGGTCGAGGCCGACGTCGTGGTCAACGCGGCGGGCCCGTGGGCCGGCGCGGTCGGCGACCTGCTCGGGGCGCCGGTGCCGCTGGTCCCGCAGCTGCACGGTGCGGTGACCATCGAGCTGGCCGAGCCGCTCACCCCCCTGCTGCCCTTCGTCATGGACTACGTGCCCGGTTCCGGACGGGCCGGCGTCTACTTCCGCTCCGAGCGCGCCGACCAGCTCATCGCCGGGCTGCACGTCGAGGAGGCGGTCGCCGACGCCGTCTCGCCCGACGTGCCCCTCGGCCGGGTCGACGACGCCTTCCTGGAGGAGCTGGTCGAGCGGCTGACCGAGCGGCTCGCCGACACCGACGGAGCGGCGATCGGGCGCAGCTGGACCGGCCTCTACCCGATGACGCCCGACCACCGGCCGATCGTCGGGCGCCACCCCTCCCGCGCGGACGTCGTGTGCGCCGTCGGCGGCGGCGGCAACGGCATCCAGCTCGCCCCCGCCATCGGCCGGGTCGCCGCCGAGGCGCTCGTCGGCGTCCCCGAGCCGACCTTCGCCGCCACCGACCCGGGCTGGGATCCGGCCCGACTGGCGCCGACGGCGCCGGCCGCCACCCAGGCCCCCTGACCGCCCCGTCCGATCCCCCGCACGCAAGGAGTGTCCCGGTGACCACCAAGCTCGACTACGGATCGACCGACCTCGGCGACGCCGCGCTCGACGCCCGCTTCGAGGCGGCCCTCGCCGAGGCCCGCAAGGGCAGCGAGGTGCTCCCCCACGTCATCGCCGGCCGCCCCGACGAGCGCGGCGCGACGTTCACCCGCGAGGACCCGTGCGCGCCCGGGACCGTGGTCTCCACCGCGCGCACCGCCGACGCCGCCGTGGTCGCCGACGCCGTGGCCGCCGCCCGCGCCGCGACCCGGGGCTGGCGGACGACGCCCCCCGCCGACCGCATCGCGGCCCTGCGGCAGGCGAAGGCCGGCTTCGCCGACCGCGCCGCCGAGATCGCCGGCGTCGTCTCGGCCGAGACCGGCAAGACCCGGCTCGAGGCGCTGGCCGAGGCCCAGGAGGCCGTCGACCTCGTCGAGCACTACTGCGCCGAGATGGAGCGCAGCGACGGCTTCGTCACCCCCCTGCGGTCGGCACCGGGCGAGCGCAACACCGACGTCCTGCGCCCCTTCGGAGTCTTCGCCGTCATCGCGCCCTTCAACTTCCCCGTCGCGCTGGCCGTCAACATGGCCGCGGCCGCGCTGGTCACCGGCAACACCGTCGTCGCCAAGCCGTCGGACAAGACGCCGCGCTCCACGGCGCTGGCCTGGGAGATCCTGGGCGCGGCGCTGCCCGCGGGCGTGCTGAACGTCGTGCACGGCGGCGCGGACACCGGCCGCGAGCTGGCCGGCGCCGCCGTCGACGGGATCGCCTTCACCGGCTCGGCCGCCGTCGGCTGGCAGCTGGTCCGCGAGCTGGGTCAGGGGGCGTACGCCCGGCCGGTGCTCGCCGAGATGGGCGGCAGCAATCCCGCGATCGTCACCGCCACCGCCGACCTCGACGACGCCGCCCACGGCATCGCCCGCTCGGCCTTCGGCCTGTCGGGCCAGAAGTGCAGCGCCTGCCGCCGCGTGGTCGTCGACCGCCGCGTGGCCGACGAGCTCGTCGCCAAGCTGGCCGCCGCGGCCGAGGCGATCGTCGTCGGCGACCCGGCCGACCCGCGCACCGGCATGGGCCCGGTCGCCGACGACGCCGTCAGCCGCCGCATCGACGACGCCCTCGCCACGGCGGCGCGCGACGGCCGGGTGGTCACGGGCGGGCGCGCCGAGGAGCTGGACGGCAACTTCTACCGCCCCGTCGTCGTCACCGACCTGCCGCTGGGCCACCCGCTGACCCGCGAGGAGCTGTTCGCGCCGTTCGTCACCGTCACCGCGGTGGACGGGTTCGACGAGGCGATCGCCGAGGCCAACGCCGTCGACTACGGCCTGTCGGCCGGCGTCTTCACCGGCGACCAGGACGAGGTCGACCGCTTCCTCGACGAGATCGAGGCCGGCGTCGTCTACGTCAACCGGCGTGCGGGCGCGACCACCGGCGCCTGGCCCGGCATCCAGTCCTTCTGCGGCTGGAAGGCCAGCGGCTCGTCCGGCAAGGGCGGCCTGGGCCCCTGGTACCTGCCCGGCTTCATGCGCGAGCAGTCGCGCACCGTCGCCGGCTGACCGACCCCCACCCCACCGACCGAGGAGGCACCGTGACGGTCGCCGAGCTCCGGGACCGCGCCCGCCGCGTCATGCCGGGCGGCAACACCCGCAGCACGCTCTTCGTGCCGCCGCACCCGCCGTACGCGGTGTCCGGCAGCGGCTGCGTCGTCACCGACGCCACCGGGCACCAGGTCGTCGACTGCAACAACAACTACACGGCGCTGATCCACGGTCACGCCCACCCCGAGCTGGTCGCGGTGGCCACCGAGGCGGTCGCCGCCGGGTCGGCCTTCGGGCTGCCGACGGAGTCCGAGGTGGTCTGCGCCGAGCTGCTGCGGGAACGGGTCGGCCTGCCGAGCTGGCGGTTCTGCAACTCCGGCACCGAGGCCGTGATGATGGCGCTGCGCGGCGCCCGCGCGGCCACCGGTCGCGACCTCGTCGTCCGCTTCGCCGGCAGCTACCACGGCACCTACGACGCCGTCGTCGACCCCACCGCACCGGGCGTCCCGGGGAGCGTGGCCGAGGCCGTGGTGACCCTCCCGCAGGGCGACGCCGGGGCCTTCGCCGACCTGATGCGGGCCCGGGGCGGCGAGGTGGCCGCCGTCCTCGTCGACCTCATGCCCAACCGGGCGGGGCTGCGGCCGGCCGACCCGTCGTTCGTCGAGCTGGTGGCCGGGCTCACCCGCCGGGCCGGCGCGCTGCTGGTCGTCGACGAGGTGATCACCCTGCGCCTGGAGGTCGGCGGCCTGCACAGCCGCTACGGCGTCGAGCCCGACCTCGTCACCGTCGGCAAGGTCGTCGGCGGCGGCTTCCCGGTGGGCGGCGTCGGCGGGCGCAGCGAGGTCCTCGACGCCTTCAGCCCGCTCGCCGACGGCGCGGTCAGCTGGGGCGGCACCTTCAGCGCCAACCCGGTCACCATGCGCACCGGCACGGCGGCTCTGCGGCTGTTCGGCGCCGACGAGGTGGCCGCCCTCAACGCCCGCGGCGACCGGCTGCGGGAGGAGCTCGCCGGCCGCGGGGTCCCGGTCAGCGGCTCGGGCTCGCTGGTCCGACTGTTGCTGCCCGACCCGGGCGCCACCTGGTGGCGGCTCTACGAGCGGGGGGTGCTGGCCGGCACCAACGGCCTGCTCGCCCTGTCGACCCCGATGACCGACGACGACGTGGACGCCGTCCGCGGCGCCGTCCTGGCCGCTGTGGAGGTGGCCGCGTGAGCGCCGTCGCGCAGGAACCCGTCGTCGTCCTCGACCGGATCCACAAGCAGTTCGGCGACCTGGTCGTGGTCAAGGACGTCTCGCTGTCGGTGGCCCGGGGGGAGGTCGTGGCGATCATCGGCCCCAGCGGGTCGGGCAAGAGCACGTTGTTGCGCTGCATCAACCTGCTCGAGCGGGCCGACTCCGGCCGCGTCGAGGTGGTGGGCCGGGCGGTCGAGCCCGGTGCCGGCGTCTCCCACCGCGACCTCGCCGCCCTGCGCCGCAACGTCGGCATGGTCTTCCAGTCGTTCAACCTGTTCCCGCACATGACCGTGCTGCGCAACGTCTCCCTCCCGCAGGAGCGGGTGCTCGGCCGCAGCCGCGCCGAGGCCGACGAGCGCTCCCGGCAGCTGCTCGAGCGGGTGGGTCTCGGCGCCAAGGCCGACACCTATCCCTCGCGCTGCTCCGGCGGTCAGCAGCAGCGGGTGGCGATCGCCCGCGCCCTGGCCCTCGACCCGGAGGTCATGCTCTTCGACGAGCCGACCTCCGCGCTCGACCCGGAGCTGGGCCTGGAGGTCCTCGCCGTCATGCGCGAGCTGGCCGCCGACGGCATGACCATGGTCGTCGTCACCCACGAGATCCACTTCGCGGCCGACGTCGCCGACCGCGTCGTCGTCATGGCCGACGGCGCGATCCTCGAGGAGGGCACGCCGGACCAGGTGCTGCGCACGCCGGCCACCGACCGTGCCCGGCGCTTCCTCAGCGCGGTGGTCGACCGCTGATGGACGTCCTCGAGGCAGTGCTGCTCGGGGTGCCGGTCACCCTGCTGGTCACGGTCCTGGCCTTCGCGCTGGGTGCCGTGCTGGCGGTGCCCCTGGCGGCGGCCCGGCGGTCGCGGGTGGTGCCGGTCCGCTGGCTGGGTCGCGTCGTCATCGACGTCGTCCGCGGGATCCCGCCGGTGGTCTGGCTGTTCCTCATCTTCTTCGGCCTCGGCCGGGACCTGATCCGGCTCGAGCCCATCGAGGCCGGGGTGATCGGGCTCGGGATCATCTCCGCCGGCTACCTGGCCGAGATCTACCGCGGCGGGCTCTCCGCGGTGCACCGCGGGCAGTGGGAGGCCGCCTCGGCGCTGGGGATGGGCGGCAGCGACACGCTGGTCCGCATCGTGACACCGCAGGCGTTCCGGGTCTCGCTGCCCGCCGCGACCACCTACGCGATCAGCCTGCTGAAGGACTCCACGATCGTCTCGGCGATCGGCGTCACCGAGATCCTGTTCCGGGCGACGCAGAGCGCCCGGTCGATGGGGGCGGGACTGACCCCGTTCTTCGTCGCCGCGGCGGTCTACGTCCTGCTCAGCGCGCCGCTGGCCTGGCTGTCCCGGGGCCTCGACGCACGACTCCGGGCGCGGGTGGCGCGATGACCGGCCTGCTGTCCTCGTGGGGCGAGTGGCTGCCCCGGCTGCTGGAGGGCCTGCTCACCAGCCTGCAGCTGACCGTGGTGAGCCTGCTGATCGGGGTGCCGCTCGGCCTGGTGCTCGCCCTGCTCAGCTCGGCGCGCAGCCGGGGGGTGCGGTGGTCGGCCATCGGCCTGGTGGAGATCGGCCGCGGCACGCCGGCGCTGGTCATGCTGCAGTTCGTCTACTACGGGCTGCCGTCGGCCGGGCTGTCCCTGACCGCCTTCGTCTCCGCCATCGCGGCGCTGTCGCTCACCACGGCCGGCTACACCAGCGAGATCCTCCGCGGCGGCCTGCAGGCGGTGCCCGCCGGGGAGACCGAGGCGGCCGGCGCCCTGGGGTTGTCGCGCCGGGACACGCTCCGCTACGTGATCGTCCCGCAGGGGGTCCGGATCGCCCTGCCGTCGCTCATGGGCTTCGCGATCCTGATCTTCCAGGCCACCTCGCTGACCTTCACGATCTCGGTCGTCGAGTTGCTCAGCCAGGCCTACTCCATCGGCGCGGCGACCTTCCGCTACCTCGACGTCCTCGTGCTGGCCGGGCTGCTCTACCTGGCCGTGACGATCCCGGCCGGCTGGCTGACCAACGGCACCGAACGCCGGCTGTCCCGCCACCTCTGACGGCACCACCAGCTCCACCCACCGCACCGCAGCGCGACGGCGATCCCGCCGTCGGGCCCGTTCGTCCTGAGGAGACAACCGTGAAGACGCACCGCCTGAGCGCCGCCGTCCTCGCCCTCGGTTCCGCCGTGGCCCTCGTGGGCTGTGGATCGGACCCTGCCAGCGAGGTGGCGGCCGACTGCGAGCCCGCCCACCAGTTCGAGACGGTCGAGGACGGCGTGCTCACCGTCGCCCTGACCAACACCCCGCCCTACTCCTTCGAGGAGAGCGGCCAGGCCGAGGGCATCGACAGCGACATCCTCAAGGGCATCGCCGCCGACGAGTGCCTGACCATCGAGTACGAGGCCTACACCTACGCCACCGCCGTCCCGGCCGTGGAGACCGGCCGGGTCGACGTCGCGGTCGGCGGCTTCTACCGCACCGCGGCGCGCGGCGACGTGGTCACCCTGAGCTCGCCCGTGTACCTCGACGAGCTCACCGTGATGTCGGCCGACGGGGTCTCGACCGTCGACGACCTGATCGGCAAGCAGGTCGGCACCGTGGAGGGCTACCTCTGGGTCGACGCCCTGCGCGAGCTGCTCGGTGACGGCCTCCGGACCTACCCCGACTCGCTCAGCCTCGCCCAGGACCTGACCGCCGGGCGCCTGGACATCGGCCTGGACGGCTACGGCGCCGCGGCGCAGTCGACCGAGGGCACCGACTTCCAGATCGAGGTGCTCGAGACCGACCCGCGGGTCCCCGCCACCGAGGAGCCCTCGCAGACGAGCCTGCTGCTCGACCCGAGCAACGACGCCCTGGCCACGGCGATCGACGAGCACGTCACGCAGATGCGCGCCGACGGGTCCCTGGTGGAGATCCTCGAGGCCAACGGGCTGCCGGCGTCGGCCGCCGAGGTGGGCGACCCCCGGCTGATCTGACCGTCCACCTGCGGGTCCGGGGCCCGTGGTCACGCTCGTGCCGTGACCACGGGCCTCCCGCATGTCCGGTGGGGCCGGCCGCCCGAGGCCGCTCGAGCGACCCGACCACCCCGCCGGCCGAGCACCGTCCCCGATCGGGCTCACGCCGCGGCGACGCACGCCCACACGTGCTTGCGGCCGTCGTCGACCATCCAGCCGTGCGTGCGGCACAGCCGGGCCACGAGGTGCAGGCCCAGACCACCGTCGACCGGGTCACGGTCGACGGTCGGCACCGGAGGGCTCTCGACCGCGGCATCGGTGACGTCGACGAGCCAACCGCCGCTGCCGGCCACGACGCAGACGGTCACCGGCGGCCGCCCGTGGCGCAGGCCGTTGGAGGCCAGCTCCTCGAAGACCAGGAGCAATTCGTCGGCGTCCACCGGCGCGCGGTCCCGCAGCCCCGCCGTGCGCACCGTCGCCTGGAGCTCGTTCCGGCTCACCGTGAGGTCGATGGGCGTGCACAGCTCCCGTCGCCAGACCGCGAGGGCGACGTCGGGCACGGTCGGGAGCGGTCGCTGGGTCCAAGGCACCTGGTCCATCGGTCACCCTCTGCTCGGGGAGGAGCCGAGCCCCGCACCAGGTGGAACGCGTCCACTCGAGGCCTCGGCGGTCGTGCGGGGCGCAGGGCGCCGTGCTCCTTGCGTCCGTTGCCGTTCTGTAATCCGAGCGTAGGTCTGCGGTGGTCGCGGTCGCCCGCCGAACCTCGCGTGCTCTCGGCGAGGCGTGACCGGACACTCTCGGCCCCGCCGCTGTGGTCACGGGGTGCACCAGAAGATGGCCCGTCACGGAAGCCGGGGGACGGGGTCAGGAGACGGAGCTCCTGGCACTCACGGGGCGACCGATGCCCCGGGCGGCGCGGGACCGGGGAGGGCGGACCGCACCGACGGCTGACCGGCCTCCGACGGCTCGGTCGGTACCGGCGACCGAGACCTCG
This sequence comes from Geodermatophilus sp. SYSU D01180, assembly GCF_054050415.1. Classification (NCBI taxonomy): domain Bacteria; kingdom Bacillati; phylum Actinomycetota; class Actinomycetes; order Geodermatophilales; family Geodermatophilaceae; genus Geodermatophilus; species Geodermatophilus sp. SYSU D01180. Next base: position 394,270 of record NZ_JBJGZH010000001.1, on the reverse strand, counting down.
TCGCCAGCGCTGCCGCACGCCGGGGTGTCCCTCCGCCACCCTCGGCGGGACGGTGGAACCGGCCCTCCGAGGAGTCACTCATCGGGGCTCGGGGTCCGGGTCGACGCCCGGGGGTGGCGGCGTCACCAGGTCGCCGGGCACTGCCGGCAGCACCCGGTCGACGTAGTCCCGCACCGCGGCCTGCATCCCGACGTCCCGGCCGGCCGCCTCGGACAGGAACCACCGGTGCTCGAGGACCTCGTGGAAGACCTCGGCGGTGTCCAGCCGGCTGCGCAGGTGCGCGGGGATGGCGGCGATCGTCGGCTGGTAGCTCTCGGTCAGCCAGCGGATGGCGGCCGTGGTCTCGGAGACCGGGCCTCCCACCACCTGTTCGAGCGCGGCCCGGTAGCTCACGATGTCGGCGAGGAGGCGGCGTGCCTGGTTCTCCTGGACGTCCAGCCCGGTCCGGCTGAACAGTGCCCGCCGGCAGTCGCCGGGTTCGGCGACGCGGGTGGTGAGGCGCAGGCGGCTCCCGCCGGCCGGGTCCTCGACGAGCTCCACCTCCCCGACGTCGAACCCCAGGTCCTGGAGCCTGCGGATGCGCCCGGCGACGCGGAACTGCTGCTCCTCGCGCGACACCACCTCCTCGCTGGTCAGCTGGTTCCACAGGTGCTCGTACCGCGCCACCAGGTCGGCCGCCGCCAGCGCCGGGTCGAGGTCCCCGGCGAGGGAGCCGCTCTCCCGCAGGTCCGTCAGTTCGCTGACGACCCGCGCGTAGGCGACGTCCGTGTCGTGGTCCCGCTGGCTCTGGGTGAGCCGCTCGTGCACCTCCCCCGTCTCGGCGTCCACGAGGTAGGCGGCCAGCGTCCCGGCGTCGAACCGGAACAGGGTGTTGGCCAGGGAGCAGTCGCCCCACACGATGCCGGCCAGGTGCAGCCGGACCAGCAGCTCGACCTGCGCGTTCATCACCCGGTCGATCAGGTGCGCGCCCCGGGGGTTGGCGAACAGCGCGAGGAAGGACGACGAGTAGTCCAGGAAGCGGGTGACGAGCACCGCCTGCTGGTCACCGGGCCGGTCGACGACGGCGCCGACGACCTCGACCGCCGGGATGCCGAGCTCGTGCAGTCGGCGCAGCACCTCGTACTCGCGGCGAGCGGGTCGCTCGGGCAGCTCCTTGAGCGCGAACACGCCTCCGGCCTCGGCCACGAACCGGACGACGTGACGGGAGCGCCCGTGCTGCGGGATCTCGACGATCCGGTCGTCGGTCCACTGCGAGAGCGGGACGTCCCAGGGCAGGGTCAGCAGATCGGCCGCCGCCTCAGCGGGAGGACTGAACACGAAGCGCATCCCGGACCTCCGGTTCCCGGACCCGGTCCTCCCGAGGCTAGCGCGCGGCTCCCCGGCTGCCGCACGAGCGGCCGCACACCGGCGCGCAGCCGGTGCCGGCGCCCTGAGGGCGGGCGGGGGCGTGCCGACGACCGTCCAGCGTCGGCTGCGGCACCGCGTGTCCGAGGTGTTCGTCCAGACCGTCGACCGGGCCGGGGGCCACAGCCGTCGGTCGGCGGCCACAGCGAGGTGGTCGGAGACGAGCCCGGCGACGCACCGGCCTCCGAGACGTCGACGGCATGCCCGTCCCGGGGTGAGGCCCTCACACGTGGCCGAGGTGGTCGTGTCCCCAGGGTGCTGCCGCGGCCGCCCCGAGGCCGCGGCAGCACTCCAACGCCTGCGCCGACCCCGTTCGACGTGGACCGAGCACGGCCGCAGACCGAGGACGTGGCGGAGGAGGCGCCGGTCGTCGAGGTGGACGGCTGGTCGGTGGTCCTCGACGAGGAGAACGGCACGCTGCGCGCGGAGCGCACCGCCGGGTAGCCGCAAGTGCCACCGAGGCCGAGGGCCTCGTCCGCTCCCTCCCCAGGATCGGGCGGGACCCTCGTCGTCTTGCCGTCTGCTGACCGACCTCACCCGCCTCGATGACTACCGCCTGTCGACGGACCGCTGTCCCCAACGGCGCAGCCGGACGATCTCATCCGTCCAGCGCCTGCCTCGGGAACCGACGGATTCCCGGCGGCGGTGCGGACCGTCGCCCCCCGGTAGGCCTCCGGCGGATCACGGGGACGATGTACTGGCACCGGGTCTGCGAGAACGACCCGGCGCACCGCTGGCTGCGCGAGCGCCTGAACACGCTCGCCACGGATGTCGGAGCGCGGCCGGCGACGTCGACGGCGAGGACGTGGGCGCCGCCCCTCGCCCTGTTCCGGCGCGGTCCACCACCCTCGGTCCGGCCGGCTACCGGGTCGCGTGTTCGACGGTCAGGAGTCGAGGCGGCTGCTGCCTCCAGCCTGCGGGCTGCGTGTTCAGACGGGCACGGACCGCTGGGGGCCTGCTACGGCCCCATGATCACGCATCGGGAGCCAACCCCTGCTGGCGACACGCGTCTGGATCCCGCCATGTACTCATTCCTCGGTTCGCTTCACCAGCTCCAGGCCATCAGCATCCCGCCGTCGCTGGCGGCCTCGGTGACCACGACCGAACCGCGAGGCCGAGCGCGGCACTCGACCCGACCGCCGCTCCGTGACAGCGGACCGTCGTCCAGGCCGGGCGGCATGTGTGACCCGGCCAGACGTCTACGCCTCCCAGGCCCTCCTGGAGACGCACAAGATCAACTGCCACACGTGTCTTGCGGACCGAGGCGAGCGGCTACAGGCGTCGAGCGGCCCGGAGCTGCTGTGGCCCGCCCGGGTTGGCCGGCGTGGACTCGGGCAGCTCCGGGGACAGCTCGTCACCGGCACCGCGGCGTCGCCGTTCCGGACGCCGTGGACGCAACTCAGGTCGGCGGCGCATGGTCGCCGTCGGAGGGTGCTGGGTTGCGGTGGTGCTGCAACCACGGCACCGAGCGGCAAGGCGGGGAGCACCGGGCGACCGCTGCGACGCCTGACGAGGCGTGACGGAGACCAGCCCCCTGCGGACGTGACCTTCGGCTCAAGAGATGTGCGGCAGCTGTCGAAGTACCTGGCAAGTCGGTTCCGGAACACGACAAGCCGGAGCCCCGACGCCGAAGGTCGGACCTGCCGACCCCGATCCTGGAGAGCCCCGTGACCTCTGAGCCGTTCAGCCCTGCCCAGCCGGAGCAGGCCCCCGTCCAGCCCGCCTACGCGCAGCAGGCCCACCCCGAGCAGGGCTACGCCCAGCCGGGCTACGCGCCCCAGCCCGGGTACGCCCCGCAGCCGGTGATCGTCCAGGCCCCGGCGCAGCCGGGCAACGGTCTCGGGGTGGCCGGCTTCGTGACCGGCCTGCTCGGCCTCATCTTCTGTTGGGTGCCGGCGCTCGGCATCATCCTGGCGCTGCTCGGCGTGATCATGGGCGGTGTCGGCATCGCTACCGGCAAGAAGAAGGGCGCCCCGACCGGCCTGGCCATCGCCGGCCTGGTGCTCGGCATCATCGCCCTGATCCCGGCCATCGTGATCTTCAGTGCCGCGGCGTCGGTGGCCGGCTCGCTGTAAGCGCGTTCCTCGGCAGAGCCGGGGTGGTCGCCGCGCGCGGCCGCCCCGGCTCTCGTCGTTCGTGGGGCCCGCGGCCGGCGACGGGGACACGGTCGCTTCGGCGGGAGCGGCTGCTGCACCCCGTTGCTGTCCTCAGCAGACTCGTGGACCCGGCGCGAGCAGCCACGGCCGTCTCGGTCGTCGCCTCGGTCGAGGCCGCCTCGGTCGTCGACTCCGGCGGGTCGGCTGCCGCCTGGACCGCCGACGGCGTCGTCCCCGCAGGAGGGACGGTCCGCGGCCCCGGGGTCGCCGACCAGCCGTCGCCGACGTCCGACCGCGAGGCGTCGAGCGCCTCGCTGACAGCCCCCGTGCCCGCGGCGACCGAGGGGGTCGGAGGCACGGGCGCCGCCGAGACGGCAACGTCGCGGTCAGCGACGGGTGGGTGCCTGCGGCCCGGTCTCCGGCGGGTGCGGGGCCGGGTCGATGAGGGCCTCGATCCGCCAGGGCAGGCCCACTCGAAGAACCTCCGACCCTGTTCGAGGTCGGTCAGCCGCGTCCCGCTGATTCGCAGCCGGCGGACCACGGTCACGTCGGCGGGGCTCCGGCGGTTGTGGTTGCGGTAGTGCAGCCACTGCTGGGCCAGCAGGGCAACCTCGCGTACCGCCGGAAGGCGATGTCGGATTCCTCGTGCCACCGGGCGGCTGCGGCGTCGGCGTGCTTCGGTTCGTGGTCGAGCAGCGCGTTGCGCAGCTTGCCCCACGGCCAGTCACCGGTACCAGGCTGCATGGAGTTCACCAGCGCTCGCGGTGCTCAGGTCGTTCGGCCCTCGACCGCGTCCTGCGGTACCGGTATGACCCGACGTGACGAGGTCCTGGGGTCCCCTGGGGCACGGCGACGTGGGCTGCCCGCGGCCGAGCCGACGGGGGGGCGCCGCCCAGTGGTTTGTTGGTCGTCGGCCGGGGCTCGGGTCGCCTGCCAGCCCGCTGACCTGCGGTGTTGCTCTCCCGATTGGACTCGAGCCAATGACCCTGCGAGTTGATCTTGACGCCGTTGACCAACACCGGCCGATATTGAAAGTGCAGGTCAGCGACTTGCGTATCGCCGGCCGGCATGGGTCGATAACGGCACTTGACGGTGGTTTGTTGGTCGTAAGTTGGTCGTAAGTTGGTCGCAGCGGCCAGGCGCGGCTCGGCTCCGGCTTGTCCTCCTGTCGTGCTGCCGGCTGGAGCATCACCCTGTCTCTGGTCATACCTCTGACCCTGACGACACTGTCGCTGGCCGATGTGAAGGCACGCCTGTCCAAGCTCGTTGCCCGCGTCAGCGGCGAGCACGAGCGGGTCTACGTGACCGTGCACGGCAAGCCCTCCGCGGTCCTGCTCGCTACCGAGGACCTCGAGGCGCTCGAGGGGACCATCGAGCGCCTCGCCGACGCCGACACCATGCGGCGGCTGCACACCTCCGAGGCTGAGCTCGCCCGCGGGGAGGTCGAGCCGCGAGGACCTGGAGGTGGCCATGGCCCGCCGGCGTAGCCAGCGGCAGTGACCGACGCTCCGGAGTCCCACCGCCTGACCATCACCCTCCGCCCGCCGTCAGCTCACCGATCACCTGCCCGAAGCCGTCGCCACGGCTGCCTACGAGTTCATCGTCGGCCCACTGCTCAACAATCCCCACCGTGTCGGCAAGCGACTGCGCCCGCCGCTCGATGACCGGCACAGCGCCCGCCGGGGGACCTACCGGGTCGTCCACCGCATCGACGACGACAACCGCACCGTCACCGTCCCCCGACGTCGCTCACCGCCGCGACGACCCAGCTGGAGCGCGTTTGCTCCTGCGCCACCGCACTCGGCGGTGCGCATGATTCTGAGGTGGACTGATCCGACGAAAGATCCGTCAGCGGCCGATCGGGTCGACCGGTCGGCGCCAGTGTCGCGTCATGCGCAAGTTGAAGGGGCCTGGAACACGCTGCGGCCCCGACATGAGCGCTGGCCCCTTGCTCATGTCCCGTCCCCCGCTCGTCCGTCCGAGACCAATCGTCGAGTAGTGGGGCGGCCGAAGGGGCGGTGTGGCGGATCCGACACGTGGTCGAAGGTCACGATCACCTCCCCGGGGCCCGGTCACCGCGCTCTCCTCGCCCGGCGCCCGGCGCCCGGTACGGGTCGGGTACCGATGCACGTCCGGGCCGGACCTGGCCTCTGACCCCACCCGCCCCACCGGTCTAGTCGGCCACCGTCAACGCGGGGTCACCGACGCCCGGTCCTGCTCGAGCGCAACAGCCAGCGCGATGACGACGCAGTGACGTGCGGATCCAGTGCCGGCCGGGTGGCCCTGTCATCACGTCCCCGACCCGCTGGACGGGCGCCGGCTGTTCGGGAGCTGCGGCGCTCGAGGCGGCGGACGGTGCTGGGCGGCAGGCGTCACCGCGGCGTCATGGGAGCGGCACCGCCCGCAGACCGCGGCGGGACGATTGCCGGACGCAGCCTTCCACCAGTCGCGTCATCCTCTCGCTCGGATGGACGCCCATCTCCTCGGCGAGGACGACCCGGAACTGCTCGTACGCCCGCAGCGCCTCCGTGAGGTTGCCCTCCGCCAGGTGCACGCGGATCACCACACGGTGAGCGCTCTCCCGCAACGGCTCGGCACGTACCGCGGCGTAGGCGGCCTGCAGTGCATCGCCATACCGCCCGGCGGCGACCAACCGTGCGGCGACCTCCTCCAGCGCGTGCATGCGCAGCTGCCGCAGCCGCTCACGTTCGAGGAGGACCCAGTCGTCGTACCAGCCAGGAAGCAGCTCGCCCCGCAGTCCGACGTCGGGGACGGCGACGTCGCCCAGGCGACAGGCCGGGTCCCGGACCCGCTGGGCCCAGTCCCCCAGCTCCCGCACGTCGACCCGGACGCCCTCGGCGAGCGACAGCATCTCGCCGGACGCGTGCAGCAGCCCGGGTGCGACCTGCTGCAGACGCCACAGAGCCGTGCGGAGACTGCCGCGAGCCTGTGCTTCTGGGACTTCAGGCCATAGATGTCCGACCACAGTGGCCCGCGGTGGACGACCGGACAGACACACGTGGGCCACCAGGCGTTGGACTCCTCGTGGAAGGTACTCGATCGCCCTCTGGCCGACCCCGTCACCGAGGTGGACGGCGAACTCGTCGAGCAGCGATATCCGTGAAGTCGCGACCACAGGCACGGCGGGACACCCCCAGGGGCACCTTCTGGCGGAGGGGCGAAAGAGCAGGAGCCTCGGAACGCCGATGGTCGGAGCCTGCGACTTCTGGTGTCAATCCGTTACGCTTCCGTCACGCAAGAAATCCTGGAGCCAGTCACCGACCGCATCGACGACCTCACGCGGCGATGACGCAAGCGCGAGGGTCCGGTCCTCCTCGGACGTGCCGAGACCGACCGCCGTCACGCGGGCCCGGAAGTGTTCAGTCCCACCCTCCAGCCAGATCCGCACGAGGAGTGCAGCGCTTCGTTCCTCGGTCACGGCCGCCCTTCAACTGGTCGGTCACGCAGCGTGACGGCTGCATGGGGTGAACGGCCAGTTCAGACCACCGACCGGGGGAGATCGATGCTCTCCCCTCACGAGGAGTGAGTGCACTCCCCCGACCTGATGAAGTCAAGGGCGCTGCCGGGTGAACGGTGGAGACACGTTCATCGGCGTGTCGGGCCGCACGGCGGGCAGCGGCACGAACACCGTCGCACGTCCCTCCACCACAACAGCGAAACCCGCGACGGCGCGCGTCAGGTCCTGTTCCGGCGACCCGAGCACGAGGAGGAACCAGGGCCTGTCCCGTAGATCCTCGTGGAGCCGGAGGACGACGGCAGCGAGGACGAGCGAGCAAGGTGGTGGGCGGCTCGTTTGGCGTAACGGGTGGCCGCGCGCGAACTGCTCGAGCCGGGCGAAGCAGCGCTCGACGACGTTGCGACAGGCACCGACCGCCGGATCGCAGGCCAGCGGGCATGGCACGGATCCGCGCTGGGACGCTGTCCTCGCTGACGTCGTCCGGCTGACCGCGTGACACCGATCCTGGGAGCCCCGGCAAGGTCGCCGCGGTCCCTCCCTGTTCCAGCGCGTCGACGGGGCTGAGCGGCGGGTTGGGGAACGCGCCCCCATGAAGGAACCCTACGGCGGCCCGTTCCGGCTCGGCCGACCCCTGGCTCCGCATGCCGACAGTGCCGGCGACGGGGGATCTGAGCCTGCATTCCGCAGGAGGACCACTCTCTCCGCCCGTAGGAAGCAGTACCTCGACCGCTTCCCCGTACTGTCGGCGCGCGCAGCCTCCGACTCCTCGCGCGTCTTCGAGCATCGCTCGGAAGCGGTTCCGCGTGGGGGCTCACGGGTTGACGACCAGGACGTCGACCTGCGGACGGACCGGCCGGTCTCCGGCGACGAGAACCCCCATCAGGAGCTTGCCGGCCTGGGACCACACGTACGCGATGGTCGCCTGCGCCGTGCCCGGGTGTTCGGTCCCGCTCGCGCGCGGATCACCTTACAGGCGACACGAAGACGCGGGAGTCGGCCGTGAAGACCGGGTGCGCCCATCCCAGGACGACGCTGCCCGGCCCGCAGGTCCTCAGGAGACCTTGGCGGTGAACGTCCCCACGGTCGCCGCGAGGTCACGCAGCGCCTCCGCGCCGGCCTCCTCGTCGAGCCACCGGACGTTCCCCCGCCGCCCGCGCATCCGGAGACCGGGGCGGCGGGGAGGTCTCGGCTACCTGGTCCAGGGGCCGGGCTGCGCCGTCCTCACCGAGCACCTCGACGGGCGGACGGATGATCGCCTCGTCCGGCCAGAGCCCCTCGGACTCGTTTCTCTCGTCCGGCGTCGGGGGCATGTGCGCCTCCTACCCGGTCAAGGTCTCCTCCGCCACGACCAGGGGGACGGTGGGCAGCACGACGCCGAACTCCTCGTGGCTGCGCGTCGCCCCGACGGAGGCCAGCAGGCCCATCGCGGCCAACTGCAGGTGACTGGGCAGCTCAAAGGGGTCACAGCCGTCGAGGTCGACGTCATAGCCGAGGTCGGCGAACAAGCCGCCGGTCACCCGGCTCAACGGATTGGGCGGCGAAGAGATGAAACCGGACATCAGCTCGTTGCCGAACACGGTCTCCCGCCAGTGACTGCCGCGCGTGCCCGGGCCGTGCTGGTCCTCGATGGGGACCGGCGTGGGACCGCCGCCGCCGACGGGTTCACCGGTGACGGGGTCGAGCAGCCTGCCGTACTCGGCCATCACCGTCGGCCCCACGAACGCCCACTGCGGCGTGTTCCGCCCGGTGATCAGCCCGCCCTTCCGCTGCCAGATGACGTCGGTGCAACCGATGACGTGACCCATCTCGTGGGTGATGACGTCCAGGAGCGTGCCGCGTTCCTCCATCGACGCGAGATCATCGGTGTCGAACTCCATCTGCCCCTTGATGGTGAGGAACGCGTGCCGCCCGGCGCCCGGAGGGCGTACCAGCCTCGGACCGGCCTGCCCGAGGATCCCGCCGACCCCGTCGATGGGAATGCCCTGCGCATCGATCACCACGTCGTCGATGACCTCACCATCGACCGCTACGGCCGGCAGGTCACCGACGATGACCCGAGCCCAGCGGTCCGCCGCATCCCGGAAGACCTGCTTCTGGGAGTCCGTGAGCCCACCGAGGAACCGGACCTCGATGTGGTAGGGGGAGTCGGTCTGGCCGATCTCCCGCGCCTTCGCCTCGTCTGCCCGTGCGTGGTAGATCTCGTAGTCGGCGCTCCGGAAGCTGGCCGCCGGACGCTCTTCGGTGATGGTCATCGGATCTGTCCCTGCTGAGTTCGGCCTAGGAGCGGCGACAGGCTCGCCCGGCGGACGCGGGTCCGGAGGACGCCCCCACGGGAATCGAGGGCCGCGGCGGTCCACGTGCGACCAGCCCGCGGCGTCAGGCTAGGAATGCCGCGTCACCGGCACGTCACGTGATCGTCACCGAGCCGTAGGCCGGGGTGGCGACCGACGCCGCCCCGGCGGTCGAGGGCCGGGTGTGCGCCGGGTCCTGAACCTCGAGCAAGGCTCTGCTCCGGCGCCCGCGCCGGTCGGCACACGACCGATAGACCCGACGGCACCTGCCGGGCTCGCCGTTCCCGAACGAGACCGACCGGCACACTGCCCTCCGTTCCCGTGCCCCGGACATCAGGGGACATCGCGGATCTGGGCGACCGTGTCGACGGTGAGCTCGGGGGCGTCAGCGAACTCGTGCAACCGCCCGCCGACGTAGGCGTAGTTCCGCCGCGGGCGGTCGTCGCCCTTGGTGAGGTAGCGGTTGTCGAGGAGCGCGAGGACCGCCTGCCCGCCGTCGGCCTCGATGTCGGGGATGAACAGCTTGAACGGCTGAGCGCGGGAGCCGATGTCCACCACCGCCCGGTGCCGGCCCACGCGGGTGTAGCCGGCCAGCTCGGTGAACACCGTGACCTGCGCGCGCTCCGCGGCCAGCTGCCGCAGCTGCTCGTAGTCCAGCCGCGAGTTGAGCAGCGTCGGATCGACGGCGCGCCGCTGCCGGTAGTCGTCGATCAGCGCCGCGCGCAGTGCCCACCACGTGCCCAGCAGGGCGTAGTTGCGCATCTCCGAGCCGTTGACGGTGGCCTGGTCCCAGACCCCGACGTGCGCCGCCTGCGCGGCCCGCTCCGCGGCGACGTACCGATCCCGGTGGTCGTCGAACTCGGCGTGGCCGTACTTGGCGAAGTACGGGCTGTAGCCGCGGCGGATCATGTGCTCCTGGAAGTCCGCGCCGTCGCGGTGCGCGAACACGAGCAGCCGGCCGAAGTTGTCGCGGTACCGCCGCAGGCAGACGTCGAGCTCCTCGGTGCCGGGGAACTCCAGGACGACCGGCTCCCCCACCGGGAAGAACCGCTCGGCCTCCTTCTTCGCCTCCCTCCCCCATGGGGTGATCGGCTTGTCGCTGCCCGCGTTGGACTCCTCGGTGTCCAGGCACAGCAGACGCAGGCGCTCGTCCCGGTCCCCGACCGGTACGACGAGCGTGTCGCCGTCCACGACCCGAGTGATCCGGGTGTCCACGGTCGTGCCTTTGGGCTGGGTCATCGCCGCTCCACTCCGCCGCTCCGCAGCCGGCACGCTATGGAGGCGGCGTCATCCACCCGTCACGGCGGCGTCACCGCGGCAGGATCAGCCGGATGCGCGTGGCCGCCCCGCCGGCTGTCGCCGGAGTTCTCGGGCACCGTGACCGGCGGCCCGGGTGATCGCGACGACGGCCCAGCCGGTCCGGACGTGCGGGCGGACCGGCATCGGCGGTGAGGTGATCAGCTTCTGGTCCGCGCCCAGGGGGCGAAGGCGTTGTCGACGCCCCGGAGCGCCGCCCGCAACTGCGGCAGGTGCCGGAGCAGGACGGTGCGCATGTCGTTGTCCCGGACCCAGGCGAGTCCGGCCGGTGAGTAGATCTCCGGGCGGAAGTCGCGGGTGAAGAACCGGTCGCTGTTCAGCCGCCGCGAGGCCATCAGGATGAAGATCCGGAACGCCGTGTCGCTGAAGGCGAACCCGTCCGGCCGCTTCTCCGCGAACAGGCCGACCAACAGGTCGACCCGCTCCACCTCGCCGTAGAGGTCCGCCAGTTCGGCGGCGAGATCGGCGTCGTCGGTGAGGTCGGCGAACGTGCGGGGTGCCTCGAGGTGCAGCAGCCGGCGGAACTCGCAGTAGCGCGGTACCCCGAGCTCGCGGATGCGCAGGATGTCGGTCGCGGCCAGGTCGACGACCTTGCCGTCGGGCCGCTCGAAGGACTGCAGGAAGCGGGGGAAGTTGCGCAGCACGATCGCCCCGGGGTGCGTGGTCCCGAACGAGTAGAACAGGTCGTGCAGGGCGTGGGTCTCCGCGATCTCCCGGGAGTGCGGACCGGCGAGTGCGGGAAAGGCCAGCTCGGCCAGGGGCCGGTCGCCGTCGACGGCCCGGATGTCGAAGTGGTCCGGCATCAGCGGGTGCATGCGGTAGACGCTGGTGAACTCCTCGGTGAGCGCGAAGGGCACGCCGTAGTGGTGGGTGTCCGCCCCCGGGATGCCACTGACGACCTCGCTGCCGCTGACCCGGCCGAACGCCCGCGCGATCCTCTCCCCCGCGATGCCGAACCAGTTGGCTCGCAGGGAGAAGACCGTGGTGGGGTGGCTGATGACGGCGGGCGTCCACTCGACGGTGTGGATCTTGGCCAGCAGAGCCGCGACCACGAGCCGGGCCCGCTGGAACAGCTCCTCGTCGTCCCAGGACGGGTACTCGGCCTTGAGGCGGTCGCAGACCGCGTTGTGCTCCCGGACGAACAGCGTGGCCAGCATGCCCAGACCGGTCCACCAGCCCGGGACGCGGGTCGGGTCGAGCGCCGGGTCCTCGGGCAGGGGCAGCATCCCGTCCTCGGTCAGGTGGAGCTTGCCGTCGGAGCCGGTCCGCACCCGCCGCTGCTCCTGCAGGGTCGTGCCGTACAGCGAGGAGCCGTCCCACCAGTGGGTCAGCTCGTTGACCGAGGTGACCGGGCCGTCGACGTCGGCCGGCCGGGTGGGATCGGTTCGGGTGCGCGGGATCCGCATCGGGTTCTCCCACCAGTCGTCCCCGGGCTCGAGCGGGATCTCCACCAGGCGGCTGGTGTCCGCCTCCCCGTGGCTGAACCAGTCCCGGATCATGAACTGCAGCCAGGCGGCGGCGAGGGTGTTGACCGACTCCGCCGGCTGGAAGACCTCCCGGGTGAGCAGCCGACGGCTGACCTCCCGGGGGCTCGGCTGCAGCAGCTCCTCGTCGGTCACCGGCCGCACGCTGTCGAGCGGGACGTTGCGGCCGAAGCGGGCACCGGCCCGGCCCATCTCGGGGTGGTCGAGGTCGTTGTGCGTCCCGTCAGGACTCCGGCTGACCAGGTGGTGCGGGGCCCGGGGCGGCACGGGCGGGGCATCGACGATCGGCACCCGCGACGACGGGTCGTGCAGGTTGGACCGGCGCAGGATGTTCCGCAGCCCGATCAGGACGGCCACGCCGAACGGGCGCGGCAGCCGGTCCCAGCCCACCCGGTGGTCGATCCGCTGCGCCACCCCGTCGTAGATCCGCCACGGCAGAGTCTGTCGGTAGCCCGCTCCCGGAACGGGCGCGGAGGCAGGGGCGCGCTCAGCGGGAGTGGGTACCGACGGTCCGCCGGCAGGTCCGGCCTCGGCGCGGGGACGGGGGACGGCGGGCTGAGCCTCCGGAGCCCGCGTGGTGGCATCTGGGCTGTCGGTGGTCATCGGACCTCCTCGGCGACGTGCGGTGGCGGGTGTCTCAGGAGGGGCGCGACCGGGCGCCGAGCGCGGCCGTGCCGGCCAGGACCGTGTTCAGCCCCGAGATCAGCGCGAGCGGCCGGGCCACGGCCCGCTGCAGCTGCCCGCGCCGCCACAGGCCCAGGACCGTGGCCGTGTCGCTCGCGTGCACGAGGACCGCCGCACGCAGCGCGCGGTCCAGCTCGGCTCGCCGGAGGCGGAACAGATCGGCACCGATGAGCACCGTCCGGATGCCGAACAGCCGCAGCCCGTAGACGGCGGCGGCGTTCGACTCGGGCCGGGCGTCGCCCAGCCGCCGGATGATCACCGCGGGTGCCAGCAGCCCGAGCAGGCCGTTGAACACGCGGATCCCGCCCAGCGCGTAGCGGGCGGCGGTGGCGACCGTGTCGACGCGGGGCACGGAGTCCTCCTCGGGGCTACACCCGGGCCGGCGCCGCCGGCCCGGGCCGCAGGGGGTCGGACGACCAGCCGTCGGGCCGGTAGATCGACATGACGTCGGCGATCATCCGGTCGTGGTCGTCGTCGTACCGGCGGACGTCGTAGCAGCCGAGTGGGTCCTCGGGCGCGTGGAAGAGGCAGAGGTTGCAGTAGGTGCAGGGCCGCTCAGGGCGGTCAGCGCCGGCGGCCCACTGCTGCACGAGATCGGGATTGGCCATCAGCGGCCGCGCGATGCTCACGGCGTCGCACCGGCCGGCCCGGATCGCACCGCGCACCACCGAGGCGGTCTGGAAGCCGCCGGTCACGATGACCGGGACCGACACGTGCCGGCGCACCTCCTCGGCGTCCGGCAGCAGCAGGCCCTCCGGGTCGTCGGGGACGGTGCGGGTCCAGACGTAGCGCATCAACGGCCGGGTCAGCCGGAAGCGCCACAGGGCGTAGTTCCGCAGCGCGGCGCGGCCGGAGGACAGCATGGTGTCGTAGGTGCCGATGACGTCGCCCGGGGTGAAGTCGCCCGCCGGGTTGAGCGGGTGCGGGAAGTAGTTCCCGGTGGAGACGTGGATCGCGTGCGCCCCGGCCTCCTCGGCCCACCGGAAGACCTGGATCGACTCCGCCAGCGAGTTGCCCTTCCGACTCCAGGGGAGGAGCGCGTCGGCGTGGTCGACGGCGCTGATCTTGACCTGGAGGTGGAAGTCGGTGCCGGCCTCGCGACGGATCGCCGCCATCACCTCGAGGAGGAAGCGGGCTCGGTTCTCCAAGGGGCCGCCGTACTCGTCGGTGCGGTCGTTGATCGCCGAGCTGAGGAACTGGGTGAACAGGTAGCCGTTGCAGGCGTGCAGCTCCACCCCGTCGAGGCCGGCCTCCCGTGCGCGACGGGCCGCCTGCCCGAACATGGCCACGATCTCGGCGATCTCACCCGTGGAGAGTTCCTGTGCCGGGAGGCCGTGCACGGGATCGGGCCGGTCGGTCGAGCTCAGCGCCGGGCGGTCGGCGTTCTCCACGCCGGGGATGTCCCGCTGCCGCCCGCTGTGGCTCAGCTGCAGGAGGAACGCGCAACCGTGCTCGTGGACTCGCTCGCCGACGACCCGCCAGAACGGGATCTTGTCGTCGGCGTCGATGAGGGCGTAGTTGGGGAGCACCCGGCCGCGCACGTGGACGGGCACGTGGGAGGAGAGGATCGCCCCCACCCCTCCGCGGGCGAACCGCTCCTCCCAGTTGACCCGGGCGACGGTGCCGCTCCCGTCGTAGTTGTCGATGCGGCCCGAGATGTTGCTCCGGAGGACGCGGTTCTTGACGGTGAGCCCGCTGGGGAAGGTCAGCGGCGTGAAGATCGGGTCGGTACCCCCCTGCACGGGGACGGTGGACGTGGTCATCGGGGCCCCCCGGATAGGCGGTCGGGTCGCTGGAGCCGGGTCACGGTCAGCCGGACCGTGCCGGAGTTGTTGCGGTAGAAGCCCCAGGCGTCGTTCGCGAAGGCGTAGAGGTAGCCGGGCCGGGCCACGTCGTGCTCGACGGCTGCGCCGATGCCGATCACCTCGTGCGGCCGAGCACGGCGCGGGGGCGCGTCGGGTGTCTCGTTGGTGACGACGCCCACCAACGACATCCAGGGCCGTCGCTCCTCCCGCCGGGCACCGTAGAACTCCACCGCGGGGTTCCCGCTCAGCCGGCGGAACAGACCCTCCGCGTGGCCGATGACGCTGCCCAGCACCGGCCCCAGAGCGCGTGGCTGCAGCAAGCGGGTGCCTGTCAGGCCGTCCGGGCCCGAACGGACGGCACCGCTGCGCCACTCCCCCTCCGCCGTGAACCGGTGCAGTCCTCGCTCCAGGTAGAGCCCCGTCTCGTTCCAGCCCTCGCGCGCCGAGACCTCGACCGACCCTGACTCCCCGGCGCCGAGCCGCCGGGTGGGCCGATAGCGCCGGCCGTGCCGCGACCAGTTCCGCTGGCGGACGTAGGCGGACTCGTGGACCGAGGGATCGGTTGGTTCCTCGGGGTCGATCAGGGGAACGGCCCGCGGGCGGGGCAGGAAGAGCGCGTCGGCGATCAAGCCGGCGGGCCCGGGCAGGGCGCTGCCGTCCCCGAGGTCGGCGAGCGGGTCGGGTCGGAGCTCGTCCGTCGTGGCCTTGTCGAAGGCGAGCCCGACGGCGTCGCCGGCCTCCCGGATCATCCACAGCAGGGCACCGTCGCTCAGGCCCGTCGCCTGACCGCCGCCGCCGACGTCGCTGTGGTCGCCGGGGAACCAGACCTGCCGGATGTCCTGTCCCTGCGCCGGATCGCTCCACAGCGTGGGAGTGAAGGGACCGCGGAACTCGTCCAGCGCGACGGCCTGGCGGGCGTGCGGGATGTACGGGTTGAGGGTCACGTCGTGGAAGCGGTACCGGGCCGACGGATCGATCACGTTGGCGAACGCCACGTGGTCCGGGATGCCGAGGGAGCCGACCGTGTCCCAGACCCCGACGAACCGGATCGGGATCTGCGCCTCGTCGCGCGGGTCGAACCGGAAGCGGAGTTCCCTCCGCCAGTCCGGGGTCGCCGCGTTGCCGGCCCGGTACTTCTCCCGGTACACGCGTTCCACCAGGCCGCGTGCCTCGGCGTCCGTCGTGCCGCTCAGGTCGAGCAGCCCACAGGCGCTGATCATCCCGCCCAGGCTGCGCACCGTGTACGCGCCCCGGCTGAAGCCGAACAGGGTGATCCGGTCGCCCGGCCGGTACTGGGTCGCCGTCCAGTGGTAGGCCTCCATAACCCTCTGGGACAGACCCGTCCCGGCCACCCCGCCGGCGATCCGCCGCCAGAGGGACCCGGCGACGCCGACCCCCGGGAAGTACTTGCGCTCCTGCCGGTCGCCGTTCAGATCGGTGGGAGCGAGGGCCTCCGACAGACGGTGCACGTTCGTCCGGTTGCCGGGCGTCTGCCACGTGCCGTCGCAACAGACGATGAGATTGCGCATGGTCCCGCCTCGAGGTGGCAGATGAGCGCGCGGTCGCTCCCAGCCGGGTCGACGACGCCCGACGGTACGGCCGGCGCCGTCACCGGACCGTCACGACGACGTCGTGAACCGGTCGGGAGGGACGCCGATCGGAGCCCGGGGGCCGGTCATGTCCTCCTTCGGCTGGAGCGGGTCCCCGGCCGCACGGTGCCGTGCCAAGGCTCGTGACGGGCCGGGCACCGGGCACCGGTCAGGACGCGGGAACCGGTGTGCGTGGCCGGGGTGCCGCGGGTTCCACGCCGACGGCCGGCTGGGGCCGGGGCACCGAGGAGAGCGGGCGCAGCTCTCCGGTGCGCGCGTCATAGGCGACCTTCAGCAGGTCGGTCATGCGGAAGGTGTCCGGGTCCGGTCCCAGGCTCGGCCGGAAGTACGGATCCCGCAGGATGGAGATGCGGCTGCCCTCCATGGCCCGGTGAAAGGTCTCCGCCACGATGCGGCCACCCACGGCGCCCAGCCTGCCGCCGTTCAGCTCTGCCTCGCGCAGGACGTAGAACCACAGCGGCGTGGCCGAGGTCAGCTCGTCGCGCAGTTCCTGGGGGAGGTCGAGGTCGCCGACGATCTGCTCGGCGGTCAGCTCCTCGACGCCCGGCACGCGAGCCTTGATGTGGGCGCACACCTCCTGCCCGGTGGCCAGGCCGACCATGCGGGCGCGCACCAGGTTGCGGAAGGCCAGGTTGCGCTGGATGTCCGGCGGCTTCTGCGGATCCAGGCGTGCGCCGAACGAGCCGAGCGGCAGCGTCGCCAGCGGGTTGGTGAGGTGGGCGTCGATCGGCCGGGCGACGTTGAGCTGGTCCTGCTCCGGCGCCAGGTCCGGAGAGCCGTCCGCGACGAAGTCGTACAGCCGGGTCCAGTCGGCGATCCAGTTGGTGGGGAGTCGTTCGAAGTCCCCGTCGAGCGGATTGTCGAGATCCGACCCGGGGCTCAGGTTGCCGCTGGTCCCGGAGAAGCGGAACAGGTTGTCCAGCGTGCCTCCGTCACCGAAGGGCGCGTCACCCGAGTTGAACACCCTGTTCCAGTCGTAGCTGTCCCGGATCATCGAGTGTCCGAGGCGGAAGGCCGCCACCGAGAACTCGATCGGCATCGTCGGCGTACCGACCGGGTCCACCTCGAAGACCGTGCGGCCGTTGGTGAACACGTCGTCGACGATCTCCGGGTCGACGATCCGCGGCAGGTAGTCGGTGTACAGCATCCACTGGTAGTGCTTCACGACCAGCTCCCGCGCCGTCTGGAACAGCAGGGCGCTGGGCGTGCCGCCCGCGAGGCGGTCGCACACCGCGTTGTGGAAGCGCAGGAACGCGAGGTGGGTCTGCCCGACGGCGAGGTTCTCGTCGTTACGGGGGTCCTTGATCTGCGCCATCCGCGCTTCCAGCGGGTCCGCCGTCGAGGCTCCCTTCCGCGGCAGGTCGAAACCGTCGAGGTCCATCAAGGTCGCCGGGACCTCGCGCGGCCCGGATCTCTGGGTCCTGCCCAGGACGAACCGCACGCCGTCGTCGGCATAGAGGATGCGATCGGCGGCATCCCTGGGGCCCAGGCCGTAGACGGAGTCGAGGTCGAGGGCGGGGCTGCGCCCCTGGGCCAGCTGGTCGGGCGTTGTCACCGGGGTGCCGAGTGGCTTGTCCGTCGTGTCCATCGTCAGGTCGTGGTCGACGAACTGGCCGAGGTACGTGAAGCCGGCGGGGATGTCGCCGTCGACGTCCTCCCCGGGGCTGGTCATGACTTCGGCGAGCCTCTCGAGCAGTGCGTCGGACGGCTCCGGCGTGCTGCCCGGGACGATCTCGGAGAAGCGGAAGGAGCGTTCCCGCTCGCTGAGCGTCGCCGACCGCCTGACTCCTCCCTCACCGCGCATCTCGCGCTTGTCCGCGAGGTAGAAGTACCGCCGTTCGTGCCGCCTCGCCATCATCAGACCTCTCCTCGGTGCGGGGGGCTCCCGCGCTCGTGAGGTCCCGCGGCCGGACGGCGCTCGCGGGCCCCTCCCGGTCGATGGTGGGCCGGCCGCGTCACCGCTTCGTCACCGCGCCGTCACCGGATCGTCGGCGCCCAGCGTTCGGTGACGGAACGGTGACGGGGTCTGCTGATGATCCGCCTGCGCCCGTCGCGGGCCCGGTGGCGGGAGCGCCGGAGGTGGACATGGTGACCGAGCCCGACCAGGCGGCGCACGCTGCGGCCTCGGCGGCCTCGTCCGAGGATCGGAGCCGGAAGAACGAGGACCGGGCCCAGGAGAAGCGGGCCCGTCGAGCCGTACGCGGTTGGACGGAGCAGATCGAGGCCGGCGCGGAGTCCCTCCGGATCAAGCTCCGCATGACGCGCTGCCGTACGCCGCCGAGCGGACTCGCCGACTGCGAGCGGGACTCGATCTGCGACGGGGCGGAGCGTCTCGTCGAGGACGCGCTGCGCGCGGCGCGCGGCCTGGAGCCGCCGCACCGTCGCCTGCTGAGCTGGTGGCGCGGCACCAACCTCGAGGGGGCCTTCCGCAAGCTGCACCAAGCCGAGGCCGAGCTCGCGAAGCTCTACACGGACGCCGAGGTCGGGGCCGAGGTCGCGGCGGTCGTGGCACGCACGGACCTGGCGCTCAACCGGGACGACCCGATGCGCGCGCAGGCTCACGAGCTGCTGCAGCCACTGCCGGCCCGCACCAGTCCCGACCACCGGGCCAGGGCCGCGGCGAGGCGGCTGCTGCTCAGCAAGATGGTGCAGGTCGGCCACGAGGCGGTGGACAGCGCCCACTCGCGGCTGCGGAACCTCCGCAACGTCCTGCTGAGCACGACGGCCTGCATCGCCCTGCTCGTCTCGGTCTTCGTCCTGGTCGTCGCCGTGAATCCGGCGAGTGTCCCGCTGTGTTTCGCGCCCGCGGAGCGGGCGGGCTTCATCGCCTGCCCGGCGGGGGACGGGATCGGCCACGATCCCCAGGCCTGGGACGTGGTCGTGGTGGCGATGCTGGGGCTCCTCGGTGGTTCTCTGGCCGCAGCAGTCTCGATCCGGAACCTGAGGGGGACGTCCACGCCCTACGACATCCCGATCGCCCTGGCCTTGCTCAAGGTGCCGGTGGGCGCGCTCACCGCGATCGGCGCGCTGATCGTGATCCGAGGGGACTTCATCCCCGGGCTGAGCGCACTGGACTCCCAGGAGCAGGTGCTCGCCTACGCCCTGGTCTTCGGTTACGCGCAGCAACTGCTCACCGGACTGATCGACAGGAAGGCCCTCGGCGTGCTGTCGTCCGTTCCCAGCAAGGACGCGAAGCAGGACCGGCCGCCACTGCCCCTTCCGGCAGAACTGCCGTCGGCAGGGCCGCCGCCGGAGCAGCCGTCGACGCCGAGTCCCCGGCCCGCCCCGACACCGGGAGGCGGTCCTGCTCCCCCACAGGCGGAGGAACCCCAGCAACCGGTCCTCACCGGCAGCGGGTCGTCGGAGCGGGCACCGTGACCGGGATGCGGCTCCTGGACCCCGACCGGACCCGCCCGTCGAGAGCGGCCACGGTGACCTGGCCGCAGGAGTCGCCCCCTGCGCAGCCGCAGCTGCGGTCGTCGACGAGCACGCCGGACCGCGCGGACCGAGAGCCGCGTCCAGAGCAGGTGCGGGCCGACACTGCCGCGCACCGCAGGCAACGACCGGGGGTGTCCGGGTGGCCGAGAACGCGATCGAGCGCAACCGCGACTACGCCGCCGTGCGGGCCGACCCCCTTGCGGCCGCCGGGCACTTCGAGCCGCGCGAGCGGCAGGTGCGGTTCCTCCGGCGGCGCGGCGTCGCGGTCCACGAGGACGCCGACGACGAGACCCTGCGCCGGGGGCTGGAGAAGACCTTCGGGACCCGTGACTTCCTGGCCGGCCGCTGGCTGACCGACGGCGCCGCCCGCTCCGACGCGGTGGCCCGGATCGAGATCGGCCGGGAGCACGGCACCGGGTTCCTGGTCTCCCCCTGGCTGCTGCTGACCAACGACCACGTCCTCCCCGACGAGGCGACGGCGGCGGGCGCCGGCGTGACCTTCCGCTACGTCGAGGACGGCCGACAGCGCATCGCGCGTTCGCAGGTGGTCCGGCTCGACCCCGGGCGGTGCTTCGTCACCAGCGACGTGGACCTCCTCGACTACACGCTCGTCGCCGTCGACACGGTGGGCGGCAAGCCGCCCGGGCAGCGTTTCGGCTACGTCCCGCTCGTGGGGTCGACCGGGAAGGTGCTGGTCGGGCAGCCGGTCAACATCATCCAGCACCCCGGTGGCGATCCGCGGCAGATCGCGGTCCGCGAGAACCTGCTCGTGGCGATCTCCGGCGATCACTACCTGGTCTACGAGACGGACACGGAGGGCGGGTCCTCCGGCGCACCGGTGTTCAACGACAGCTGGGAGCTGGTGGCGCTGCACAAGGGCATGGAGTCCGCCCGCGACGACGAGGGCCGTGAGATCGACGTCCACGGCCGTCGCGTCACCGCCGGGACACCCGCCGTGCAGCGCGTCTGGGTCGCCAACCGCGGCGTCCGCGTCTCCGCGATCGTCGGCGACCTGGAGGGGGGCGCCCCCCTCCGGTCCGGGACCGAGGTGAACGAGCTCGTCGACGAGCTCCTGAGGCTGGGAGGCAACCAGTGACCGCACTCCTGCTCGTCCACGGGCGCTCGCAGCAGATGCCCAAGGAGCTGCGCCGCACACCCGAAGCGGTGGCTCGCCACGTCGCCAGGAAGAAGCGGAAGTGGCTCGGCGGCCTGGCGAAGGGGCTCACCTCCGCCGGCGAGGCCGTACCGGACCCGGCGACGGCGTACTTCCCCTTCTACGGCAACCTCCTCGAGGAGCGGATCGCCGCCCACGAGGGCGCCGGCGGGGGCCGCCCCGACCTGGAGAGCACGACCGCCGCCCGCGAGGAGCGGCTCGTGCTCGCCACGGCCGACATGCTCATCGACGCCGCGGAGAGCGCCGGGTTCGTCGCCTCCGAACAGATGCCGGACGAGGCGCAGGAGGACCTCGACGCCGTCCGCGAGGCCGAGGAGGCGCGCCGCCAGGGCAACGAGGCGGGCTGGTCGGACGCGCTCAGGTGGTCGGTCGCCCGCAGCGCACTGCAGTGGCTCGCGGACAAGACCGACACCCCCGAGTGGATCATCGAGCGTCATCTGCGCGACGTCGCCTACTACCTCGAGGACGACGCGATGCGCGACGACGTCCAGAAGACGATCGCGACGAGCCTGGACGAGCTGCGGGCGGACGGGCACGAGGACGTGGTGGTCGTCGGCCACAGCCTCGGCAGCGTCGTCGCCTACGACCTGTGCGATCGCATCCCGGACGGGCTGCGGGTCCGGCTGCTCGTCACGGCCGGTGCACCGCTCGGGCTGCCCGTCGTCCGCCGCAACCTGTGGGGCGGCCCGGAGGGCGACGACACCCGCGGCGTCCCGCGGGTGATCCGGCCGGTCACGCCACCCGCGCGCCGGCGCCGGATCTGGTGGCTCAACGCCTATGACGCCGCCGACGTCGTCGCGATGATCCACCCGCTGGCGCCGCGGTTCACCGACGGCGCGGAGAAGCTGCGCGACGAACGGACGCACAACCGGACCCATCCCCACGCGATCGAGGACTACCTCGCCGACCCCGACGTCGCGGGCCCGATCGCGGTCGCCCTCACCGCCTCCGGCTGACCGCCGAACGCCCGCGCCGCGGCTCGCGGACTCCGTCTCTCCGCGCGGCCCACCGGAAGAGCCCGGGTCCGTGACCGTCACATCCGCCGTGGAGGCGCGATCGAGATGCCCCCGGGCCGTGACCGTCGCCGCTCGGCACGGTGCGGAGTGGCCGCAGGGAGTCCCCGGAGGCACCGGCGGGCCGGCGAAGCGCGGTCGTGACGGAGCGGTGACGCCCCCGGGCGACGCTCGTGCGTCCCGACGACCGCACCGGCGCGAGCGCCGCGATCCGACACCCATCGGAGGCCAGCATGACGCGAGGTGTGTTGCCGCTGCGCGGCGCTGCACGCGGTTCCGTTCGGACAACGGTCATCGACGACCTCACCGGCTCGGTCACCGGATGACCGGCCCCCGGGACCTGCTGGCGCAGGCTCCTCCCGTGACGGTCGCCGACGCTCGCGATGCAGTCGCCCACGCACGGAGCGCAGGCGGCTACCACCCCTCCCCCGCGGACTGGCGGGACGAGGTGCTGTACTTCCTGCTGCCCGATCGCTTCAGTGACGGACGGGAGTCCGGGCGCGAGCTGCTCACCCGCACCGAGATCCGGGAGCTGCGCGGCCAACCCGCGCGGCCCGGGTGGAACTGGCAGGCCTGGGCGGAGTCGGGCAAGCGCTGGCAGGGCGGCACTCTCGACGGCATCCGTGGCCGGCTGGGCTACCTGCAGGCGCTCGGCGTGACCGCCCTGTGGATCGGCCCGGTCTTCCGGCAACGGGTCCGCAAGGACACCTACCACGGGTACGGGATCCAGGACTTCCTGGACGTCGACGAGCGGTTCGGGACGCGCGAGGACCTGGGAGAGCTCGTGGCGGCCGCGCACGCGCACGGCATCCGGGTCGTCCTGGACGTCATCGTCAACCACAGCGGCGACAACTGGGCCTACCTGCGACCCGACGGTTCCGCCGACGAGCACGGCCCGCCCTACCGCAGCTGGCCGAGCTACTACGGGGACCCAGCCGACCCGGCGACCGCCGGCTGGAGCCTCGCGTGGCGGGACCAGTTCGAGCGGCCCACGCTCCCCGCCGCGAGCGCGGGCGGCGGCCCGTACGAGGGGGTCCTCCCGCGCGATCTCCAGAGGCCGGCGGCCTACGCACGAGCCGGCCGCGGCAGCCTCTCGGACGACGACGTGGCCAACGCCCACGCGGAGCACAAGCGCACCGACTTCCTCACACTCAAGGACTTCGCCCTGGACGTCGCGCCGGCTCTGGCCGACCTCGTCACCTGCTACCAGTACGCGATCGCCGCGTTCGACGTCGACGGATTCCGGATCGACACGGTCAAGCACATGGCGCTCGAGGACGCCCGCAACTTCTGCGGTGCCATGGCCGAGTACGCCGAGAGCCTCGGCAAACGCAACTTCCTGCTCGTAGGCGAGATCGCCGGCGGGGACCCCGTCCAGGACTACTTCCTGGACAACCTCGCCGTCCTGCAGCGCAACCTGACCGCAGCCCTGGACATCGGCAACGCCCGAGTGCACCTCGGTGCCGTGGCCAAGGGCTTGGCCCCAGGTCAGGCGTACCTCGGCGGCTTCGACGCGATCGACAGCGGCTTCGGCTCTCACCGGTCCCACGGCAACCGGCACGTCTCGGTGCTCGACGACCACGACCACGTCGTCGGGCGCAAGCTGCGGTTCTCCGCCGAGATCCCCGACGACTCCCCCGTCAAGGACCACCAGGTGTGCGCCGGCGTGGCCCTGCAGCTGTTCACCCTCGGGATCCCGTGCATCTACTACGGCACCGAGCAGGCCTTCGCGGGGCCGGCGCACACAGAACTCCGCTACCTGCTCGCCGAGGGGTGGGGGCAGGGGGACTGGGCCGACCGCTACCTCCGGGAAGCGATGTTCGGCCCGGAGCACCCGCGCGTGTCCCACGACCGGCCACTGGACGAACAGCTCTCGGACGTCGACGCCTCCCTGCCCGGCTTCGGCGCGTTCGGCACCTCCGGGCGGCACGTCTTCGATCCCGCGAGCCCGAGCTATCTCCGCATCGCTGCGCTCTGCGCGGTCCGGGCCGCCCATCCCGCGCTGCGGATCGGCCGCCAGTACCCGCGCCAGGTACGCCTGCCGGGTACCGGCTTCGTGTTCCCCGCGGCCGGGGAGGTGGTCGCCTGGTCCCGGATCCTCGGCGGGCAGGAGGCCGTCGTCGTCCTGAACCCGAACGGAGAGCACGCGCGGGGTGGCGACGTCGTCATCGCCGCCGAGCTGTCGGCCCCCGGTAGCGCGTACGAGGTGCTCGCCAACACCGCGCAAGCCGGCACGCCGGCGGGTTTCACGGGCACGCACGCTGTCGGCTCGACGCTCGTCGCTCGCGGACGCACGTCCCCCGACGAGCCCCTCTACCTGGAGGTCCGGGACATCCCTCCCGCCGAGACCGTCGTCCTGCTCCGGCGACCGTGACCCAACCCTTCCAAGACAGGGCTCCACGGCGGGTCCGCGAGAAGCCGCCCGGCGAGCGCCGCGAACGCCCGTAGTCCTCCAGCGCTCCCCAGCGAGAGACGCACGAGCTGCAGGCCGGCTGGCCGCCGGCGCGAGCGCGATCCGGCAGGACCTGCTCGGCCGGTGACGCTCTCCGCTCAGACGACGTGCGGCCGAACTGGCACTCCGATCCCGTCATCGTTGCGACCATGGCGGGACTCCACCACCTCGACTGCGTTCCTCGAGATCCTCGGGTCCGCTCCGCCCTTGTCAATGGCGTGGACCAGGCCGTGGTCGCGCGGCTACGGCCGGGTCGGCTCGGGCCTCGGCGGGACCGGCGTCGGATCGGCTGCGGGTGGCTGGGCCGTCGGGTCCTCCCCCTCCTGAGGCTCGGCGAAAGCCAGCCAGACGAAGCACAGTCCGACGAGGAACACTCCTCCCGTCGCCATGCCCGCGAGCTGCAGGGGCGTCAAGGCGAACGTGCCCCGTGGCACGAACGCCACTGCCGTCATCGCGGCGTAGAGCACCGGATCCACGCTGCGCAGGATCCTGCTGGGCAGCGCGTCGACTCCTCTTCGAAGCCGCATGAAGGACGCGGCCTCCACGAGACCGATCAGCCCGGCCGTCACGAAGGTGACTCGCCAGACGAGACCGTTCATGACCTCCCCGGCGAGCATCGACGCCAGACTCGCCATCCCGGGCAGGAAGAAGTGCAGGGCGATGTGCAGGCCCGCACGGTGCCGTCGGGGATCGGTGCGCCAGCCGCCGTGGGCGAACTGAGCGACTCCGAACCACAGGCCGAGGAGGGTGAAGCTGATCCCGGCCAGTGCTTGGTAGAAGGCGATCGCCGGGTTCATCGACGTGTCCTCCCATCGGGATGGCCTGGTGCAGTGCCGGCCGCACTCGCGTGCGTCGCCCTGCGCTCCGGCACGGAGGTCGTCTGACAGGACGTCCCGGTGCCGCCCCTGCTGAGACGATGGTCGGGCGTCCGCGTCACGAGGGCATCACCGCCTCGTCACCCGCCCGTCCCGGCGTGCAGGCCAGGCAGAGGTCGTGGAGACCTGGGAGTCAGGCGCCGCGTGGGGAAGGTGACGTCGTGATCCGATGCCCCCTCGACCGGTGCGGTGGGTGATCGCCCACGGCAGAGAGGGTCCGGGTCCCACACGACCACCGGGCCGGGAGGGGCCTCGCGTCCACGGCCGTGAGGTCCAGGCGCACCCCCTGAGCACGCCGCCTTGAGGACGGCGACGTGACGAACCGTGCCGCATGCACTGCCGATGTGGCCCGGCGATCCCCGGCCGATGCCCCCGGCCGACGCGACTCGCGGGGTGGCAGAGCCGGCCGGCTCGGAGCGAGATCGCCCTCCGCCGGTGGGCGCGTAGGTCTTGCCACCGAGCGAGTCCGGGACGGTCTGCGCCAGGTCGGCTCGGCGACGCAGCCACCGACGACCGGGATCTCGCGGCACGAGCGGGCGGGCGACGAGCGTCGGCAACTCAGCCGCGCCGCGATCCACGGTCTCGCCCCGTCGCCTCAGCCCTCCCGTTGCCGGCCTTCAGATCCCACAGCACGTCACTGGCGGATCTTCCCCTCGTGTAGCTGCCTCCCGTCCCTGGGGCCGCCTTCAGCGGACGTGGTGGTGGTGCACGAGATCCACACGCCAGGCCCCCGGCGGCAGGTCGTCCGCCTGGTGCGACCCCGCGGTGAGGCGGGGGTGACGTTGCGGTGACGCCGTCCCATCACCGTTCCTCACGCCACCGGAAGCGATCGCCCGGCCGACCGGCCGGCGTCGACCGACGACCGGATGAGAACCGATGGGGATGGACATGGCACTGGAGCCGGGCAGACTGACCGACCTCGGCGGGCCCAGCAGTCCGGGTGGCCTGGAGTGGTCCGAGGCGGTCGCCACCGCGCACACGACGAACATCACCGCCTCGGGGACCCCCTGTCTGCTCGCGACCGCGGATGTCGACATCACCGACACGGTCGTGCACGTCGACTGGGATGCCTTCCCGGTGCAGGTGTCCACGTGCCTGCGCAGCGACGAGAAGGCGAACCTCCTCCTGGACTGGACGACGGCCGCCGGCGACCAGGGGCGCCTCGTCGGCCACGACGAGTACCTGGAGTGGCGCACCGTCCGCCGCGCTGGCGGCAGGATCACGCGCATCGAGCTCACGACCGAGCTCCAGGACTACTGGCGGGTGCTCGCGCGGCACCGGCCGGAACGGGTCCTGCAGCTCGCGGCCCGGTTCGCCGGTGAACCTGCCGTCGACCCTCGCGACGTCTACGGCCCACTCGACCCCTTCGCGCCCGGCGTGACCCCGGACCGGCTCGGCGACGCGTTCGACTCACTCATGCTGCCCCGCCGAACCGCTCAGGGTCGGGTCCTGCCGCCGCGAAGCCCGTACAACAACGGCCAGAAGGCCATCTGCTTCATGTACAAGGGCATCAACACCCTCAATGCTGCGGTACAGCTCGCCGCCTTCGCCGCCCATCCGTTCGCCCACCTCGTGAACGGGAGCGAACAGCCCCTGACCGGCCGCGAACTGATCAACAGCACGCAGCAGGCGGCGGCCGACTGCCGCAACAGCGATCCCACCATCGTGGAGACCGTCGCCGAGGCGGCCTTCCGCCGCCGGAAGATCGTGTTCGACGACCCGTTCGGGGTCTACATCTCCAACGTCCGGCGCTCGCGCATCCTGCTCCCCGACGGGAGCACCCCGATCCCCGAGCCGTGGTTCACCCTCGAGCGCGGTACCGCCGGGACCGACAAGGACACCGACCCGGACCGCTTCCAGCGCCTGGTGCTCCAGGTGCCGCCGAACCCCGAGGGCATCGAGGTCGCTGACCTGATCTCCGCCGACACCGGTGAACCGATCCGGACGGGTGCGGAGCTTGTCCGGCTGGTCACCGTCAACTTCCTGGTGCGCGTGAGCGAGGCCGACAAGGTGACCGCCGATCGACTCCACGTGGACGTGACACCGCCGGGGAACTGCGCCGACGACCCCGCCTGCGCCGCCGTCAACCGGGCTCTCGCGGAGTTCGAGCAGACGCTCGCCGCACCCGGTCCGCCGAGCGCCGCTCCCGTGTCACGACTCGGCCGTCCGCGGTGACCGGCGTCGCGATCGCCGGCGACCAGTTGCAAGAGGGCATCTACTTCAGGTCCGGCACGTCGCCCGGCCACTGCTACCGGCTCCTGCTCCTGCACGTCATCGCCGGAACCCCCGCCGAGGACGCCCGCCGGGCGGTCTCGTCCCTCTGGCGGATGCTCGCCGACCTCAAGGACGGCGTCGTCGAGGACCTCCGGGCCACCCGCCCCGGCGATCCGCAGCTCACCGGAGCGGCAGGCGGGGGGTTGACGGTCCTGATCGGGTACGGCGCGCGGTTCTTCTCCTCGACCCTCCACTCCCCCCGGCTGACCTCTGCCCGGCGGCCACCCGCACTGCACACGCTGGCCGGTCCCCCGAGCCGGGCCGACCAGCCCGCGCCGTTCCGGCAGCTGCACTGGGCCGCCACGCTCGCGGGCAACGCCGGCGAGGCCGATCTCGCGATGCAGTTCATCGGGGACACCGAGCTGGTCGTCAACCGCGCCGTGGTCGAGGTGCGCAAGCGCATCCGGCGACCGGCCGATCCGCTGCCCCTCTCGCTCGTCACGTTCTTCGCCGGCTTCCACCGCGAGGACCGGCGCAGCTGGATCGACTTCCACGACGGGGTCAACACCCTGACCGAGGCCGAGCGCCGCAGCGCGATGGTGGTCCGCCCGTCCTCGGACACGCCGTGGCTCGACGGCGGCACCTACATGACGTTCCTCAAGATCGCCGTCGATCTCGACGCGTGGCAGCAGCTCGACCGGAGCGAGCAGGAGGTGCTGGTCGGCCGGGACAAGCTGACAGGGTGTCCGGTCGAACGGTTCGACCAGGACGACAAGGGTCGGCCGGTGCCCCGGCTGATCGCCACCTGCCCCGGCACGGCCACCATCCCGCCGAGTCCTCCGCCGGAGTACATCGACCCACCACGCCCCGACGGCCGGCTGGCACAGGGCACCCACATCCATCGGTCGAACCTCAACCGCGGCGATCCCGGCCAGGACGCCAACAACCGGGTCTACCGCCAGGGCTACGAGTTCCTCGACCCCGCGACGCTCGACATCCACGCAGGGCTCAACTTCGTCAGCTTCCAGCGCACCACGAAGTTCATCGAGAACATCCTCGACATCCCGAAGTGGATGGGTGAGGTCAACTTCGGGGGCCCAGCCGAACCGGAGCCGTCCGACCCACGCCCGATCGAGCTCATGTCGCTGCTCGCCGGCGGCTTCTACGCCGTGCCGCCGCAGGGCGATCCCTTCCCCGGCGCGGACCTGTTCGACTCGAGCGGCCAGACCTGACGGCCCGGGTGAGCCTCTCTGCCGAGTCCGCGACCGTGGACTGAACGCGCCGGTCCACGCGACGGCCTCGGCCGCGGTGCGCCCGGACGCGTCGTCCTCCCCGTGCAGGAAGGTGGTGTCGTGGTCGTCGTCGGGGATGCGCAGGTAGTACTGCACGCCGTCACCGGGCCGGAGGGAGGCCGAGGGGACGGTCGCGGAGTGAGACATGTCGTCGTCGGCGGTCGGGAGGAACGTCATCGGGACCGTCGTCCACTCCGGGTCCGAGGTGCGCCGGAAGGACACGGCGCTGCCGGTCTGCAGCTGGTTGCCGGCGTCGCCTCCGCCCTGAACCGGTCGCCCGAGACGACGGTCAGCACGGTTCCCGGGACGATCGCACCGACCGGCTCGCGCATCCGGAGACGGTCGCGGTGCGGTGTCCCCGACGTGTCCTCCGGCTAGCTGCCGTAGATGGCCTGGATGCCGTCGATGTCGTCACGGCTGAGCTCGCGCCGGGGCCCCGCGTAGGAGGCGAACATGACCGCGGCCCGCTCCTTGGAGTGGTCGAGGCCGAGCCCGTGCCCCAGCTCGTGGATGGCGACGGTCAGCAGGTCGACACCGGTCGCAGGGAGGCTGATCGACCAGTCCTCGTGCTCGTCGAAGTGGCAGTCGCCGGCGAACGGTCCGCCCCGCGGCGGCGGGTAGAAGCAGTGCGCCAGCACGTTGCCCGCCAACGAACCGGCATCGTCGAAGGGGTTCGCGTCGCCGTGGTCGCCGGTGAACCAGCCGATCCGCATCTCCGCGGTGGCGCCCGGCTGCACCTCGGTGAAGGTGAGCGGCGTGACCTGCGCCCACCGGTCGAAGGCCTGCCGCAGGGCGTCGCGCACGTCCGCCCTCATCTGGTCGTCGCCCGTGTTGTCGATGCTGTACCGCAGGTCGTCCGTCGCCCAGCGGCTCCCGGCGATGACGAACGGCTGCGGGCCGTCCGCGGTGATGACGTCCGGGTTCCCGCACCGGCGCTCCCGCATGCGAGCGGACGTCTTCGGGCCGACGACGCCGTCGGGCTCCAGGGCGTTCTGCTCCTGGTAGAGGCGGACCGCCTGCTCCATGACCTCGTCGAAGTAGCCGGGGTCGGGGACGTCCTTCTCGACGGCGGGGCGCCACCCCTCCACGTCGGCGAATCTCTGGCTCGGCAGGTAGCCGAATCGCTTCATGTAGTCGTGGACCTGTCGGACGTCCTCGCCCTCGCTGCCACGCGTGAGCTGGTTGGCCTGCGGCTGATCGTCCATGTGAGCTCGTGCCTTCCGCGTGTCCGCCCTCGCTGTCGAAGCTAGGAAGGGCCCGTCACACGTGCATCACCGCTGTGTCACCGAGAACTCGGCGGCACCTCGGACCCGGCGTCGGCCGGAACCGGCTCGAGCATTCCGCGGTCGTGCAACCAGGAGGCGATCCGCATCGCCCGGTCACCCGGCAGAGCGGATTCCCAGCGGCGTACGGCCGCCGCGAGACACGGCGCCGCTGCCAGCTCGTCGACGAGGAGGGCGATGTCGTGTCCGCCCAGGAAGGCCACCGGCCGGTCCAGTTCTGGGGAGACGAGCGCCCGGCGTCGGCCGATCGTGTCCCCGAGGAGGCACGCGGTCTCCTGCAGAGCGCCGGGTGAGCGGAGCCGGACCCGGTGCGGCAGGAGGTCCGCCAGCGGCCCCGGCCCGGTCGCTGCCGCAGGGACGGTGGTCACCGCCGCGCTGCGGCGACGCCAGAACGGCCGGTGCGCGTACACGTCGTGCTCGGCGTACAGCGCGGCCGCGGTCGCACCGTGCCGGGTGACGGCGGTGCGCACCATGTCGGCGTAGTACTCGTGCGCGGCGGACCGGTCGCCCCCACTCAGCACCGTGTGCACGGTGGCCGCTGCAGCCAGCGCGGTCTGGATCGCCGTCTGCACGCCGGAGGACGACAGCGGGTCGATGGCGAAGGCTGCCTCACCCACCCGGATGAGGTCCACGTCGACGGCCGGCGCGACCGTGTACGTCGAGGCGTCGCACACCTCCACACGGCAGCCGGAGGGCAGGGTCGCCAGCAGCGCTGGCCCGTGCGGCGTCGCCGCCACCTGCCGGCGGAACAGCGACCGGGGTCCCTCGGCGCGGATCGAGACGGGGTCGACGAAGACCATCACGCGGCACTCGCCCCCGGGCAGTTGTGCCGCCCACGACCAGGCGTCCGGAAGCGCGGTGACGCGGGTCTGGAGCGCGTCGTGCGGCCAGTCCGCTGGCCACCGCGCGGAGACGGCGACGGTGGGCGGTCCGGTCCGGGCGCGTTCGCCGGCCAGCCGGTGCCGCCGCCCGGTGGCGTCGGCCAGGAACCGGGCGGTGAGGACGCGGTCGCCCACGGGCACGCGCCAGCCGCCCGCCGCGCGTTCAAGACGGCCGGTGCGCACCGGGGCCAGCACCACCGCACCCGCGGCTCGGGCGTGTGCCAGCAGGAGGGCGTCGAACACCGCCCGGTCGACGGTCGCGCCGTCCGCGAGGTCCAGCCGCTCCTCGCGGCCGGTCCTCCAGCACACCCCGGCCTCGCGGACGCGGATCGCACCGGCGCGGATGGCGGCCGACGGCAGCCCGGCGGCCCGGAGCACGGGCCAGATCCCGGGACTGAGCGACTCCCCGACGTGCGGTCGGGGGAACTGGGCCCGCTCCACGGCCGCGACGCGGTACCCCCGTCCGGCGAGCCGGGCGGCCAGCGTCGCCCCGGCCGGCCCGGCGCCGACGACACAGACGTCGAAGTCGGCGGTCATGCCGCGCCGAAGTAGTCCGGCCGCCGGGCCGACAGACGGGCGTAGGCGCCCAGGCACCAGTGCAGCCAGCCGCGGATGTAGTCGCAGGCGGGACGGCCGCGAGCCAGCACCTCATGGTGGCAGCCGCCACCGCACAGGTAACGGGCCCAGCAGCTGCCGCAGGGCGTCTGCCGGTGGACGTGCCGCTCGTCGAGCCAGCGCAGCTGCCGCCGCCGGTCGATCCCCGCTGTCACGGTGCCGAAGGCAGCGTCGGGATCGCCCACGAACCGGTGGCAGGCCGCGAGGTCACCGTCGGCGGAGACGCCGAGGTAGCCGGCGCCCGCGCCGCACGGGTACGGCCGGTGGGTGCCGCGGTGGAGCTCCCGCATCGCCGTCACGGCATTGGTGAACGGGTAGCGCTCCCCCGCCAGCACCTTCCGCTCGAACTCGGCACCGCAGGCCACCATCTCGTCGAGCATCGCGGTGAGATGGGCCGGGTCCATCTCGGCGGCGCCGGTGGGCGAACGGAGCAACGGCGAGAAGCCCACGCCGTGGAAGCCGAGCGCCACGAAGGCGTCCAGCGCCTCACGCAGCCCGAGGTTGAGGGGGGTGACCGTCACGCGGGCCGAGACCTGCATCCGCCGCTGCCGGGCCAGCAGCGGCCGCACCCGCTCGATGATCTGCTCGTAACTGCCGCGGCCACCGAGGTAGGGGCGCAGCCGGTCGTGCGCCGGGCCCGGGCCGTCGAGGCTGACGGTCACCGCGAATGCGTGCTCCTCGAAGAAGTCGCCGTCGTCCTCGGTGAGCCGGGTGCCGTTGGTGGTGATCGAGAAGGTCACGTCCACGCCGCGGTCGGCGGCCAACGCCCGGGCGCGCCCGGTCGCTGCCCGCAGGACTGCTCGGTTGAGCAGTGGCTCGCCGCCCAGGAACGCCAGGTTGACCCGCTCGCCGGAGCCGACGTCGCAGAACAGCAGGTCGACCGCGGCCAGCGCGGTCTCCAGCGGCATGTTCGCCGCCGGTCCGCCGAAGCTGCCGCCGTCGGCATAGCAGTACGTGCAGCCCAAGTTGCACTTCTGCGCGACCGCGAGGGAGAGCGCCCGAACCGGCGCCTCAGTCAGCGGGGTGTCCTGGACGTAGGGTGCGGCATCGACACCGAGGCGGCTCAGGGCGGCGGAGACCGCCTCGTCGTCCCCTGCTCGACGGAGTCCATCGAGCAGGGTGTAGGTGGCGTCGTCGACGTCGTAGAGACGGCTGCCGTTCGGCAGGAACAGGTGCCGGGCGGTGCCCGTGTCGACCAGGTGGACGTCGGGGTGGATCGGCGCAGCCGCGTCACTCACGGTCACGGCCCTCGACGATGAACCGCAGCAGCCCCTGCCAGTCGCGGAAGAGTTCGTCGTAACTGACCTGCTGCTCGTCGGGCACGTCGTAGCGCTTGGGTACGCGGCTGCGAGCCAGCCAGTTGTTGCCCACGCTCGGGCCCTGCGCCGTCGTCTCGACGTTCACGTAGTCCGGCCGGCTGGCCGCCCAGTAGTAGCAGCCGCACTCGCGGTAGTCGTTCTGCCAGGGCGAGCAGAGGCTCTGGGTGAGCTCGCCCGGCTCGGCCACCGCCTCGTCGACGAGCGGGACGACGTCGCCGGTCTCGGCACTGCGGACGAACAGGGGGCGCACCCGCAGCGCGACGGTCTCGGTGGACTGGTCGTCGACGTCGAGGAACACGCAGTCGACCGGCTGCCCCGACGACGCGGCGAGGACACCGGCGAGGGCGTTGGACCACTCGAGCCAGGTGAAGGCGGTCTCGGGGACGCCCGGTCCGAACACCGGCCTCCAGGTCTGCTCTCCGCCGACCTCGAGCAGCAGGCGTCCCGTCAGCCGGGACAGCTCCCCTTCGCCCCGCACCACCAGCCCGCTGGCCTCGTGCAGCTCGATGCCCTCCAGGATCCGGCGCCAGACGTTGCGGAAGTCGAACTCGAGGCCGGGGAAGCAGTTGGAGATCGCGGACTCCGGCAGCGTGCTCGGCGGATTGCCGGTCGCCCGGTGGTGCAACTGGGCGGTGAGGTTGCGCGGCTCGATGCTCACGGTGTCCCTCCGTCGGAGTCCGGGAAGACCGGCCCGCGAGCCAGCGCCCGGATGAGGGCGACCTGGCGGCGGGTGAGCGTGAGGTGCCGGCCGTCCGCTCCGCGCATCAGCGCCGGCATCTTGCGGCGACCCCGGTCGGTGAGGTCGCCGACCTGGTCGTGGTCGCGCAGGACGTCGGCGAACCACGGCGCCGCGCCGCTGCGCAGTGCCATCAGCAGGCTCGTGTGCAGCTGCTCGAGCGCGACGCTGTCGACGAGGGCGCGGGCCATGATCGGGTCCCGCCGCCGGCGCTCCTCCCCGGCGTCGTGGGCGGCCATGCCACCGACGTTCATGGCCGGGGTGTTCATCAGCCGGACGGTCTCGAAGGCACGCCGAACGATCTCCTCCACCTGCTCCGAGGTCGCCTCGCCCGGCGCCGGGTCGGGGCCGAACAGCGCCTGCTCCAGCTCGTCGGCCACGGTGCGGATCGGCAGGCCGTCGGGAGCGTAGGTCGGGGGCCCGGCACCCACTCGGCCGAACGCCGACAGCGTCCGGTCCCCCAGCCTGAGCGTGACCCGCACCAGGCCGTCGCAGCTGTCGTCGAGATAGCCGCGGCTGGCCCGCTGGGCGTCCAGCGCGTAGATCTGGCCCGGCACGGTGGTCAGCGGGCCGGCGTCGCGGTGGCCCTGCCAGCGACCACGGCTGGCGTCGTAGACGACGTCGCGCACGCTCGCGTCGGCGGGAGGACCGGCCGACGGCGCCGTCCGGCTGGCCCCGTACACGAAGCCGCGACCGGGCGTGAAGCGCAGCCGGATCTCCGGATGCGCGGCGGTGGGCCGGATGAACCGCACGGAGCCGAAGGGAGTGGACCTGCCCGGCCAGAAGTGGGCACAGGTCCCCGTGAGGGGATGCGCCGCATGGTCGCTGATGTCGTCGGTGCCGGCGTCGACCTTGTCCGCCTCGTCTCCGGTACGGCGGAAGACCTTGTGGTTGGCCACGTGCACGCGCCACCGCACGTCCGCTTCCGACGCGCCGTCGCCGGTGAGGAGGCCGGTGGTCAGCGGCTCGAGTCGGTCGTCGTCGGTGAGCGCCCACGCCTCGAGGAACGGCGCGACCGGGCGGACGAGACCGTTCTCCGTGAAGGCCACCCGCGCCGGGACGAAGGCCCGGGCGATCTCCCCCGTGTCCTCGTCGACCTCGAGGGTCTCGGCCGGGCGGAGCGCGCGGTAGCCGAGCGGACGCTCGGGGTCGACCGCGACGTCGTAGTTGTCCATCGGCGTCGGCGCGGCGCCGAGGCGGGCGATGACGAGCGGGGGCAGCACCCGCAGTTCACGGATCACGGAGTGCTCCTCCTCCGGTCACCACGGGGACGGCCGGTGCGGCGATCAGCTGCTCCACGTGTCCGCGCTCGATCCCGTCCCACTGCGACAGCGCCGCGAGGTAGTCCGTGCCGTCACCGGGCCCGGTGAGTGTGCGAAGCCGCGAAGTCAGCAGCCCGGCGGCGTCGAGCAGGTCGCGGTGCAGCCGCCACCGGTCGGCCTCCACCGACGGCAGCACGAGCGTGTAGGGCATCTGGAACGGCGGGCCGGCACGGGGACCGTCGGGGTCGTCGGCGGAGACGGGGAGCCGGGTCAGCAACCCCGCGATCGCTCGAAGGTTGTACATCTCGGAGAAGGTGCGGTGGATCAGCGCGCCGCGGGGGGTGAGGGTCGTCCGGTCGGTCGGGTCGTCGGCCAACTCGAAGGCGTGCGACAGGTTCACCAGCAGCTTGCGGTAGCGCAGGTTGAACAGGTGCGCCCAGAGCAGGGCCTCCGGGTGGGTGATCGCCGTCGGGGTGCCCGGATCGTCCGGGTCCCCACCCTCGACCGCACCCGTCGTCGGGTTGGCGGCGACCGGGCGGACGACGGCGCCCACGCCGTCACCGAGGGCCTTGAGAGCCCGGTAGATGGCGAGGAAACGCCGGAAGTGCGACTCGTTCTCGTCGGGCGGGCTGTCGAAGCCCTCCCCCTGTTCGGCGATCTGCCGGAGGGCGCTGAGGGCCGTTGCCCGGGAGTCGACCGGCACGATGAGCAGCTCCGGGGCGGGGAGGTCCAGCCCGCGGATGACCTCGAGGCCACGCTGGCCCTCCCGGTAGCCCCGCCCCCACTCGTCCCAGGACGCCTGGAACGCGACGGTCTGGGCCTGGAACGCCGACTCGGGCACCGTCCCGGGGTCCTCGAGCAGCCGGATGAGCTGGGCGAACAGCTCACCGACGCGGTTGACCGGCTCGCCGGCCCTGACCTCGGCCAGGTCCATGATCTCCCGCGCCTCGGCGTCGTCCCACTCCGCCGGGCTCTCGGCGCACACGTACGTGGCGAGCGAGGACAGGCCGAGCGGCTCCAGCCGGAACCCGAACGGGTAGAGCGGGGTGTCGATGGGGTAGTCGTCGCGCTGGAAGTTGCGCGGGCCGCCCAGGACGGTCAGCAGGTTCTGCACCGTGACGAGGTGGCCCATCTCCTCCTTGGCGATGCCGAGGATCGTCTCCTGCCAGGCCCGGACGTCGCCCGCCCGTTCGGTCGGCACGTCCGGACCGCCGAGCGAGTAGGCGGCGAAGAGGTACTGCGCCATCAGCGAGTGCTCGATCTCGGCGGCGACGCGGAGCAGGAACACCGCGTAGTCGTGGCCGTTGAACTCCGGCGGCACCTGCTCCTCGGTGAGCATCGGAGGTCTCGGCCGACCGACGATCGCCTGGTCGCCGGGCGCGATCGTAGGACGAGCCACTCGTTCGAGGCCGGCCTCGGACGGCATGGGCTCCCCGGCCGACGGCGCGCTGGCGACCACCGACCCCAGATGACGAATGACGCGAGCGCGCACAGGACCCCCTCGTCCCCTCTCGGACAGAACGCAGGCGAGCTCCACTCCACCCCGCGACCGTCACGGGACCGTCACCAGCGCGGCGCAGACCCGACAACCGGCGAACCCGCCGGGCCGCACGTCCAGTGGCTCCCCGTGGCGCTGCCCCCGGCCGGTGCGGTCCGCTCTCCGATGCGCGCGTCAACAGGCGACCTCCAGCGGCTCGGTCATCCGGGAGGTGTCCCCGTCCGGTCCCAGGCTCGGCCGAGAGCGAGGATCCCGGAGGACGGAGATGCGGCTGCCCTCCATCGCCCGGGGGAACCCGATCCGCCATCGGCCGCGTGAGCACATCGGATGGCTGTGGCTGGGAACGGTCAGGCCGGCGGCTGTTGCGGCTCGAACGGTCACGTGATCTGGAGCTCGAGGTTGGCTGCCTCCGCACTGGCGCGGGTGACGTCCCGGATGACGAGGGAGCCGTCCCTCGAGGGAGTGCGAGCATGGTTGCCCGTGTAGGCCGCGGTGTCACCGACGACGTGCCCCACCTCGCCGTTGGCCGGTCGCTGCCGAGGCGGAAGACCGTCGAGCGTGAACTCGTTCGCGGTCATCGCGGTGTGCCGCGCGGCCATCTCCGAGATCACGCCGTCGATCACGTTGCTCGTCACGTGGAAGCTCTCGTACACCGAGGTGATGGGACTCTCCGCGAGGCTCTCGAGGAAATCGATCATGAGATGGCCGAGACTGAGCCGAACGAAACGGTTGTCCCGGAGGTGCGCCTCGCCGGCGATCCCGAAGAGGTCCACCTCCGTGCCGACGTTGGACTCGAGAGACTTCAGGGCGTCGTCGGAGATCTGCCGGAAGATGTCGGTGGGCCCGTAGAAGGTGATGATGCCCGGGACCAGGTTGTCGGCGATGTGCACCGACGCCCTGGCCGCGAACCTGACCTCCTCGTGCTCACGCCCCCCGACCTCCAGCGCGACGCCCGGCCGGGCAGTGAGGGCTGCGTGCACCACCCAGTCGAGCTCGCGGAGCAGCCCCGCCACCGGTTCTTCCGTCCGGATGCTGTCGGTGAGGCGGCGGAAGGCGTCCAGCTCGCCACGGGACAGGTCGTCCGGGGGCCCGCCGAGCCGGCCCAGGAGTTCGGCGACCAAGGCCTGCCGAGGGTCGGGCCCGAGGTCGGCGAGTGCCCGGGCGGTCTTCACGAGGGAGATCCGCAGGTCCTCCTCGTCCACGACGTCCCACGCGGAGGTGAGCGGGTCGAGGCCGTCGAAGAACCGGCGGGGACCGTCCAGCGCGCCGCGGGTCCGGGACACGAGCACGTTGCTGACCACCTGCAGGCGCTCGCAGCCGAACACCCGGACCAGGGCGACCTCGATCGGCATCCCCGAGATCCGGGTCCGGCGCAGCTCCACGTCGCCGACGCGGCTGAAGGTCACGGAGCCTTCGATCGGCAGCAGGACGTCGACGTCGGTCAGGCGCACGCTCGAGAAGTCACGCAACCGCCAGGACCCGTTCATCCGCATCCGGGTTGCCCGGCCACAGCCCCGGACCGACAGGTGCACCCGGCGCTCCGTCTCGACGCCGAAGTCCCCGCCACCGAAGGAGTGGTCCCCCGGCATCAGACAGAGGCAGATGTCGGGCTCCCCACGGCGCAGCAGGTCCCCGAGGGCCTCGTCGAGGGTCGGGTAGTCGCCCCCCGGACCCACCGACAGGCAGCAACCCGCGCGACCACCGGCCGTGTCGCGGTCGATCGTGGCCTGGTAGCGGACGATCTGGTGCGGGATCGGATCACCTGACGGCGCGAGCAGCTGGGCCTCGCAGGCCTGAGCTCCCGAGTCGTCGGCGATGTCCCACTGGCAGGTGACCAGGCCGTTGACGTCGGTGGCGAGATCGACGTCGACACCGGCGCCACCGCCTTCGAGGCGTCCGGCTCCCTGTGTGATGGTGAAGTGGACCATCGCCCCCTCGACCGGAAGACCGCCGTTCGCCACCCGCGCGGAGAGCCGGCCGGGCAGCGGGATGAAGCCACCGACTGCCTCGGTGGGCGAGCCCTCCTGTCCGTCCCCGCCCACGTAGAGCAGGTTTCGCATGGCGGTCACGGGCGGGAACAGGTCGCGGCAGTCCTCGACCTCGACGATCCGGCCCGCCGCGTCGAGGTCGACGTAGCCGAGGACGCAACGGTGCCGCTCGATCCCGAACGGGAAGCGGAGCGCCGGCACCCCGCCGTCCTGCGGCCATTCGATGGTGCCCGAACCGGTGGCGACCTCCGCGGCCCGGGCCGGGAAGGTCCAGTGGTCACCGCGCCGGTAGTGCCCGTCCACGAACCGCACCTGGATGCCGTTCTCCAGGTGGATCCAGGCGGTGCCGTCGGGGTGGAACCGCACGGCTCCCGCCCCGTCCCAGCGCCGTAGCTTCGGATGCCGGGCCGGATCCACGCCGCTCGGGTCGGGGTCCAGCGGATCGGCCGGCGTGCGGAGCACGACGACGCGGCGGGTCGTGTCGACGTCGGCGATCTGGCGCAGCTGCCGGGGCAGGTTCTCCAGCTCGGTGCGGTCGTCGCTGAGCTCGACGAGCTGGCCGACGGCGAACCCCAGGACGTCGTCCGGCCCCAGGTCGTGCACGGTGACCTCGGCCCCGTCGATGGCCTCGACGGTGGTGACCACCGAGCCGTTGTCGCGGGAGACGACGAACGCGGCCTCGGCCCGGCGCGCCCGGGGGGCATCCGTCGGGCCGAACGCGGGCAGGGCGGTCGACAGGGTCAGCGTCGTCCCGTCGATGGCGGTGATGTAGCCGAACGTGGCGTCGACCGGGTCGAAGCCGGGACCGGAGCGGAACACCTCGACCGCGTCGCCCACGGCCAGCGGGCCGAGCGCGGCGACGGTCAGCCGGTTCGGCTGCCCGGCCGGGAACCCCTCGACCGCCACCGTCTCCGGGGCGGCCTGCAGGTCGTACGCGTCGCCGGAGTCGAAGATCTCGACGCGGTAGAACTGGTTCTCCAGACCGGTGTAGCCGGCCTGCGGCGGGATGAGGCAGGGCGAGGTCAGCTCCTCGACCGGCTCGGCCCGCGCGGCCAGCTCCCCCGTCGTCCGTTCCACCTCTGGCAGGTCGTCGGTGCAGTTCCAGTCGTCCGCGACGGCCACGGTGTCGATCTGCCACACCACCCGCTCGCGGGACGACGTGGTGGGGCCGCCGAGCGCCACCTCGCGGATCGAGGCGTCGTCGAGGGCCGTGATCAGTCGGCGCCAGCTGTGCAGGACGACGGCGTGCCGTCCTGCCGCCGGAGGCCAGGTCGGGTCGAAGCGGTCCGGCTGCTCGGGAAAGGCGATCTGGGACTCGTTCTCCAGCAGGGTCCCGTCGGCGTAGTAGCGGCCGGCCCCGATCAACAGCTGGTCGGGGCCGGGCGCGCTGAGCGCGAAGCCGGCGGTCGGCTGCGGCCCCCCGCAGGCCCCGACGACGTCCTCCGTCGCCCGCTCGGTGCGGTGCGTGAGGATGCGGTGCTCCTCCTCGGAGTCCGCGTCCGTCAGGAGCCGACCCTGCTCGACCAGCACGGCGCTGTAGTGCCTGGTCGCGTCGAAGGTCCGACGGCTGAAATCACCCTTCATCGGAGCGCTCCCCGGGAGGTCATGACGCGAAGAAGAACCCGGCCTCGAGGCCGAAGCGGAGGTAGTCGTCGAGGCGCGCCTCGAGGTAGGCCGCGCGCTGGGGCTGGAAGAGGTGGTGGAGAGCTCCCATCTCCGACTCGTCGTCCGCGCCGCGCCAGATCTCGTCCGGTGTGCGGCGGTCGAGCTGCCCGTACGCCGGGTCGGGATAGCGCTCGGAGGTGAACACCGGCCGGACCCGGGCGGCGTGGGCGTCGTCGGTGGGCTGGCACCGGTAGCGCTGCGGCGTGCGCGACGCCGGCGGCACGTAGCTGAACCGGACGCACCCGTCCTGTCGGCGATCAGCCAGCACCGGGCCGGGCCAGGCGTCCGGGTCGTCGCCGGCGGCCACCTCCGCGAGCAGGATCGAGTTGGACACCGTGCCCATGACCCGCGTGTGGACCTTGCCGAGGAGGGTGCAGGCCTCCAGGCCGAGCCGGCCGCCGCCGAGGTCGTCGCCGACGTCCGCGGCGTACGCGATCCCCTCCTGACCGGCGTCGCAGATCGAGTCGGTGAGCTGCGCCTCCGCGTCGACGTGGACGCGGAGCGGGCCGAGGATGCACCGGTCGACCGTCAGCCTGGTGGTGGCCGACTCGACCACCAGGCTGGGCACACCCGGCTGCGCCGGGGACCCGTCCGGGTCGAGGCTCACGCCGGGCACGAGGGTGCAGTGGGTCAGGCGCAGCGCGCGCAGGTTCCGCACCCGGATCGCAGCACCGGTGACGAGCAGGCCGTTGAGGGTCAGCTCCCCCTCGCCGTCACCGTCGATCACCCACTCGTTGTCCAGGACGAGGCAGGGCCGGCGCCCGTTCGCGGCCCGGATCTCGAGCGAGCGGCTGTCGACGGTGAGGTCCGCGACGGGGCCGTAGCGCGCGCTGTCGCCGATCTCGACGGTTCCGCTGCCGGCCAGTTCCCCGAGGCCGTCGTCGATGGTCGTCAGGGCAGCGGGTGGCTGAGAAGCGACGGGGACGACGGGCCCGTCGATCCCGGCGAAGGTCTGCGCGCGGTCGTACTCGCCGCCACCGAGGTCCGCGGGGGACCCGTAGTGGTAGCTGACCCGCGGCGGCTCGTCCTGGTCGTCGCCGAAGGCGATCCGCCCGAGCACCGGGTCGATCGCCACCCGGCCGGCGGCCCGCGGCGTATGCGCCCAACCGGTGACGACGCCCCCGGCGTCGACCAGGTCGGAGAGGTCGCAGACGTCGACGTCGTCGGCCGCCACCCTCGGGACGACGAGGCTGAGGCCGCCGCCGTAGAACGTCGGGATCGCCGCGTCGAACTCGCGCCTGCCGAGCGGGTGCGGCACGTTGATCGGCTCCGCCAGGTGGGTGATCTCGTCCTCGGTCACCGGCAGCGTGAACAGGGGCGCGGCCACGCCCAGGGGGTGCAGGTGGAAGCGGGTCCCGTCGGCCGGGTCGGCGGCGACGGCGGGGGTCGCCGTCAGCGAGTAGGCCCGCAACCGCCAGACGACGATGCCGACGTTCGGGATGTTGTACCGGCCGCGCCGGCTGCGGATCCGGCGCACGTCGACGGTGTGGGTGAGATCCGGCTGCCCCTGGAGCCGCTCGAAGGGTGAGCCCACGAAGCCCATCCGACGCGCGTCGCGGATCGGCGCGAACACCAGGTTCGATGAGCGGACGTGGTGGACGTTCTGGGTGGCCGCGATCAGCTCGAAGAACTCCACCGCGCGGGTCGGCCAGCCCGTGACGTCGCGCGCCACCTGTTCCAGCACAGCGGCGGTGCCCTTGCGCCGCCGGTAGCCGATGGTGTTCGCCACCTCGGCCCGGGGCGTCAGGCCGGTCCCCGAGCCCGACGGCAGCCCGCGCAGGCCGATCAGCTCGGCCAGATAGGGCAGCACCCACGACGCGGCCGTCTCGACGAACAGGTCGTCGTAGAGCTGGTCCACGCCGTCGTCGACCACCGCGAGCTCGTCGGTGAGCACGTCGAGCAGCTGGCGCAGCGGGCCGCCCCGTTCCTCGTCCCGCTGCCGGTAGACGGCGGGGAGCAGGTTGTACAGGGCGTCGCGGTCGACGGTCATGGCGCGACCTCCAGCAGGATCCCGTCCGGGTCGACGGTGAGCACCTCTGCCCCCGTGTCCGACGGAGGCCGGCCGGGGACCAGGGCGCGGGCCACGAGGGTCGGGTTCCGGACCGCCGTGGCGCCCGTCCGGTGCAGCCGCCCGACCAGGACGCCCACCACACCGCGCACCCCGTGCAGCACCTCGTCGACCTCGCTCAGGGAGACGGTCTGCCCGAACGCCCGGCGGTCGAAGGAGAACCTGTCGAGCAGGGCGGCGCGGGCGGCCGCGACCACCGGCTCCGGGACGAACGCCGAGTCGAGCACGAGGGTCGCCTCGAGGGTGAACAGTCCGACCTCGGCAGGGCGGATGACCAGCGGCACCCGTGGGTTCCCGGCGGCCAGGATCGCGGCGGTCAGGTCGCGCATCAGCCGGCCGTCGTCCTCGATGACCTCGCCCCCGATGCCCGAGACGGTGAGGACGACCCCGCGGACGACGCCGTCCCAGGTCCAGGTGGCGGCCGCCTTGCCGATCGAGCCGAAGCCGGCGGCGAAGTCCTCGTAGTCGCGCAGGGACACGATCCGGTCGAGGGTGAGCACCGTCCGCGGGGCGTTCTCGGCGGCGTCGGCGCCGGATTGGGGATCCTGGGCGCCGATGGCGGGCAGCGGATTGCGGACTCCCCGCACCCCGAGCGGACGGGTCATCAACAACGAGAGCTGGTCGGCCCCGGCCAGCCCGTCGAGGCCGACACCCACGCGGTACCGGGCCCTGATGTTGTCGTGCCCGGTCGCGGGCCGGGCGCCCGAGACGCCGTCGCCGAACTGCACCACGGTCCTGCCGTCGTCGGCGGTCGTGGTGGCGAACACCCGGTCCCGCGCTCCGTGGCCGAACAGCGTCGGCGCCTCCTCCCACTCCACGTCGTCGACGAAGATCCGCAGGGTGGACGCGCCCCCGGACACGGTGGACGCCTGGACGTGGGTCAGCGGGGAACGGCGCAGCGAGAAGGTCTGGAAGGCGCGGGCGGCGTCCCCGCCGCCGAGCACCTCGTCGACCACCGATTCGCCGTGCGTCGCGGTGGCGACGTTGCCCCAGATCTCGACCGTGCGGCCGGCCACGGTGAAGCGGTCGTA
This sequence comes from Geodermatophilus sp. SYSU D01180, assembly GCF_054050415.1. Lineage (NCBI taxonomy): Bacteria > Bacillati > Actinomycetota > Actinomycetes > Geodermatophilales > Geodermatophilaceae > Geodermatophilus > Geodermatophilus sp. SYSU D01180. Next base: position 351,297 of record NZ_JBJGZH010000001.1, on the reverse strand, counting down.
GACCTCGCCGAGCGATTCGGCGAGGAGCAGCGTCGAGCCGTCGACCGCTTCGACCAGCGCGGTCTCGGCGAGGACGGGCTCGTCCTCGTGGCCGGGCAGGAAGACGAACGCAGTGGCCGCAGCCGTGATGGTCCCCGTCCTGCCGTCGGCCGTGGACACCCGTACAACCCACGCGTCGGGGTCGTCGGCGTCGATGGTCAGGACCGTCAGGTCGAGATTCGTGGCGAGGGCGTCGGGCCCGCCGTCGTCGAATCTCACGAAGGCCTCGGCGGTGAGTGCGGTGCGCACGTGCGCCCTCCGGCCCCGGACCACCACACGTCTGGGGCCCTGGACAGGGGTGGGCGGGACGGCGAGGTCGATGGCGTCGCCGAAGACGGGGGCGGTCACCGGCACCTCGGCCACCGCCAGTTCCTCTGCGCGAACGAGCAGGACGGTGCTCCGCGTCGCGAACCCACCGAAGTCCTCCACGTCGTCCGCGGTGGTGTCGAGGGCCAGCCGGGTCACCTTCGCGCTGATCCCGAAAGCCGTGCGCGCGACCTCACTGACGCCGTCGATCGGCGCCCGAGCCTGCTCGCTGCCGTTCAGCAGGACGACCGGGCTGTCGACGGTGACTGCCTCGTAGAGCGCGTCGAGGTCGACCGCGGCAGGGTCAAGCGCCGGGAAGGCCCACTCCTCGTCGTCGTCGGTCAGGGCCGCGCCCAACGCGGTCTTGACGTCGTCGACGAACAGGACGGGGCTGGGCGCGTTGAAGCCGAAGAGGGCCGCACGCTGACGCATGGCGAACACCCGGACGGACTGCCCCTCCCCCAGCCGGTCCAGCAGCGGCGAGAACGTGACGGCGGTTCGCTGCTGATCCGCGTCGCGGCTGACCGACGTCACCCGCACGACCGAGAAGCCGGTGTCGTGGGTCGCGTTCGCGGCCGTGAAGAGCAGGGTGTCGCCGCGGCCGACGCCGGTGGCCACGCCGGCGAGCAGCACCGCGTCGTCCCCGTTCCGCGGCACCCGCGGCGCGGTCCGCCTGGCCCCGAGCAGGTTCCAGTCGGCCAGGGCGACGAGGTCCTCGACGGTCTCGAACGTCTGCGGCAGCTCCCCCGGCCCGGGGAGCGTCTGCACCCGGGCGCCCCTGGCGATCGGAACCGCGGTCGGCGAGCCGGGCGAGGTGTCCAGGGTGAATGCCAGCTCGGTCTGGGCGGCGACGCCGGGGCCGAGCCGGTAGCCGATCAGCCCGACGATCCCCGTGACCGACCGGCGCTCGGTGGCGGTGCCCAGGTAGTGCTCGTTCGCGATCCGCTCGGTGTAGAAGGTCAGCACGTCCGCGGCGACCGCCCACGCGTCGATCAGTGCGACCGAGAAGTCGGCGGGGTCCCGGGTCCGCAGGTCCGCGAGCGCCGGGCGGTCGCTGCGGGTCAGCCCGGCGATCATGCTCTGCCGGAAGGTGGCGTACCTGCCGGTCCGGTAGGCGATCTCGCGCAGCCCCGGCCGGTTGACCACGCGCGCGGGGGTCAGGTCGGCGATGCCGGTGCAGCAGCCGCAGGAGCACCCGGCGGTGGTCATCGGCCGCCCTCCATCTCCAGTCGCAGCGTTCCCCGGTCGGCGAAGTTGGGGTCGTTGTCCAGCCGCGGGATCTCCAGCGGCGCGAAGGTCAGCACCCCGGACTCGAGCCCGGAGGAGGCAGGGACGCCGAGCCGCTGGAAGGTCAGCGGTCCGGCGTACCGCACGCCCTCGACCGCCTGGACGGCGGCGAGCAGCGCGCTCAGGAAGACGGGTGTGCCGAAGGTCAGGTTGTCGGGATGGAAGAACTGGGCCGTCCCCTCCGGCGTGCGGCCCGACCCCAGCGCGGCGAGCACGTCCTGCTCGACGTCGGCGCGGTAGTAGTCGGGCAGGACGCAGACGGAGACCACGACCTCGAGCGCGACCTGGCTGGGCGGCGCGATTTCCAGGTCGTGGCCGGCCATGCGGAATCGCTCGAGGTGGGCCCGGATCTCGGCCTCGAAGTCCGCGTCGACGGGCAGACCGCCGGCGCGGTCGACGGTGAGGAACATCGTGTACCAGCTCCCCGTCCAGCGTTCGGTGCAGGTGGCCTGCTGCACCTCCCGGTGCCGGAGGGTCACCGCCGCGTAGTCGGCGGGGGTGACCGCCCGCTCCGGCACCCGGAAGGCGACCGGGGCGTCCTGCCGCACCCGGTCGAGCGGCTCGGGATCGGTGCCGCCGCGGGCCGGCAGCGGATTGCGGATCGACGAGATCCCGCCGAAGGAGGTGACGACGTGCCACAGCGTGTCCGCCCCGACGTTGCCTGCCGTTCCGTTGCCGGTCCGGTACCGCGCCGTCAGCCGGCTCCTCGGGCGCGGCCGCAGCCCGTACTCGCCGTCACCGAACCGCACCCGGGCGAGCCCTCCGGTCTCCGTCTCGACCACGAACTCGGGGGCGAAGGCGTCGCTGGCGAGCAGGTCGCGGCGGGGCACCCACTCCTGGCCGGTGTCCTGGTCGACGAACTCGGCGTCCGGGAGCACGTGCCGGGGCTGCCACACGAAGGCGGCGCTCGCCGGGGCCGCCGGGTCGAAGCGGGCGGGCCGGCGTTGGTCCTCGCCCTGCAGCGCCCGGCCGAGGGTGCCGGTCATGCTCGGCTCCGGTTCCCGGAGGGCCGGCGCGAAGCGCGCCGGGCGGCCCTCGTCGCGTCCGGGCTCGCAGGCCACCGGCTCCGGCGGGTAGGCCAGGCGGGGGTCCGCGTCCGGTACCTCCGGGAGGTGCTCGGACCGGGATCGGCCGTGGTCGGCCAGCACGATGTTGCCGAGGGCGACGCTGATGTCGCCGTGGAAGGCCCCGTTCTCGTCCGTCGCCGAGATGCACAGGGAGAACGGCAGCGCGTCCTCCGCCGCCCACGCGATGTCGGTGACGGCCTGACGCATGCCCGGCTCATCGGGGTCGTCGAACAAGGGGTCGGTGGTGAACGCGGGGTCCTCGTCCAGCCGGACGGCGTGCCGGTGTTCCAGGTCGGCGTCGGCGGGGTTCCCCGAGCGTGGGCCGCGCTGTTCGATGAAGACCAGCACGTCGCCCTTGCGGAGGTCCTCGTGTCGGCCGCGCAGGCTGGCCGAGGTCGCCCCGGCCGGCAGGCAGCACTCGCGGTCGCCCCACGCGTAGAGCTCGAACCGGTTGAGGGTGTCGCGGACGGTCCGCTCCTCCATCGTCTCGAAGACCGCCGGCGCCGCCGCGAGCGCCGCGGTGTACTCGGGCGACGGGGCGACGAGCCGGTGCGGCAGGGTCGGCACGCGGGTGAGCAGCTGGGTGTGCTGGGGCAGGGTGACGCCGCCCGCGCCGTCGGCGACTTCGACGTGCACCCAGGTCCGGGCGTTGGAGCCGTCGTGCATCCGGTAGTCGACCAGGCGCGCGTGCCGGCGAACGGAGGAGCGCCGCCGGGCCGTGGCGAGCGAGGCCTCCATCCCGGTCGCGTCGAGTTGGTAGCCCACGTGGTCGGCCGCGTACGCCAGCAGCTCGACGAGCGCGACGCCGAGGTCGGCGGGGTTGCGCTCGCGCCACCCCGGCGCGGTGACCGCCATCCGGTCGAGCATCAGTTGCCGGAAGCTGGTGAAGTCGAGTGCCAGGTAGTCGATCTCCGGCTCGTCGACGGGCTCGGGCGCGCACCGGCACTCCGTCGTGCAGTCGAAGCCGCCCGGGCACTCGACCTTGAAGGAGAACTCGACCGCGTCGAGCACCGGGTCGAGGTCGGTGACGGGTGCGCCGCCCGGCTCGCCGAGGGTGAGCGTGTAGCGGGAGAAGTCGCCGGGCCGGTCGACGCCGACCACCAGCACGTCGCCGTCGAAGGCCACGGACACCACCCGGATCCCGGTGACCCGGATCCCGCCGGTGATCCGCACCTGGTCCGCCGCGATCGCCTGGAGGGCCGGGCTCGGCGCGCGGACGAAGTGCACTCTGAGCAGCCGCTGCCGGTCGGCCTCCGGGACGCCGGGCCCGTCCGCCACCTCGAGGAACTCGATGCCGTTGCCGATCCCCTCGTCCCGGACGGCTTCCCGGCGGCGCTCGTCGCAGCAGAAGTGGCGGATCACGGTGCACCTGCGCTGCGGACGCGCTCGACCCGGCGCTCCTGGGTGGCCCGGACGACATAGGCGACGGTGACCGCCAGGGTCGACTCCTCGGCCCGCACCTGCACGCTCTCGACCTGGATCACGTCGGCCAGCCACAGCTGCAGAGCGCCGTCCACCCGGGCCTGGGTGGCGGCGGCGAGGGCGCCGGCGTTGGGCTCGAAGACCAGGCCGAGCAGCCCGCTGCCGAACTGCGGTCGGTTCACCCGCTCGCCGGGAGCGGTGAAGAGCACCTGCTCGACCAGGTCGCGGACGTGGTCCTCGCGGTCGGCCGACCGGGTCCGGCCGGTGGCGTCGAAGCCGAACGGGAAGTCGACGTCGGCCATGGTCAGGCCGCCTTGACCCGGATCTGGGTGACGGTGATCGTCACCGGGGTGCCGTTGGGGGCGCACACCGCCTGGCTGTCCTGCAGCAGCAGCGGCGCGCCGTCGGAGCGCACGCGGGTCGCCCCGACCGTCCACTGCGCCGTCACGCACGGCAGCGAGCCGGCCGCCGTGGCGAACGGGCAGGCAGCGACCGTGTACGGACCGGACAGCGTGGTGGCCGGCTGTCCGCCGACCTTCACCCGGGGGCTGGGGACCGTCGGTGCGGCCTGGCCGCCGTGGGCGCAGAGCACCGTGGCGCCGGAGTGGAGGACGTAGCCGGGCATCACAGCACCTCCAGCGCGCCGTTGTTCAGCGACACCTGGGGGCCCTGCAGGGTGATCTTGGCGCCCATCCCGTCGTCGATCTCGACCCCTGTCGCGGTGAGCGCGAGCTTCTGGCCGGACGCCGTCTCCAGGGTGATCCCGCCGACGCCGGGGGTGTCGTCGAGCAGGATCGAGTGGCCCGCCCCGGTCCGCAGCATCACCTTCTTCGACGGTGGCGGCGGCGCGAGCAGGGTCGGCGGCATCTCGGCGGCGCTGCCCCACCAACAGCCGACCCAGATCGGATAGTCCGGGTCGCCGTGCTCGAACTCGATCCACACACCGGCCCCCACCTCGGGCACGGCGAAGAAGCCGACCTTGTCGCCACCGAACGGAGCGCACGGGAGCGCCCAGCCGGACTCCCGCTCGCCCATCACGTCCGGCACCCGGGCCCGGACCCGGCCGGTCATCAGCGGGTCCAGGTTGTCGGTGACGACGCCGCGGTACTTGCCGAAGAAGCCGGCGCCGTTCACGGCACGACCGCCGGCAGCGTCGTCCCGGTGCCCTCGCGGCTGATCCGGAAGCGCTGCGTGTACTCGCCGCGCACGAGCTCGTGGGTGACCGACTCGACGCTGTACAGCCCGTCGTAGGAGAGCCCGGCACCGCGGACGCCGACCAGCCGCCGGGCCCGGAGAACGTGCCCGTACCGCAGGGTGTCGAGTTCGCCGTCGCCGCTCACCGCGTTGCCGGTGTTGGTCGCCGCGGCGAGGAGTTCGGTCGCTGCCTTGAGTGGGTTCTGGTTCGCGACGTCGCGGACGATCGTGCGGCGCACGGCCGGGGCCGGGGTGGACGCCAGGGGCGGGATCTTCAGCGAGGGCAGCGGCGGGATGGGGATGCTGAGCTTGAAGAAGGGCTCGACGATCACCCCCGCCGGCGCGGCAGGCAGCAGGGAGTCGTGGGAGAAGTCCAGCGACCGCAGGTTGGTCGCCGCGCCCATGTCCTGGGTGAGCGCCGGCTGCGGGATGCCGAGCCGGTTCTCGGGCCCCCAGTGGGCCCTGTTCACCCCGAAGGTCACCGGCTCGATGTAGAACACGAAGCCGTTGCGCTCCGCGGTGCGGCGGAGGAAGCCGAGGTCGGTCTCCTGCTGGCTGGGCACCCGGTCGGTCTGGATGGGCACGTCCGTGGTGGGGGTGACCTCTGGGATGAGCCCGAACCGCGCGTACTTGGCGATGATCCGGGTCGCTATCACCGAGTCCGGCTGGTTGTCGAAACCGCCGTTCTGCTCCTCCAGGTCCATCTCCGAGGTGATGTCCTTGCCGGTCACGGTCAGCTCGCCGCTGGCACCGCCGGTCACCTTGACCTGGTGATGGGTGATCACGCCGTCGATGAGCACCTCCGGGACGACGCCGAGGACGACGCCGACGATCACCCGGGTGCCGGGACTGAAGGCCGGGTGCTTCAGCAGTCCGTAGTCCAGCGTGCTGTCCTTGCGCAGGGCGACGACGAGCTGGAAACCGTCCCCCGTCTCGTTGTCGTTGGTGACCTCGACCGAGACGAGCGACTGCAGCACCTCGTACGGGGCGGGCACCGGCACGGTCGAGCCCATCCAGAGGATCTGGCGGACGCCGAGCTCGCTGGTCAGTGGCATGGGGTCAGCCCCGCGCCATCGCGATGCGGATGATGCGGTCGACCGTCTCCAGCTCCTCCGGCCGGAGGACGGCGTTGGCATCGCACAGCCGCCAGAAGAGAGTCGGGTCGCCGGCGTAGCGAGCGGTGATGGTGTCCAGCCGGTCGCCTTCGGTGACCCGGTGCTCGGCGAGCGTCGGCAGGTCGTCCTGGGGTGGGATGACCCGTCGTCGCTTGTAGCGCAGCACCCTGTCGTTGCCGTCGGCGTCGGTGACCGTGCGCGTGGCGGTCTCCACGTCGAAGTAGCGGCTGCTGGGGTCGAACGCCATCACGATCCACCGATCCCTGCGACGTTGCCGATGAGGCCGGGCAGGGTGCCCGACGTCCCGATGAGGCCGAGCGCCTCGACGGCGATGTGGTTGGCCAGCGACAGCGCGCCGCCGGGGCTGAGCAGGCCGAGTTCGGCGTAGCTGAGCACCTTGAGGCCGAGGTCGACCTTGGCCTGGAGCGGGTTGAGCGCGAGGTCGAAGGCCTCCTCGGTGACCGAGAACTCGGTGATGGTCACCGGGATGATCCGGCGTACGCCCCAGACGAGCAGCGTGAGCGGCGCCTCCATCGGCAGGATCTCCACGATGCCCGCCCGGGCCAGCACCTCGTTGGCGACGACGACTGCCGACGACGGGTACAGCATCGCCTCCAGTGCGGCGAGGGCCGGCCGGATGCCCAGGCCCTCGGCGACGGGGTCGCCGGCCTCCAGTTGGTCGGTGGCGTCGATCTCCACGCTGAGCTTGACGGTCTCCTCGGGCGGGCCGGCGAAGCGCGGGGCGCTCGTCGGTCCCTCGCCGCCGGTGATCCGGGCGGTCAGGGTGCGGGTCAGCGTCGCCGGGTTGTACTGGAAGACGACGACGCGACCTGCGGGGTTGAGCGCCGACACCGTCGCCAGCGCACCCTTGAACACCGGCGGTGCCACCTGACTCGTCGCCATCACGACCTGCCTGTCTCGCCCGCGGGACACCTGCTCAGGCAACGGTGTCGCCGTTGTCGACCGTCTTGATGGCCGGCGTGCGCATGGTCGGGCCGACGTTCGGCGCCTGACTCCGCGACGAACGCAGGACGAACGGCGGGGCGGAGCCGAGCGATCGCCGTCGCCCTGTCACGCTCGACAGGACACATGGCGCCGTTCATGACTTCCCCGCCTTGGCCTTCTCGGCCTGGACAGCGATGGAGTGAGCCGCAATCGCCAGCTCCCGACCCGCACTCGTCTGCCGGGGCCGAGCCTGGAGCTGGCGTAGGTCCCAGCCGGCCGCTACCAGTGCCCGGAGGTCGTTGAACGTCGTCGCGTCATCCGTGACACGCACGCGACTCAGGTACTCGCGAATGACGGCCGAGGCCGGCCGCCCCAGAGTCTCGGCTATCGCTGTGAGCTCGTCCCGCTGCCGCTGGATCTCCTCCTCCGTCAACCTTTCGGTGGGTTCGTACACCCCGGTCGGGGCGAGAACGAAATCTGCGGCGCTCTTCAGAGCAGGGTCTAGGCGTGTGAGGACGTCGATGAGCAGAGGTGCGCAGCGGAAATAGCACGGTGCTCGGTTGATCGCCAATGCAAGTCGGGGGCGCTTTCCCAGCGCGATCCCGGCCCTGACCACGTCTAGAGCCGCGTCCCACCGGGTGGCAATGAGGTTCTCCTCCGCATGGTGACCCTTTTCGCTCAATGCCACCGTGCCGATCTTGTTTCCGTCGACCGACAAGGCCGCGTGCGTCTCGTTTCGCGGTTGGATCGCGAACAGGAGTTCATCGGGGTCGAGTGGATCGAAGATCTCCTTCCAGGCGATCACACGCTGCTCCGGATCACTGGCGGTCGCGAGGAATCGGCCCTGCAGCGTTGCTTCGTTCGTCACGTCGAACCACAGCGCAGCGAGTCCGCGCGGCTTGAACTCCCGGTGAACGCCATCGATGAGGTCGTTCAGCGCTTCAACGGTCGCGAGCTTGTTCTGAGTGGCGCGGGTGTACGCGGCAGCCAAGGCCGAGACCTTGACCTGCGGGTCAGCCGCCCCTGCAGCCACGGGTGCCGTTGAGTCCTGCTGCCCAGATTGCGTTCCCGCCCTAGCGGCGACACCGTCAGCGGCCGCGCCGGCCCTGCTCCTGCCGGTGAACAGGCCGATGACCCGGGTGATCAGCGCGTCGATCGCCCTGTCGATGAAGGCCTGGACGCGCTGGATGACCTCCCGGACGTCCTCCCCCACGTTGCCGAGGCCGAGCAGCCGGGCGAGCAGGTCGAGCGCTATGGGCACGAGGTCGCCGAGCACCGCCTCGACCTTGGCGGTCGCGGCGGTGAGCACCCCGCGGGCGATGTCGCCGATGCTGTCGACGACCGTCTTCACGAGCCCGGCGATCCGGGCGAGCTGGTCGCGGAGGAACTCGTACAGGTTCCACGCGGTCATCACCAGCTGGACGATCGCGCCGACCGGACCGAAGAGGGCCGGGATCTTCTTGATCACGGCGAGCACGACGCGGTCCAGCAGGAACGACTTGATCCCGTCGAACACCATGTCCGTGAGGCTGCTCAGGTCGGCCTTGATCTTCTCCCAGAGGCCGGACCAGCCCTCGTTCACCAGCGTGGTGATGTAGCCGCCGATGAACTCCAGCCGCGCCACGTTCCGCTCGCCGATGAGCTTGACGGCCTTGGCGCGGATCCGCTCCCACGTGAGCCCGAGGACCTGGCGCGCGAGGTCGAGCATGCCGAACAGGTCGAAGGTCTGCGGCACGGTGATGCCGGCGCTGCCCAGCGTGCCGGTGAGCCAGCCGATCACCCCGTTCCTCAGGTGCTCGCCGAACCTGTCGGCGAACCCCTGGACGCCGCCGACGAAGGCGTCCACGAGGTTGGACAGGAAGCCGAGCGGGTTGTCGACGATGAGTTCGAGGGTCTCCTGGGCCCGGCCGACGAAGGCGTAGAACGCCTCGGGATCGACGCCGACCAGCCCGAGCACCGCCTCGAGGACCTTGCGGGCCACGGCGCCCCAGTCCCCCGTGAGCGCGGCGCCGACCACGCTGAGGGCGAAGCCGATCGCGGCCTCGTAGGCGTCCAGGGCCGCGTTGATGCCGGCCCGCAGCCCCTCGACCAGCGCGCTGATGCCTGCCTTCAGACCCTCGGCGACCACGTCGACGGCGGCCCGGGCGGCGGCGACCGCCGCGTCGATGGCCGCGTTCAGCCGGGCGGCGAGCTCGGGGAAGAACGTCCCGACGAGGGTGTCGATGGCGGACTTCAGGAACTCCCCGAACGCCGCGATCGCGTCCTTGATGAACGTCGCGAGCCGGTCGATCACGCTCAGCGCGAGGGACTTCAGCGCGTCCAGGGCTGCGTTCACGGCGGCGCGGACCGCGTCGAATATCTCGCCGATCGCCGACACGAGCGCGTCGAAGGCGTCCTTGACGAAGCTGACGGCCCGGTCCCACCAGCTCTCGTCCTCGGCCTCGCGCTCGGCCCGGGCACGCTCCTCCTGCGCCCGCCGCTCGCCGTCGGTCACCTCGGCGGCGATGTCGGACTCCGCGGCGACGTACGAGCCGTCGATGGCCTGCTGCTCGGTCTGCACCTGACGGTCGATCACGGCCTCGTCGGCCTGCCGACGGCCGGCCGCCTCGCCACGGATCCGCTCGACCTCGGCCTGCTGGGCGTCGATCGCCGACTGGCGCTCCGCCTGGATCGTCGTCCGCGCGTCCGTGACCGCCGCGGTCTGCTCCGCCTGGGCCGTCTCGTTCAGCTCGGCCGCGCCCTGCTGGGCAGTGGCGACGGCCTCGTCGCGGGCGGCGTCGCGGGTGATCGTGGCCTCGTCGGCCTTCGCCGCGGCCTCGGCCATGCTCTCCTGCATGGCTGTCTGCTGCTGCTCGTCGAAGGTGAGCTGCACCTCGGGCGGGAGGCCCAGGGCGAGGTAGGCCTGCGGACCGTCCGGGACGGCGAGGGTCGCGGGCGCGGGCGGCTCGACCGGCTCCACCGCGTACGACTCCTGCAGTCCGGCCGGCTGGACCTGTTCCGGGCCGGGGCCGTCGACCACCGCCCGGACCGCCTCGTCCCGGGCGGCCGCGGCCTGGGTGGCGCCCGCCGCCTGCTGTGCCGCGATCCGCTCGGGGTCGGTCTCCCCGCCGAGCGGGATGGCCGGCGGCGGGCCCGGCGTCCTCGGGACCGACGGATCAGTGGTCCGGACCTCGCTCAACGTCTCGCCGATCGCGTCGGCGAGCTGCTCGGGTGCGGGTGCGGTGAGGTGCCCGAACGCGCTGCTGACACGGTCGTTCGCGGTGAACGGCGCCGCCTCGGGCACCTCCGCCAGCTCCGGCTCCGGCGCGGGCGCGACGGCTCCGGGCTCGAGTCGGACCTCCGCGGCCGGCGGGAGCTCCACCCGGAGCGACGCCGGCGGTGCGTCGTCCGTACCCGGCAGGGAGGCCTCGATCGGCGGCACCGCGCTCTGCCACTCCCGGGTCTCGGCCGGCAGCACCGTGTTCAGGTGCTCCGACAGCGACGCCGCCTGCTGCGCCTTGACCGTCGGCGCTGCGCTGACGTACGTCTCCAGCAGGTCACGCGCGCTGCCTGCGCCGGTCAAGGGCGCCGCCGCCTCGGCGGCGGCCGCCTCGCGGGCGGCCACCTCCTCGGCCGACACGGTGGGCTGCGCCGCCGGCGCGAGCGCGAACGCCTCGCCGGTCGGTGCGGTCTCGCCTCCGGCCGGCGCCGCACCCGCCTCGATGCCCGGCGCCGGCCGGGTCGGGCCGGCCGTCTCGGCAGGTGCCGGTCCCTCCGCGGCGGGAGCGGACGGCGGCGCCGCGTCGACGCTCGGCGGCGGCGCGGGCTCGGGTGCGGGCTCGGGCTCGACGGCGATCGTCGGCTCGGCGGTGATCGGCGGGCTCTGCAGCAGCAGGGCGATCGCGCTGAGGGCGAGTCCCTCGGTCGGTCCCACGGGCGCGCGCAGCGCCCGGAGCGCCTCGACCTCCGGTGCGGCGTGCTCGTCGACGATGCCGCCCGGGCCGGGCCCGCCGCGGCGGGCCTGCAGCGCATGGGTGACCTCGTGGGCGACGACGTCAAGCGGTGCCGACGGCGCGCGGAGGAAGACGTCGTCGCCGCGGGTCGCGGCCGTCGCACCGAGCGCGTTGAGCGCGTCGGTGACCAGGGGGCCGGACCGCACCCGGATCCAGCCGAGCGGCTGGCCGAAGTGCTGCTCCAGGGCCGCCGCGTACGGCAGGCCGTGCACCGGCTCGGCCAGCGCGGCGTCGAGCATCCGGCCGGCGCGCTGCTCGGCCGGCTCCTGGATCGTGATGCGGTCGAACCGGTGGACGCCCACCTCCCCGGCCGGGCCGCCGGGCAGGCATCCGCGAGGTGGCGTCCGGTCGCCCGACCGGGTCCGGCGGGCCGCCGGGCGGCGTTCGGCGACCGCACGGGCGGGCGTCATGCCGGTGCCCCTGGAGCCGCCGGCTCCTCGTAGAGGCTGAGGGCCAGGACGCGGGCCAGGCCCTGCTCCCCGCCCCGTCCGTCCCACGCCATCCCGCGGATCACCGCGAGCGGGGTCCGCGCGTCGCGGCTCCAGGTCTGTGGGACGCCGCGCTCGGCCACCACCGTCCGGACGGCGTCGGCGAGCGCCCGCCGCAGCGCGACGGCGTCGACCGCGTGCCGGCTCTCCACCACCAGCCGGTCGATCCGGACGGCGATGTCGAGGGGGGCGTCGGCCGCGGGGCTCATGTCCAGCCCCGGATCTCGGCGTCGGGCAGCGACCGCTCCAGCTTGGTGTACTCGCTCCGGGCCGCCGCCAGGACGTGGGCCATCCTCACCGGCTCCCCGCTCTCGGCGGCGGCGAAGGCGGCGTTCAGCGCGATGTTGCGGATGGTGCCGCCGGCGACGCTGAGCCGAGCGAGCTTGTCGAACGCCAGCCCCTCGGTCGGCGTCGCCGCCGGGAACGCCTCGCGCCAGATGAGCGCCCGCGCGGCCGCGTCGGGGAACGGGAAGCCGACGACGAAGCGGATGCGACGCAGGAAGGCCGGGTCCAGCGAGCTCTTCAGGTTGGTGGTGAGGATCGCCAGCCCCTCGTAGGCCTCCATCCGCTGCAGCAGGTAGCTGACCTCCAGGTTCGCGTAGCGGTCGTGGCTGTCGCGCACCTCCGTGCGCTTCCCGAACAGCGCGTCGGCCTCGTCGAAGAGCAGGACGACACCGCCGGCCGCCTCCGCCTCGTCGAAGATGCGGCCGAGGTTGCGCTCGGTCTCACCGATGTACTTGCTGACCACCCGGCTCAGGTCGATCCGGTAGAGGTCGAGCCGCAGCAGCTCCGCCAGCGCCTCCGCTGCCATGGTCTTGCCGGTCCCGCTCGGGCCGGCGAAGAGGACGGAGATGCCGAGACCGCGCCGGGTCTTCTCGGCGAAGCCCCAGCTGCCGTACACGCGGTGCCGCACCCGGGCGTGGGTGGCGATCTCGCGGAGGGCCTGCTTCTGCTGCCGGGGCAGCACCAGATCCGCCCACGCCGTCGAGTCGGGCAGGTGCTCGGCGAGGTGCCCCAGACGCGGGCGGCTCCGCTCGCGGCAGAGGTCCCACAGGATGCGGCCGGCGTCGGCTGCGTCCACGGGGTCCCGCAGGGCCAGCTCACCGAGCACCGCCCGCACGTCCCGGCCGGTGAGGGTGAACTGCCCGGCGATCCGCTCGATCCCGAGGTCCGGCTCCGGATCGGGCAGCACCGCACGCCAGGCCGCCAGCCGCTCGGGGAGCGGCGGGGGCTCGACGACCAGCCGGACGTCCTCGCGGCGCAGACCCGGCAGCGGTCGCCGGGCCAGGACCAGGGTGGGGCTGGCCAGCAGGTCGAGGAGGCGCACGACGCCCGCCACGGCCGGCGGCTCGTCGCCGACCGTGCTCGCGTCGACCACGAGCAGCAGGTCGGACAGCACGGCCTCGCGCTCCCACAGTCGGGCCAGCTGCTCGCGCTCGGGTGCGCCCGCAGGGACGTCGTCGGCGTGCAGGACGGCGAGCCCGAGGCCCAGCCCGGCCGCGACAGCGGCGGCGACGTCGCGTGCGCCGTCGTCCCGGCCGGTCAGTTGGACCAGGGGCATCCTGCCGAGCGGGACGGTCGCGGTGAACGCCCGGATCGCGCGCTCGGCCAGCAGCGCGTGACTGGGCGCCAGCTCGAACCGCTCGGCTGGCCGCTGGAGGACGTCGACCACGCCGTCGATCTCCGGGGCCAGGGTCTGCACGCCGGCCAGGAAGTGCACCACCCGCTCGGCTGCGCGCAGCGGGGCCTGGGACAGCAGGCCGCCCGGCGCAGGCTCCACCAGGCGCCACCGCCGCAAGGGGGCCGACGGCGCGAGCGCGCTCCAGTGGGCGTCCGGCAGCAGCGCGAGCGCGGTGCCGAAGGTCGGCTGCCCGCCAGCTCCTGCCCGGCGCAGCGCGTCGACGAACTCGGCGTCGAGCTCGACACCGGCGCACATGAGCAGCACATCCCGCTCGAAGGCCGAGAGGCCGAACGCCGACGCGAGCGCCTGCAGGGCCGGGGGCCGCGGCATCTCGCGGGCGAGCTCGTCGAGATCGGGAGACGCCGCGACCGCGTCAGCCCCGCCGCCGACGACCCTGCCCAGCCGGTGCAGTGCCGATGAGAGATATGCCTGGTTGGCCTCGGTCCAGCGGCTCGTCGTGGCGGTCGTCATGGCACGGTCACCGCCGGGCCGACGTACTGCCCCTCGGTCGGACTCCCCGGCGTCGTGTCGACGGCCAGCACGGTCTCGGCGCCGTCGACGGTGACCCGGATCAGGTAGTCGCCCGCCGGAACGGCGACGAACGGCAGGTCGAGGTCGACGGTCTGGTCGGGCTCGCCCTCGGCGTCGCGGCGCTCGTCCTCGAACACGAACGACCGCCCCGTGCCACCCGGCACGGCGTTGAGCAACAGCGTCACCTGCTGCCGGCTGCCGACCGGCGGCTCGACGCTGACCGCCAGCCCGCCTGAGCGGAGCTGGGTCTCGGAGTCGGTCTGCACGTCGTGGACGGCGCCGGCGGCGAGCGGCAGCAGCCGGGGCTGGATCACGACGGGGAAGACGCTCGACTGCCCGGCCAGCCGGGGCCGGGGCGGTTCCCCCATGAGCCGACGGTGGATCACCCGGAGGCCGGTGACCCCGGCGCGGACCTGCGCCGGCACCTGGACCTCGATCCTGGTGCCGGAGACGTCCTGCGGATCCGGTGTCACCTCGACCCCGCCGAAGGCCACCACGGTGATCTCCTCGCCGCGGAGCTGGTTCCCGGTGATCAGCAGCGTCGTGCCGGCCCGGATCGGGCTGGACGGGGGACCGTCGGCCACCGCCCGCCCGATGACGGGCCGGAGCACGGTGGTCGCGAGGATCCGGCGCTCGCGCACGGGCAGAGCGCGGGTCGGCGTCTCGTCGGCCGTGAGGAGGACGACGCACGCCTCGTACGCGACCGAGAGCCGGTAGGGCGCCTGGAAGAAGCTGGACCACAGCGTCGACAGCTCGTCCACGGTGAGCGGCAGCGGACTGACCCGGACGAGCTCCACCTGCTCGGCGAGGTCGGACAGGCCCAGCGGGTGGTCGGGCGCCTGGGCCAGCACCTCGGCGATCGTGGCCTCGATCCGGGCCCGCGTCAGGAGGGGCACCGCCTCCAGCGTCCGGACGACGCTGCCCAGCATCCGGTGCGGCGCCAGCTGCGCCTCGTTGCCGACGAACGTCAGGAGGTAGTGCAGGTTCAGCCCTATCTGCGGTCGCTGGTACAGCTGCCCCGTGGGCGAGCGGGTCGGCACCGCGGTGTTCCGCCACGACGGGTTGGGCTCCACCCGGTAGAGGAAGAGGCGCACCTCCGGATCGGCATCGTCGGTGGCCGTGGCGTCGGGCCGCGCCGGGACGACCTTCGCGGCGTCGAAGTCGCGCTTCAACCGGTCGTCGAGCAACTCGACCAGCGTCTGGGTCGCCGCGGCGACGGCGAGGTGGTTGCTCATCGCCACGCCTCCCGGCGCAGGTAGTCCTGCAGCGACAGCCGAGGCTGCGGCCGGCGCGGCTGCGGCGGCGGGACCGGTGACGGCGGTGCGGCGGGCGGCGGGACCGGTGACGGCGGTGCGGCGGGCGCCCGGACCTCGACGCGGCCGATCGAGACGGTGACCTGGACAGGCGCCGACGGCGTCTCGCGTCCGCCCGCGGGGAGAACGCGTTCCGCGTCGACGCGGGCCGCCGGCTCCGCCGGCCGCGCTGCCGGGACGACCGTCCGGGCGCTCGCCGGTTCGGTCACCGGGGAGCGGCTCGCGGGCGGCGGCGCCGTCCCGACCCGCTCCGGCACCGGAGCGGGCGCGGGCGCCACGCGCTCGCGCGGTGCTTCGCTCGGCGGCTCCGGCCGTCGGTCCCGGGACGAGGGGGCCAGGGGCGAGGACCCGGGCTCGGCGGAAGCGCGGGGCACGTTCGGCAGGGACGACGTCGGCGGCGCCACGGCTAGCCGTGGCACCGCTGCTTCCCGGCGCACTGGCGGGGACTCGACGAGCACCGGCGCGGACGGCGCGGGCTCGACGGGAGCCCGCGGCACCTGCAGTGGCGACGGCGCCGTGGCGGGCTGGGGGACGAGGAGAGCAGCCGTCGGCGTCCAGTCGGCAGGTGCCTCCGCGCCCGGGCCGGGGGGCGCGTGCAGGTCGACCGCGGGCTCCTCGAGCGCAGGCGCGAACCGCGGCGCCAGGGCGGGGGCCAGCGCCGGCGCCACACCGAGCGCGCGGGCCGCGAGCGCGTCGAACAGGTCAGCCATGGCCGACCAGCTCGAGGTAGCGACGCCGGCGGCGCGGCGACAGGGCGAGTACCTGGCTCTCGCTCCAGCCGTACGCCGTGGCCAGCGCGTGCACGTCGCCGATCAGCCGCTCCGCCCACGCGTCGAGCTCCCGCCAGAGGTAGCTGTCGATGTCCAGGGGGCGGTGCCACGTGGTCCCGCAGGCGTCGCAGCTGATCGGCAGCTCCACGTCCGCCAGGGGCTCGGCGACGGCGAGCGCGGCGGCGGCAGTCTGCACGACGTCGTCGGGCAGGTCGGCTGCCGCGACAGGTGTGCCCCCCCGTTCGGCCGACAGGACCGCGCGCGCGACGAGCAGGGCGCGGGCGGCGCTCGCCGAGCCCGCCGCGGCCGCTTCGGCCAGATCGGTCATCCGTGGCACGCGGCAGCGGAGGGAGTAGCCGGCGACGTCCACCCCGACGACGTCCGGCCCCCGCTCCGCGCCGAACAGGGCGGAGGTCGTCAGTTCCAGCTCGAACACGAGACCGCAGGACGGGCAGTCCGCCAGCGCGCGCAGCGTGTGCCCGAACAGCCGTTCGCGCACCTGGATCAGCACCCGGTCGCGCTCGCCGACGTCCAGCTCCGCCAGCGCGTCGGGCTCCAGCCCGGTGACCGCGCGCAGCAGCGGCCCGGATCGGTGCACCGGGTGCAGTGACGAGCCGGCGTCCCAGGCATCGATCAGCTCCCCCGCGTCAGGTGTCCGGATCACGGCGGGTCCGTCACACGGCGGGTTCGGTGAACGTGGGCTCGGTCGGCTCCACAACCTCGTAGTCCCGCTCCCAGCCTTCGTTCTCCAGCTTGATCTTCTGGATCGCGACCCCGTTGCCGTTGGCGTCGAGCTCGGGCATCGCCTCGTACTCGGAGACCCAGCAGCGGTAGAGCTTGTACGCCACGGCGAGTTGGCCGGCCTCGTTGTAGAGCTCGAGGATCACGTCCTTGCGGAAGTCCTGCAGCGAGACCTCCCGGCCGAGCCCGGAGCCCCAGTTCCACACCTTGTTGGCCCACTTCTCGAACTCAGTGTCGTGCGAGACGCCGCGCTCGAGCATCACCGGCTCGTACTCGGTCCGCCCCGGTGACTTCCGGCTGGAACTCGGGTCGCCACCCTCCCGGTGCGTGACGACCTCGGTCTTGCGGTTGAGCGCGCCTGCCTTGCTGAGCCCGGCCACGTAGCGGCCGTCCCACTTCAGCCGGAACTTGAAGTTCTTGTAGGGGTCGAAGCGCGATCTGTTGACGCTGAACTGTGTCATGGCCCTACACCTCGACCTGTCCGGCGATCTGCTGGATCTGGATGACGACGAACTCAGCCGGCTTGAGCGGCGCGAAGCCCACGACGATGTTCACGATGCCGCGGTCGATGTCGGCCTGCGTGGTGGTCTCGCTGTCGCACTTCACGAAATAGGCCTCCTGCGGCGTCACCCCCTGGAATGCGCCCTGGCGGAAGAGGCCGTGCATGAACGCGCCGAGGGTGAGCCGGATCTGGGACCAGAGCTTCTCGTCGTTGGGCTCGAAGACCACCCATTGGGACCCGCGGAACAGGCTCTCCTCGATGAACAGGGCGGTGCGCCGAACGGGCAGGTAAGCCCACTGGCTGGCCAGGTCGTCGTCGCCCACCAGCGTGCGCGCACCCCAGACGACGCGACCGGCGGCGGGGAACGTGCGCAGGCAGTTCACCCCGCGCGGATTGAGCTGGCCGTTCTGGCCGTCGGTCAGCCGGAGGGTCAGTTCGCGCGCGCCCACCATGGCCGCCTCCAGGCCGGCCGAGGCCTTCCACACGCCGCGGGCGGCGTCGAGGCGGGCGATGACGCCGGCGACGACCCCGGAGGGGGCGAACTCGCGCAGCCGCTTCTCACGCAGCGGGTCGGCGGCGCAGATCCTCGGGAAGTACAGCGCGGCGTTGGGTCTGCGGGTGACGACGTTGGTGATGTTGTCGAGCACGTCCTGGGGGTCGTTCCAGGCGACGGGCGGGTCGACGATGACGACGGCGCGGCGGCGCGTGCAGTAGCTGACCGCCGCGTCCCACGTCGCGGGATCGACGTCGTCGGTGTCGGAGTACGGCGGGATGCACAGCAGGTTGAACAGGTCGGCGTCCTCGAGGGCGAAGATCCCGCGCCGGGCGTTCTCGAAGTCCGGACCCGCCACGTCCGCGTCGTCGATCCGGAGGCCGTCGTTGCCGTCGATGAGCGGCTCGGGGTCGGCCGTCACCACGGGCCGGCCGCCCGGCAGCGCGCCCACCCCCCGGACGAGCTCCGACTCCTGCTCCAGGACGTCGGTCACGAACCGCTCCCCGGCCGGGTCGAGGGTCAGCCGCAGGAACTTCTCCTCCGTCACCACGGCCGGTGGAGTCGCGCCGTCGGTCTCCTGGATCGTGAGGTGGAACTGGCTCGCCGCGTTCGGGTTGTTCGGATCCGGCAGCGGATGCGTCACCACCGCCTGCAGTCGGTTGCCCCACGTCCCCGGGCTGGACGCCTCCAGCCGCAGGACGCCACCACCCTCGGCCGCGAGGTCCGTGGCGGCGTGGTCGCGCACGCCGGGGGCGCTCTCGTGGTGCACCCGCACGATGAGCGCATCCGCGCCGCCGTTGAGGAAGAAGTGCTGGACGGCGTAGCTCATCGGGCTCTCGTCCCACAGGCCTCCGAAGAGCCGCTCGAACTCCCCGAATCCCTGGACCCGGACCGGCTCGTCCACCAGGCCGCGGCGGGCACGGCCGACGAAGGCGGTGATCGAGGTCGGTACGCCGCGAACCGTTCGGATCGCGGGTTCCAACTCCTGGATGTAGACGCCGGGATGGGCGAGCGTGAGGGGCATGGCATTCCTTCGATGAAGGGAATGGGCGGGTCAGGCCTGCCGTCCGACGAGGATGTTCACGTCGACCGGGTCGGCCGACGGATTGGCGAAGCGCAACGTCTGGGGAGGGTCGGCGAGCAGGCTGACCGGCCCTGCACCGATCAGCACGAGCGGACCGTCCAGGACGAAACTCGTGGTGCCTGCGTCGGCGCTGAAGCTGACGTCCGCTTTGTACGAGCTCGCCATGATGATCAACAGCTGCACGTCACCGGCTGCGGCTGACGGCTGGACGTCGACGTCGACGTCGGTCGCGGCAGCAGCGAGTTGGATGCTCATCTTGTCGTAGGCATCGGTCGTCTGACTCCCCGAAGCCGCAGCCTTGGGTCCGAGCACGACCGCGAAGTTGACCGACCAATTGATGGTCTCGGACATCGACCCCCCTTGCGAGAAGGACCTCTCGTGACCAACACACGCGCCCGGTCGAGCACACCACTGACCGAGAGGACTCTGCTGTGCCGTCGCGGTTCGGAATGGTGCGACGCTGCGGTCGACGGAGGTGAAGCCTCGGTCGAAGGTCTACCGGGCCACCGTCACCACACCGTCACCGCGGTGTCACCGCTGGCAGGACGCTCGGGGTCAGGTGCGCAGCAACCGTCGAGGCATACCGCCGCTTTCCGCCCTGAACCGTCGGAACCTGTTACTCGGTCAACTCGCGAGCGATGCCGGCCGACGTGCCGCCCGCTGCCTTGGCCTCCATGATCCGATCGACCCCTCGGGAAAGGGTGCGGGAGGCGACCTGGTCGAGCACCAGCACTTCTCGCAGCAACTGTCTCTCCGACTCGTCGAGGAGGGAGGAGTCCGCGCTGTTGCCACGCGTGCCGGCCTCTGAGACCGTCTTCGCGCGACCGGCTCAGTCATTCGAGGTCGTCAAGCCTCACCCCGTTGTCGTCCACCACGAGGTTTCTCTTCTTTCCCCCGGCGACAGCGTTACCGCCTATGGCTGAACCCGGGTCGTCCCAGCCGGTGCGTGAGGTGCGCACGAGATCCTCGCCCCCCACGGTCCGCTGCCAGATGTGAGCGATGACCCTTCCGGAGGAGTCCTGGATCTCCAGGTGCTTGGTCCTGAACTGGTCCTCGTTGTCGACCCAAGGGACATCGCAGCCTACTGACCTGGACCGGTTCGCAGGTACAGATCTATTGCAACCGGAGTTCTCGAGGTTCTGGTACTCGATCGCAGTGTTCCGGTTGTTCTCCACGGTCTCGATCCGCGTCTTCGCCATGCGAGTTCACGCTCCCACTGCTGTCGTCTCAGGCAACGGTCCGACAAGGGCCCACCTAGGAGCTTCTTCGGGCTCCCTCAGATGGTGCGTTGATGACGAAGGAGAGTTGCGGGACGAGCCCGTGACCGACGAATCCTATGTCGGGACCCCAGGTGATCTCCATGACCGCGCCTCCCCGCCTGATCTCTGCATGGAGACGGAGCGACTGGCTTCGAGGGTCGCCGGGTGAGAAGGTCACTCCTGATGGGAGAGCTGTCCCGGTTGCGGTGAAGTACCGTGCTAGATCCGTGACGAGCCCGTCGCGTAGATCTGCATCGGCACCCTGGATCTCACCAGTCGCGGAGATGATTCGGTCATCCTGAGCCAGCTCCAGGACTGCCTCGTGGATGGCGATCTCATCCGCGGCGACCTCCATCAGTCGTCGGAGCTCCTCTATGCGGCGGCCATGAGCCTGTATGTCCTCACGGAGCCTGGCAGCTGCTTCCTCTGGGAGGGTTTCCACGAGAACCTCCTTCGAGCCGGTGAGGCGACTGGGCTCCCAGCGCACCTCGTCGGACCTCTCCGGCCACTGATCTGCAGCACCGAGAGGCTTGGCGTCTCCACGGTTGCCGCCCATGCCTCCCACGACCGACTCTTCCCCACCCGCGTCACCCGCTCGTCACTGTTGCGTCACCGCCGGTGAACGATGCTGGGCCGGGTCCTCACGTTCCTGATCGCGAGCAGCCGCATCGCGACATCGCAGAGGGAACCCACGATGGTCCGGATCTCTCAAGACCATGAGGTGGGTCATGGGACAGGTCGGGTATCCGCGCTCCGCCGGCCGAAGCGCGAAAGGGCGCCAGCTGTACGTGGCCGCAATTCGGGGACTCCCTTCTGCTCCTGGCGTGTACGGCGTCCTGGCGCCGCAGACGACGATGGGTGCCGTCGCCCATCTCCCGGACGATGCGGCTCACCTCACCCACGGCGGTGACCGTGACCCCACCGGCCGAGACCGACTGCCGGGCGGGACCGAGGAACTACTCACCCCGCTCGGTCCACATCCACACCCGGATGTGCGACGGGCTGGAGAGCCTCAGCTCCGTGGCCAGTTCTTCCCGGGTCAGCGCCATGGCCTGGTGCCGGACCGATCGCCTCTGCGTCGCTCGTCGGCACGACGGTGCTGTGCGGCCAGGGAGCTGCAGGAGCGGAACTGGAGGATGGGGTCGCCGGCGAGCGCAGGGTGCAGCCGGCGATGGGTCCCGGGAGGACAGCGGCTCGGGGTGGACGCGCTGGGGGCGCCACCCGTAGCTCGCCGCTCCCCCACCGGGACTGCCCCGACGGTTCGCACGCGTGGCTCGCAGCGCTCCGGGGACCCGCCCAGCACCCGGAGCAGCGAGGACGTCCACACGCATCGCTCGAGGGCTACTTCAGGGGTTCGTCATGGTCCACTTGGGGACCTGCCACGCTCATGAGGCCCCTGACCTGCGGTTCTGCTCCTCCGATTGGACTCGAACCGACAACCCTGCGAGTTGATCGTGCGGCTGTCGACAGCGGTTAGCCGATGACGAAGGTGCAGGTCGGCGACGTCCGCGTCATCGGCTGGCATCGGTGATCGTCGGGCGTAGAAGGTGGTTCGTCGGTCGTGAGTCGGTCGCGTCATCGACGCGTGACCGATCGCCGGCTCCGACCGACCCGGTGGAGGTCGAGCCGGCACCCGCGGTTCTGGTGCGGCCCATCCCGAGGTCATCGACGCTGCGCCAGGCCCGTCGCGGCGCGTGCATCCGGTCTCGCACAGGCCACCCGGCCCGCCGCGGTGGAGTCGTCGGCGGGGTCGCAGCGGCCGATGCGGCGGCACGGGCCCTCGGCAGCGGAACGCCCGGCTGCACTCGTCTCCTCGTAGCGCGGCCCGTCGCAGAGCCGATCGCCCTCACACGGGCCTGCATCCTCGTCTGGCTGCGTGCTCCCACGTCGCATTGGCGCCCTGTCCGGCCCGCAGCCGTTCCCGATGCCCCATCCCCGGTGGGTTCATGGGGCCGTTCAGCCACGATGACTGCTGGGTCCACGCAGCCAGGGAGAGTGCCCCCGGCGACAGCGCACACAGTGGTCGACTCTCGTGACGGGCGCGTGACGCCCGGGTGACGAACCCGGATCAGCATGCCCGTCGAGAGCACGATCCAGCGACTCGAGGCGCAAGGGGGCCGGCGAGTGGATGAGGCACGGTCCGGCGGCCCCCTCGGCCGCTTCTGCTTCCTGAGCCACGAGATCGATGCGGCGAGCCTCGCCCGGGCGAGCAGCCGTGTGGAGGTGGAGGGGGTCCGGTGGTGGGGATCGGGCTGCCGGGACCCCTCCTCGTCGGTCGTGGACACAGCCGACGGTCGTGTCGCTCGCGATCGACGGCACCGCCCACGAATCCGACAGCGGTCATCCCGAGAGTCGCCGAGAAGATCCGGTCGAGTGCCATCGCCGTCCAGCGATGAGTCCCGTTCCGAACGGTGTGACGCTCGAGGAGGCTGCATGACGGCCCGAGCGGAGCCGGCGGGACCACCCCGTCGTATCGACGCCCGCTCGCGGAGCGCGCCGCATCCCTCGTCCCCGGCCGGCCGGCCCCCCGATGCCCCGGTTACTGCTGGACGGATCGGGTCACGCTCGATCTCTGTTGGCCGCCCAGGGCGCTCCCACCCCTGCATCCAGGAGGAGAAGTGAGCCCCTCCACGCGCCGCAACTCCCGCCGGGGCCGGCGAGGTTCGAACCGGATCGCCTTGCGCCTCCGACGATTGCGTCGCCGGCTCACCAGGACCTACGCCGGGTGGCGGGACAGGCTCCGGCGCAGCCCCAGCGAGGTGGGCATCGAGAGACCGAGACGCTGGCAGCGTCGGAGATGGGCGCGTGTTCTCCGGTGGCTCTGCTACACGGGTGCCGCTCTGCTCGCGTTCTGGTTGGTCAGGGCCATCGTCGTGATGGTCAACGGGGCGCCGATGGACTTCCCGCCAGGATTCAACCTGGAAGAGATCTGCAGTGACATCGCACCGTCCTGCGGTGCCGTGACGGGCTTCGCCCTGCCGTGGCTCACTCTCGCCTTCGTGACGGCCTTGTTCTTCGTGAACCGACTCTGGTTCGTACCCAGGGAGCGGACGAGGAGAGCCAAGGAATCACCCCACAAACTCGTCCCCACGGCGGGCAGTGTCACGGG
This sequence comes from Geodermatophilus sp. SYSU D01180, assembly GCF_054050415.1. Taxonomy (NCBI): domain Bacteria; kingdom Bacillati; phylum Actinomycetota; class Actinomycetes; order Geodermatophilales; family Geodermatophilaceae; genus Geodermatophilus; species Geodermatophilus sp. SYSU D01180. The sequence continues at coordinate 327,959 of NZ_JBJGZH010000001.1, read as the reverse complement.
AGAGGTGGTCGGACGAGACGAACTCTGCAAGGTCCTCATAGACAACGTGCACGCGAACCGGGATCGTCGCCCGCAGTTGATCATCGGCGGAGTGGGAACCGGGAAGACGGCTGTGATGGTGCAGTTGACGAAGTTGCTCGCCGAGTACGGAGCGACTCCGGTGGCCATCCGGCTGCGCGACGTGGAGAAGACCTTCAGCTTTCGTGAAGTAGCTCGGATGGATTTCAAGAACCAGGTCAACGCCAGACTGCTCTCGGATGCCGAGGGGGAGAAGGTCTGGCGGTTCCTGCGCTACGACGACAGGATCGTCGTGCTCGCGGATGGCCTGGAGGAGGCTCTGACGCAGGACAAGGATCGCGATGACCGCATTCGCCTGGCGGTCACCCAGGCGAGGCGGGACAACTTGCCCCTGGTGATCGCATCCCGACCTCATGAGTCCTTGCGCGGAATGGACGCCTCCGTCCTGGAACTCGAGCCGTTGAGTGAGGAGGCGGCGCTCCAGTACCTGGGGAGCGGCAGCAGCCAGGGCGACCCCCGACGCATCGACTGGATCGTCGAGACCGCCGGCGTCACCGAAGCGCCGTTGTACCTCCGGATCGCTCACGAACTGGACCGGGAGCGACTGCTCGGGCATCTGGTCACGGACGACGAGGAGGCCGCGACCACCGTCAACACCAGGGACCTGGATCGCTCGGCCCTTCGACGCAACCTGCTCGACACCTGGAGGTCGGCACTGACGCGGGGGCGTCTGCACGGTGAGTCGCCATTGACGCCATCACACCGGCAGGCGACCGTCGCACTCGTCGCTGCGCTTGCCTGTGTCGGTCTGCTGAAGGACAAGTTGGAGGTCAAGTACGTAGACGCGCTGTTGGACGGCGGCGAGTCCGAGGGGACCGGGGGTGAGCCCGGGCAGGACAGCGGTGAGGCCGAGGAGGACGTGCGCCGGCGTGGACTGCCCGCCCTGCCCGTGCCGACCCGGCAGAGCGACGTCGCAGCCCCCGTTGACAGCGACGAGGAACCGGACAGCACCTGGGAGCTGGACGAGTTCCGCACCGAGGGGCTGACGGCATGGGTCCGCAAGAGTCAGGAGCGCTTGAGGCGGTCGAGCTACGCGAGCGGCGTCGTCAACACCCGTCTCGCCATGACCGTGAACACACGCATCGCGGCCACGTGGGGAGCGCAACTGGGTCTGGTGGAGGTGCGCGGCGAGGCGGTCCGGTTCCAGCACAGCGTCCTGCAGGCCTACCTCGGGTCTCTTCCCTTGGAGGACGTACTGGACGACCCTGGGTTCCTCGACGAGGCCTTCCGCTGGCCCGACCGCCCAGGTCGGGAAATGCTGATCGCCATGGTCCTGCTCTCACGGGCGGAGGCCGGTCAGCAACTCAACGAAGGGGTCACCAATCTTGCGTCCGCGACTCCGGGGTCGGACAACGCAACAGCGGTGAAGTTGGTCGAGACCCTCCACGAGAGAATCGAGATGCGCTTCCGCAGCGGGTATGACAACAAGTGTCTGGACATCCTCGCTGCCGCACTGGAGATCGGGACGGTCGCCCCTGCGGACAAACGACACCAGCTGCAACTGGTGCAGCTGGCGGCGAAGAACTGGTCCCGCTTCAACGCGGCGGATCCGCGGACCCTTGAGGAGGCGAAACTCGGTTTCGTGTACCGATTGAGTGAGGCGCTCCGGGAAGTCGACCAGCGCTCCAGGAAGGCGAGGGTCAAGGATGACTCCCCCGAGCGCAAGGACATCGTGAGTGCGTACAGGGAGCTGTTCAAGATCGGCTGCTTCGAGGCCTTTTCCTACCCTGTGCGTCGCGCGGTGGCCGAGGAACTCGGCGCCGGCGGGACGATCGCCTTCCTCGCTCTACGAGGCAACTTCAGGAAGGCCCTCCAGTCACTGAACACCGACGAGTGGATGACGACCGGAGAGCGCTGGCGCGCGACGGTCATGTCGGCTTGGTTGGCGCCGCTCCTGCTGACACCTGACCGGAGAGACGCTGACACGGCCGGCAAGAGCCAGGGCCGGGACTTCACGCCCAGGCGCAACCTGGAGTACTGGATCCGCCGCGTGGGTCGCCCTGAGATCCGCGCCCGCGGCGGGGGATCCGAGGGTGATGAGAAGGCGGGTCCGGGAGGTGGGGTGCGAGGAGGCGGTCGAGACGAGGACGTCCATCCCCCGAACCCCGGATCGCAACTTGTGCAGACCCAGGTGACTCACGCGCCGGACGCCACCGCGGCGCAGGGCCCAGATGACCAGGGCCGCCTGGGCGGGGCTGGTCCGGAGGACGGTGACCCGTGGCTGGGGACGTACCGGCAGCTGCCCGTGCCCCCGCTGCCCATCTCGATCGAGGTCGCGTTGGCCAGGGGGTTCAGATATGCCGCGAACAGACGCGAGCGGCATCGTCAGGCTCATGCAGATGCGCGGACCCATCTCGCCGAGCAGGCACTGGAACTGCTGAAACGCAGCGGTTTCTGGTTCTCTCAACTGACTTTGCTGCAAGCCCTCGGCCTGTGGGCCCTGCCGGACGACGCCGACGGCGGCGGTGAGCGGATCCCTGGGCCTTCCCACAAAGGTGTGGACGGCGCCGACATTCGCGCACGAGTGCACCATTGGGTCGACGTGGCCGGGAGCCTCAGGGACGAGGGGCGAGAACCGCGCAGCCAAGGCGACGCGCCTCGTACCCACCGATTCGTCGTGGAAGCCGGCGAACTGGTGATCAACGCGCTGGAGAGCGGCCGGCCGGAGCGGTTCCTCTGGGTTGACGAGCACGGAGTCACCTCGAAGATCGGAGCGAGTGCGATGAACCGCGCGGAACTCCGCAAGCACCAGCTCTGGATACCGCCGTCCATCGGCTGGAGCGCCTTGGATCCGCGCGCCCAACAGCTGGTCGCAGACGTTCTCCTGCTCATGAACCTCGCCGACCGAGGAGATGACGTCGGAAGCCGCGAGGAGAGGCTCATGAGGGTTAACCGGCGGGATCTGCCGCCGTGCATCACAACCGATCGGGCGCCATTGGACCCGAATCGGAAGATCGGGTCGAGTGAAGGCTCCCGACCAGGGAAGACCTGCCCGGGTGACTGCGAGTACGGCCTCTGCCCGTATCCCCCCAAGGGGAACATCACGTACCACGCAGAACTGACGGAGACGTTCTGCCGACGACAGCAGACGCTCCTCGACCACAGTCTGCGTCGAAGGGCAGCTCCCTGGCAGGAGATCGCCCGGGAGGACCTGCGTCAGTTCTGGAGAGAGATGGCCGCGCGAGCACGCCGGTGAGCGGGCGGACGTGCCGGGGACGGCCGGCTCCCGCGTCGCAACGTCATCAGATCGACGTCAGCGGGATCGGCGGTTGGTCACTCGACTTCGCAGCCGCGCCGGCCACCAAGGGGATCATGGCCAGGACAACGGCCGCAGTGCGCCGACGAGCCATCCCTCGTCACCTCCGGAGAGCGTCGGTGGAGGCAGGACGACCGTCCTGTCACAGGAGCACCAGTGAACTCGAACCGCACAGTCCCGGGCGCACCGACAGGCTCCAGGGCGTCGTCACGGCGGGTCAGGCGCGAAGAGCTCAGCCACGGCCTGTCGCGTCGGGCCGTGCTTGGCGTCACTGAAGCCGCCCTCAGGGACACCAGCGCACGCGGTGCCCAGGTCGTTCAGTCCTCAACTGCGTCCTGCGGTACTGGTCCGACCCGACGTGACGAGGTCCCAGAGCCGATGGGCCACGACGTGGGGCTCCACGCGGCCACGCCGACCTAGGGAACGCTGCCCCGTGGTTCGTTGGTCGTCGACCGAGGCTCGGGTCGCCTACCAGGCCGTTGAGCTGCGGTGTTGCTCCCCCGATTGGACTCGAACCAATAACCCTGCGAATTGGCGAACACCGCTTACCGTGCTTGTCCGCTACGCACCGATCTGGCCCTTGACGTGCGGATACATGGTGGTCCGACGCCCCGACCCGTACCTTCACACATCGCCGGTATCCGTCATTTATCAGGGGTAAATCATGGGCAGGCCGGGACTGGCGCTGGGAACGGCGGGCAAGATCCGCTTCCACGCGACGCCGTCCGGGCACCGCGCCGTCGCCTGGTACCGGGACTACGACGGCAGGTGCCGTCAGGTCGAACGCCGCGCCAAGACCAAGGCCGCCGCCGCGGCCGCGCTACGGCTCGCCCTGCGCGACCGTGCCCGCTCCCACACCGCCGGGGACATCAGCCCCGACACCCGAGTGAGCGTGCTGGCCGAGGCGTGGTTCGCCGGCTTGAAGAATCTCAGCCCCACGACCATGCAGGTGTACCGCCATCGCCTCGATCAGCAGATCCTCCCGGGCCTGGGCAGCCTCCGGGTGCGCGAACTCAGCGTCGGCACGGTCGAGCGGCACCTGCGCCTCGTCGCCGACAAGCACGGCCCCGCCATGGCGAAGATGACCAAGAGCGTCCTGAGCGGGATCTGCGGCCTGGCCGCTCGGCACGACGCGCTCGACCGCAACCCCGTCCGCGACACCGGAAGCATCGAGGCCCCGGCCAAGAAGGCACCGCGGGCCCTGACCGCAGTGGAGGCGCGCGCGCTTCTCGCCCTGCTCGCCGGCGACGAGCAGGCGCGGCGGAACGACGTACCCGACCTCGTGGCCTTCCTGCTGGCCACCGGCTGTCGCATCGGCGAGGCGACGGCCGTGACGTGGGACGACCTCAACCTCCATGCCGCGACCGTGGAGATCCGGTCGACGATCGTCCGGGTGAAGGGGCAGGGCCTGGTCCGCAAGAGCACGAAGACGGCCTCAGGGGCCCGCACGCTGCTGCTGCCGTCCTGGTGCGTGGAGCTGCTCAGCTGCAGAGCGTCCGGTGGCGGCGCCCCGCGGAACGCGGCGCGGCAGGGAGCGCCGGCGTTCCCGGCCCCGCTCGGGGGATGGCGCGATCCCTCGAACACCCAGGCCGACCTCCGGGCCGCCTTCGCCGCCGCCGGCTTCGGCTCCATTACCAGCCACGTGATCCGGAAGACGACCGCGACGGTGCTCGACCACGCCGGCCTGTCCGCCCGCGCGATCGCCGACCAGTTGGGGCACGCCAACCCCAGCCTCACCCAGGACGTCTACCTCGGCCGCCAAGTCGCCTCCACCGGCGCCGCGGTGGCGCTGGAGGCTCTGCGACCTGCCGGTCCCGGCCGCGCCCAGGTCGACGGCCAGGAGTGAACGGGTCGGACCGCGGGCTGCGCACACGCGGACGTCGCACCGTTTCCGGATCCCCGCCCGACCGAGACGCTCCGGGCCGACGGCACTGCCGCTGCAGTTGTTGTCCAGTTCGGCGCCCGGCGCCCCGTTGTGTTCGGATGAGCCTGCGCGGCCGCCTCGCCTCGTCGACGCCGGGGTATGGCACGGAGCAGGAGGATGACTGCAGGCCGCCGGAGCAGCCTGCGGCCATGAACTTCCCACTCGTGACCGACGGAGCCGTGGGCCTCTCCGTGGCCGGCGCCGATGCACTGCTGACGCCCAGCCAGGCCGGGGACTACCTGCAGACCGGCGAGCGATTCATCCGCCGGCTCATCGCCGAGCGACGGATCGACTACGTCAAGCTGGGCAGGTACGTCCGCGTGCAGCGGTCGGTCCTGGACGCCTTCATCGAGTCCGGCCGGGTCTGCCAGGTACCGGACGCCCGCTGATCGACCGAGCGCCCGCACGCCCATGTGACCCGCGCCGGGTGGCAGCTCGACGGACAGCACGAGGCTTCCTGGGACCGGGTCGACCACCCGGGTGCCGAATCATCACGTCGCACGGTGGGAGGGTCACACCCCGGAGCAGCTGCAGGGCACAGTCGGCCGGGTGGACGGGCTCCGGAGCGGACCTAAGACCGCCACCGGGGACGAGCCAGCTCCCGGGCTCAGGCAATCCGCGGGCGCGCTGCGGGGCCGCGTCACGTCGAGGGAAGCGGATCCGAACTCCCCGTCTCGGTTGATCCCCACAGTGTTGTGCGTCACCATGCTGGTGTCGGTACGCGGCCGCCGACCAACTCGGCTACGCCGACACCTCCATGACCACCGACGTCTAAGACTCAGACGTTCGGAAGCGGTGGCCACCCGCCGTCAGGAGACTCGCCGCGCCAATCTGCCTCACTCGGTGGGTAGATCTGAGCGCGGTCTATCGCGGCGAGCATGCTCCGAGTCGCCGCCGGATCGGACGAGTGGACTCTCATCCCCCTGCTCGGCCACAACCTCTCAGCCGTGAGCCACGAGACCAGGCCCAGCGCGGTTCCCCCGTCCAGAATCTGTTCGCCGAGATCGTGGTCGAGGCTGGCCCACTCGACCCTGCGGTGACGCAAGCATTCCTTGGCCTCGGCGACGGAGTGGCACCACTCCCATCCGCGGGGGGCCGGCCGCCGGTCGTCCAACCACAGCCTCATGCCCTCACCATTCCGCGATCCCCTCGTTCGAAGTGTCCGCCGGCCGACGCGGCGTCGGACCCTACGCGGAACGACGGAGCATTCAAGATCAGCATCTGCCGACGTTGGTGGGCTGGCCGAGCTTCCGCGGTCGCAGCGCAAGGACCCCGACCGAGAGCGCGGCCAGAGTGAGGCCGCTGGCGGCACCGAACCCCCCGACCAACGCGCTCATGCGAGCCGACAGCGCACCGGTCAGGCCCGTGCCCATCCCGAACGCGACTACAACCACCGAACTCATGATCGCGAACGTCTCGTTCTCCCGGCCCACCGGCGCGACCTCCCCTGCCACGGTGTAGAGGCCGGAGAAGGTCGGCGCCAGTGGCAGACCGAGGACGAAGGCCATAACCACCTGCGCAGTGAAGCCGTACTCGAAGGCCACGATCCCCGTGAGGCAGAGGAACGCGAAGAGGAGAAGACCGACGGGCACGGCCGATGCGACCGGACGGCCGTCACGCCACCTGGCGAACGCGGATCCCCCGACGAAGCTCCCGACCCCCCAGGCCGTCATCAGGAGAGGCCCGTCGACAGCCGTCGACGGGACGACGGCGAAGACGGTAGCGACGCAACCGTGCGCGGCAGACGCCAACAAGGTGACCAGGAACAGCGGCCATCCCCGCCGCATCGTCATCGCGGGCGACGACCCGAGACGCACACTGGCGGCAGGGCCGAGCCGACGGTCCAGGCTCAGGCCGAGCCCCCCGACCGTCAGCAGGAGCGCCTGCACGAGCACGATCGTCTGCGCGGTGACGGCGGCAAGCGCCGCCACGAGGATGCGGCCGACGATGTGCACGCCTTCGGCCAGGATGGACTCGACGTCCGACGCCCGCACACGCGGCGCCCCCGCGGGCAGCAGGCGGTTCCAGGTGGCACGCATCGCCGCGGCCACCGGCGGGGTCCCGACACCGAGCAACAGCGCCCCCGCAACCGAGGTTCCGTAGCTGGGCACGAGGAGCAGCGCCGTCCCGGCGAGGTTGGCCCCCACGCAGAGACGCAGGACGAGTGGAAGGCCGCGGCGGTCGGCCAGCGCTCCCCACACCGGCGCGGCGCACCCGAGGGCAACGGTGTAGCAGGCGGCGAGCGCACCGGTCTGTCCCGGACCGAAGCCGCGCGCGACGCCCAGGGTCAGCACCCCGACCGCGCCCATGCCGTAGGGCAGGCGGGCGATGACGCTGAGGGCCAGCAGACCAGGAAAGGCCGAGGGCCCCCGCGGAGGTTGGCGTGCCGCGGGGGCGGGGCGCGGCACGAGCCCTTCCCCTTCGCTGCGCCGCCCCGCCCTCGGTTTCCCGTGTCTCACCTGGACGAACCGGCCGCTCCGGCTCCCGGAGCCGGCGTCCCACGCACCCGACCGCCCGCACCCGGGGAGCCGGGCCGGCCGGCACCGCGCTCCATCAGGGCGTGACGGCAGCCGAGAGCAGCGCCCGGTAGTTGCGGATCGCCGACCGGATCTCCTGGAGGTAGTTGGTCGCCGTGAACGGCTGCGCGAGCTCCGGGACGACGTCGCCGGGGACCACCCCCACGGTCTCGACCTCGACGCCGAAGGGCAGGGCCAGCATGCGCAGCGCCGCGGCCTGCTGGGCCGGGACGTAGATGGCGGTCGTGATCGCCAGCAGCCGCTGCCCGGGCTCGAGGCGGGCGAGGCGGCGGGCGAACCACTCGTAGGTGTCCGGCGTGTTGGCCCGACGCTCCGCAGGTGAGCTGGACGGTGCCGCGGCGACGCGGATGCGCAGCCCCGTCGGCGTCCGGTAGGTGCGCACGGACCAGGTGCCCCCGGGGAGGTCGGACACCTCGCCTTCCTCCGCGGTCGGGGCCTGGAGGTCGAACGCCCGCCGGGTCCCCACGTCGAGCGCCTCGTACTCCTCCGCGACGTCGGGAACGCCCGCGCGCCGCGCCAGGTCGTGCTCGTTCCCGCCGAAGGGACGGTGCCCGCCCAGCGCGGTGACCTCCGGCGTCCGCACCGTCCCCGAGCGGATCAGCTGGGCGGCGTGGACCGGCCGGACCAGACAGGCGCGGACGAGACCGCCGAGGATGAACACGTGGTCGTAGGAGTCCCGGCGCGGTGGACGGGGATCGACGAGCCCGAGGGCCCGCGCCGCGGCTAGCACCAGCTCCTCCACCTCGTCGGTCAGCTCCAGCTGCGCCGCGAGGTTCCGCTCCGCGCCCTTCCGGGTGTCCCACCGGTCCGAAAACTCGTCGAGACGCTCCAGCCGCGCCGCCGGGTCGCCGTCGAAGCACTCGTCGCCGCCGCCGAACGCGGCGACCAGGCCGCGCAGCGGCGGAGAGGCCGACCAGGCCGCGATGTCACCGACGAGGTCGGGGCCGCTTCCGACGATGGGCACGGGGGCGAACGAGGTCATGGCCGGAGGCTAGCGAGCCCCCGGCACCGAACCGGGCCCGGCCGGGCCCCGTCCAACTGGCACGAGGGCGCATCCGGCGCCCCGGACCCAGGAGCCCACCGTGACCCAGCAGTCCCTTCCCGTCGACGCCCCTCGCCTGCACGCGACGCTGACCGCCCTCGGACTCCGCTTCACCCGCGACGAGGACGACGTCGCCCACCTGGCGTTCGTCCCCGACGGCCCGGGCCGGCCGGACCTGCGCATCACCGTCGCGGCCGAGGCCGACGGCGGGGTGGTCGCCATCCGCGGCCACCTCGCCACTCTCTACCCCGCGGACCGGGCCCCGGCCGCCGCGTCGGCAATCGCCGCGGTGCACGCGCGTCGACGGTGGCCCACCGGTCGACTGGTGTGGGGCGGCGCCGACGACGCGGATTTCCTCGTCGCCGGCGAGTTCTACCTGCCGGTCTTCGCCGGGGCCACCGACGCGCAGCTGGAGATGAGCGTTCAGGTGGCCGTCCGGGCCATCGGCCACCTCACCCGCGCGGTGCACGACGCGCTCCAGCCCCCCGCCGTCACCGGCCCGGCCGTCCCGTCGGCGGCCGAGCTGGAGTCCTGGCTGCGGGACTGACGGACGCCGGCCCGCTCGCGACCGCGGGGCGCGAGCGGGCCGGTCCGTCCTCGTCAGCCGTCGAGACGCTGCACCCGGACGCGGTCGGGCGGCGACGTCCGAGAGCCCGTAAGGGTCAGCGCCCTCGCCGTCGTCCCGGCCTTCGCGGCCAGCTCGACAGCGAGGACCCCATCGGGGGACTCGCCCCACGCCAGGCGGATCCGGTACCGCCCGGGCTCCGCGCGCGTGAGCCGGACGTCCCAGGTGCCGACCTCCGGGCCGGGCCGGACGACGACCACCGCGCCCGTCGACGGGTCCTCCGCCGTCACCGGACCGGGCACCCCTGGGCCCTGCACCGCCGGACCGGACCGGACCTGCTCCGCCGTCGCGCTCCCCAGCAGCAGCCAGAGGTCCCAGTCCCACTCGTCCAGCCCGCTGTTGCTGTCGTCGCCGGCCGCCGAAGCGTCAGATTCCGTCACGTGAGGGCCGGTGCCGGCACCCGACCGCAGCCGGGCCGCGAGGTCCCGGGCGTAGGCATATTCCTCGTCGGTGACCGGCTCCGCCATCAACTCGTCGGCGTCGATGCTCGCCGAGACGATCGCGATCAGCTCGTCCAGCTGTGCCCGTGACATCCGGGGCTCAGGCAACGTCCTCACCCTCCCCTAGCTGATCACGGAAGTCCTCGAGGATCTTCCGCAATGCCCGCATTCCGGCATTCTTGCGACTCTTCACCGTTCCCGGCGGCACACCGAGTTCGGCAGCCAGCTCGGCCTCGGATCTGGCGTTGAAGTCACCCGTGCGGGAGTCGTAGCACAGCCGGAGCATCTCCTGCTGCTTCTCCGGCAAGCGGGAGATCGCGGCCTCCATGACGGCCTCGACATCTGCGGACTCGAGCCGTCGCACAGCCGACGATCCGGCGTCGGACGCGGACTCGGAGTGCTCCCTATCCCGGGACGTCAGTCGCCCATACTTCTCTTGGTACGTGCGGTGAGTGACCTCCCCCTCCGTCCGGTCCTTGGCCATGTTGACGGCTGACGCGTACACCCAGGCACGAGGGTCATGTCCCGGCGGTTTACCCGCCCGTCGCTCCAGCGCCAGCAGCGTTTCCTGCGTCGCGTCGTCAGCGTCGTACTCGTTTCCGTAGTAGCGCCGCAACGCGCGACGGACCACGACGATCGCGTCCTCGAGCTGCATCCCGGTCTTCTCGACGAACCGCGCCTCGTCGAAGGCCGCGCGCTCCTCCCCGGGCCCGACGCCCTCGCCCCAGGCTCCACCGGACACGCGCGCCCCCTCGATCGTGGCCATGTCCCCCAGTCGCGGCCGGGAGGCTGGGCGCAGGCTACACAGCTCCCCCGCCGTCGTCATGCCGTCCCGGCCAGCACGTTCCGGCAGCCTGCGGCGGACGGCTCCAAGGCCCGTCCGCCCGGGACCGAACCGCCGTGGGCCGAGTCCCGTCCCTCTCGCACACGCCCCCGCCCGGGCCCAGCGAGAGGACGACGCCATGCCGCCCACCGGTTCCGCCCCCCTGGTGATCGCCACCGACGCGTCCGTCGGCAACCTCCGCGGCATCGGCGTCGCCGGTGTCGCGTGGATCGCCGCCGACGGCCGGTACGCCCTGAGCACCTGCCGGACGCGCGTTCCGGTCGTAGGTGAGCTCACCGCGATCCGGCAGGCGATCACCGCCCACCCCGGCCCCCGACCGCTGACCATCCTCACCGACTGCCGGCCCGCCCTCGACGCGCTGGCCACCGTGGTCCGCACCGGGCGCATCCCCACCGCCGCCGGGGTTCCCGGCTGCCGCGACACCGCGCGGCTGCTGCGCCAGATCTCCGTGTCCCTGCGCAGCCGGCCGATCGCCCTCGAGTGGGTCAAGGGCCACGCCGACCACCCGCTCAACGACGCCGCCGACCGCCTGGCCGTCCAGGCCCGCCGGTGCGTGCAGACCGGCGGCTCGCTGACCGCCATCACCGACCTCGCTGCGCGGATCGCGGCCGAGGCCCACCGAACCGTTTGGGCGCCGCTCGCGTCCTGAACCGGCACCACACACCCACCGCCACATCCGGAGGTTCCATGTCCCGCCGCGACACCGACCGCAACCCCCTGCTCCTCGACACCCGCGCGGCCGACCGCGTCCGGGTCCTGCAGCGCTACTGGACGCACATCCGCGTCGCCGACTGGCTCGCCGGCCGGCGGGACGGCCGGCGCGGCCTGCCCGAACGCGAGGAGACCACCCAGTGGCAGCACCGGGTGGCCGCTCAGAGCCGCGAGGGCTGCCAGTCGGTCCGCCGCATGGTCGACCGCCACTCCGCTCCCCTGGTCAAGCAGCTGTACGGCCTGCAGGCCGAGCTGGAGCAGGCCGACGAGGACCTCGAGGACCTCACCGAGCGCCTCGGCGCGATCCCGGCCGAGCCGTCGGCCGAGGCGCTGGCCGTCCGCGGCCCGGCCGAGGCGCAGGACCCCGAGGCGGTCATCGCCGCCCGCGCCCGCCGCCGGCACGCCGCGACGCGGGAGGCCGCCCGGGCGGCCCAGCGGGCGGCCGTGCAGCGCCGCCGCGCGCTGGCGGTGCAGGCCGACCAGGTCCGCGCCGACCTCGACGCCCTGCACGCGCTGGGCTGCACCCAGGCCCACCGCATCGTTGAGCACCACCAGCGGCGCACGCACGTCTACCTGCGGGCGCTGATCCGCCGGCACCCCGACCGCTCCCGGGTGGTGGACCTGTTCGACCGGCACCCGCTCACCCCGCCGGCGTGGGCGACCCGCCCCTCCCCGTGGACCACCGAGCGCCACCCGCTCCCCGGCCCCGACCGGCACCTCAGCCTGGCCTGACCACCGGGCCGGTGGGGGCGCTCATGCCCCCACCGGCCCGGTGCCGGGTCCGCGACCGAACCGGCCGGGGACGGCGCCCGTCCCCCGGTCAGCACCACCCATCCCGACGTCCTGGAGGACATCGTGCCGTTCCGCAGGAGGCCCCGCCGCCCCGACGACCGCGTCGGCGGGGTCGATCCCGACCGCCTGACCCGCTCCCCCTTCCGCGCCACCGAACCGTTCACGCCGGTCGACCGGCCCGACCTCGTCCGCCTGATCCGGCACCCACAGCCGCTGACGCTGTCCAGCGCCGCCGACTGGGAGCTGGAGGTCCTGCAGTGGATCGACGAGCTCCACGCCCGGGGGGCCCTCGACGACGGCACCTACGACGTGGCCGACGAGGCGATCCGCACGCGGCTGGAGGCCGAGCTCCAGCTGATCGACGACGAGGCGCGGGCGGCGACATCGACCGAGCGCGGCCTGCTGGCACCCAACGACCAGGCCAACCTCCGGGCGGCGCAGCAGGAGGTCCAGCGGCTGCGGGAGACCGACCGTCAGGTGCGCGTCCTCATCGAGGTCCACACCGCCCGCCTGCAGGGCCGCGACCCCGCCGTGGACGCTGACGCGCAGGCGACGGTCGGGCAGGACCGGCCCGCGGCGGTGCCGCCGCTGCCGGCCCCGGCGGACCTCAACGACGTCCTGCTGCCGCCGGTGCGGCCAGCGGCCTCCGCCCCGCCGCCCCGGCAGCCCCCGCCGGCCTGAGCGGCCCCTGGCGCGCGGCGGGGACGGGTCCAGCGGCCCGTCCCCGCCGCGCTCCCGGCCTCTCCACCACACCGAACCGGCCCGGGCCGGGCGCCGTCCACCACTCGAGCCGCCCTCGGAGGCGGACCCGATCGCCGAGGACCCCTGATGACCCTCACCGCTCCCCCGCTGCCCCCCGCCGACACCGCCGGCCCGGACCACCCGGCCGGCACCCGCGCGCCGCTGACCCGGCTGCTCGCTCTGGCCGGCCGCGGCCGGCGCCGCCGCCGCGAGCCGGCCCGCCCCCGGGGCTGGACCGCACCCTGGCTGGTCCAGGTCACCTGGCCGTATTACCTGCTCCTCACCGCCCTCGACGGCCTGCTCATCGCGTTCGTCAGCGTCGCCGACCTCTTCTTCATCAAGACCACGCTCGACCCGCTGATCGGCGAGGCCGAGGTGTTCTCCTGGATCGTCGCCCTCGCGCTGGCCACCCTCAGCGTCCTGGCACCGCTGCAGGCCGGCCGCTTCACCCGCAAGTACCGGGCCACCGGCCACCACCGCACCTCCGCGATCGCGCTGACGGCCGTGTGGGCCGCGCTGGGCGCGGGCCTGTTCGTCCTGCGGTGGATCGCCGGCGACCTCACCACCACGGTGATCTACGAGGGCACCCCCACCGGCGGGGGCGACACCGCGCACCACCTGATGGCCCTCGTCCTGGCCACGCTGCACCTGGCCACCGGCGCGACCGCCTTCGTCAGCGGTTACCACTTCACCAACCCGGAGGCCTTCGGGCTCCGGACGGCGCGTTTCCGGCAGCGCCGGGTGGAGCGGCTGCTCGCCACCGCGGAGTCCCGCTTCACCCGGTTGGCCTCCGCCCTGGGCGCGCGGGTCGCCGACATGTCCGAGGCCGCCCAGGCCGCGGAGACCGCCAAGCGGGCGCGGCGCGCCGTCGCCGACCACGTCGTGGCGATGGCGCGCCTGCGCATCGCCCAGCACCTGGGCGACCCGTCCTGCACCGGCGGCACCCGCCGGCCGGGCGAGCGGCCGGGGTCCGCGGTGCGCGGCATCCCCGAGGCGGAGGCCGGTGCCGCCTGAGGCCAGACCCCCGCGGAGGGCCGGGATCCCGTGCGGGATCCCGGCCCTCCGTGCGTGCACGGCGGCCCACCGAACCGGGGCGCCGCGGGCGCCGTCCCCCTGTCGAACCCCCACCTCGAGGAGGACTCCATGCCCCCGTCCACGGACTCCGGCGGCCTCTCCCGCCTCCGCATCGTCGTGCAGCGCTCCCGCACCGGCTGCCGCCAGTGCGACCTGCTGCTGCTGCGCTGCCCGCGCGGGACCGCCTGCCCCGGCTCCTCCGCCCCCGACCCGGTGATCTGCCTCGACTGCTCGTGGGGGCTGCGCTGCCCCACCCACGGACGGCACTGGACCACCGCATGACCGCCCGCCCCGCCCCTACCCCACCCACCAGGAGGAACCCCGTGCCCACCATCCCCGCCCGCCTGACCGGCCTCGTCGCCTCCGCCGGCGTCGCCACCGCGCTCACCGCCTGCGGCTCCGCGATCCACGGGCCGGACCTCGCCCGGTGCGCGCCCGCCGCCGGAGCGCTGATCCTCGAGTTCAGCGTGCACCAGAACGCGGCCGCCCCCGACGTCCCCGAAGACCTCGGCTGCCTCATCGAGGCCACCGTCCTGCACGGCATGCCGGTCAGCGTCGTCGGCATCGACGGCACCCCCGCCGTCGACGCCCTGGTCAACGGACGCACCTTCCCGATCCGCACCGGCAACGCGGCCGCCGCCCGCGCAGACGCCGCGGTCGCCGTCGCCACCGTGGTGGCCGCCGTCCGGGCCCTCGAGGCCGACAGCGACGGCGCCGACGTCCTGGCCGGCATGGGCCTGGCCCGCGACCTCGCCGTCTCCGGCGGCACCTCCTCGGCCACCGTCGTGCTGGTCGACCCGCTGGTGCCCGACACCGGGGCGCTGCGGCTGACCGAGCCCGGCTGGCTCTACGCCGAGCCGGCCGAGGTCGCCGACCACCTCGAGGACAGCGGTCAGCTGCCGCCGGCCGACGGCCTTCACTACCTGCTGGTCGGGGTCGGCCACACGGCCGCCCCGCAGCAGCCGCTGCCGACCGCGGTGCGCGACAACCTCACCGCCATCTGGACCGCGGTCCTCGAGCGTGGCGGCGCGCAGGTGGCCATCGACCCCCGGCCCCGCCAAGGCCAGGGCCCCGACACCCCGTTCACCACGCAGACCGTGACGGTGTCCGAGATCGACCAGCCGACCCCGTGCACCGGCGCGCCGCTGGTCTACGACAACACCTCCCCGGTGGGCTTCCAGCCCGACTCCGACGTCCTGCGGGACCCGGCGGCCGCGGCCGAGGTCCTCGCCGGAGTCGCCGACTGGCTGCTGGCCGACCCCCGGCGGCACGCCGAGATCGTGGGCACCACCGCCAACGTCGGCGACATGGCCGGCCAGGAAGAGCTGAGCCGGCGGCGCGCGGCCACCGTCGAGCGGCTCCTGCTCGACCTCGGCGTCCCCGCCGGCCAGCTGCACAGCGACGGCGTCGGCAGCGCCTTCGACGACTACGTCGACGACGCCGGCAACCCCGCCGCCCGCCAGCTCAACCGCACCGTCCGGATCACCCTGACCGGCCCCCACAGCAGCTGCTGACCCCGCCGGGGGTGCGGTCGCCCCGCACCCCCGGCCCTCCCACCCGCTCAGGAGTCCCCGTGCCCGACGCGCTGTCCCTCCTCCTCCCCCTCCTGTTCCTCGCCGGCATCTCCGCCGTCCTGCTGCGCGGACGCCGCCCGGCCTTCCGTCCCGCGTCCGCCGACGCCCGGTTCGGCTCCGTCCAGGGCCCGCTCATGGCGACCTGGCTGGCCCTCGTCGCCGCCACCTGGACGCTGCTCGACCTCGCCGGCACCGAGCGGCTGCCGGTGGCCCCCTCCGTGGTCGCCACCCTGGTGCTGGCCGTGCTCGTGGGCCTGGTCGCGGCCCCGCGCGCGACGCTGTTCGTGCTGGCCGCCGCCGGCCTGGCCGGGCAGTTCCTGGCCCTCGCCGACGACCACGGCCTCAGCGTCGCCGCCGGGCTCATCGCTGTCACCGGCCTGGTGACCTGGTTGTTCGGCGCGCTCCGTGGACTGCTCAGCCCACGGGCCGGCGCCGGACGGCTGGTGGCCGCCGGCGTGGTGATCGTGGTGCTGCTGCAGGTCACCGCCGCCTCCTGGGCCGGCCCGGGCGACCCGCCCGCGCCGGTCCCCGCCGCGGGGGATGCCCGGTGACCGCCGGGACCGGGGTCCTGGCCGTCGGCAGCGCGGCCACGGTCGACTTCCCCGTGTTCCGCGCCGCGGCGACGGCCGGGGCCGCGCTGCTCGACCTGCCCGTGCCCGCCCGCTGGACCTGGACCGTGCAGGCCGGCGGCGGAGCCCCAGCGCGCGCCTGGCTGGCGATCGACAGCCTCGACGACGACCGCACGGCGGAGGCCGTGGAGACGGCGGAGGCCGCGCTCCGGTCGAGCATGCCGTGGCTGGGCTGGGTGGCGGGCGGCCCAGAGGAGCCCGACGGGCTCCTGCCGGTCGCCGCGGACCTCGTGCAGGCGCCCCCGGATCCGCCCGGGACCGTGACCGATGACGACGCGCCCTGGGGGCCGGATCTGCTGCTGCCCTTCTGGCGCGGCGTGCACGCCGGTCCGCACCGGGTCCGCGTCGCCCTGCGCTACCGGGCCCCGGCCGCGCCCGGCGCCCCGGGCGCGGCGCCCACCGGCAGCCTCACGCTGTCCTCCGCGTCGTCCGCGGTGCTCGTGCACGCGGGCCTCCTCGCCGCCGCGCTCAGCCGCGGCCCCGGTGAGCTGACTGTCGCACCGCACCGCTCAGCCGCCGGCATCCTGCCGCTGCCGGCCAGCCGGGTGGGCCGGTGCCTGGCCGCCGTCTGCCTGCTCCCCGACGCGTGGCCGAGCCGGCCGCTGTGCCCGCCGGCGGAGGTGGTCGAGCGCCTGGCCACCACCACCCCGCCGCACACCGTCGTCTTCGGCGGCAGCGGGCTGGGCAAGACCACGCTGCTGGAGGCCCTGGTCGAACACCGCCTGGCGACCGGCCGCACCACGGTGGTCATCGACCCGCACGGGGACCTCGCCGCCCGCGCCGCCGTCAGCGCGCAGGCGCTCGGCCGGCCGGCGACCAGCCTGGACTTCGGCGACGCCGAGCAGCCCCCGCTGTGGAACCTGACCCAGCCGCCGGCCGGCACCGACCCCCGCGCCTGGGCCGCGGACCTGCTCGACGCCATCCAGGCCAGCTGGCCCGATGCCGACCAGCAGTGGTTCGGCCCCGTGTACCGCCGCGCCATGCACAGCCTGCTGCTGCCCCTGGTCCTTGACCCCCGCGGACCGTGGCCGCTGGGCCGGGTGCACGACCTCGCGGCTCCCATGGCCAGCGGACCCGCGCGGCCCGGCGGCGCCAGCGAGCAAGCCGCCGGCGCCGACCGGTGGCGGCGGGACGTGCTCGCCCGGATCGACGACCCGGCGGTGGGCCGCGACCTGTGGGAGGCGGTCCGCATGATTGACGGCGACCGCGAGAGCCACGCCCGCACCTGGCTGCTGAGCAAGCTCGAGCCGCTGCTGCGGCACCCGGGCATGCGCCGTGTGGTCGACACACCGGTCACCAGCGTCGACCTCGACGCCGTGCACGCGGGCCGGTCACTGTTCGTCGCCGCACCGGCGAGCGTCCTCGGCGACGAGGGCGCCACGGTGCTCAGCATGCTGGTGCTCCGCCGGATCTGGAGCGGGCTGCGCCGGCTGGGCCCGCCCCCGGGAGGCCTGGACGTCGTGCTCGACGAGGCGCACCGCATGCCGGCCGCCCTGTGCCGCGAGCTGCTGGCCGAGGGCCGCAAGTACGGCCTCCAGCTACGGCTGGCCACCCAGTCCCCCAGCCTGCTCGCCCCGCAGCTGCGCTCGGCGCTGCTCACCAACGCCGGCACCGTGGCGACCCTGCGGCTCGGCGCCGAGGACGCCGCACACGTGCGCAGCCGCTTCCCCGACCTGGCGAGCGAGGAACTGGGCACGCTTCAGCCCTACCGGGTGGCGGTCACCCCGGTCGGCGGGGCGACGTCCCTGGGCACCGGCCCGCGGGGCCGGCCGCTGGACGACGGGGGCGCCCTGCGCGCCGCCCACCGCACCGAGCTGGTCCGGGCCCGCGGCCGCGCCCTGGACCGGCTGCGGTCCGACCTGGACGCCCGGCTGACGGCGCTGGCCACACCGCCGGCGCCCGCGCGGCACCCGGCGGACGGCCCGCGGCGGCCGGGGCTCCCGGTGCTGCCCCGGTGACCGTCGTCCCGGGGACCGGCCGCGCCCGGGCAGGAGGTCCCTGCGGAACCCATTGTCAGGAACGGCACCGTGCTGTCTCATGCGACGACGTCCCGACGACGGCAGGGGGAGCCCGTGCTCGACGACGAC
This sequence comes from Geodermatophilus sp. SYSU D01180, assembly GCF_054050415.1. Taxonomy (NCBI): domain Bacteria; kingdom Bacillati; phylum Actinomycetota; class Actinomycetes; order Geodermatophilales; family Geodermatophilaceae; genus Geodermatophilus; species Geodermatophilus sp. SYSU D01180. The sequence continues at coordinate 309,605 of NZ_JBJGZH010000001.1, read as the reverse complement.
GGCCAGTGGCCGGTCTGGACCGCCCCGCCCGCGCCCCAGGCGCACCGCGACGGATACGGCGGCATCGCCCGCCACGTCGTGCCGCAGGTGCTGGAGCAGCGCATCCGGCACGCCTTCCCCCTGGGCGTCCGGGAGTTGTGCCGTCAGCAGGTGCCCGCCGGTCCCGCGCTGGACCACCTCGTGGTGCAGCGGCTGTGGGACAGCCTCGTCGCCCGGCGGTTGGCCTACACGGCCCCGCCCTGGCACCCCGCGCACGGCCAGCGCATCCGCGACCCCGAGTGGCTCTGGCGCTCCGGCGGCTCGGGAACCTGCCTGGACCTGGCGCTCCTGCTGGCCGCCGCCTGCCTCAACGAGGACCTCGACACCTTCCTCGTCATGCTGCGCGGCCGGAACGAGGCGCACGCCGCCGTCGCCGTCCGCCTCGGCAGCACGCCCGGCGTCGGCGACCTGCCCCTGGGGGTGGCCACGACCGATGCGCACGGGGTCGGCGTGGTCGTCGACCCCGGCGAGTTCGTCGGTGAGCCCGACATCCTCCTGCTCGACCCCACCACCGGCACCGCCGCATCGCCCGACACCTCGCTGAAGCACACGTTCGACGTCCTGGCCGGCCTGATCGGCTGCGGCCGGTACGAGCGGGTGCACCTGGTCGACGTGACCGTCCGGCAGCGGCTCGGCGACCGACCGCTCCCGGCGCCGAGCCGGCGCGGCACCCTGCGCAGCCGGCTCGCCGCGCCGCAACTGTCCCGCACCCGGTCCTTCCCCTCACGCGACCGGGCCTGGGCCTCCCTCGCGCAGCGGCGCGGCGGGATCGTCGTGATCCACGGTCCGGAGGGCACCGGCAAGAGCACCCTGGCCCGCCAGTTCGCGCTCGAGGCCGATCACGGCTTCGGCTGGTTCCTCTCGGGTGGAACCCGCGGGGCGTACCGAGCATCGCTGGCGCGCGCGGAGCTGACCGAGCGGGCGCAGGAGCTCGCAGCCCTCGACGCCGACATCGAGGCCGAACTCGCCCGCAGCGCCCTCGACCGGCTGGCCGACGAGGCAGGCGACTGGGTGGTCGTTCTCGACAACGCCAACGACGGACCCGGTCCCCTCGGTGCGCTCCCCGTCCCCGGGCCCGGTCAGTTGCTGATCGTCACCACGACCGGGGCGCCGGACGCGTGGCCGGGCGCGGCCCCCGTGGAGCTGCCGGAGCTCGACGAGGCCGACCTGGTGCGCACCGACGTCGACCAGCGGCTCCGCCGCGTCACGGCCGGCAGCCCACTGCTGCTGTCCGCCTTCACCGCTCTCGACGCCGCGGTCCCGGACGCCCTCGGCGAGCTGCCGCCGGAGCCGATCACCGATGTGGACGCCGGTGCACGGCTCTACTGGTCGCGGCTGAGGTCGGCGCTGCCGCGCGAGGCGCCGCTGGCCCAGCGCCTGGCGCTGCTGCCCCCCGATGCGATCGAGCGGACGGTCGCCGACGGGCTCGCCCCGGGGACAGTTAGCCGCCTGGAGCGGCTTGGGCTGGTGACGGCGCTGTCCGACGACAGCTACTCCCTGCATCGGGTACTGGGCCGGGCCATCCGCGCCGCAACCACGAGCGAGGGCACGGCCGCAGGGGCAGCTGGCGACGTTCTCGCCGACGAGGGAGCGTTCCTATCCCTCGTCCGGTTCGCCGATCCACAGGTGACCCAGGTGCTGGCCGAGGCCCTCGAAGGCTGCGAGGACGGCCTCGCCTTGGCCCGGTTGGGATCCCTGCAGGAGCTGCACGACGGGGTGAAGGCGTCGCTGGCGACCTATCACCGAGCCGAGACCCTTCTCAGCGCCGTTCCTCCCACCCCGGGCACGGTGCCTGCCGCGGCCCTGGCCGACTGCTACCACGCGCGGGCGCGCGAGGTGAACCACCGCCCACCAAACTTGCTCACCGATGACGATCTCGTGTCTGCGCGGGCCGCGGTGACCGCCGCCGTCATGCTCCGGGGTCCCGAGCCGTCGGTCGAGAGGGAAAAGCACCTGGCGCTCGGGACGCTGCTCCGACAGCGAGCCGCCGACCGTCTCCCCGACGGCAGCCCGGAGCAGATCGCGGAGTACCGCGCGGTGGCGAACGAATTGGACGGGTCGTGGACACGCCGCCGCGAAGTCCTCGGCGACGAGCACCCACTGGTCGACCGGGCGCTGTTCAACCGTGCCGGGGTGCGGCTCAGGCTCGCCCGACTGGAGCCGGACCATGCCCCAGGGCACCTCTCCGTCGCCGAGCAGGTCTACCGCCGCACCCTCGACTTCCGCCGACGGCGCTACGCCGAGCGCAGCCCGCTGACCTCCGCGTCGCTCTGGGGGGTGGCCGCCTGGGGCTACTACGCCGTCCTCCTCGAGGTGACCGACGAAACACGAAGCACGATCGAGGAAGCCGTGCACCACGCCGCCGAGTCACTGGCTATGCGCATGGCCCTGGCTATCCCCGGCGACGTCACCAAGAGCGCGTCGATCCTGGCAAAGCTGAGCCTTCTACAAATCCGGAACTCCGGCGGGGACGCCTCCGCGCTAGGACACGAGGCGTTGAACGAGCTGAGGTTGCCCTGCCCCGAGCCACCCGTTCCCGAGCAGCCAGCCCAGATTCCCACCGGGGAGATGGCGCCTGTGGTAATCCCCCTGCAGCACCACGCGGACCTGGCACCGCCACGCGCGGCCGCCGGCCACTGAGGCTGGGCCAGCGTCAGGTGCGCAGACGGCCGCCCGGGAGTGGTGACCGGAGCAGTGACCGCGGCTGCCACCCGACCGGGTGAGCTGCGTCCGGGTGATCCACCCGTGCAGGCGGCGCACCGGCCGTAAGCGAACCGGCCACCTCGTCGAAGGACGCGGCGACCCCGCCGGCACCTGCGGGCGGCATGCCCCGAGACCGCGGCGCCGTTACCCTGCCGGTCCTGACCGCGCCGAACGCACCCCGGGCGCGGTCACCGAACCACGAGCGCCGTCAACAGCAAGGGGGCGAGATGGCGGTAGATGCTCAATACGAGTCCGCCTACCGTGTGCTGGTCGGACACCGGCGAACCGACGGCACGACGAAGAGCACGCGGCAGCTGCACACCGAGTACATCCGGCTCGTCGACGAGCTAGTGCGACGGATGACAGCGCCCGAGGTCGCCGCAACCGACCCCCCGCACTTCGACTTCGTCATCTGGCTGGACAAGTCCGCCCGACCGATTGCCTGGCTGACGCGGGCGCTGTGGCCGCTCCTCGCCACCGACGTCGACGGGACGACACCGCCCATGCCGCAGTTCCGCTTCGTGAACATCGACCGCAACCAGTGGGCCACGAGCGTCGACCCCGAGGGTCGGGGCACCACCCACGTCGAGCGCCTCGACCCGAGCATCTTCCGGAGCCTCCGCTCGATCTTCCTGCGCCATCCGGCGGACCGGGAGGAGGGTCTGACCGTCCGGGTGGACCGGGCTCCGGCGACGCTGGACGGCCGGCGGCTTCTCATCGTCGACGAAGTGCAATCCAGCGGCCGCACGCTGGATTACGCGCAGCGCTTCTTTCGCAAGGCCTTCCACGACGTGCACGTGGAAGGCGCCCACTGGATGGGCGGGCTGACCACCAGGGGGACTGCGACGGGGAACGCGGACATCCCGGTCTGGTATAGCGACACGACGGTCCTCGGTCGCGGGGTGGGGAACCGGAACATCGACGCATCCCTGAAATCCCCGCACCCCACGCAGCGACTGGGCGCGTGGTTCCTCAGCACCCGGCTCCCGACCCCTGATCCCCTCAGCGCTCGCCTTCGGCTGGAGATCAGGCAGCTCGCAGCCGACGCGCGGGCGGGGAACGTCCTCATCGAGCCGTCCCCCCGCCGCCCGGAGGAGGACTACGACGAGCGCGTCCATCGCCTGAACGGCTTGACGATCAAGGAGTTCATCGACAGGAAGAGGCTGCTCTGATCCATCCGACATCCGACATCCGAGGATGCGGTCGCAATAACCGACCGGCTGGTACGCCAGCGCCTTCCTGCCGGACTCGCAGGGATCTAGACGCGGCACGCGGGATGCGACCCTGCAGGAGGCTCGACGGCTGCGGATGAGCCAGGCGTCGCCCGGATCGTCCGCCGCCGCCCGATCCGCGGCTCAGCCAGGTCCCGGTACCCACGCGGCCGACCCCACCGGCTGCACGAGCTGTGCAAGCGGACACAACCGTCAGGGCATCTGGTAAGCCACGATCGACGAAGCGTCCGGCGCACCGGCCTCACAGGCAGCCGTCTGCACGTCGGCCCCGTCGTCTCGCCGCCCCGTGAGGTCCGCGCGCGTGACCCTCCGGCTCGCCGCTCCACGAGGTCGGTCCGCCGACAGGCTGGCGTGGCGGGCGGCTGGTCCCCGGACGGACCGAACCGTCGGCCACCGTCTGCTCCATGACGGCGGGTCCGACCGGAAGCCGCTTCAACGCGTACGAGGGGGTGAACCGCATGAGCAGCCCCGAGAACAAAGAGCGCCCCAACGCCAGCGAGACGGCGCCAACCCGCGACCGGGAGGCGACGGTCCGCGCACTGGGCCGCGCCGCCATCCGCGGCGCAGCCAGCCGATAGGCCCACCAGCACCACGGCGGGGGCCGGGGCGTCCCCCCGGCTCCCGTCGCCGGCCCAGCGGTCGCGGCCGTGGTCCGGTTGACGCTCGGTCCTGTCCGGTGACCGACGTCCCGGTCGCCGCGGTGCTCGCCGGCGTCGTGCAGGACCAGGCCGCCGGCACCTCAAGTACTGAGCGACGCTGTCGGCGTTGCCGAGCTCGGCCCGCGATGCCCCGTCGTCGACAAGCCGCTTGCTCACCGTTTCGACCCGGGCCGCGCAGCCACCTCAATCCTGTCCAGGCCCCTCCTCCGAGTCCAGGCTGCTCAGTGGGTGACGCCCTCCCGCTCCGAAGCGCTCCATGTCCGACGGAGACCGCTGGCGCGCACCAGGTGCCGTCCGACAGCGGCCCGGACGGCGTCCTCGGTCGCCACCACTCGAACGCGCTCGCTGGCTCGGGTCACGGCCGTGTACAGCAGCTCCCGGGTCAGCAGCGGAGAGGTCGCCGGCGGCAGCAGCACGGTGACCGCCTTGTACTGGCTGCCCTGGCTGCGGTGCACCGTGAGCGCGTGGGCCGCGGTGATCGCCGAGAGCCGCGACGGGGCCAGCAGCCGGGGCGCGGGGCTGCCCGGGAACGCCGCCCGCGGGCCGTCCGGTGTCTGCACGACGACGCCGGCGTCGCCGTTGTACAACCCGTTCTCGTAGTCGTTGGCGGTCACGAGCAACGGTTCGCCGGGCCGCCAGTCCCCCGGCGCCGCGCCGGCCCACCGACTGATCCGGTCGTTCCAGTGCGAGACGCCGAAGGGACCGTGCCGGTGGGCGCACAGCAGCCGGTGCTCGCCGAGCAGCGCCAGGCTGGCCGTGGCATCACCGGACCGCGCCGCGGCCCGGAGCGCGTCCCCGGCGGTCCTGACCTCGGACTCCAGCTCGGCGGTGCCCGCAACGAGGGACAGCCCGGTCCCGGTGTGCAGCAGCTCGAGCACGCGGTCGGCATCCCCCCGGCGGATCGCCTCGGCCAGGCCCCCGATGACTGCGCCGTACCGGTGGCTCACCCGCAGCCGGATGACGCCGTGGTGCAGCTGCCGACGATCCTCGTCGTCCAGGTCGGCCGCGTCCTCGTGCACCTCCGCCCGCAGCGGGACCGGCAGCGCCGGGGCCGGGCGGTGCACCAGGTCGCTGAGCACGGCGCCGGCCTCCACCGGCGTGAGCTGGTCCGGGTCCCCGACCAGGATCAGGCGGGCGTCCGGCCGCACGGCCTCCAGCAGCCGAGCCATCAGCGTCAGCGGGATCATCGACGCCTCGTCCACGACCACGACGTCGTAGGGCAGGTGGTTGCCGGCGTCGTGGCGGAACCGGCTGCGGCTGTCCGGGCGCCAGCCCAGCAGCCGGTGCACCGTGGACGCGGCCAGCTCCCTCGGCAGGCCCAGGCCGGCGGCCTGCTCCCGCACCGACTCCTGCAGCCGGGCCGCGGCCTTGCCGGTCGGCGCGGCCAGCGCGATCCGCGGCTGCGGGCCGCGCTGGTCGCACAGCAGCTTCAGCAGGCGGGCGACGGTGTGCGTCTTGCCCGTGCCCGGACCGCCGGTCAGCACGCTGACCCAGCGGCCGGCGGCGACCGCGACCGCGAGCCGCTGGCGGTCCGGGGCCGGGCCGTCGAACAGCTCCCCGAGGGTGGACAGGTCGGCGACGGGTGCCGGACGGGCGGCCCGGCGGTCCAGTTCCCGGCGGACCAGCTGCTCCTGCTGCCAGTACCGGTCCAGGTACAGCAGCCCGTCGACCAGGCGCAGGGGGCGCCACGGCGCGGAGGCGCCGACGGCGACCAGCGCGCTGTCGGCCAGCTCGGCCCAGTCCGCCGGCCACGGCAGCCCGCCCGGCCCCGGCGCCTCCTCGCCGGCTCCCACCGTGTCCGCGACCGTGGCCAGTTCGACGCACACCGAGCCCGTGCGGACGCCGCGAACGGCGAGCGCCGCGGCCAGCTGCACGACCGGGGACTGCTCACCGCCCAGCCGGGCCAGGCGCAGGGCGACGTGCACGTCGGCGGCGGAGAGCACCCCGGCCTCGCAGAACTGCCGGAGCAGCCCCGCGGCGCGGACGGGGATCACGACCGACCGGCCAGCAGGTCCGACAGCTCGACGACGAGCGCCGGCGGTGGCGACCAGGTGAACACGCCGGCACCGTCGGGGTTGCCGGGACCGGTCATGCCGCGGACGAACAGGTACAGGACCGGGCCCAGGTGCCGGGCCGGGTCGTAGCCGGTCTGCCGCCAGCGCAGGTAGCGGTGCAGGGCCACCGAGTACAGCAGGGCCTGCAGCACGTAGTGGCCGCGCAGCATCTCCTCCGCCATCGCCTCCGGCCGGTAGTGCCAGGTGGTCAGTGGCTCGGCCCCGAGCCGGTTGGTCTTGTAGTCCACGACCGCGAACCGCGGGCCGGGCAGGCGGAGGACCCCGTCGATGCTGCCGGTGAGGAACCCGCGCAGCGCGACCGGGTCGAGGGCCGCCAGGACGTCCGGATAGCCGGCCAGCGCCCCCAGGTCGTGCCGGCGCAGCAGCTCGACGACGTCGGTGAGGGTGGCGTGGTCACCGGGTGCGTCGCCGCCGGCCAGCGGCAGCTCGAACTCCAGTTCCGCGACCCGATCGGCGGGGAGGACGTCGGCCAGGGTGATCCCGAGGGCGCCCAGCGGCGTGGCCAGCACCGGCCGCAGCGCGTCGGCCAGCGCTCCCGCGGTGACCCCCGGCAGCGGCCGGCGGGCCAGCGCCTCGGCGCACCGCCGGTCCAGCGTCGCGGGATGGGGGTCCTCGAGGACGTCGTGGACGAGCGTGCCGAAGGTGGCGCCGCCGGGCAGGTCGCGCAGCGGCGAGGGCACGGCGTTCCCCGGCGGCGCCGACGGGGCGGACCCGTCGCTGTCGAACTCGTCGTCGACCACGGCGACGTCCGGCTCGGAGCCGAGCGCCGGCGGATGGGCGGCGACGGTCAGGGCGCTGTAGGAGGTGCGCCGCCAGTCGGGGTCGAGCACGCGGGTGAACCGGCTGACCTGCAGGACCTCCGTCGGGGCCGGTTGCGTCGCCGTCCACCGCGGCGGAGCGGCCGGGGTCACCGTCTGGATTTCGATCAGGTGGCCGGGGGCGTCGGCGAGCTCGTCGAAGCGGCGGATCACGTCGTCGTCCGGGGGCGGGGGCACGCTCGCCGCGGGCACGGCGCCGGCGCCGTTGCCGCCGAAGAGCAGGCGGTGCAGCGCCGCACCCTGCGTGTTGCCGCTCGGCGCCCAGTGCGCGACCACCTGGCACTGGGCGCGGGTCTGCGCGACGTAGAGCAGCCGCAATTCCTCCCCCGACTCCTCGGCCCGGTGGCGGGCGAGGGAGGCCGGGTAGCCGGGGTCGGTCGGGCCGCCGACGTCGAGCACGCGGTGCCCGGCGTCGTCGTGCAGCCGCAGGATGTCGGGATCGGCGGGCGTCCAGCAGTCCCAGCCGAAGGGCACGTAGACGACCGGGAACTCCAGCCCCTTGCTCACGTGCACGGTCATCACCTGGACCGCGGCGGTGTCGGAGTCCAGCCGGCGGGTGCGGTCCTCGGCGGCGTCCCCGGCCGAGAGGGCGATCCGGCGGCGCAGCCAGCTCACCAGGGCGCTCACCCCGGGCGCCTCGCTGCGCTGCGCGGCGTGCAGCACCTGCCCGACGTGCCGGAGGTCGGTCAGCGCCCGGTCGCCGTCCGGCCGGGCGAGGATCCTGGCCGGCAGGTGCTCCTCCGCGCTGAGCGTCTCCAGCAGGGCGGCGACGCCCCGGTCGGCGAGCAGGTCGGCCCAGCGGCGCAGCCGGGCGCCGAGCCGGTCGGTGACGGCGTCGGCGTCCGCGTCGAGGGCCGCCTCGGTGTAGCCGAAGAACGGCGAGACGGCGGCGGCGCGGACGCGGCCCGGCCGGTGCGGCTGCTCCACCGCCTCCAGCAGCACCAGCCACGCCCGCGCGCCGGCGGTGGCGAACACGCTGCCGCCGCCGGCCACGGTCGCCGGCACCCCAGCGGCGCTCAACGCCTCCCGGATCAGCCGGCCCTGCTGGTTGGTGCGGACCAGGACGGCGAGGTCCCGCGGCTGCAGGGGCCGCCCGTGCAGCCGGGCCGGCCCGGACAGCAGGTCCACGATGTCGGCGGCCACGTCGCCGGCGACGGCGGTCCGCAGCGGATCGATGCGCGGCAGGCCGCGCCACAGCGGGCCGTGCCCGGTGCGGCTCACGCGCCGCAGCCGCAGCGGGGCGCCGGCCCCGGTCAGGCGGGCGTGCGGGTGGGCGGCGTCGACCGGGCGGACCACGATGCGGGGGTCACCGAGCGCGGCGCCGTCGAACAGGTGCGCCAGCGCGCCGAGCAGCGGCCGGTCGCTGCGCCAGTTGCAGGTCAGCGTGGCCGCGCCGGTGGCGACCGCCGCCGCCTGCAGATAGGTGGTGACGTCGCCGCCGCGGAACGCGTAGATGGCCTGCTTGGGATCGCCGATCAGCACCAGGGTGGTGCTGCCGTGGAAGGCGGTGCGCAGGATGTCCCACTGCACCGGGTCGGTGTCCTGGAACTCGTCGACGAGCACCACCCGGAACCGGCGGCGGATCCGGGCGCAGGCCACGGCGCCGTGCTCGGCGTGGGTCAGCGCGTCGCGCAGCCGGACCAGCCAGTCGTCGTAGTCGACCAGCCCGAGGCGCCGCTTGCGGACCTCCACCTCGCGGCGGACCGCCTCCGCCGCCCGCCGCCGCCGCTCGGCCGCCCCCTGCGCCGCCGGCGGCCACAGCAGGGCCTGCCGGTCGCTGCCGACCGCCCGGCGGCCCAGCTCCCGCAGCTTCTCGTACGTCAGCGCGGGATCGGCGGCGGCGCCGGCCGGGGAGAACACCTGGACGTACAGGTCGTCGACGACCTCGCGGACGAGGTCGTCGATGCTGTCGGTGAAGACCGCGGCGGGATCGGCGTCGGCGGCCACGCCGAGGCCGGCGAGCATCTGGGAGCAGAAGGAGTGCGTCGTCGCGATGGTCGCGGCGTCGAAGTCGGCCAGCGCCGCCGCCAGGCGCCGCCGGCGGCGCTCCGCCTCCTCGTCGGTCACGTCGGCCAGCAGCCGCAGCACCGGATCGCCGGTGGCGGTCCGGGCGGCCTGCGGGTCGCGGAGCCCGCGCTCGGCGGAGGCCAGGCGCTCCCGGACCCGGTCCCGCAGCTCCCGGGAGGCGGCGTTGCCGAAGGTGACCAGCATGACCTGGGACAGGTCGGCCACGCCCTCGGCGACGTAGCGGGCGGTCAGCGCGGCGATCGTGAACGTCTTGCCGGTGCCGGCGCTGGCCTCCAGCACCGTCGTCCCGGTCGGCAGCGGGCCGCAGACGTCGAAGGCGTTCACGACCACTGCTCCGCGTCGCGGACCGGTGCCCACAGCCGGCAGGCCAGCGCACCGAACCGGGTGGACTCCCCCGGCCACTGTTCCCCGTCGGCCGGGGCGGCGCCCAGCAGCGTCGTCAACGGGGCGCGCTCCCCCCACACGTGCGCGTGGTGCCGGTCGTCGCGCTCGCCGCCCTCGCCGCGGGCCCACGCGTCGCCGGCGCTCCGCAGGGCCTGCTCGACGCTGGTGCCGCCCAGGCGGGCCTCGGCGTACGCCGCCGACGCCCTGGTCGCCAGCGGCAGCGGCTCGCACAGCCCGGCGTCGTAGAGCTCCAGCAGATCCCCGAGGACGTCCAGGGCGTCGGTCGGCGCCGTCAGTCGGGAGGTGCGCGCCGCGGTGCCGCGCCGGCCGACGGTCACCGCGCCGTCCCCCTCGCCGGTGGCGCCCAGCACCAGGGCGCACACCCACGCCCGCACGCGGTGCCTGGCCGACAGGGTGGAGTAGCCGACGCTGATCGCGGTTCCGTTGCGGACCCCGGTCACGGTGCCGCGCAGGTCCCGGCCGCCGACGCGGAGGCGCACGTCCACGGCGCGCGGGCTCCCGGTCAGCAGCGGCGTCGCGGCGGTCACCAGCGGCGCCACCCGGCCGCCCACCCGGATCAGGGCCTGCGCCCCGAGCTCGCCCGGAGGCAGCGTCCCGCGCAGCCACTCGGCCTGCGCCGCCTGCTCCGGGGACAGCCCCCGCAGCCGCGCGGCCAGCAGCCGCTCCCCCACGGCCCACTCCTGCAGCGGGGCCAGGGAGGTGGACAGCGCGTCCTGGATCTCGTCGTCCTCCGCGGGCAGCGAGATGCCGAGTCGCAGCCGCAGGTATGCCCGCACGGGGTGCTCCAGGAAGCCGATCAGGTCCTCGAGGGCGACCGGCCCGGTCCGCGGCGGCAGCGGCACCCGGGCGGGCGCTGCCACGCGCGGCTGCCCGGCCCGCACCGCCCCGGCCAGGTTCACCGGGTCGAAACTGAATGGTCGGGGTCCGGTGAACGCCCGCGGGTCGAACGGCTGCAGCGGGTGGCGGACCACGACCTGCTCGCGGGCACCGGGCGCCATCGCCTCGACCGTGTCCAGCAGCTCCCCGATCGGCACCGCGGGCGGCCGCTCGGCGCCGGTGACCGGATCGGCCCCGGTGTACAGCACGATCAGCCGCTCACCGGCCGCGACCAGGGCGTCCAGCAGCAGCTGCCGGTCCTCGCTGCGCGCGTCCCGCTCCCCCACGCAAGGGTTCCGGGCCAGCACGTCGTCGCCGTCGGCACCGGTCGACCGGGGGAAGCAGCCGTCGTCGAGGCCGAGCAGCACGATCACCCGGTGCGGCACCGACCGCATCGGCACCAGCGTGCAGACGGTCACGTGGCCGGTGCGGAAGTTCGCCCGGGTCGGGCGCCCCTGCAGGCAGTCGGCCAACATGGCTCGCACGTCGGCCAGCCGCAGCGGGCTGCGGCCGCCCGCGGCCGCCTCGGCGAGCGCGGCCCGGGCCTGCGCCAGCTGCCACGCCTCCCCCGGCCCGGTCGCGGTCAGCGTCTCCAGCGCGCCGGTGAGCGTGCCGGTCCAGTGCTCGACCGGGTGCTCCCCGGACAGGCCGGTGAGGACGTCGGCGAGGCGGTCGACCAGTTCGGCGAACCGGCCGGCCAGGTCGATGTCGCCGCTGTCGACGTCGTCGAGGGGCAGCGCCCGGCCCAGCCACACCGGCTCGGTCTCGTCGGTGGTGACCCCCAGCAGGAGGCGGTCCAGGCCGGCCTGCCAGGTGTTCTGCTCCACCCGCTCAAGGGCGTACGGCCGGCGGCCGTCCGCGTCCAGGCCCCACCGCACGCCGGCGCGGGTGACCCAGTCGCGCAGCCGGTCCAGCTCCTCGTCGTCGAAGCCGAACATGCGCCGGACGGCGGGCGCCGCGGCCAGGTCGAGGACCTGGCCGGCCGTCACCCGGCTCCCGGCCAGCTCCAGCAGGACGGCGACGGTGTCCAGCAGGGGGTTGGTCTGCCGGAGGCTGCGGTCGGCCAGCCGCACGCGCAGTGCGTTCCCAGGGTGCGGCACGTCGGGGCCGAGGCCGAACGCGGCCGAGACCAGCGGGGCGTAGGTCTCCACGTCCGGGCACATGACCAGCACGTCCCGCGGTTCCAGGCTCGGATCGTCCTGGAACAGCCCCAGCAGCACCTCGCGGAGGACCTCCACCTGGCGGCCCGGGCCGTGGCAGGCGTGCACGCGGACGGTGTCGTCGACCGCCCCGCCGGTGGACGGCCGGTCCTCGCGCAGGTCGGTCTGCAGGCGGTCCAGCAGCGTCGCCGCGCGGTCGGTGTCCGGATGGTGGTGGTCGACGTGCGGCGGCAGGCGCAGCTGCAGCTCCCGGACGTCCCGCCCGAGGCTGCGCAGCAGCGGGTGGCGGACGGTACGCGTGGTGGGGTCCGTGCCGCGGCGGCCGGCGCGGACCCCGCGCAGTTCCTCCCACAGCGCGGGGCTCGGATGCGGCAGCCACAGGTGGACGTCGCGGTGCTCGGCCAGGGCGGCGAGCAGCGCCAGCGCGTCGGCCGGCAACCCGGTCGGGCCGAACACGCTGACCCGCGGGGGCAGGTCCACCAGCCGGGGCTGCGCGCGGAGCCGGGTGCAGTGCGCGTCGAGGTCCTCGGCGGGGCTGGGGCCCAGCCGCTCACGCAGCCGCCGCCACAGCTCCGCCTGCCAGCGGAGATCCTCGTCCAGCGGCGTCTCACCGTCGCTGTCCCGGCCGTCGGCCCAGGCCCGCAGCATGTGCGGCCGGTGCGCGGCGTAGGAGCGGAACAGCCCGGCCAGGTGCGCGGCGACGGTCCACCGCCGGCCCCGGCGGTGATCGTCGCCGCCGTGCCCGAGGTGCTCGGCGAGGACCGCGCACCACGGGTCGGCCGAGCACTCGTCGATGACCTCCAGCAGCGGCCACACCGGCCGGGCCCACGCGTCCTGGTCCGGGCGGACACCGCGCACGGCGGCGAGCACGTCGTCGACCAGCCGCCCCGTCGACGTGAACTGCACGCCGGCGCAGATCCCGTCCGCCTCGGTCGCCGCACCGAGAGCGGTCGACAGGCGCTGGGCCAGCCACCGCTCCACACCCTTGGCCGGGACCGCGACGACCTCCCGGGCGAGCACGTCCTCCAGCGGGCCGGCCAGCATCTCCGCGAGCCCGGCGGCGAGCGAAGCCGTCCGTTCGGCCCGGTGGACGTGCAGCACCGGCCCTGTGTACCGGGCGAACCCGTCTCTTCTGAGGGTCCCGACCCAGCGCGTCCGGCTCATTCACCCCAACGGGCGCACGCGGCCTCACCCGGCACGCGGGGCCCGCAGTCTCGACCGCGCCGATCCGCTCTCCGCCCGCCGACGGGCCGTCGCCCATCCCCGGGGCGGATCGGCGGCACCCGGCGAGCGGCGGGTTCAGCTGCCGGGCGTCACAGCGCGGCGGTCAGGTCAGCCGTGAAGGCATGCGGCTCGGCCGCGGCCAGGGCCTGCTGCGCCGTGAACTCCACGACCTCGGCCGCGCCGAGCGCCTGGAGCACGACGGCGAGCACCCAGTGCTGGTCGTTGCGGGCCGCCCGGACCTCGTTGGCGGTGAGGATGACCGCCGGCCTGGCGCCCCGGACGCCCTTGACCTCGACCTTGGCCACCTGGCGCCGGGAGGTGCAGGTGAGGTCCCAGCCGCAGTTCCGCGCACTGACGTCCTCGACCTCCCAGCCGTCGCCCTCGTAGGCGTCGCGCACGGCCCGCATGGCGGCCATCTCGACGCGCTTGTTCTGTTCGGCGTCACCGAAGCCCGCGCCCGCGGATGAGCCGGCGCCTGCCGCGCCGACCGCCGCGGGCTCCGGCCAGGCGGGCAGCAGGGTCTCGAGCCGGGCGAGTTGCTCCTTGCTGACCCAGGACGGGTTGGGCCCCTGCTTCTGCACCTGCACCTCGAGGTCACCGATCCCGGCGGCCTCGAGCTCGGCGTGCGTGATCGGCGTCGTCAGCAGGGGGATGTCGACATCCACCACACCGTCCCGGGCCGGGCCCGTCACGTGGCCGAGGCCCCAGATGCCCCGGGGCATGCGCTTGCCGCCGTCGGTCGACCACAGGATGACGCGTTGGCCCGCGGCCATCATGCGGCTGCGGTAGTTCTGCGCGACGTCCCAGTCGTAGACATGGGTCCAGCCGTCGGCGACGGCGGAATCAAGCTGCGACCTCCTCGGGTTGCTCCGCAGGAGCCATGCGCCCAGGTTCTCCTCGGTGACCAATGGTGGTGCCATGCCAGCTTCGTAGCAGCCACACCACCGCCGCAGCGGCCGCCACGGCCGCACGACGAGGCGTCCGTGGCGCACGGGCCCGCTGGGGAGCACCCCCGTGAGCCCCCGGCCGGGGGCTCACGGGGTGGGCCTGTCCGGTGCATGCGCTGCGCCCCGCGCCATGAGCAGGGAGCGGTCGCTCACCGCCGCCCGGCTGCGTCATCCGGCCGGTAGAACAGCCGGAGTCCCTGGCCGGCGAAGGTGTACATGCCGCGGCTCAGCGGGGCGAAGGGGTTGCGCAACTGCAGGATGCGCCGCTGCGTCGACAGTGCGTTGGTGATGACGAGTAGCCGCCACCGGTTGTTGCGGGCATGCCTCTGCGCGGCGAGCACCTCGCTCTCCCCCAGCCGGATCTCGCCGCCGTCCTCGGTCGTCGACTTGACCTCGTACATCACAGGCCCGCCCCCGCTGGGGACGATGAAGTCGTAGCCCAGGCCGTCGTCGCCCCTGTCTCCGGGCAGCACCTGGGCACGGTTGGCGGAGACCCAGCACTCGTCGGTGAACTGATGCGGATAGCGCTCGGCGAGCCACCGGTAGGCCAGCCACTCCCCCGCGAAGCCGATCGCGTTGAGCTGCTGGTCCGAGGCACGTTCCGCGGCACCGCGGCCGCCCCCGCCGGCGGTTCCGCCTCCACCAGCCCGACGGGTCGTGGTCGGCCCCGGTGCCAGCCGGGTGTAGCGGACCGGGGACGCCAGAAACCCGGGCGCGTCCTCCAAAGACCTGCGCAGCTGCTCGCGCAGCTGCGCGTAACCGTTGCCGATGTCGATGGGCTCGCCGTCGACCCGGACGGTGCGACGAGCCCGCTGGCGCTCCTGCCGCTCCCTGTCCGCGTCGGTGAGCTGCTCCTGCAGGTCCGCCTCGGTGAGCCCGAGGTCCGTCAGGTCCGTGGTGGCCGGCATGTCCGCCGGCCATGCTCCGACGGCGACCGCCCATGCGAGGACATCGGCGGCCCGCAGCGGCCGGAAGTCCAGCGCGCCGGCCCTGTCGAGGGCCTCCAGGACGGGACGGACATCCGTCGCGTCCGACCACTCCGCGGGCAGGGACCGGGCGTTCCTGCGACACCAGGCGTGCAGCGGGGGGCCCGCAGCGGTGAGAACCCGTTCCGCCGCGTCACGGTTGTCCCGGCGGGTCGGCTCGGCCGGAGGAAGGGCGGGACCGCCCGCGGGCAACGGTCCTCCGTTCGCGAGGACGAGCTGCCGCTCGGCCTCGGCGAGGATGTCGCTGTCGGTGAGCTCGTCCCGGTGAAAGGCCCACTCCGGATCCGGCGAGAGCCGCGACCGGTTCCGCAGCAGATGCCACTGCGGGACCGGGGTGCGGGCAGCGTGCTCCGCCCAGTGGGCCCAGCGGAGCCGGTCCTGCAGCCCGGCCCAGTGCCGCACGACGGTGAGCTCGAACGCCTCGCGGTGCCGGGCACCGTAGTCGATCCGCGGGCGGGGCGGGTCGAGGGCCTCGAGCGCCTCGTTGATGTCCGCCAGCGGAATGCCCTGGTGGCGGCGGAACTCGTCGAGATCCTCGGCGCGCCGAGCGGCCAGCAGCAGCCGGTCCGCATCGTCGGCCGAGTGCCCCGCGGCGACGGCAGCGGCGCGCACCTGCTGCTCGAGCTGCTCGTCGGACGAGGGCCGCCTCGGGACCCTGAGCGCCGCCGCGGCCGCCGCCCCCCACAGGTGGAACACGACGGGCTCCAGGCGATCCAGCGTGCTCTCCACTCCGCTGCCGAGCTGGCTGATCGTGCGCTGGGCGAGGTCGAGGTCGATGTCGCATGCCTCGGCGAGCAGCGCGGGGGACAGCTCGTCCTCCGCTCGCTGCCCGGTGCGGCTGAGCCGAAGCAGCGCCAGCTTCAGTTCGGTGGCGAGGCGGGGATGACCCAGCAGCCGCATCAGCGGCTCGGTCGCCGCGTCCAGCGCCTCCCAGGACAGCGGCTGCTCGACGGCCTGCTCGAGCACGAGGGTGGGGTGGGTCGGGTGCGGCACAGGCAGGACACCGCGCAGGCGGGCCGGCGGCGGCCGGACATCGGACCCGACCCGCACGGTGACGCGGCGGGCGGTCGCCAGCCGGAGGCTGCGGGTGTGTTCCGCGAACGCCCGCAGCGTCGCCTCGCCGGGGCGCTCGTGCGCCGGAGTCCGGTGCTCGAGCACCATGAGCAGCAGGGCCCGTAGCCACGGCACCTGCGCCAGCAGGGACGGATGGCCGACCGAGGGCTCGAAGTCCGCGCCGTCGAGCAGGATCCGCAGGCCGAGCTGGCCCGGTCGCACCGCGCCGCCCGGCGACCGTTCCGCGATCCGGGCGCAGGCGGCGTCCGCGGCGGTGTCGAGCTCGAGGACCGGCATCCCGAAGTCGGCGGCGGCGCGGCGGAGGAACTCGTCATCGCCCTCGTCGGTCACGACGACCGGCCGTTGCGAGGTCAGCGCGGTGACCGGAACGGTGCTCAGCTCGCCGGTGATGCGGACGACCAGGCCGTCTGCCGTGAACCTGGCCGCGCCTCCCGGGCGTTCCAGCGTCTGCCGCCACGCTGTGCGGTAGGCGTTGTGCAGCTGGGGCACCGCCGCCGGGTCGACGCCGCCGCCGGCGAGGAGGTCGGCCAGATGGCCAACGAGGCGCGGCGCATCCGCCGGGTCGTTCCACACCCCCAGGCCCGCCCGCCGCAGGCGCGACAGGGCTGTCGGCATGCCGTCCAGCGCAGCGCGCAGGTCACTCGCGACGAGGTACGCGAATCGTGGCGGATAGGCCTCCCGGGAGCCCTCGAAGTGCCAGCAGTGCGGGGCGGCGGCGAACTCGACCGCCGATGAGCCGGCCCCGCGCACCTTGATCCACCGACCGGACCCGATGAAGACGCCGAGCGGGGTCGGGACCCGTTGCGGGTCCTTGTTGCCCGGCCGGTCCCGCTCCCAGACGGTCTCCAGGTGGCTCACCGGCCAGCTGTCCAGGCCGGCGATGACCAGACGTCCGTAGGCCTCGCGCACCGCTGTCGGCAGCACGTCGACGGCCCCTTGCCCGGGCAGCCAGGTGAGCGCGGTCAGCGCCCGGTACGGGGTGTCGGGGGATCCGGCGCGGGTCCGGGCGGCCCAGCCGGCCGACCAACCGGTCGCGATGTCCTCCGGAAGGCCGGTCGCCGTTGTCAGCACCTCGCGGGTGAGCCGCCGCCCGGTCACCGGCCGGTTGTCACGGATCTCGAGGACGGGCAGGAGATCGCTGACCCCGAGCCGGCGCAGGAAGGCCACCCAGGTGGGGAGGTCGTCGGTGGACCTCAACAGCGCTCGGGGGTCCGGCAGCAACCTCAGCGACAGCTCGGCGAGCTCGGCGGCCACGTCGCCGGCGGAGGCGACCGCGTGCAGGTCCGCGCCCCGTGTGCCCGGCCAGTGCTGGGAGAACAGCGCGCCGGAGGCCGGCACCAGGTCCCCGGAGACCGAGGGGAGCCGGATGCCGGAGTCCGCGAGCGGCAGACTGCCCGAGGGGCGGCTGCGCTGGAGGTTGAACAGGAACCGCAGCCCTTCCCGGTGTGCGATGACGCTGCTGGTCTCGGAGAGCACGACGCGCAGGTGCTCGGCGACGCTGCGGGCGTCGAACTTGCGCACGAGCCGATGCGACTGCAGGAACGTCCGGGCGCGGGTGGCCTGCCGGTTCTCGTCGTGCCAGACCAGTTCGGGATGCAGGAAGAACAGCCGCTTCCTCAGGACGGGTGGCGGATCCAGCTCGACGTCGGGGTCGACCTCGTCCTCGTCCTCGATCCGCTGCCGCACCGGGGGGAAGAACGCGGCCGCACGGTCCGCGCGCCGGGCCCGCCGGCCGCTGCCGGGCTCGCCGGCGGACGGCGACCGCGCCCCGGTCGGCGCGGCGGACCCGCGCCCGGACGGTGCCAGGCACGGCTGCAGGGTGCCGTCCTCGGCCAGGAGCAGCCGGCGGCCGCCCAGCTCGCGCGCGGCCGGCTCCGTCGGGAAGAGCCGCGCGAGGTCGTCGTAGAGCAGCTCCCACTGCCGCACCGGCAGCGTCTCCTCCAGGCACCGCGCCGCCATCATCTCCACCGCTTCGGCCAGGCGTGCAGCCGGCAGGTCGAGGTCATGGCCCAGGGCCGCCATCGTCTCGCGCAGCCGCCGGATGCGCGGATCCCCCAGCCCGGGACGTAGGCAGCGAATCCCGGCCACCTCCTCCGCGCGGGCCGGCGTGAGGACGGCCCAGGCGCCCTCGGGCCAGTGCACCGCCTGCGAGATGGAGATCGCTCCTGTCCGCCCCGGCAGCACGGGCCATGCGTGCACCGGGGTGCCGTTCCGCTGCAGATGCCTGGCGTGGGACGGCGACCAGCTGACCAGGTCGGTGACAGCAGCGGCCAGCGCCCCGGCGGCGTCGGCATCGGCCGGCGCCGCCGTCAGCAGCGCAGCCGCGGAGTCGACCGCCAGCTCGCCGCAGACGTCGAGCAGCATGCTGTTCAGCGGATGCTCCGCCTTGATGCCGGTCCGCGAGAAGTCCGTGTAGAACGGCGCGTGCAGATGGCCGGGTATCGGCGAGACCGCCTCCTCGCCCATCGGCAGGTAGGTGTAGAGACGGTGGTGGCTGCTGTTCCAGCCGTAGGGAACCGCCAGTGCGATCTCCGCCGGCTCTGTCCACTCCAGCCACGTCTCCTTGAGCCGTTCCGCCTGCACCGCTGCGGCGATGGTGACGCGCAGCCGGTCGGGGTCGACGGTTCGACGGAGGACGAGGAACTGCGCGCCGTCGTCCACCGTGACGCGCTCGGCCGTGAGGTCGTCCGCGGGCAGCGGGACCGCGGTCACGTCACGGACCAGGTGCTGCTCGGTGGTGCCGTCGTGGCCGCGCCGGACGAGGGACAACCGTTCGATCCGCGTCAGGAACAGGACGACCGGCACGGCGCTCGTGCCCAGCTCCGCCAGTCGAGCCCGGGCCTCCACGGACGCCGCAGCGCTGCGCAGCGGCAGCCGCAGGACGGAACTGAAGCCCTCCTCCCGCAGCCGCCGCACCGCCGCCGGGACGCCGGTGATCGGGACGGGCACGGTGTAGCGGGAGACGTCGGCGAGGACGCACCGCAGCAGCGACTCGTCCGGGACGATCTCGCGGAGGTCGGACTCCTCCGCGAAGCCGAAGCAGTAGCCGTCCTCCGTGAGGTCGTCCGGATGACCGCTGTAGATCTCCGGCGACTCGCAGACCTGGAGCACGCTCTTGAAGCCAACTCCCTTGTTGCCGATCCCCTCCCCGACCGGCTTGCTGCTCAACGCGAGGTTGCTGATCGCCCGGAATGCCTCGAAGTCGAAGCCGCGCCCCTGGTCGGCGGCGTAGACGGTTCCGTGCGGTCCCTCCGTCTCATCGAGCAGCAGCAGCACCCGGCCGTCCGTGGTGCCGGGCAGATGGGCGTCGTGCGCGTTCTGCAGCAGCTCCAGCAGGAAGCGGCCGCCGTACTCCGTCGCCGTCTCCTCGATCAGGCTCTTCACGCTGCGGTGCGCGTCGCTGCGGTGGCGTGTCTCCAGGTAGGAGTGGACGACGCCGGTCCCCCAGGACCGGACCTCGTCCGCGAACGTCGGTCGGCCCGGCGCCGCCGAGCCGTCACCGGGCGCGCCCGTGCCGGCGAACGCCTCCGTCGAACCCACGAGATCGTCCTCCCCCACGTGCGGCACCGTCCCGATCACCGATCCAGCGGCACGACCCGGTGTCGCCATCGACGCGCGAGCATCGCAGCGGACCCCGACAGCACGACAGTGCGGCGCGCAGCATCCTGCGCCCACTCACCCAGAGGGGTTCCCTCCCGCCGCGCGCACCTCGTCGGCCGCCACACCGGGGAGACGCCGCGGGAACCGAACGCGGCGGGCCCGCCTGCGACTCCCTCCACGGCCCCACGCCGCGCCCCGCGGGCGGCGCCGCCGAGAGACACACCGGCGTGGCGCCGTGGTGCGCTCTCCACGTGGCGGAGACCGCGGTGACCGCGATCCCCAGACCCAGGGCGGTCAGCAGCCGAACCCGCCGCGGCGGGCCCCCGAGGCGATCCGCCGGCTCTCCCCCTTCCCGGCGCTGAACCCGCGGTCGCGCGGCCGATGCTCGCCGCGGGCGGCCGTGCGGGTGCAGCCGCGCGGTCGCTCAGGCGGTCCAGACGTGGTCCGGGTCTGCGAGGTTGCGCCTCACGAGCTCGATGTCCCGCAGGTCGGCGAACGGGCTCTTCGCGGCCAGGGTCGTGATGGCGCCCAGAACCCCGGCGACGCTGGAGACGTCGTCCGCCATCGCCCTGTCCAGGGCCTCGAACAGCCGCTCGAAGACCTGCTCCCGCTCGTCGAAGGACCGGTCGAGGTAGCCCAGAAACAGGTCCCGGCGTGCGTGGATCTCGGCGATCAGACTGCGCTCCCGGGCCGAGATCGCGGCCCGCGCAGTGACTCCGCGCTCATGGACCTCGATCCAGCTGCGTCCCAGAGAGACGATCTCCCTGATCAGGTCGAGCCCTGCCGGAAGGACCGACGGCGACGGCCCGCCGACGCCGAGGGGTGCGGGGATCATGGTGCATGCCTTTCCATCACGTCGGAGGACGCGCGGGAGACCTGCCCGTCCGCGTCGAGCAGTGGGGTGTCGAGGACCTCGCCGACCGCCGTCATCAGAAGGGCGGTGCGCTGGAACGCTTCCGCGTGCACCGCGGGGTCGAAGTCCAGAGCTGACAGCAGGGCCAGCGCGACCCGGGCGCGCTCGTCGAGCTGGGCCAGGACGCTCCGGATCTCCCGGATACGTCGGTTCAGTCGCCGGAGCAGGCGCTCCTGCAGGCGCATCTCCTCGATCGCGACGGTGACATCGGCGTCGTAGCGGTGGGCCTGGGTCAGCGCCTGGTCACCCTGGACGGCCAGCGTGATGCCGCCAATCAACAGCGCGGGGGCGAGGGCCACTCCGGTCAGGACGATCCCACCGGCCGCGACCCCGCCCCCGCCGGCGGCCAGGGTGCCGCCGCCCAGCCAGGCCAGGGTGGCGCTCTCCGCGGCGGCACCGGACAGCCCCGAGATGGCGGCGCCCGTTCCGGCCACGGCCAGGGTGCGCACCCCGGCCAGGGCCGCCTGTTGCGCGGCCATCGCGCCGACCGCGGCTGCGGCGCCGCCGGCGAGCAGGCCGCGCGCATCGGCGACCACGACCCGCAGCTGCGGAAGACTCGGCACCGCCACCGGGATGCCGCCCACCGTGGTGTGCCGCAGCCGGCGCACCTTCCGCTGGTTGCGCTCCAGCCAGGCCACCCACTCGGCGATGGTCGTGGTCTGCACCTCGATTCGGCGGTACCCGTACCGCTCCAATGCGTCGGCGGTCCTGCCCCGCGCCCGGCAGTGACGCTGGTGCGCGGCGTCGTGACGCCGCTGGGCGCCGGACACGATGCCCTGCGCCTGCACCATGGTGCTGACGCCGTGCACACCGGCGCCGGACCCGGCGAGCCCGGTGACCGCCAAGCCGATGACGACGGGGAGGAAGGGCAGCGGCATCAGCCCACTCCTCCGAGCTCGGACAGCGACGCCCCGGACCACCACGGTCCGGACGGGCCGCGGCCGGAGACGCCGGCCCCTGCCACCGTCCCCGGGCGCGCGGGCACCCGCCGGGGATCGGGCCGCACCCGGTCCGGGCCGGCCGGGTGCGGCGGCCGCGTCGTACGGCGCGCCGCCTGACCGGTCAGGTGCCGGCCGCCGCAGTGGGGGCAGTGGTAGCTGCGGCATTCCCGGCGGCGTGAGGGCAGCCCGGCGGCCGCATGGGCGGCGGCCAGACCCCGGCAGTCGCGGAGCGCCAGCCGGGCGTCCTTGGCATCCCGCAGGCGCAGCTTCCCGGTGGCCGGACAGTGCGGACGCCGGTGGCGACGCCGCCGCCGGGCGGTCCGTGCTCGGGAGGCGCGGCCCGCGCCGTTCCGCCGGGGCATCAGGCGGCCCGTCCGGTCAGGGGCGACGGGGACACGTCGGGGGCTCCGACGCCGGCTGGGCGGCCGCGACCATCCCGGCGCAGGGACGTCGGGGAGCCGGCGGTCGAGCGGCACGGCATCCGGTGAACGAGCATCTCTTCCTCTCCACGGTGGCGTTGCGGGGTGGTGCCGTCACGGTGCCGGGCGCCCCCGGCCCCGAGGGAGGGCGCGCAGATGGACAGTTCCGTGGGAACAGCACCCGCGCCCCCGGGGCTTGGTGCCCGCCGCCTCGAGCGCACCGCCCGCCACGGCACCAGTGCGGGGTGCTCGTACTCGCGGGCGCCTGGATCAGGCGCCCGGCCACGACCGAACCGCCCGGCCACGACCGGGACGGACCGGTCGTGCTGCGGCGCCGCCACGCACGGCCGGGTGCCTCGCGCCCAGGGTGCGCCGCCCCGATCGCTGTACGGGCCGGGACGCACGGTGATCACCGGCCGGGAGGCGGCCCGTCCCCGGGCGCAATACTCGGCGCGTGACCCAGTTCGTGCCGGATACGGCCTCCTGCCGGACGTTGTACGAGTTGGTCGAAGCCCTGGAGGAGCACCTCCTTGCCGGCGAGGACTGGTCGACCTTTCCTTGGAGCGCCTGGCACGCGGACAACGCGAACAACAACGGCGGACGGATCATCAGCTGGGTCGCCTGGAGAAGGCTGAGACGCCAGCTCGAGGCGGACGGGAACGCGGCGGCGCATCGCAACCTCGCGCGGCTGCTCCTTCCCGCCGCCCTGGCGAAAGTGCCCCCCACCGTCATGAACGGAGAGCTGCGCCGCCTGCAGGAGCTCACGACCAGCTACAACGACCCGGACAGTGACGTCGACTGGCACCTCATCGGCCAGGAGTCCGCCGACAGCCACTACACCCGGATGGCCACCGCGGCGCTGCGCGGTCCCGGCCTCCCCAGTGACCTGCGGTCCCTGGAGGGCGGCGCTCTCCTGGTCCTTGCCGAGATGGTGTTCGCGCGCCATCTGACATACGCAGACCTGACCGGGATTACGCAGGCGAATCTCCGCTCGGCGGGACTCCCGTTCCTGCAACTCGTCGAGGAGTGCATCCGCGCAACCGCGCCCTCGAGTGACCTGTGCCCACAGGTGGCGAGCGTGCGGCTGGCCCTGTTGCGCGCCACGGCCAGCATCGCCGCCGGCCGCAGCGGCGGCCGGCGAGGGCTGACTGCTCGGGACCAGCTCACCCAGGCGTCGGACCTCCTGCAGCACCTGCGCACGCAGGAACAGCCGGGGGCCCGCAAGACGTGGCAGCTCCTGTACGACCGTCTGCTGACCCTGCACGCCCTCTCCTCGCCCCCCGCCGCTGACGCCCACGCGAAGGCCGGGGTGGATGAGCGGTGGCGGCGGCTGTCGCTGTGCCTGCCCGTGCTCTTCCGTTGGGCCGCGCACACCGGCACGCGCCCGGTCGGCCGAGAGCTCGGATGGGCCGACGTCCCCGCGCAGCTTCTCGTTCACGCCATCACCGACCTGCAGGCGGTCGGCGCCCTTCGGGCGGCCGAAGGCCTGCTCGCGGTCGCCAGCAGCGACGCGACGTGGGAGTGGCTCCAGGGCAGCGGTCGCCTCAACGACCCGGGCTGGGTCCACCTGTTCCGGTGGGCCCAGTGGCAGCGCACGCGGCCCTCCACCCCCCGTGCCGCCGGGACCGATCGGCCCGTGGCCACGAGCGCGGAGGACCTGTACCGCGCGACCCGGCGCCTCCTGGACCTGGCCGACTTGGCACGCCTCGCCCCCCGCTCCGGGCTGCTGCCGGAACCGCTGGGTACCCGCCTCTGGCACCTGACCGAGGGCCCGCGCCATCACGACGCCGAGATCGCGGTCGAGTGGTCCCGGGGTCCCGGTCCCGATGCCGACGATCACGCGGCCGCGCGCGTCCCGGCCGCACGACTCACGTCCTATGCGGCGGCTGCGCTGGAGCTAGTCGAGGAGGGGCACGCCCTCACCGGACTGACCGACAAGCAGATCTACGAGAGGGCGGGCCACCCCAGGAGCACCGCTGACCGGGATCTCAAGGTCCTCGCTGACGAGGGCTCCCCTCGCTGCCGTCACTGCTGGCGGAGGCTCGGGCGCCGGGCGCTGGCCGCCGAGTGGCCGGCCGAGGCCCTCGTCCGGCACCGTGCCGCCCTCGCTGGGCTCGAGGCGGCCCTCATGACCTGCCCGACCTGCTCGGCCGGCTTGCCGGAACTGCCTCCGCAGCCACTTCCCCGTGGCTTCCCGGCGCTCAGCGGAACAGCCGACATGTGCCCACGCCAGCTCGCGCTGTTCGCCGCCGCCCGGGCCGAGGCCTACCTTCCTCACTCTCGCATGTCTGCGGCGGTCGAGTACCGGTATGCGGCGCAAGCCGCCGCGGTCGCCGTCGAGGACCTGCCGCACGCCCGGGCCTACCTGCAGCGGGCACGCCAGAACGATCCGCGGCCGGCCGACGACGACGAGATCGAGGGCTACCTCGACGGGCGGCTCACCCAGGCCCCCGCCGCGGACGGGCGCGGGCTCCCGCGGACGGCCGCATGGCGGATGGGCTGGCTCAAGGGGATGACCGGCCGTCCCGACGCAGCCGGACACGTCGGCGACCTGCTGGAGCACCTCGCAACGATGAAGCCCACCGGAGGGTGGTGGGCTGCGGCGCTCGCGGTCGGCGGCGTCCTGGTCACCGCCCCGGGAGGCGCCGGCCCGCAGGCCCGACGCCTCACCCACCTCGCGGAGAAGACGGCAGCCCTCGCCCCCGCGCACCCGGCGTCGGTCGCGGCCCTCCACGGGCTGGTCGCCGCGGCCGAGGGCCTCGAGGCCGAAGCCCTGCAGCACCTGCGGACCTTCATCGCCACCGGCGGCGGCATCCGGACCTTGGTCAACACGAGCATCCCGGCACTCGTCCTCGCGGTGACCCTGGAGCAGCGGTGCGGGGACAAGGCACGGGCGCACCTGCTCGCCCGGCTCCTGAGCACACCCCCGGCCATCGACGCCGCCGCCGACCTCCTGCACGCCGATCGAGAGCAGTGGTCCAGGGCCCGGAGCCAGGACAAGACACCGGTCCTGGTGCCCGACCAGGTGGCCGAGGACTGGTTACGCGCCTTCGCCCAGACCTGGGTCGCGGCAGCCGAGGGCGATCCCGGAGCGACGACAACGCTCCTGGCCACCGCACGGCACCGTGACCTCATGGATCTCGCCGACCGCTTCACCCCGACCGCCGGCTATCGACCCCCCTACGGGCACCTGACGTGGCTCAACCCGGGGCACGGCACCAGGCCCTGAGCGGCCCCGCGGCGCAGGTTGGCCGGTCTGCGGAGGCTGATCTTCGCGCCCTCCGCCGGTATCGGCGGCGCCACCCCGCCGACCCCGCGCGGCCGTCCGAAGGACATGACCGTCGCCGTCCGACCGGATGGCGGAGCGCTGCCTCGATCCGCCGCGAGCCCTCCTCGTCGAGCAGGACGGACCGTGACGGCCCCGTCCTCAGGCGGCCCGGCTGCGTGGTGTGACGACGGTGCCGGCAGGCGCGCCGCAGCAGGCCGGGGGCAACTGCCCGAGCACGGCTTGGATCGACCACTCACGGAGGTGCGGCCGGAGCGGCCGCGGCTTCCGACACCCGGCTCAGGAATGAGCCGCGCTCCCGCTCAGATCCTGGACTGGACCGTGTAGTTTCGCGCGGCCGACGACCAACGGGGATGACATGAAGCGCGCAACGGTGGGGATCGTGGCTGCGGCGACCTCCGCGACGCTGGTGGGCTGCGGCGCCTCGGACGCCGATCGCACCGAGGAGCTCCGAGAGGCCATGCGCGTCCACTACGAGTTCGACAGTGCCTACGACGGGCTGGGCACAGTGACCGTTCGCGGCGACGAGGCGATCGTCGACACCGAGGCCTGGGCAGACCCCGCCTACGGCGCCTACCTGTACTGCTCCT
Source organism: Geodermatophilus sp. SYSU D01180 (assembly GCF_054050415.1). NCBI lineage: Bacteria > Bacillati > Actinomycetota > Actinomycetes > Geodermatophilales > Geodermatophilaceae > Geodermatophilus > Geodermatophilus sp. SYSU D01180. Next base: position 283,630 of record NZ_JBJGZH010000001.1, on the reverse strand, counting down.
GGGTCGAGAACTGGGTGCGCCGAGACCTCGACGATCCGGACATGGACGTCGTGGTCATCATGGACGGCCAGGAAGTCCTCCGGGCCCGCGGCCTGTCAGAGACGTGCCTGGACGCCGAGCCGCAGGTGTGACGTCGCCAGAAGATCGAGGCGCCGCCCGATAGGGCCTACAAGGGTCGGGAACCGCCGACGTCGAGCAGCGTCGGGCGCCGTGACAGCGGCCGCCGGCGGCGACCGGGTGCGAGCCGGGCTGGTCAACGCCGACGCGCATGGGTCGGTGCTTGGGAGGGGCCCGCGCCGCACCCGGCACATCACCTCCCCGTACCGCGACGGAGCCCGTCGCCGCACCGACCTCGACCGGCTGCGGCGCCGCACCTCTGCGATCCGTGGGGGCCGCGAGCGGCCGACACAGGCATCCTTGCGGTGGCACGCCGGCCACGAGCGCCCCTCCGGCCGTGCCTGCGCCCACCACCGGTCACGTCACTCGATCGATCAGCGCGGAGACGATGTCCCTGGCCGTTTCGACCGGCAGGAACTCCACAGCTCGCTGGCGCGCGAGGTCCCGCGCCTTGATGGAGGCTGCGTGACTGATCTGGCCGGTGATGCAGACCGCGACGTCCTTGTCGGCCGCCAGGCCTTTCCAGGCACTCAGGTTCGGCTTCTTGTGGCGCTCGCACGGTAGCCACGAGACCTCGCGCGGGCCGATCGCCGCCTCCAGGTCCGCCACGACGCGCTCATTGACCTGCCCGCCGACGATGTTGACGCGCACGTCCGCATAGTGCTGCCGCACCCGGCTGGTCTGCTCGGCCGCCAGTACCGCGTTGGGCTCCAGACAGATCGGAACGTTGTCCGGGGGTGGCGGGGACACCGACGCGTGCGCGCCCGGCGTCTCCCACACGTCCCCCACCGAGGCGACGCCGAGAACGACGTCGGCACCACATCGGCTCAGGTCCTCGGCAAGGGCCGACGAGGCCGCCGAAGATCCTCGATACCCGACGACCGAACAGCCACCCCCGGTGACGGCATGCTGCACGACCCGCGACAGGACCTGACCGAGCAGGCGGTGGAAATCGCGGCGCAGCGCCTCGGGAGCGAGTGCCGGCGGACGCTCCGGCCAGCCGAACTGGGCGAAGTGCTCGTAGGCGAGCCGTCGCGTCGACTCACCCACCCGGGCACGACCATCCCCGGACCACTCGGCCAACCGCAGCCAGAAGGCCGCCATCGACGCTTCGTCCGCGCCCGCCGTCGGCAGGAGGAGCACCGGATCGAGGAGCAGGGCCCTACTCGACATGGCGGTCTCCGCCGGCGAGCCGGGCCTGCACCGCTCGGATCAGCAGCCGTGAGTCATCGTCCTGTGCGTCGAAGAAGCCCCTCGGCCAGTCGCTGAGATCACCCATGTCGTTGAGCTCGAGGTTCCGGAACCGTGTGACGCCCTCCTCGTCCTGTTCCGCGAACAGGATGTCGACGTCTGCCGGCTGTATCCGGGATTCGGCCACACGGCGCCGGACACGCGTGACGAGGTACTCGCTGTGCGTCTCGATGAGGTACTTCACGTCCGGGCGGGCCATGAGGAAGAAGTCGGCCAGCCGGGACTGCACCGCCGGATGCAGGTGGAGTTCCGGTTGCTCGAGCAGGAGCACCGCGCCCGCGGGTGCACTCAGGCCCGCCGCGACGACCGGGAGGAGCTGGCTGGCTCCCACGCCGATCGTCGTGAGGTCCCGATCGACGCCACGGACCCGGACGCGCAGTCCCCGACCGAGCTTGCCCTGGTCGAGGACGTCCACCGCCTCCCCGACCCCTAGGTAGGCGGTCCAGCGCGAGACCGCATCGGGCAGCGCGGACTCCTGCCGCTCGCCGTTCCAGTCGTAGTACACGACGCGGTCCTTGGCACGGCGGGCGAGGACGTCGGCGGTGTACTCGCCACGTGCCCCCACGGGCAGGCCACGGGCACGACCACCGGACGGGGTCGCGAGTACGTGCGGCTCCTCCCGGAGCGGACCGAGGTACTGAACGGAGCTGCTCAGCCGGCGAAGCGCCTCGGTCACTGCGAGACCGGCCTGCAGAGCCACGGAGAACTGCGCACGCATCGCGGTGGGCGCTGGACTGTAGACGCTGCGCGCGAACGCCGTCGCACCGACATATCCACCGGTACGGCCGGCCAGCGGGAGGACCGCCCACTCCCTCCGGGCCGTGAACTGGGCGAGCTCCTTCAGGACAGCGAGGTACTCATCTGGCCCGAGATCCCGAATGAATCGCGTCGCAGACTCCCGCACCGGCGTCCGTTGCATGAACAAGCGTCGAAGGATGCTCGGGACCTCGCCCTCCACACCCCTGTAGGCCTCGAAGATGTTCCGCAGCTCGAAGAGCAACTGCTGGGCGAGCACGGGGTCTTCTCGCATGTCCTGACGCTTGAACAGGCGCTTGTACGCCGCGAACAGCTGCGCCTCGCTCTGCTTGTAGACCAGCGCCTCCGGCAGCGCCGCGCGAAACGCCAGGTAGGTCCTTGCGGGAGCAGACCGGTCCTCCAGCGTCGCCACTCGCAGGAACGTCGCGGCGGTGGGGATCTGTTCGGCGACGACCTTGAGATCGGCGGCCGGGACGCGTTCCCCCGTCGCCTCCAGGATCGTGCGGCCATCCTCGTCGGTCAGGACGAAGTATGTCGGCTGCACTCCGGAACGATTGGCCCGGAAGGACAGCTCCGCCCGCAGCGGGACCGATGAGGCATCAAGGTCACGTCCTCCGGCCGGCGGCTCGACCTGGACGCCGACCGTGAACGCATCGAGCCCCGAACGGATCACGTCCCGAGGTTCACCGAGCCGCACCAACGGGCCGTTCAGCACCGGTTCGTCTTCACCGAGGCTCTGCCCGAGGAACAGCAGCGCCTGCAGCAGCGACGACTTACCGGAGCTGTTGGCCCCGGCCAGCACCGTCAATCGCCTGGGGTCGACCTCCGCCTTCTCGATCGACTTGAAGTCCGCGATGTGCCAGCTCAGGAGCTTGGGCTGGTCCATCCTCCTCCCGGCAGGCGGAATCGGACGGTCGTGCAGAACAGACATGAGCCTCCAGACCTCGCGGGCGACCCTAGGTCGCGCAGGCTGGCCCGCCCATGCCCCGCACGGGTGTTGTGGCTCCTGAGGCATCTGAGATTCATCGAGTGGAGGGGCTCACCTCAGCCAACGTGGACCGCAGAGACCTGTCGGGCGCAGCAGACTCCTCGCGGACCTCCCCTCCGCCACCGACTCTGGCGACCACTCGGCCAGATGCGGGCGCGTACGGGGGCCGACCCCGCTCATCCAGCAGACGACGCCCATCGCCGCGCACACCGGCGTCGGCGTCAGCGCCCGACCGTCAGCGGTGTCAGAGGCCCTTGGTCAGGTTCACCTTCTGCGGGACCGGCATGGCCATGAGGAGGTCGGCCTTCACGTTCACCGGCCGCTTCGGGGCGCGGACGACGCGGCTGCGGGCGGCCAAGTCGTGGACCGCACGCCCCCGGGGACGGTCCACCAGCGCCGCGACGAGGTTGATCACCCACGCGAGCAGAGCGATCGGCGAGTAGTTGGGCACCAGCAGGACGAGCATCCGGATCGCCGCCTGCCCCATCGTCAGGTTCTCCTGCGTGATGTCCGAGACGACGCGCAGCCCCAGCAGCCCCTTGCCCAGCGTCTGCCCCTGCCGCCGGACGAGCAGGACCCACTCGACCATCACGAACGCCAGCAGCAGCGATATGCCGCCCCCGATCGCACCCCAGACCTCGCGGTGGCCGGTCGAGTTGAGCAGCAGCGCCAGCGGCAGCAGCACGATGCTCACCGGGATCACGAAGACGAACGCGAGCACGATCGAGACGGCCAGATCGATGAGCCGGGCCGCGAGCCGCTGCCCGACGCCCGCGGGCTGCACGCCGTCCAGGTCCGACTGGTGGCTGGTCACAATGTGCTGCGGTGAAGTCACCGGGCGATATTGCCAGCCGCCTACGGCAACATCAACAGCGCAGATGCGCTGGTCAGCCGTGCTTCCCCGCCGAGCACCCCGCACGCTGCTGGTCGCCGGGAGCCCGCTCCGTGACTCCGGTAGGGGCCGTCCAGCCACCGGCCGCCGGTGTTTGTCTTACCGGGTCAAGACGACCGCGTAACGAGCCAAGCGCGGCAGACGTCGCAGGGCCGGAACCAGGCGTGTTGCGGTCGCAGACGGGTTCATGTCGTGGCGTCGGCTACGCGTTGGGCTCCGAGAGGCGTCTTCGTTGGGTTCCTCACGTCTGCGGTCCTCGCGCAGCACCTGCATGACGTCGACCTTGGCTGACGCGAGGCAGCGTCAGCCGCTGACCTGCCAGAGTTCATAGGCGTCGCAGGCCACCATGTCAGGCAGGCAGCGCACTACCACTCCGCGGCGGGGCATCCGGCGGCCTGCAGCGCTAACCGCGGCGCGACCCGTTGACCACTTCTCTGTACCGGCCCGTGTCCGCCAACTGCGACCCTCCGAAGACCTTGCTGCGCGCCCCGCCGTGCCGAGCGTCGTCCCTGTAACAACTCCCCCACCTCCGCGTCGGCGCACCCGTGCCGACCTGAAGCGATCAGAATCGCGAGCCGACACAGACCCGTGAATGGGTGAGCTGCAGGCGCGCGTCAGCGCGGGGCGGGCGAAGGCTGCCCCGGAGGGGTTCTGCAGTTGGTCAGGCGACCGGATCGAGGACCACGGTGTGCCCGAGTTTCTCCAGTTGGGCGACCAGCCTACGGGTGTGGGCCTCGTCGTTGCGTCTGGCCAGCCAGTCCGGGCCCAGATCCCGATAGGGCTCGTCGCGCCGGAGCATGAAGTAGGCCGAGACCAGGATCGAGTGCGCGACCGCCACCTGGGCCCGGGCCCGGCCGCGGCGGCTGGTCAGCCGGGCGTGCTGGGCGGCCAGATAATCGCGCCCTTCATCCGCCCGACCGAGCCGGCCGCCTCGACCAGCATCGCGGTCAGCCACTTGTTGCCCGGCCGGGTGCCCACCGGCGTGCGCTTGCCGGCCGACTCGTGCACTCCCGGCGCCAACCCGGCCCAGGCGGCCAGATGCGCCGCGGAGGGAAACCGGGACATGTCCCCGCCGGTCTCGGCCAGGATCACCTGGGCCACCTTCGGCCCGACTCCGGGAATGGTCTGCAGCAGCGCCAACTGGTGCGCTCACGGCCGGCAGGCATCCGCGATGACCGCGTCGAGCTCGGCCAGCGCCGCCTCGATCAGCTCCAGCCGGTGCAGCATGGAGCGGGCCAGCTGCGCGTGGCCGGCGTCGAAGTGCCCGGTCAACGCCTCGGTCAGGGCCGGGATCTTCTGCCGCATCCGGGTCCGGGCCAGCTCGGCGAGCACCGCGGGGTCCCGCTCCCCGGCGATCAGCGCGCCCAGCATCGCCCGTGCCGACACGGTGGTCACGCTGGAGGCCACCGCCGAGAGCTTGATGCTGGCGTCCTCCAGCATCAGCTCCAGCCGGGTCGCCTCCCGGGTGCGGTCCCCCATCAGCTGCACCCGATACCGGGTCAGCATCCGCAACCGACGAATGTCGGCCGGCGGCACGAACAAGGGCCGGAGCAGGCCGTGCTCGAGCAGCTGGGCGATCCACTCCGCATCCCGCACGTCGGTCTTCCGCCCGGGGACGGCCTTGATGTGCGCGGCGTTGAGCAGCCAGACCTCCAGCACCTCCTCCAGGCAGTAAAACGGCGCCTTCCAGTAGGTCGAGGTCGACTCCATCGCCGCGATCGTCACGCCCTGCGCCAGCAACCAGTCGCGCATCACCTCCAGCGACCGGGTGGTGGTGGCGAACGTCCGGGTCTCCGCCCGCCGCCCGCGCGGCCCGGGCGTGCGCACACAGACCGTCAGGCTCGCCTTGCCGATGTCCAGCCCGGCGACCCGCTCGAAGAGCACTTCCACCGTCGATCCCTCCTCCGGTCGACGACCGACAGGCGTCGTCCGGAGGGCCCTCTGCCAGGAAACAGACCCACGCGCTCTACGGCAGCAATCACGGGCGCCCGAGGACCCCGCGCCATACACCTCAGCGGGCTCTCCCGCGCCACTGTGTCACGGCGTCGCCGGGCGACCAGAGCATTCTCATCCGCACGAGCAGCGATCAAGATCGCAATCGGTCACACCTCATGCATTCTCGGTTCAGCAGCCCTGAGGTGAGGCAGGCCAGCGCCGTCGACGCCGTCGGACGGGGGGCTGCCTATCGAAGTGAAGGAGGGGGCGGCTCGGCGGTGAGCCGGGCAGCTCCGACTCCGCGCCGCCGGACCCCGTGCCGGTCGAGGATCTTGCGCACCGCGGAGAACGATCGGTCGGTGAGCTCGGCCAACTCGCGGAGGGAGCGACCCGCGGCGTACTGGTCGACGACGTACCGCTCCACCTGTGCCTGGACGGCGGGATCCGGGCGTGGAGAGGCTGTGCCCGCGAAGGCGGTCACCGCTCGGTGCTCCTTGCGGGGCGGGTAGGGCACGGCGGGACGGTAAGGGTTGGCGGCCGAACGCGTCGTCACTCGACCGGGGTGAGGGCACCCATCGGAGGCCCGACTGCGGCGCTGCGTCAGTGGTCGGTGACGGGTCGGGCGTGGTGGCGCACCGCCGCGGGGTCGGCTGGAGGACTCCGGATCCACGACCGGAGGTCGCGTTCCTAGCGTCCGCGGCCGTGATGTCCCTGCACAAGCTGACAGCGGGTGACGGGTACACCTACCTCACGCGGCAGGTGGCGGCGCTGGACGCCACCGAGCGGGGGCACGCGGGCCTGGGCGACTACTACTCCCAGCGCGGCGAGTCGCCCGGCACGTGGGCCGGGCGCGGCCTGGCCGGGCTGACCGGGGTACTCGCCGGGCAGCCGGTCGGCGAGGAGCAGATGCGAGCCCTGTTCGGCCAGGGACGCCATCCGGACGCTGAGCGCCTGGAGTCGGAGGCGCGGGCGGCGGGACGGTCACCGCCGGAGGCGCGGGCCGCGGGCGCCCTCGGCCAGCCTTTCCGGCTGTACAGCACCGCTCCGGCCGGCTTCCGGGCGCGCTGCTCGCAGCAGTTCGCCGCCGTGAACGCCGCGCGCGGCCGGCCCCGCGACGCACCGCTGCCGGCGGAGGAGCGGGCCCGGATCCGCACCGAGGTGGCGCGGACCCAGTTCGCCGCCGCGCACGGCCGCCCGCCGGGAGACGCCCGCGAGCTGTCCGGGTTCATCGCCCGGGCGTCCCGGCCGGCGACCCGGGCCGTGGCCGGCTGGGACCTGACGTTCTCCCCGGTGAAGTCGGTGTCGGCACTGTGGGCACTGGCCCCGCCGAAGGTCGCCGCACAAGTTGAGGCCGCGCACGCCGCGGCGGTCGCCGACACCCTCGCCTGGCTGGAGGAGCACGCCGCCTTCACGCGGCTGGGCGCCGACGGCGTGCGCCAGGTGGAGACCACCGGCCTGGTCGCCGCGGTGTTCACGCACCGCGACTCCCGTGCCGGCGATCCGGACCTGCACACCCACGTGGCGGTGAGCAACAAGGTGCAGACCCGCGACGGACGGTGGCGGGCGCTGGACGGGCGGGTGCTGCACAAGGCCAACGTTGCGGCCTCCGAGCGGTACAACACCCGGCTGGAGGCCCATCTGGTCGACCGGCTCGGCGTGCGCTTCGCCGAGCGGCCCGGCGGGGAGGCCGACAAGCGGCCGGTGCGGGAGGTCGTCGGCACCGACGCGCGGCTGCTGTCGGCGTGGTCGTCTCGGCGGCGGGCGATCGAGGCCCGGCGGGCAGCGCTGGCCGCGGACTTCCACCTCGAGCAGGGCCGGCCGCCGACGGCGGCCGAGGCCATCGCGCTGGCCCAGCGGGCGACCCTGGAGACGCGGGAGGCCAAGCACGAGCCGCGCTCGCTGGCCGAACAGCGGGCGACCTGGCGGCGCCAGGCGCTCGACGTGCTCGGCGGCCCGGCCGCGGTCGCACGCATGCTCGACGACGTCCTGCGCCCGCGCCCCGCCGCGGCTCCCCGCCTCACCGCGGCCTGGGTGCGCTCGGCGGCCGTTCGGGTGCTCGACACGGTCGCTGGGCAGCGGGCGACCTGGCAGGCCTGGCACGTGCGCGCCGAGGCCGAGCGGGTCGTGCGCACCGCCGGCCTAGCGCCGGCCGACGTGGACACCGCCGTCACCCGGATCACCGAGCACGCCCTCTCCCCCGCCCTCTCGGTCGCGCTGGGCAAGCCGGATCCGGTGGTCGAGCCGGCCGAGCTGCGCCGCGCCGACGGGACCAGCGTCTATACCGTCGCCGGTGCCCGGCTGCACACCTCCCCCGCGGTGCTGCACGTCGAGGCCGCGCTGCTCGCCGCGGCCGGCCGGACCGACGGCCGCCGCACCGACCCGGCTGTCGTCGAGCTCGCGCTGCTGGAGACCGCGGCCAACGGCACCGACCTCAATCCCGGCCAGGCCCAGCTGGTCCGGGAGCTGGCCGACAGCCGCGCGCGGGTGCAGCTGGCCCTCGCCCCGGCCGGCGCGGGCAAGACCACCGCGCTCGCCGCCCTGGCCCGCGCCTGGACCGCCGGCGGCGGCGACGTGCTGGGCCTGGCCCCCTCGGCGGTGGCCACCGCCGGGTTGCGCGAGGCGATCGGTGCCCCGTGCGACACCCTCGCCAAGCTGCTCTGGTCCCTCGATTCCGGGGACCCGCCCGGCTGGGTCGCCGGCATCGGCCCGGGCACGCTGGTGCTCGTCGACGAGGCGGGCATGGCCGGCACGCTCGACCTGGCCCGCGCCGTCGCTCACGTGCTGGGCCGCGGCGGATCGGTGCGGCTGATTGGCGACGACCGACAGCTGTCCTCCGTCGCCGCCGGCGGCGTGCTGGCCGAGATCGCCGCCACCCACGGCGCGGTGACACTCACCCAGCTGGTGCGCTTCACCGACCCGGCCGAGGCCGCGGCCACCGTCGCCCTGCGCGACGGCGATCCCACGGCGCTGGGCTTCTACCTCGACACCGGCCGGGTGCACGTCGGCGACGGAGCCACCTGCGCCGCGCAGGCCCACGCCGCGTGGGCCGCCGACCGCGCCCGCGGCGCCGACGCGCTGCTGCTGGCCGCCACCCGCGCGGCCGTGCAGCAGCTCAACGAGCGGGCCCGCGCCGACCGCCTCGCCGCGCTCGGACACCCGCCTGGGCCGGAGGTGGCGCTGGCCGACGGCACCCGGGCGAGCGCCGGGGACCCGGTGATCACCCGCGCCAACGACCGGCGGCTGCCGATCGGCGCCGCCGACTGGGTGAAGAACGGCGACCGGTGGACCGTCACCGCCGTCGGTGAGGACGGTTCCCTCGCCGTGGCACATTCCGGCACCGGGCGGCGGCTCACCCTGCCGGCGGCCTACGTGCGCGCGCACGTGCAGCTGGGCTACGCGTGCACGGTGCACGGCGCGCAGGGCGTCACCGCCGACACCTGCCACACCGTGCTCACCGGCGCCGAGTCCCGGCAGCTGCTCTACGTGGCGCTCACCCGCGGGCGGACGGCCAACCACCTGTACCTGGCCACCGTCGGCGACGGGGACCCGCACAGCATCGTCATCCCCGCCGCGGTGTGCCCGCCGACCGCCACCGACCTGCTGGTCGGAATGCTCGGCCGCGACGGCGCCCAGACCTCCGCCACCGGCGCCCGCCGGGCGCTGGCCGATCCAGCGGAGAACCTGCACGCCGCGGCCTCCCGGTACGCCGACGCGCTGCGCGTCGCCGCCGAGCACCGCCTCGGCGCCGCAGCCGGAGCAGAACTGGAAGCCACCGCCGCGCAGCTGCATCCCGGACTGACCGCCGCGGCGGCGTGGCCGACGCTGCACGGGCACCTGGCGCTGCTCGCCCTCGGCGGCGCCGACCCGATCGCCGCCCTGCGCACCGCGGCCGCGGCCCGGGAGCTGGACAGCGCCCACGATCCCGCCGCGGTGCTGGACTGGCGGCTGCCCGCGCCCGATGCGACCGGACCGCTGCCGTGGTTGCCCGCCGTGCCCGCGGCGCTGGCCGGCGATCCGCACTGGGGGCCCTACCTCGCCGCCCGCACCGCCCACCTCATCGCCTGTGCGGCCCGGGTCGCCGCCACCGCCACCGCTATGACACCGGCGACCGCCCCCGGCTGGGCCCGACCGCTGCTGGACCCCGACGCCGCCGCGCTGCGCGCCGACCTCGCCGTCTGGCGGGCCGCCTCCGCGGTGCCCGACGCCGACCGGCGCCCCACCGGCCCACCGCGTCCCGCCGTCGCCGACCGCCGCCACCAACGCCGCCTCCAGGCTGCCCTGGCCGCCACCACTCCGGGCCGGGGCGGCGCGGTGTGGGCGGCGCTGGCCGACGGCATCGATCCCCGGCTGCGCCGCGATCCGCACTGGCCGGCGCTCGCCGACCGGCTGGCCGCCGCCGACCGCGCCGGCCTCGACGCCGCTGGCCTGCTCGCCGCGGTGGCCGCGCGGCGGCCGCTGCCCGACGAGCTGCCCGCCGCCGCGCTGGCGTGGCGGCTGGTCCCGCACCTCGCTCCGGCCACCGTCGCCGCCGCGCCGGGCGCCGAGGTACTCCGCCCGGACTGGTGCGCCGCGCTGCTGGCGCTGCTGCCCGACGGCCACGGGCCGTGGGTGCCGGCCGATCCCGCGTGGCCGGCCCTGGTCGCCGCGGTCGCCACCGGGATCCGCGGCGGCTGGTCTCCCGCCGACCTGCTCGCCGCCGCGGTCGCCGGCCTGCCCGCCGCGGACGGCGACCGGGGCGGCAGCGGACTGGTCGAGGCGCTGGTCTTCCGCGTCGCCGCGCTCACCGACCCCGCACCCGTCGAGGTCCCCGAGCCGCTGCCGGCCGACCTGCAGCCGCCCGACGACGCCGACCAGCTCCTCCTCCGCGACGACCGGGCCGCCGCCGTTCCCGCCGGTCCGGCGGACCCGCCCCCGGGTGACCGGGATGCGCCGGTCGATCCCGACGAGGACACCCCGCCGCCGGTCGCGCCGCGGTACGCCACCCCGGACCCGTTCACCGGGCCCGGGCGGCCCGAGGCCGACGAGGCGGACTACCTGCTCGAGCAGCACTTCTGGGCCACCGCCGCCGTCGGCCGCGACCGGCTGATCGAGCTCAACACCCAAGCCGCCGCCTTCTTCACCGACGCCTATCCCGGCTCCTGGGCGCCCGACTATCTGCGCCGGCGGCTGGGCACCGACCTCACCGGCGACCCGCGCTTCGACCCCGGCCACGCGCCGGGCGGCTGGACCGCGCTGGTCCACCACCTGCGCCGCCGGGGCGCCACCGACGACGAGTTGCTCGCCGCCGGCCTCGCTCAGCGGGCCCGGACCGGGACGCTGATCGACCGGTTCCGCGACCGGCTCACCTTCCCCATCCGCGACGCCGACGGCGTCATCCGCGGCTTCGTCGCCCGCCGCCACCCCACCGCGCCCGACGACGGCCGCGCCGGACCCAAGTACCTCAACACCCCCGGCACCGACCTCTACCGCAAGGGCGAACACCTGCTCGGCCTCCACGAGAACCGGGCCGCGCTCGCCGCCGGCGCCACCCCCGCCCTGGTCGAGGGACCGCTGGACGCCGCCGCCCTCACCCTGGCCGGCGACGGGCAGATCGTCGGCGTCGCCGTCCTCGGCACCGCGCTCACCGACCGGCAGGCCGACCTGCTGCGCCGCCACCTCCGCGGCGACGGCGCCGGCGTCCTCGTGGCCACCGACGCCGACGACGCCGGCCGGCGGGCCGCCGAGCGGATGTACTGGCAGCTCACCGCCCGCGGCGACGACCCCCGCCGCCTGGTCCTGGCCGGCGGCCTCGACCCCGCCGACCTCCTGCAGCGGAAGGGCGACGCGGCGCTGCGGACGGCGGCCGAGTCCGCCGGTCACCTCGCCGACCTGCTCCTCGCCGCCCGCCTCACAGCGACCGCCCACGACCCGAGCCCCGCGGCCGCGCAGGACGCGGTCCGCGACGCGGCGGCCATCATCGCCGCCTCGCCGCCGGCCCGGTGGCTGGACCGCATCGACCGGGTGACCGCGGCCCTGCACCTGCCGCCGGGCACCGTCCACCGGGCCGTACTCGACGCCGGGCCGGTGCCCGGGCTCCCGTCGAGCAACGGCGACCCCCGGCGTACGCGACCTGCGAGCGCGCCGACGTCCGCACCGATACCGACACCGTCGCAGCGTTTGGCGTCCGTCCTGCCGATCGCGGCGAGCGCACCCAGCGGCTCAGGGCCACCGGGGCCGTAGACGAGCGCGTCTGCAGCCTTGCTGCCCCAGAGATGCCGATTGACACCGAGGGTCCGTCCGTGCGTGCGCGGAGCGCCCAACGGATCAAGCCCCCCGCCACTCATGTCCCTGAGGGCGGCCTCAGGGACATCTGCTTCCCGAACGTCGCCATGGGACGCGGTGACGGAACGGTGACGGCCCGGTGACGCAGGTGCTGCAACTCTGGCCTTCGAGGGATTTCAACGGCCTTGAGCAGGCCGGGCATGAAGGAGCGCACCAGCGACAACTCGTCGCGTCACCGTGAATCAGGCATTAGACGCTGGATCTGCGTAGCAGACAGTAGGCGACCTTCCAGCTTTCCGTGACGTAAGCAAGGGGGAGCCATGAAGAGCCAGCCCGTGGATCTGACGCTTCAGACGTCTCGTCCCCCGTTGCCTCAGCTGACAGAGTCCCTACCGGCGTTTCAGCAGGCCGGCCCTGACTGCGTCACCATCCTGCCCACATACCAGTGCAATGCGGCATGCGCGGAGTGCTGCTTCGAGTCCAGTCCACGCATCCGACACCGGATGACGCCAGAGGACCTCTTGCAAGCAATCCAACGTGTGGCTGATGAACTGCCCTCGGTCCGCTACATCGTTTTCTCCGGCGGGGAGGTCACCCTGCTCCGTCATGGCCTCTTGGACGCCATCCGGTTGGCCACCCGCCTAGGCCTAGCGACCAGGATCGTCTCCAACGGACACTGGGGGCGATCGGATGAGTCCGCGGCCCGTTGGGCACGTGACCTGCGCGAGGCGGGATTGCAGGAAATGAACTTTAGCACCGGTGATGAGCATCAAATGTTTGTCCCCTTCGACAGTGTAGCCCGCGCTGCCCTGCACTCCGTTCGCAACGGCCTCATTACTTTGATTACCGTAGAAGGAAAGGACGGCGCAAGGTTCACGGATCGCGAACTCAGAGAACATCCCGCGATTGCAACTATACGCGCCGACCCGGAGCTATGCGGAAGATTTCTCATGATGACGAACGTCTGGATGCCCTTTCATGCTGACGCCGATGTGACGAATGACAGTGTCGATGGTTGCACAACGGGGTGCGACAATGTCCTTGAGAATTTCGTAATCAACCCATATGGCGCACTTATGTCTTGCTGTGGACTAACGATGGAATATATTCCCGAGATGAAGGTGGGACACCTGGACTCGGGCGAGTCGCTCCGCGAGACCTATGTCGACCAGTACCGGGATCTCCTGAAGCTTTGGATCTGGCTCGATGGGACCGAGAAGATCTTCAGTGAGGCCGTTGATCGCGGCTCACTGGATAGGTCAAAAATATCGCCTCACATGTGCGCTACATGTGCTCAGATTTACCGGGATCCTGAAGTACGCACGATCGTCGACTCGCTCGTCCGCGAAAACCGGGAGGCGATTCTATTCAGAGCCGTTCTGAAGGCGCGCATGACAGGGCGAATTCCCAGAGAGCTAACGAAAGCAGCTGCAGAGGCAGCGGGGATGTCGTCCGCGGAGCGGAAGGTGGACGGTCACTCATGACTAGTGGGCCAAGCTCAAGGGATCCGAACCGCGCTCAAGCTAGATTGTTCGGAGCGCCAGATCCAATCACCTTTCGCGATACGCCTGTAGGACGTGCACTCGCAGCCTCGGCCGAAATCCACTTCGACACACGCGAGGAGCAGGATCGGCTCATCGCGATTGAGAAGCTGGCCCTCGACATCTTCGAAGATCCAGTTGCCGCGCGCGCATTCGTCGTAAACCCGAGTGAGTACCTACGTCGGTCAGGCTTCGAGAATGTAGAGCTCGATGTGGCAAGTCCAGAGGTCCGTGTTGCCATGGCCCTGGGTGATCCCGAGGTGAAGCGCGCAGCGTTGAATAATGACGTAGACGGCTTTCTGGATGCCTTGCGGGAGCAAGGCATCGTTACCGAACCGGGCCGGCAGATATTTGCGGTGTTCCCGGTAGAGATTGCCGCTGTTCTCTCTGCTGTCGCGTGGACCTGGGCTGCCGCTCTGCATAGCGTGGCCGCGGCAATGATGGTGGAGACCTTTGCTGCCTTGCATTCTAGTATTGCAATAAAGACTACAGTGAAAGGCCCACTCCCTGTAGTGGAGCCCATGTCTCGGGATGAGCATCTCCGGATGATCCAGGGTGTTGCCGCGGCAGCAGGGGACGAGGAGTTCGTGCGGGCCGTCGGCGACCGCATCGTTCGTGAGCTCTACGAACGCTACGCCGACTTGCACGCCTCCGTGGTGGACGTTTTGGAGCCAGTGCTAGACACTGAGGAGGTTGAGGCACTGCGCGAGAGAGGACAGCTGCCCCCTCGTCGGCGTCGTTCGATCGATTAGGCCACGTCGAAGGGGCGAAATTACCATGCCTCCGAAGACGCATCGCCGTACGAGCAGTCAATACGTTCGCCGCGTTGGGTCCTTGCTCTTACTGCTGGCGCCTCCGTTCTATCCGCATCCCTAGCGCTGCTGACCTTGTTGAGAGCAGGGCGGGCCAGTAGGCGACTCGTCGTCATGATTACGGGTATCGAAGTCGCATCCGTGACGCTTATTTCACCGTTCACTCGACCATGGGCCACGGTGGATGTGGAGTCGCTTACGCTTCGCCTGGGACCCGTGCACCGCACCCTCCCGCTGTCAGACGTTGATTCTTGCGAGCCGGTGCGATACCACTGGCAGCAATGGGGTGGATATGGCATTCGGAGGTTGGGTAAGACCGTTCTGTACAGCGTTCCGGGCGACTGCGGGTCTGCTGTGCTTTTCAGACTGCGCAGCGGGGACCGCATCTTGTTCTCGTCGCCGGACCCGCGGGCGATGTGCGCGGCGGTTGCCGAGCGACTTCATTAGCCCTCGGCCTGCCCCTTATAGGTTGCTGCCGCACGCCTTCCCGTCGTGATCGGTAGCTACCTGAGCGACTTCGCCGTCCTTACGGACGACCAGCGCTGGTAGCCGGATGCGACCGAGGTGTCCCATAGTGGGCCGCTTTGGGACATCGTGATGGTCCGCGCTGAGCGTCACGGCGGATGTTGTTCACCTCCTGTCGTGCCGGTCTGACGCTCACCGCGGTCGTGGCGGTTCGCGGTGATTGCTGCTGTTGTGGAGTTGTTGAGGTGCGTGTGGTCGGGCCGGTTGCTGTCGGGCGTCCGAGCCCGCCAGTGGTCAGGGTCCCAGACCGCCGCGGCGTGTCAGGCGGCCCGGCGGGATCCTGCCGGCTAGTGCTCAAGGTCGTCGCTGCGCCGGCCGTTGCGGTCAGTGCGGTGATGAACCGCCGCTCCGCAAGGGGCCGGGTCCGCCAGGACGCCGGGGCCCTGGGCTCGTCCTCAAGACAGCCCAGGGCCCTCCTCTACGTGACCGTCTGTGGCTTGGCCGTCAGCGTGCGCAGTCAGGGCAGCCGTGCTGCGTCGGCACTTCGATCGCCGCCCCGGCAGGACTACGGCTTGGGCTCATCTACCGGGCAGGGCTTGGTGTGCCACAGCGTGTCTCCCCACCGATGAACACTGTCGCCCGGCTGGATGGGCTGACGGCAATGCGGGCACACGGGCAGTTCCCCGGAGCCGTTCCACGGATCGCTGTACTCCCAGCTACTGGGCGTCATCATCCACTCCTCGGTCTGTGGCCAGTGTGGCCAGGACATCACGCCTGCTACCGGTGAGGAGCAGTTCTGTCGGACCGTTCCGGCCGGTCGGGAGGCCTTGGCTCTCCTGGCGGCTCATCGCATGCCGGCGTTTCTCAGGGCCCGGGCGAAGCGAAGGATTCGGATAAGGCCGCCGCTGACGCTCCAGATGAACACGGCTTGGCGCGGTGTGTTGTTCCCAGGGAGAAAGATGCCCACCCGGAGCCGCTCGGCCAGCTCGTACACCGCCGCAATCTGCTCGTTCGTGAGCGGTCCTCGCTGCTGCAGCATCACGTTGACGAGCCTCATGCGCGACCCCTCCTCAAGCGTTTGGCCCCGCGCTGACGATCTTCAACATGGTGTGCCCAGGTCAGGCGGCCAGGCTACTGCCCGCCTCACCGCCCCACCTGAATGCGTTGTCGCCCCGCTGCGCTCGGCGCCCTCCGTCGACGCGGAGGCGCTGGACAGATGCGGGCGACGGGGTGGCCGGCCGTCGCGTACGGGGCAACGCCGACGCCCCTCTGGATGACGGACAGGTCCGATGACCAATCACGGTGATGATGTGCGCCCGGACCTCATTCACCGTCAGGGCGCTACGCCTGCCGCTCGAGCCCGGTACCCGGCCGATCACCACACCGACAACGCCCTGATCGCGAAGACCTCGACGTCGGGGGCAGATGTCCTCAGTGGGCCGCTCTCTATGAAGGCGGGGACTGCTGTCTAGGAGCTCGAGGTTGCTTTTGCGCGGCAGTTGGTCTGTGCCGTCGGGTCCCGCTGCGGGTCCAGGAGGAGCGCCAGCAGCCGCGGAGCGGCGAGGACGAACGACCTGGACGTGCGAGGGCTCGGCGGCAGGATGGCCGGCCGCGAGAGAGCAGCGGATCGTAGAGTCAGCGCGCCGGTGGGGATCGGTGGGCGGCCGGGGACCCGGGCTCATCTCTCTATCGCCTCCTCATCGGGAGGATCAGGTCACGTCGGAGGGGACTTCGCTCCGGTGGCGCATCTCAGGGAAGGGCCGTCTATCCGGCCAGAGCGGTAGTTGTGGCGCCTGCCGGAGCGAAGGGCTGGTTGGTGGTGAGCATGTGCCAGATGGCCTCGGTGAGCTTGCGGGCGATGTCGACGCGGGCGACCGAGGGCCCGCGCTGGCGGCCCAGCCGGGTCCTGGTGCGCTGGTAGCGGGCGGCGTAGACCGGATGCCGTGCGGCGTGGACGGCACTTTCGACCATCGCCCAGCGCAGGTACTTGGGGCCGTTCTTTGCCAGCGAGCCGCGCCAGTCATGACCTCCGGATTGATCCACCGAAGGACAGAGTCCGGTGTAGCCGACCAGCTTCTTCGCCGTCGGGAACCGGGTGATGTCGCCGATCTCGGCGGCGATCGTGTAGCCCAGCACCCAGCCGATGCCCGGTGCGGTCATCAACGTCGGCACGTACCGATGGTCGGCACCGGCTGTGCGCAGCGCCGCCTCGCAGACGTTGATCTCCCCGTCCAGGATCGCGATCAGCCGCAGCGCGGCGGTCACGTCGCCGGCCCACGGCTCAGGCAACTCGAGCCGGTCCAGTTGCCGCCGTCCCTCCGCGCCGAACAGATCCGACACCGGGCACGGATGGCCGAAGGCCATCAGCGTGGCGTGGATTCTGTTCTTCAGCGCGGTGCGGTGGCGCACCAGGTGCAGCCGCCAGCGGGCTCGCTCCCGGTCCCCGCGCACTCCAGGGGTCGGCAGCCAGATGGCCGGCAGCAGATCCCGCCGGGACAGCTCGGCCAGCACCCACGCGTCGATCTTGTCGGTCTTGCAGGCCAGCGGTCCGAAGCCCTTCACCTTGACCGCGTCGGCGATCTCCACCGTCCAACCGTGCAGCTCCAACTGATCGTGCACGAACCGGGCGCCGTTCATCGACTCGATCACCGCCATCACCGGCTGACCGAACTCCCCGAGCCGGTGCACGAGCGAGGCCAGCCCGCCGGCATCCGGCGCCGCGCGGGTCAACAGCACCGATGTTCCCGCCTCGTCCATGGCATGCACATCCAGACGAGCCCTGCTCAGATCCAACCCGACATGCAACATGAGGACCGGGCCTCCTTCCGTCACCCTTGCCGGCTCTCACCGCAAGCGTGATCCGGGGGGAGGCCCCCGCCTTCATGCCATTCAGGGACACGGCCGGGCCCGACCCGCAGGGCAGCTCTAGGGACATCGCCGGATGACTACATAGGACGAGCAACGCCGGTCCGTCTTTCCTTGAGGCAAAACCCGTAACAGGTCTGCCGATGGCCGGGGCACCACATAACCCCTCGGGCACCACGTGTGACCCTTCTCGCCGGAGCCGCCGCTTCTCGAGTCGGATCAGATGTCGTCGACGATCCACGCCTGAATCGAGCGCTGCTCCTCGTCGGTGAGAAGCATCTGCGCATTGGCACACAGGGAACAGACATTCTGGGCCCACGCCTCTGCCAAGGATCTCGCGCCCACTGCCGCAGTCATGGTCTGGCCCGCGTAGACCAGCCCCTTGATCACGAACGCGATGGCATTGCGCGGGACCGGGTCACCCAGCAAGTCCGTCCGGTCCCGAACCCGCTTGGATGTGAGCGTCAGGTGGAACGGATGAGCAGCAAGGTCCGCCGCGAGAGCCGTGAAGAGAGTCCGGTAGGCCTTGGCGGAGAGCGCCGGAGCGCCGGAGACGGTGCACACCTGCTAGAGGAACTGACCGAGATCAACCCTGTCGGGGCGCTGGATGTCGGCCGCCGAATGACGAGCCGGATCAAAGACGTAACCGGGTGGCGCCGCCTCATAGCTCAGGTCATCCAGGTACAGCGCAAGGAAAGCGCGAAACGATCCTGCCCCGTACCAGTCCGAGTCCTTGATGGCCGGGTCGACCTTGAGTGCCGCCTGTGCCGCGGCGGCCGACGTGAGCGGCTTCTCCGCCAGTCGCACCGCGTCTCGGATGGCCTCCTTCACCGCCGCGATGTCGTACGCCGGCTCTGCCTCCGCACGCTCAGTCGCCGTCTCTCGCGCCTGGGACGATGGAGCCACCGCGATCGCAGGTGCGCTCTCGAGCGAGGGATCGTCCGGGTCCACTGCGTCACCCAGAGCCGCGGCGACGAGTTGTTCAGCCGTCACGAATGTGTCACAGGTCGCGCGGTATGCCGCTGCCGTGAGGCCGGCGGTCACAACGGTTGTTCGACGGTCCTGCGACCGGAGGCGATGGAGGACCGGCGTGAAATCTGCGTCCGCAGAGAGTATGACGAACTCGTCATACCGGGTGTCGTTGCTGAGCGCGTCCATGATGTCGAGCACCATGTAGATGTCCGCGCTGTTCTTTCCCTGCCCGGTCAGCGGCGGACAGTCGACGGCGCGGAATCCGCTCCGGGTGAAGACCGCCCGGAAATTGCCGAAGGCGACCGGGTTGAGATAGACGGTCCGCACCAGGAACCGTCGCCTGGGTGAGGCGGGTCGGCCACCGCCGCCTGCCTCCAGCCACTCGATCCACTGGGCAGGACGGCTCGCGAACGCCTCCGCGGCCGCTGGGTCCAGTGTTCGCAGGCCCAAGTAGATGTTGTCGAAGTCCACGTACAGCGCAGTCCGGTGTTCCGGCACGTCCTCGCGCAGAGTTGACACCTCACCCCGGTGATCGCGACTCGCTGGATCCTCAGCCTACGGGCCCGCGCCGACATGATCACCGCACCGCCAGATGCTCACGTGCCACGCGTGGCCGCCCAGCGGTTTACGCGCTTCGGGTCAGCATTCGGGGGCGCCCCGCCTCGCAGGAGTGCGCATACGGGTAGCCCTGAGCCCTGGCGCAGGGTGTCTCATGGTGGGCCGCTGGGACAGCATCAAGGCTTGCCGTGAGGTCGGCGTACGGAACATCGGCGGAGACTGCGCTCATCCCGCGTTGACGAGGTCGTCCCACGGCAGAGCAACGTCCAGGCCCCGAGGGAGATCGACGTCAGCCCGCGCTGTCTCGAGTTCACCGCGACCGGCCACGACGTGGTCGAACAGGTCAGCGGGAGCGGGCAAGTCGACGAACGGCGCTTGGAGCCTGCCCCGTGGTGTCGTGCTGGCATCGGCCGTGGTGGCAGTGGCCAGGACGGAAGGGTCTCGTTTCTAGCGCCGACGCGTGTCACCATCCTCGTGACGCTGTCGTCCACGAGGGGACCGACGCGTTCACGGGGGTTCCATCCGATGCGTTCGCGTCTGTGCGTTCTTGCTGTACTCACCGTCGGGCTGCTGGCCGGCTGCGGTCCCGACTCCGAGGCCACCGCCCCGGCGGCCGCCTCCTCACCGGCGGCCTCGGCATCGGCGGCCGTCGGCTGGGTCGGCCCATCGGGGTTGGAGGTCGAGTCCGAGGACGCAGCCCGTGCCGCACTGGAGGCTGAACGCGTCGAGGCCGAGCGTGTCGCCGCCGAGGCGGCGCAGGAGGCCGCGGCGGCGGCTCAGCAGGCGGCCGCAGCGGCCGCCGCCCAGGAGGCGGCGGACGAGGCGGCCGCAGCACAGCGGGCCGCGGCGGAAGCCGCGGAGCAGCAGGCGGTCATCGAGGCCGAGGGTGGCTGTCCGCCCGGCTGGTACTTCGACGACTACCTGGGTTGCACCCAGGACACCGCGGGCGGCGACTCCTCCGTCGGCGGAGACGACGGGTACGTCTCCTCCGACCTCGAGGTCCGCTGCTCCGACGGCACCGCCACCGTCGAGGAGTGCTTCGGACCGGGTTCCGACCTCAACGGCAACGGCATCGCCGACGTCAACGAGTAGGCGGGGCCCCACGCCGCGCCGGCCGGCGCTGACCCCGGCGCACCCGTAGCTCTCACGCCAGAAGCCAAGCAACGCACGGGCCGGCATCACCGCAGCGGTCGTGCGCCGCTGGCCGTGGCGCAGGCCCGCGCGAGCAACTGCCGGCCGAGCGGGAGCAGGCACGGGCGGCGGCGCCTGTGGTCTGCGGCCGACCGCACACGAACCGACCGCCGGACTGGCGTACGGCAGCCGAGGGCCCGACATGGCCCCCTGTGGCTGCCTCACCTCTGCCGGGGCCCCAGGCCCAGGGGCGCGGTGGCCCTCCGACCTCCTGCAGCCAGTGGGTCCCCCGGTACGGGTGGCTTGCCGGCTCAGGAGGCGCGACCGTCCTGCCGGATCTCGGCCTCGGGGAGTTCGTCCAGGCTGACCGGTGCGGATGCAGCCGGCCCAAAGACCTTCACGGCCGCGGTGATGGTGCCCCGGAGGACGCGCTGCACGTAGTTCGCGGCGGCCATGGGCCCCACGCCGAACGGCAGGAGCCCGGCCAGAAGGGGCGGCCCCACCGTTAGCGCCCAGGCCCGGAGGATCTCCGGCTGCGAGGCGGCGATCTCCTGCCGCTGCTCCGGCGGCAGGTCCACCAGACGGCCATACGCAGCGGCCTGACCCAGCAGGTCCGCACGGGGCCCCAGGACGGCGTCCGGACGGATCCTCCTGGTCTTGTCGAGCTCGACCGCCTGGTCCGTGAGGATCAGCAGCACGGCGATGCGGGTGAGTTCGGGATCGGTCAGGTCCCGCTCGTAGAGCAGTCCGACCTTCACCGCCGCACTCACCGCCTCCTTGAGGACCTCGCGCAGCGCGACGGGCAGCGCGGCGGCCGAGATCGCGGTGCCGTAGCCGGGAACGATGGACGGCAGCGAGTAGGAGACCGCTCGCGCCGCCCGGATCCGGTTGCCGCGCGTCGCCGGGCCGACCAGGTCTGCCGGCGCGACCAGCGGCTTGGCCTCGCGGACCTTGGTGACGGCCTTCTGGGCCTCCTCCAGGGACGGCTCGAGCGTTCGGTTGATTACCGCCATCGCCCGCTCGACCGTCGCCTCGAGGTCGAACTCCGGCTTCGGGAGGTTGAAGACGCTGGTCATGACGCTCTCCTCCGGATCACCTGGGCCGTGGACGCCCCTGGAGGATGCCAGCCGGATGCGGCCGGATCGACGGGTCGGCACGTCGATTCCACGCTCGTCCTGCGGTCACCGGCTCGATACGAACAGTGGGTCGCCGGACGTCGCCGCGATCCCGTCGCCCCTTCCGTCACCTCGATCCGGGAGGCGGATGGAAGCCGCCGACGGGGTCGACTCAGCCGTGCGGCGCGGGGTCGTCGAGTGCCGTGGCGGCGGCCGCCCGCCGCGGCGGGGACTCGAGCGCGTCCAGTGCCGGGTCGGTGAGATCGTGGCCGCCGGCGACCTCGACGCTGGCCCACCACTCGAACCAGACCTGTCCCCGGTGGCGCCCGGGATGAGTGGTCGGACCCGTCACCGCGAACGTCGCCCAGTCCGGTGTCGCGCCCGCCGCGACCGCCTTGAGCCGGAGCTGCCCGCGGAGGCCTGCCGCTGCTCGCTCACGGTTGTCGTAGGGCAGCGCGGCGGCGGCCGTGTACTCCACGGGACAAGCGTCGCCTGAACTGTCGTCGCGGCGCAGCAGTCAACGCAGGCTGTCACCCGTGGGTGTCTGTCGGCTGCCGCGGGGGGCAGGCGCACCCGCTCCGGGCGCACCGACGTCAGATGCCATCGGACGACGCTGGGGTGCATCACCCGCTTCGTTTCCCTTCATCAGCGGCCGCACCCCGCGGGCCGCAGAGATCCACCTCTGCGCCAGCCCCCATCCCGGCAGGATGCTTAGGCTTCGCGGGGTGCAAGTTCGGCAGCAGCAGGTGAACACCAAGTACGGGTTGTTGACCATCCACCTGATCGAGGTGGACCAGGGCTGGGTGGCGAAGGTCGACTCGCGCCACGAGGCCGTGCCGGTGCACCAGGTGACCGACGGTCCCATCGCCGGCAGCGCCGACCAGGCCCTCAACCGGCTCCTGCTGGCGGTCGAGCGGAGTTAGGACGGCACGGTCGCATCACGCGTCGTCGCCAGGGGCGCGTCGCAGCGCGTGCGGCGCGACGACGGCGGCTACATCGAACCTGTGTTCGTTCCACCTCGCCTCATCCACGAGCAGTTGTTCGACCCGCCCCGCGAGGTCCTGGTCCTCAACGACGGCCAGCGGTGGCCCGGGGAGCAGAGCGCGTGGCGGCTGTGCGATGACGGATTCGGCTGGCGTGCCGCGGTCACCTGGCGGCAGTTGCACGACTACGGCTGGGGCCGGCACCTGACCTCGGTGCGACCCGAGCAGGTGCGCCTGCCCTGACCGCCTCGGGTGCGCCCCGAGTCGGCGACGGGCGACCATCGGCGTCCCCTCTTCGGCGCCGCACTCACCGACTGGCATACCGACCTGCTGCGCCCCCGCCTCTGCGGCGACGACTGGCGCCCTCGTGGCCACCGACGCCGACGACGCCGGCCGCGAGCTACCCGCGGTGCCGTTGCCCATGATCTCGACTTCGCAGCTACCCCGCGTGGGCGATTGCTCCAGCAACAGACGGCAGGCAAGGTCCACGTTCCGCGCGCCCGCACACCCATCAACTCTCCTGGGCGCCCAGTCGCCTTGGTCGCGGGCGTCGCCCTGCCATCCAGAACGGACACCATGTTCTACCGCCGCGCCATCGCCACCTTGGCACTAGCCGCCACCGTCACGCTCGCCGCCTGCAGCGAGCAGGACGCCCAGTCCGCCGACCCATCTGGCACGTCGGCGGCACCGACCAGCGCCACCGAGGACGTCGCCAGCGACGACTCGTCAGCCGCTCTGACCGAGTTCTGCGAGCTTGCTGACCAGCTTCGCTCCTCACAGGACTTCCATGCCACGACTGCCATCATCGAGTCGATGGTGGAAGCTGCACCCGCGGACTTTCGTGAGCAGATGGCGGCCTACCTCTCTGCCTGGCAGACCGGCGACAACATGACGCTCGCAGCGGCCGGCGAGCCGGTCGACGCCTACCTGACGGCGAACTGCGGCTGGGAAAGCACGCAGCCCGAGCCGGGATCCGAGCCGCAGCCCGGAGAGCAGGAGGACTCCGCGGCCATCGCGGCGTTCTGCACGGAGTACCGAGCGTTCCTGAACCTGCAGACGCGCTCCGAACGGGTCTACGGAGAGGAGCTGCAGCGGCTTGCTGGACTCGCGCCAGCAGGCATCGCGCCGCAGATGTCCGAGTTGGCCCGCATTTGGGCCGACAAGGGCTACCGCAACAGCGATACCGGCGGCGCTGCGTATGACGCGGTGGAGAGCCAGGTCAACAGTTGGGTCGCCTACAACTGCGTCGGCGACTGACCGAACGCCGACGGCGCGTCGACTCAACCATGCCGATCTGAGCAATCCCGGCGGAGGTGTAGCCAGCGATCGAGGCGTACGGGTACGTCACCACTGGCAGCCACGGCGCAGGGATGTCTACAACCGCGCCCACAATGCGTCGTCCCTACCCCGAGCGGGAGAACACCGACGACGCGATGGACGTTGGTGCGCTGACCCGCGGCTAGGGCGGTCAGTACCCGAGCGTTCTCGTCGCCATCGAGCCCTCGCTAAGGACAACCGGGCCTGACTGGAAGCACCGGGCGGCCTCCTGGCGCGCGGACCACCACCTACTACCCCCTGCCATTGGAGGTTTCGCGTGCGACCGGCTCTCCGCCGCCTCATCCGCGCCGCAGCGCTCGGCGCGGTGCTCGTCGTACTCGCCGGATCGGTGACGCCGACCGCGGCCTGGGCGCACGAAGACCCAGTGCCGCACACCCACAAGGACGGCCTCGGAGTCGACGAGCCGTGCACCGACGTGGAGGCGGTGTGGGCCCGTGGGTCCGGCGAAGACCTCGGCGACGGGCGGCTGGTGTCCTTCGCCGAGGACGCCGCTGACGGCACGATCGAGGATGCCGACGACGATCCCGCCTTCGACGTCTTTACCGACATCCTGAGCAGCCGCCTGGACGCGGCGCCCGAGGGGTTCACCTACCGCACCCTCGAGATCGGTCGGGGTTCTGGCTACGGCGGCTACGACTATCCGGCGGAGAACGTCTCGAACGTCTTCAACGGCAACGCCTTCGGCGCCTGGGTGGAGGAGCACTCGCTGCCTGCCATGTTCGACGCGGCGCCCGTTTTCGACTATCGCGACAGCGTGCGGCAGGGGCGGCTGGAGCTGAGCAGCTACCTGGTCGACCGTGCGGACAACTGTCCGAGGACCAGGTTCGTGCTTGCAGGGTTCTCCCAGGGAGCGCAGGTCGTCGGCGAGGTATACACCCTCGAGGACCTGCCTAACACTGTCCGGGAGCGACTGATTTTCACCGCCTTGTTCGGTGACCCGAAGTTGTTCCTGCCCGAGGGCCTCGGGGACTTTCCGCCGGCGTGCCTCGGCATAGGCCTTTCTCAATACCGGCGGACCATCGGTAACTGCGCCATCAACAACGGCTCGCTGGGGGGTCGCTTCCCGTACGTGCCTGCTCAGTGGGACGACGCGGTCGGGTTGTGGTGCAACGACTGGGATTTCGTCTGCGGCGGCTCCATGAGGCCTTGGTCGACGTCAACCCACGCCTACGCCTGCTGCGGCAATGCGATGGACGAGGCTGCGCGGGAGATCGTCGCCCGGCTCACCGGCGCCTACACAGGTGCCGGCACGGGGACCCAGCGGCACACCTTCGCCCCGGCCGGCACCGCGCCCGGCCAGGACATGGCGTTCGTGATCGACACGACCACGTCGATGGCCGACAACCTTGTCGCCACCCAGGCCAACGCTACCCACCTGGCTCAGACCGTCATCGACGACGGTGGCCGCGTGGCTTTGGTGGAGTACCGGGATAAGGAGAGCGACTTCGTCGCCCGCGCGCTGACGCCGCTGACAAGCGACCCGGCGGCGTTTCGTCGCGCGCTGGACGCGCTCACCACGACCGAGGGCGCCGGTGGTCACAACACCGATGCGCCGGAGGACATGCTGTCCGGTCTGATGCAGGCTTTCGACGCCCTGGAGTGGCAGCCGGGCTTGCCAAAGGCCGCGGTGGTGCTCACCGACGCCGGCTACCACGACCCGGACCGGGCCAGTGGCCACACCTACGACGATGTCAAGCGCCGCGCGCTGGAGATCGACCCGGTGAACGTCTACCCGGTCCTCGTCGCTACCCCGGTCGGCTACGCCTCCGATCCTGGCGCCGCTGCCCAGTTGACAGCGCTGGCGCAGGCGACCGGTGGACAGCTCGTCGACGCCACCGCCGTCGGCGCTGCCAAGGGCCTTGAGCAGGTCACGCAGCTGCTGACAGCCCGCCCGGTGGTCAAGCTGCCGTTGGCAGCCTATTGGGGTCAGCCCGGGGAGGAGTTCAGATTCGACGCGTCGACCTCCTATGCGGTCGGTGCGCCCATCAGCCGGTTTGAGTGGGACTTCGATGCCGACGGCACCATCGACGAGCAGACCACCGACCCTGTCACCTCACACCGCTACCAGGAGGCTTTCGACGGGATGGTGGAAGTCCGGGCAATCGCCGCCGACGGAAACGTCGGCACTGCCTCGGCCACCGTGCTTGTCACCACCGAGTCGCCCCGCGAACGTCTGCCCCACGCCCCCACCGACCTGACCGCAACCGTGCTCGACACCGCCACCGACGGCACCTACACCATCGAGCTGACCTGGACCCGGACGGATGAGCGGGCCGAGGCCTGGGACGTCGCCGTGGACGGGGTACCCGTCGGGCAGGCGCCAGCGACCACGACGTCCGTGACTGTCGCTGACGTCCGCGGCGATGCAGCTGTCGACTTTTCCGTCGCTGGCCGCACCGCTGACGGCGTCGGGGACGCTACCGGAGTGGCCCTGGAGAGCCGTCCGATGGCCGCGTCCACCTCGGGCACCCAAGAGACCTCGGGGACACGGGGTCTGCCGCTGGTCGGCATCGTCGGATCCGTCATCGCCACGGCGTTGCTCATTGGCCTTGGGGCCTTTTGGCTGCATCGCCGTAGGCGCTGAGCGCCACCCGGGCCGGGGGCCGGCGGGCACGCTAGCGCCGGACCTGCTGATGCGTCTTCGGCACCCGCCCATGCCTGACCGGGCGATGGGACCTTGCTGTCACACGCGAACAGGTCAGGTCCTTGGCGGTGTCCCGGATCAACGGGGGCGGGAGGTTGCGGTGCGGTACCGTGCCCCGCACTTTTCAAGATCCGCCGCGACTGCGGCTGCTGCACAAATCGGGGTAAGGGTGACCAGCAACAACGACTACCTGCGTCGCATCGAGCGGCAGAACCGCGAAGCGGCCTCGCAGGCGGCTCAGCGGGCCGAGAGCGCTCGGCGGGCCGATGCTGATGCGGCTCGGCAGGCCGACAGGCACTCCGCCAACATGCAGTACGCGGTTGAAGACGCGGCCGCTGCGCAGATCAAAGCCGCGCAGCGCATCGCCGCCGACGCCGAGGCGGCCGCAACCGCACGGGAGCAGAACCGGCGGGCGCACGAGGAGAACCTGCGGCGGCGCGAGGGGCAGCGGCGGCAGCGGCATCTCGCCTACCACTCGGCCTACGTGGCCGCCCACCCCGGCCAACCAGTCGACGCACTGCAGATTGAGCACATGTGGCGGCAGGCGGAGGCGCATGAGGAGCAGCGGGCGCGGGCGGCCTACGGCCTCTACCTGCAAGCGCAGCGCAACGCACCTCGTCCTGGTGTGCCCACCGTTGTATTGGTGGGACTGGCGCCGCTGACCGTGTTGGCGCTGCTGATGAGTGGCCCGTACGGCGTGGTTCCGGCCGTGCTATGGGTGGGTCTGGCCGTACTACGAATGCGCAAGTCGGGCGACCGCCTGCCACAGGCCGTCCTTCGGCCCGTCGCCCTCGTAGCGCCGGTGGCGGCCATTACGGCTCTGCGGGACAGCGGCACCACCTTCACGCCCGTCCTGACGGCGGTGCTGATGGGGCTGATCTACGTCACCTGGCTTCGTGTCGCTGATGGGGGGCGCGAAGAGCCCCTACCGTTCGAGGCCTTCTTGGAGAACTTCATCGCCGACCGGCAACGACAGGGCGCGTTGTACAGCTGAACCCAGGTCTTCCCTTAGAAGACGTTGCAGAAGTAGGTCCTCGGGCTCTGCCCGTCGATGCGGCGTCGGCGCAGGTTGTGCGTCATGTCGTCGCCGGCGTCTTCCCCGCCGCCGCGGTTGATCAGTGACGAGCTGTGGGCGCTGGTCGAGCCGCTGATCCCACCGCGCAAGCCGGCCGTGCACGGCCGCACCGGCCGGCCGCGGACCTCCGACCGGGACGTGCTCGAGGGCATCGCCTTTGTGCTGTCCACCGGGATCGGCTGGGCCAGGCTGCCCGGTGAGCTCGGTTACGGCTCGGGCTGGACCTGTTGGCGGCGGCTGCACGAGTGGGCCGAGGCCGGCGTGTTCGACCGGCTGCACGTCGCCGTGCTCAACCAGCTGGGCGAACGCGGCGAGCTGGACTGGACGCGGGCGTCCCTGGATTCGGTCAGCGTCCGGGCGAAAAGGGGGGTGAGCTGACCGGTCCGAACCCGACCGACCGGGGCAAGAGCGGCAGCACGTACCACCTGCTCGTCGACGCGCGCGGACTACCGCTCAACGTCGCCGTCTCCGGCGCCAACCGCAACGACAGCATGCTGGTCGAGCCGATCCTGGACGCGATGCCGGCGATCCGCCGGGGCGGCCGCGGGCATCCCCGTCGCCGGCCGCTCAAGCTGCATGCCGACAAGGGCTACGACGTTCCCCGAGTCCGCCGCTACCTGCGCCGCCGCGGGATCACCGCCCGGATCGCCCGCATCGGGCGCGACTCCAGCGCCCGGCTGGGCCGGCATCGTTGGGTCGTCGAACGCACGCTGGGCTGGCTGCTGTCCTACAAACGCCTGGCCCTGCGCTACGACCGCACTGCCACGACCATCACCGCGCTGGCCCGACTCGCCGTCACGCTGATCTGTGCTCGCCGGCTTCCGCGCGACTAATGCAACGTCTTCTTAGAAGTCGTTGCATTAGTGGCTAGGTAGCCGACGGGCGCAGATGAGGGTGAGGGCCAGGCGAGCCAGCGCGGTAGTTGTCACCGGAGTGGAGGCGGCTCTTTGCGCTTGGGCAAGGAGGCGCTCTGATGAGCCAGGGGACTGCGCATGTCGAGGGCTCCTACCGGCCGAGCTCCGCCGGCGTGAGGCGGCTTGGGGACAGCGGAAGCCAGTGCGGTGGTCAGTCCGGTCGACAGGTCCGCGGCCCGGCCGACGACCAGGCGGAGGCGGTCGAAGTCGCCGCCGCGGGCCCGCACTGCGCGTCCGGCGATCACCGCCGTCACCCGGTCCCCCGGCATGTCCTCCATGGCCGGTAGGTCCTGCGGGTGGGCGTACAGCCGGCCAGTGTGGGACCAGCTGTCGACGGCCGCGACGAGCCGGTCGGCGAGGACCGGCAGCTGGCCGACCGCGTGCCCAACCGCCGCGGCTCCGTCCGCCGGCTCGTCCCGGTTGCGCCGCCCGGCGAGGTCGGCGTGCGCGTCGACCTGGTCGCGCAGCGCGCCGACGAGGTCCTGCGCGCACTGCACCACGCCCCGGTCCGCCGGCCGCCCGTCGTGGAAGACCGTGCTGGCGCGGCCGGCCAGCTGCCAGGCAAGGCCGGTGACCACCAGCGGTCCGGCGTCCTCCCCGGCCCGACCAGCGATGACGGATGCGTAGCGGCTGGTGATCTCCGCGGCGGCGACGGCGGCGCGGAAGTCGCGCAACGTCAGGTCGCCGGCCCGCCGGGCCCGGTCGAGTGCCGCGACGAGCGCCGCGGCGGCGTCCAGCGCGGTCCCCTGGGGTCCCCCGGGCGGCGGGAGGGGCAGCGGGATCAGGCGGTCGAGCACCGCGCTGCCGTCGCCGGTCGGCGGATGGGTCTGCGCGTCGCGTTCGACGTCGGCGGCCGACTGGCGGACGAAGGCCAGCTCCGGAGCCGCCGCCCGGGGCAGCATCCGGCGACCGAGCCGGGCGCAGTGGTCGGCCGCCGCGGCCAGCTCCACGGTGACCGCCCACCGGTGCGCGCGACCCATGACGGCCCGGTCCCGGCCGACGAGGTCGGCGGCGGCGCCGGCGAGGTCGGTGAGCGGGCCGCCGGTGCGCGGCCACAACCGGCCTGCTGTGGCACATGCTTGAGCGAGGTCGGTGGCGGTGCGCTGCCGCCGACTCGCCGCCGAGGTGAGCCCGTCGTCGGTCAGCCCGGTCAGCGCCCGGCCGAGATGGGCCAGCGCTCCGGTGACGTCCTCGATCGTCGCCATCGGCGACGGGGCGCTGCTGCGTGCGGTCAGGTCGTCGAGCAGCTGCTGCACCGAGACGGCCACCGCTCACCCCAGGCGTCGCAGGGCGCGGCGGGCGGCGCGGGCGGCGTCGAGGACCGGCGGATGGGCGAAGGTGTCCTCGTCGAGATCGGTGAGGGCGGCCATGGCCACGCGCAGGGTGATGCGGACGTCGCCGTCGATCAGCTCCGCCGGCGTCGGGCGGGCGCCGGCGGCCTCGAGCAGCTCGGCGGCATACAGGCAGTCCAGGGCGACCTCGGCGGGCACCTGCGCGCGGTCGGCGCCGACGGCGTCGAGCAGCTCGGCGGCGTGGCCGAGCGGATCGGCGCTCGGGGGCAGGGTCACGGCGGATCTCCTCCTCGGGTGGGGCGGGCACGGGTCGACGCTGCGCCGGCGGCTCCGGCCGGTGGGGCGTCGCGGCGAAGATGTGGGGAGCCGGTCGGGCT
The DNA here is from genome assembly GCF_054050415.1 of Geodermatophilus sp. SYSU D01180. NCBI lineage: Bacteria > Bacillati > Actinomycetota > Actinomycetes > Geodermatophilales > Geodermatophilaceae > Geodermatophilus > Geodermatophilus sp. SYSU D01180. The sequence goes on along the minus strand of NZ_JBJGZH010000001.1, from coordinate 253,348 downwards.
GTGGACGTCCGCCCGGTGGACTGCGGCGGCCCGGGCGCCGGCCACGCCGAGCACCGGCAGGGCGGCCGGGCAGTCGTCGAGCAGCCGCCAGTGCAGCTCGCGTGCCGGATGGCGGTGCGGCAGCGGCGCCGCGGCGGCGAGGACGGGCAGCCGGGCGGCGACGTCGTAGCCGGCGGCCGCGGCGCGGTCGAGCGCGGCGACCAGCGGCGGCCAGTCCGGGCCGGACACCAGGCGCGGGTCGATCCGCCCGGCGAGGACCGCCCAGGACCGGCCGGCCGGCTTCCGGTCACCGTCGTCGTCGGGCTCGCTCTCCCGGTCGCCGGCGATCTGCAGGATGCGGACCGCGACCGCGCGCCGCTCGGCCGGAGTGGTGGCGTCGCACCAGGCGGTCAGCAGACCGGGGGTGTGCCGGGTCATCCAGGCCCGGCTGACCCGGACGCCGGCGATCAGCGTCACCCAGTCCCCGCGACCCGGCCGGCGCCGGTCCCCGCCGCTCACGGGGTCACTCCTCGCAGGGGCCGGGCCGACGGGCTGGCCGGCTGACCGGCCGCCGGCGACCGGTGTCGCCGGCGAACAGGTCCCGGCGCGCCGCGGTGGCCTCCGCGCTGTCGTATGCGGCGGCCCACGAGCGGGCCGGCCAGTCCAGGTGCCGGCCGGGTGGGCAGCCGATGCCCAGCCGGTCGGCCATCCGGGCGTGGAAGGCGGGCAGGGCGTAGCGGTGCCACTCCTCCAGCGCGTGCGGGGTGGGAGCCTCGGCGGCGGTGACCCGCAGGCAGGCCAGCACCGCGAGCTCGGCGACCAGGTGCGGATGGGCCGGCCAGCACGGCGGGACGGCGGAGGTGGTCTGCCAGGCGTAGGTGGCGTTGAGCCAGCCGGCGACGGCGTCGAGCCACGGCCACAGCTGCGCGCGCAGGGACGGTGTGCAGCCGGCCGGGTCCCAGGGGCGGTCCAGCAGCGGCAGGCCGGCCGGCTCGAGGCCGGTGTCCTCGGCCTGGCGGAGATGCTCCAGGGCGGTGCGCACCGCCCGCGGCGGCGCCGGGAACGGGACGACCAGCTCGGTCACGCCGCCTCCTCCCCGCGAGGCGCGAGGTCGACGCGGGCGGCCGCCGCGGGCGCGTGCGGGAGGCGCTCCCCCGTCCCGGACGCGGCGGCGCGGGCGGCGGCGACCCGGGCGCGCGCGGCGGCCTGCACGGCCAGCAGCGCCCGCCCGCCGCGGCCGGTGAGGCAGCGGTCGAGGGCGGCGATCAGCGGCGGGGCGTGCTCGGCGACCACCAGCGCCTCACCGGGCGGCAGCCTGCGGATCTCCTCGGGCCGCAGCACCGGCACGTCCTCGCCGGAGGTGGAGCGGCCCCGTCCGCCGCGGCCGGACGTGTAGGCGGTGCGCCGCACCCGGGTGGTGCCGGTGAGGTCGGACAGCTCCCGGTTGAAGCCGCCGTCCTTGCCGCCGCCGAAGGCGACCACGACGTTGGTCAGCCCGAACAGCGCGCGGGCCTCGTCCTCGCCGTAGACGACCACCAGCTGCCGCCAGGTCTGCGCGGCATACAGGAAGCCGACGCCGAGGGCCCGGTCGTTGGCCATCCGGGTGCGCAGGGTGGGCAGCGGCGCGGTGGAGGGCAGCTCGTCCAGGCAGGCCAGCAGCGGCGGGCACAGCCGCCCGGCGGGCGCGGCGTCGGCCAGCGTCAGGGCGGTGTCGAGGACGTGCTCGGCGAGCGCGGTCAGCAGCGGCGCCGCCGAGGCGTAGGGGTCGTCGCGGCCGAGCAGGTAGACGGTGCCGCCGGCGGCGAGCAGCGCGGCGAGGTCGGTGGCCGGCCGCCCGGGCCCGGGGGTGCAGCGGCGGCGGAGGTCGGCCTGGAAGAACAGGCCCAGCGCCTGCTGCACGGTGGTGGCGGTGTTGCCGGCGGTGCGGTCGTCGCCGTGCAGGGCGCCGTGCAGCAGCCCGTCCCACAGCGGCGCGGCGTCCGGATGGCCACGCAGGATGTCGGCCGGCTGCGGACTGGCCTGCGGATGCGCGGCCCACACCAGGACGTCCTCGACGGTGCCGCCGCTGAGCGCGGCGGCGTGGAACCACGCCTGCAGCACCTTGGCCGCCTCGAAGGCGTAGAAGCGGGCCGCGCTGTCGGCGCGGCCGCCGCCGACCGCGCCGGTCACGGTGCCGCCGGCGAAGGCCTTGGCGCGGCGCTCGGCGACCAGCGGGTCGGCGCAGCCGGCCACCGGGTCCCACACCAGCTCCGGCAGGCCGGGCACGGCACCGAACGGATCGAGCACGGCCACCGGGCGGCCGCCGGCGGCGCGGGCATCGACGGTGAGCAACAGGTCCTCGGCCTTGGTCAGCGTGACCAGGGCCGCGCCGGGGGCGCCGAGCAGCGCGGGGGCGAGCAGGTCGAGGGTCTTGCCGGAACCCTGCGGGCCGTACACGCCGGTGGTCCGGTCGAAGGGCACCCACAGCTCCCCCGCCGCCGGCACCGCGCCGCGGCCCAGCCGCCACCCCACCGCCCGCGGCCCGGGCGCCCGCCGCCGCCCGGCCCGGCCGCGGGAGGCCGGGAACAGGTCGGGCCGGATCACCGCCGCGGCCCGCCGCAACCGGGCGCGGCCGAGCACCTCCGCGGCCTCGGCGCGACTCGCCAGACCCGTGGGGACACCCAGGACGCGTCGGCCCACCTGCACCGCTCCTCCGGAGGCGGCCAGGAACGCCACGGCCGCCGCGGCCACGGCGGCGTGGACGGCGCCGGGCGCGGGTACGGCCGCGGCCTGCGCGGCGGTCAGGCCGGCGGTGGCATCGCCGGTGAGCAGCCCGCCGACCGCGGCGGCCAGGGCGCGCGCCCCGGCCGGCCACACCCAGCCGCCGCCGGCCACCGCGGCGGCCACCCCGCGCGCGGCCGGCAGCAGCAGGGCGCCGGTAGTCAGCCAGGTCAGCGCGGCGGCGGCCGGGATCTCCCAGCCGGCCAGGCCGACGTCGGCGCGCGACCGCAGTCCGGCCGGGGCGGATCGGGATCCGGGGATGCGCACCGTGTCCTCCTCGAGGTGCCGGCGGTGGGTGGGGTGCAGGTCAGCCGGCGGTGGTCGCGGACAGGTCGACGCCGCGCGCGGCCAGCCAGGGCACCGGATCGACCGGGGCCCCGTCGACGCGCACCTCCAGGTGCAGGTGCACGCCGGTGCTGTTGCCGGTGGAGCCCTGGTAGCCGAGCAGCGTCCCGGCGCGCACCGGCTGCCCGGCGCGGACGGTGAAGGCCGACAGGTGGCCGTAGCGGGTGGTCACGCCGTCGCCGTGGTCGACCTCGACGAGGTTGCCGTAGCCGGCCACGTCCAGGCCGCCGTCGCGGTCGCAGTAGGCGCTGGTGCACGCCGCGGTGAGAACGGTGCCGTCGGCGGCGGCGTAGACCGGGGTGCCGCGGGGCGCGGCGAGGTCGACGCCGGCGTGCAGCGCGCCCCAGCGCATGCCGAAGCCGGAGGTGAGCGTCCCGGCGGTGGGCCGGATCCACGACCCCGCGGCCACCGCGAGGCCCGGGCAGATCCCGGCCACCGCGCCCGCGGGATCGGCGGCTCTGGCCTGCGCGGCCGGCCACAGCGCGCCGGTCAGCGCGCGGGCCAACGGCTCCCACCGGGCGTAGGCGCCGCCATAGGCCGACACCTGCACGGCCTGCGCGGCGCGGGTCAGCGGGATCGCCTGCCAGTCGGGCACCGCGACCAGCCGGCGGAAGAAGGCCCCGGCGGCGTAGACCGGGTCCATCAGCTGGGCGACGGTGCCCCAGCCGGCGGTCCAGCGCTGCTGAAAGGGATTGACGCTGTCGTGGTCGGAGCCGACCCCGTCGTGCGCGAAGGCCAGGCTGGTCGCGGTCACCGCCGCCTGCTCGGCGGTCAGCGCCGGGCTGCTGCCGTCGTTGGCCAGCATCCGCAGCCGCGACTCCTGCCAGGCGGTGGCCAGCGCCACGGTCACCGCGTGCGCCGGCAGCCCGCGGGCGGCAGCGACGTCGGCGATGGTCTGCGCGTGCGCCATCTGGACCGCGTCCAAGGCGATCCCGGCCACGGTGGTGCCGGTGCCGCCGATCGAGCAGGCCGCCGACGTCGATGCCTCCGGAGCAGCGATGACCGCTAGGGGGATCAGCAACAGGGTGAGCCCCGCGAGCACCGGGAAGGCAACGGGCGCAGCGGCCTTCCACAGCCAGGCCCGCGCCGCGCGCCGCGCCGCGCCGGTCACGCCGGGCCGCCGGTGAGCGCCTCGTTGGTGTAGGTCAGCCGCAGCTCGGGCGCGGTGAGCACGGTCTGCACCTGGAACGCCCGGTCGCCCACCAGCCACAGCGCCCGGCCCTTGCCGGCCACCGCCCAGCCGGTGACCACCCGCTGCGCGGTCGGGGTCAGCCCGAGCAGGGCGCCGAGCTCGTCGCCGACGGCCCGGTCCTGGCCGTGCAGCACCTTGATGTCGCACAGGTGCAGCAGGTCGCGGGCGATGGCGACCGCCTGCGAGCCGGCGTCGCCGGCGGTGAGCATGTCCGAGGGCTTGTGCGCCAGCAGGACCTGCACGTCGGCGTCGCGGCGGGACAGCCGCAGGTTGGCGTCCAGGCTCTTCATCGCCTCGACACCGAGGCGCATCTGCCGCCAGGTCTCGTCGCGGACGACGATCCGCAGGTCGCCGGGGTCGGCGATCTCCCGCATCGCCTGCCCCCAGGAGTTCAGGCAGGTCAGCGCGATGCCGACGGCGGCGTCGCCGAGTGGCTCGAGCCGGGACAGCGACAGCGACTGGATCGGGGCGCGCCAGTCGACGGCGACGGTGGTGTGGTCGTCGAATAACCCGGCCAGCGAGCCCTTGACCAGGGCGCCGAGCGCGTCGCGCAGCAGCCGGGTGGCGTCGAGGAAGTGCCGCCGGTCGGCGTACCGGCAGGCCTCGACCAGCTCGGGCGCGGGCTCGTCCAGCGCCCGCCACAGCCGCGGGATCGTCGGCTCCGTGAGCCGGGTGGCGGCGGTGCTGTGGCCGGTGAGCAGCCGCAGCGCCTCCCCGACCGCGGTCTCCTCCACCGGGCCGAACGGCACCGCCTGCGAACCCACCAGGCCGCGGAGCAGCACCAGCCAGCGGGCGAACACGACCGCCTCCCGGCGGCGGGCCTCGGCGGCGCCCAGGTGCTCCCAGCCGTGGCCGAGCGGGCCGAAGGCCAGCGGGTTGACCCGGGCCGGCAGGCCGGGCCCGATGGCGAACGGCTCAACGCCCAGCGCCCGGCACAGCGGCTCGTACTCGTCCTTGGTGTCGCCCAGGACCAGCGTGCGGTAGCCGTAGCCGAGCATCCGCAGCGCGAACGCCTTGACCGTGGCCGACTTGCCGCGGCCGGGCTTGCCGAACACGACGACGTTGGGATTGGTCACCGGGATCGCCTCGTCGGTGACCCAGCCGACCGGATCGCAGTAGAACGTCCCGCCCGAGAGCAGGTCGATGCCCATCTGCGCACCGGTCGGCGGCAGCCCGGGCGCGGCGATCAGCGGCCACACCACCGGCGTCTGCTCCGAGGTCATCCGCCACACCGCCAGCGGCGCCGGCGTCGCCGCCCGGCCCCGGCCGCGGCCCCGCGGGCCCCGCCGCGGCACGAGTTCGGCGAACGGCGCGCGGTCGCGCGCCGCCCGCGGCGCGGCGGGGACGGTGGGCAGGCGGTGGCCGAAGTCGTCGAGCAGCACCGCCACGCCCCGGCCCGCCCGGGCCGGACGGCGGATCACCGCCGCCCCCGGCGGTCGGGCAGCCCGATCCCCAGTGGGATCGCCGCGGCGGCGAAGCCGGCGTCCTGCGCCAGGTCCAGCCGCAGCGGCACGTACCCGGCGGCCCGGATGGACGCGTCCAGCCGCCGGCCGTGCTCGGCCACCGGCCAGGTCGCCGGCACGGTGACGCAGGCGGCCAGCGCCGGGCGCACCAGCGCCCGCCCGGCGGCCAGCTTCTCGTCGGCGACGCCGATCCGCGCGGTGTCCCGCCGCTGCCGGGCCCGGGTCCGGAACCCCATCCGGGCGCGCAACTCGTTGCCGGTGGTCGCGCTCATCGCCTCCCGCCCGACCAGCCGGGTGGCCCGCTGCAGCGGCAACGGCGCGAGGAACACCGTCAGGCAGCGCCGCTCCCCCGCCGTCGTGGGCACCAGCACCGGCGCCAGCGCGCCGAGCACCGCCCCGGAGTCGGGCAGCAGGACCGTGTCGGTGACCGACGCCCACGCGTCGTGCACGTAGTGCCGCACCTCCGCCCGCGCGCCGGTCGGGCCGGCCGCGGCCATCGGCACCCCGGTCGCCACCGGCCGGCCGGCGGCGGCGGCCAGGTCGGCGGCGATCAGCGGGCCGCGGTCACCGGGGGCGAAGCCGGTGCGCACCGCCGCGGCCAGCGCGGCGGAGTCCAGCCAGGTCACCGCGGTGCAGCCGACCGGCCCGCGCAGCGCGGCCTCCACCTCGGCCATCACCCCGTGCAGCACCCGGGCGCGGCCGTCGACCCCGCCGCCGGCCTCCCGCGCCGCCCGGCCGATCCGCGCCTCGCCGACGACGACGGTCACGAACGCCTCGGTCCGCACCGCGGCCGGGGTCAGCGCCGCGCCCAGCAGCGCGTTCACCCGCGCGGCCAGCGCCGGCGCGTCGGGGTGGGCGTGCGCGCGTTCCCAGGCGGCCCGCTCGGCGCCGTCGTCGGGCACGGTGCGCACCTGCAGGGCGAGGGTGTCGACCAGCTCGGTGCGGGCGGCCAGCTCGACCAGCTCGGCCAGCCCGGCGCCCATCCGGTCCCGCTGGTCCGGCTCGGCCAGCCCGAGGCCGGGATGGTCGATGCGGGCCACCGCCGCCCAGGTGCGCGCCGCCCGGTCCTGCACGAGTACCGGCCGGTCGACGCCGGGTCCGTACGGCGGCCCGTCGTGGGTGCGGACGGCGGCGAGCACCCCGGGCAGGTCTGCCGCCCCCGGGTCGTCGGCGGTGCCGGCGGCGGCCGTCGAGCCGAACACCGTCCAGCCCAGCGCCCCGCCGACCGCGTGCAGCGCCAGGTCGGTGAGCCAGCGGCCGGCCGCCCGGCCGCGGACGGGCACCAGCAGCACCGCGGCCAGCAGCGCCCACACCGGCAGCCACGCCAGGAACAGCCCCCAGGCCCGCGCGTTCAGCGCCAGCAGCGCCGGGATCCCGGCGCCGGTGACCAGCGCCAGCTGGGCGCCGGTCATGCCGAGGAACCAGCCGGAGACGTCGCGGGCGTAGTCGCCGTAGCGGACGGCGCTCACCGCGGACCGTCCTCATCGAAGCCGTCCTCGCCGGAGCCGTCGACGCCATCGAACCCGTCGACCCGGTCGGGTGCGGTGGAGTCGAGGGACTGAGCGGGCCAGGCGGCGGGCGAGGTCCCGGTCGGGCTCCCCGGCTCCGCCGGTGGCGGCCCGCCGTCGTCGGTACTGCGCCCGCGGCTGCGTGTACCGCCGGTCGTCCCGACGCGGCGGCCGTCGCCTCGCAGCGGTGCGCGGCCGGCCGGCGGCTGCCCGTACCAGGGCGCGGAGTGCCCCACGCCGGCGGCGGACAGCACGTCGGCGGCCGACGCCGCGACGCCGGCCGCCACCCGGCCCGCCTGGGCGCTGCCGGCGGTCAGTGCGCGCAGCGCGCCGGCGAACCGGCCGCTCGTGGCCGCGTTCGCGGTCGACTCGCCCTGCGCCCGGTCCCCGGCCGTGCGGGCCGCCGCCCCCGAGGCGGCCGCCCCACCGGCGGAGCCGGCGGCCGCGGCTGCCGCGGCCCCGCCGCCGACCTTCTGCAGCGCGCCCAGCAACCCGCCGGAGGCGGCCAGCGAGGAGCGCAGCGCCGCGCCGCTGGAGGTGCCGGGGTCGACGAAGGCCAGCAGCCGGAACAGCGCCAGCGGGCAGACCGCGCCGAGCAGGACCAGCAGGCAGCCGACCACCGCCGTGCCGGCCGCGGACGCGGTGCTCGTCTCCTCGGCGCCGGTCACCACGCCCTCGGTGATGGTGACCCCGACGCCGAGGACCAGCACGGCGACCGGGGAGACCAGCAGCGCGGCCAGGAACCAGCGCAGGCTGCGCCAGAACCAGGCACTCGAGGCCTGCGCCAGCAGGCCGCCGGCCGCGATCGCCGACGTCGCCGCCAGCACGAGCAGCGCCGCCTCGCGGACCAGCATCAGCAGCAGGTAGCCCACGCTCGCGGGCACCAGCAGGAATACCGAGCTGATCCCGAGGACGGTGGCGACGGTGCCGTCGACCGCGTCCCGGCCCACGTCGATCGACGGGTCGAACGCGGCCAGGGCGTCGATGTCCAGCAGGCTGCGCAGCAGGCCGGTGGTGAGCCCGGAGACGCCGGTGACCAGCAGCGCCGCCACCCCGACGTAGCCGGTCCAGACCAGGCCGAACTGCACCAGCCCGACCAGCAGCCGACCGAGGGTCTGCCCGTCCCGGCGCAGCGCGGCCGCGCCCAGCTGCACCAGACCGGTTCCCGCGGCGACGGCGGCGCCGATGCCGAAGGTCACCGGATAGATGCCGACCAGCGGGCCGTCCGCGGACAGGTCCGGCGTGGCCAGCGCGTCCACCACGGAGAAGGCCAGGCCCAGCAGCCACAGCCCGGCGTCCCACAGCGCCAACATCGCGGCGGTCCACACGTCGCCGACTACCGCGCCGGCCGCCTGCCCGGCCGCGCAGAACACGTCGGTCGGCAGGCACGGGAGGACCTCCTCCCCCGTGGCCGGGTCCGCGGGGAACGCCAGCGGCGGCGCGGCCGACGCCTGACCGGCGGTCGCCGCCGCGCCGGTCAGCGCGAGCAGCAGGCAGACGAGCACCCGGCGGGCGGGCACGGGGCGCCGTCGCGGCGCCGGCCTAGCCATGGCGCAGCTCCCGGTAACCGGCGGCGATCGCCGCCGCGGTGCCCGGCCAGATCGACGGCGCCGGCGCCGGCTCCGCCCCGGGGCCGATCACCCACCGCCCGCCGGCCCACACCATCCGCTGGCAGTCGGCGATCGCGACGCGCGCGGTCCGCGCCACGGTGACGGTGACCTCCAGGTCCACGCAGACCACCGCGAAGTCCGGGCCCACCGTGCCCTTGACCAGTCCCATCACCGGGCGGACCACGACGGCCAGCTCCGGCGATCCGGCGCCGGACAGGCCCGCCGCCGACAGCAGCCGGGCCATGCCGCGCGCGCCGCTCCACGTCTCCGCCGTGGGGCCGCCCGGCGCCGCCCACGCGGTGATGACGCGCCGCACGCCGTCCATCGAGCCGCTGCCCATGGCGGTCACGTCGAGGGCCGCCAGCTGCGCCAGCGCACCCTCCGGCGTGCGGGGGAAGCCGGTGGGCACGTCGGCCGCGCCGACGCCGGTGGCGCGCGGCAGCTCGAGGACGGCGGCGGCCCGCGTCGACACCGGGCCGGGCAGCGCGTCGTCCGGGTCGGCGCGCGGCATCGGCGCGGCCGCCAGCGCGTCCCGCCGGGACAGCGTCGAGAGAGGCGGGGCCGCTCCCCCGGCCGTCGGCGGGGTGGACGCCTCGTCGGTCAGGGCGGCGACGACTGCGAGGACGACCCCGGCCAGCACCGCCAGCGCGACCAGCGCGCTGAGCACGGCGACCGCCAGCAGCCGGGCCGGGCTCCACTCCGGAGAACGCTCCGGCCCCTGTTCCGGTCGGCGGCGCATCAGGTGCACCCGCTGCCGGTGATCGAGTCGAGGATCACCAGGATGACCGTGTAGGTGATGGCCACCAGCACGACCACCGCGACCCCCATGGCCCCGTACCGGGAGGCGTGCGGGTGGGAGAAGATACGCCCAGCGAGGATCGCGCCCAGCGACACCACCGCGCTGATGACGATCAGCGCCAGCACCCCCCACTTCACCCACGCCGTCACGTCGTCGGCGAACGCCTGCATGCCGGGAGGCGCCTGGGGGCAGACGGTGGCGGGCTCCTCCCCCGGCTCCTCGACGAGCGCCCACCACGCCAGCTCGGCCGTCCCGGGCATCCCGAGCACCACGGCCGAGACCACCCGGACGAGGACGGGCGCGGTGCCCCCGACGCGTGCGACCGCGGACCTCACAGCTGCTCCCCTCGAGGGGCGCCCCGCCGCCGATGCCGGGGAGCCGCGGGCGCGCGAAGCGCGAGCAGCGCCGCCAGCGCCCGCCCCGCGGACGCCACCGGCTTAGGCAGCCGGTCCCCGGTGGGGCCGGTGACCTCCAGCCGCCGGTCGAGCGGGACGCGTACGACCCGACCCCGGGACCGCAGGTCGGTCAGGCGCGGCCCGCAGCCGACCTCAACGATCCGCGGCCACCGGGCCGGCCCCACCGCGGCCACCACGGCCTCGCCGCCGAGCGCGGACACCGCGTGCTCGGCCTGCCGCACCGCCGGCACCGTCACCCGGGTGACGACCACGCACGCGGTGCGCGGCCCGGGCGTCCCGTCGGCGGTCTCGAGCAGCGCGGCGGCGAGGGGCCACCCCACGTCGACCACCGACACCCGCTCGGTGTCGTCCGCCGAGGGGAGCCGCGGCAGCTCCTCCCCGCCGGGGCGCCGAGCCAGACGGAAGACGTCGAGATGACCGCGCCGGCCCCGCCGCCACCCGGCACCGTCAACGCCCAGCTCGATGCTCGACGCCACCGCCAGCCCCGACCGCGTCGGCTCGGCGTACTCGACCACCTGCGCGGGCCGGTCGAGGGCCAGGCCTTCCGCGACCGCCAGCGCGACCGTCGACGCGCCGGCACCGGCATGGGTCGCGAGGACCAGCACAACGGGACCGCCGCTGTCGGCGTTGGCCCAGGGCAGGGGCACGCCATCCGAGCGAGACGTCCGAGGTTCACGCGGGGCACGCAGCGCGCCGTCATCGACGGAGGCGTCAGCTCTGCTCCGGCCGTCGAACGCGCCGGCGCGGATTGCGAGGACGGCCGCCTTCATCGCCTCGACCGTCAGGGGCCGTGGCTCCTGACGGCCGCGGGCACCGGCGGTCGCTGTCGCCGGGGACAGCGGAGAACCTGACGGGCCCGGGGTGGTCGCGTGGCCGAACGACGCTGCGTGGAAGTGCATGCCGCCGACCGTGTCGATGCGGCTCCGGTCATCCTCCAGTCATCTGGGGCCGGCCGATCTGCAGACCCTCGGCCCCTCCGGCGAACCTCGTGCGTCCCTGCCGGGCACGGCACTGACAGGCACCGGTCGATGCCGCTGAAGAACTACCGGAGGATGAGCGCTCCGGCCTCCGGATGGTGATTTAGATGTGCATCGCGGTGGCGTGTTGCAGGTCCAGCGGCGCGCCGGTCGCCAAATCGAGGACGGTGATGCTGGCCGCCACGTATCGCTGCCAGCCGATCGCCGAAGTCTGGGCGGTGAGCCGCTCGTGCTCGCTCCGCGTCACCACGCAGGCCTCCGCGCCCGCCAGGATGCGCGCGACGTCCGCGCCCGGCTCGAGCAGCCGTGCGACCAGGTACTTGCGTGGCTGGACGTGCTCGTGGGCTAGCTGCTTGGCCGCCGCCGCGGCCGGCAGAGTGCGCTGGATGGCCAGCGCCGCCGGCGTGCGATAGCGCAACCGGTACTTGCGGCTGACGCTGCCCCGCTCGGTGACGAACCAGATCGCCTCGTTGAGGAGGCGCTTGCGGTGCTCCGGATGGACGTCGGAACTGGTCAGGGCGAAGGTCGCCAGCGCTACAGCACTGCGGAGCCGAGCCGCCTCCTGTCCGTCGCTGAAGTCCTCTATCCCCTCCGTCGCCATGCGCCCGCCTCCGCTCGTCCAACAAGGAACGGCAGTCCGCCCCGTCACCGGATAGAACGGCACGGGCTCGAATCGGTCATGGGCGGGCACTAGCCTGCAGGCCGCCACGGGCCGCGCAGTGCCGTGGACCGCATCCACCCGCAGGAGGCCGACCATGCCCGACGACGTCACGGCGCGCGCCGTCATCCGCGGTTGGCTGGAGCGCCAGGGCCTGCTCGGCAGTGACCTGGCCGAGGCGGCCGCCGCCAGCCTGGAGCACGAGCTGCGCCTCTGGCTGCGCACCACGCCCTACGTTCCGCTGGCCGAGCGCTGGGCGATGGACGAGGGCCCCTTCGAGGTCGTGCGGCGCGCCGACCGTCGGGACATGACTACGCCGCCAGACGCAGAGGACGACCGCTGAATGGCCGCCGATCGCAGCGGACGCCTGCCGCTCAACATCAGCGACGCAGTGCCGCCGGCGCACTTGGAGCTGCCCGACGCCGACGAACGGGAGCTGTCCGCCATCCGCCTGGCCCAGGCGGTGATGGCCGCCCCCGACGTGCTGCCGGCACAGCGCGACGCCCTGCTGGCGCACGCCGTCGACCTGTTCCTCGCCAGCCGCTCGGGGCCTCTGGGGGTGCGCTTCCGGACGCCGGCGGTGATGGACCGCGCGACGCCGGTCCCCGTCCGGCTGCACCGCGTGCGGCCGCCGGAGGAGGTCATCGCCGAACTCCTCTCCGGCGGTCCCGCGCTCGCTCCCCTCCTCCTGCCGCAGGCCACGGCCTGCCTGGTCACCGACGCTGAGTACCGCCGCCTTGAGGCGGTCAGCCCACCGCCTACGCCCTGGCGGCGGGGCTGGGACCGCTACTCCGCGGCCGACCTGACGGTCGTCGACCTGCAGGACGGCGAGGAGTTCGACCCGGCCCTGCCGCCGGCCGACGGCGGCTGGGAGCGGGAGCAGCTACAGCACCTGGTGCGCGGCGGACCGACGCGCATCTGCCTGCTGCTGGCCTGCCGGCTGACCACCCCCAACACGACGGTCAGCTGGGCCGTGGAGGCGGCCGGCCGCGACGCCGAGGCGCCCACGGGCCGGTGGCTGGAGGCGCGGGCGGCAGCTCCCGAGCACTGGGCCGAGTCCGCGCGCGTCCGGCGGGCCGTGTCGGCGCTGACCTTCGCCGGCCGGGTTTTCCAGAGTCCGGCGCTGCAACGGGCGGGCGCACTGCTGGCAGCGCTGCCAGCGCCGAATCCGTCATCGGCGGAACGGGCCCGGGTGGCTGCCGACCTCGTGCGCTGCGGCGATCTCGAGGACCCCGGCCCGGGGGCCCGCGGTTGCCGGCCGCTGGCCGTCGAGCTGCTGCGGGGCATCGCCGCCGGCGATCCCCAGCAGCACCCCTGGGAGGGGATGCTGGAGCAGGCAGGAGAGGGCCGCTACGCCGCGGTGCTGCACGCCAGTCCGGGAGACATGCGGTCCAGCATGCGCACGGTCGCCCGCCTGTTCGACGACCCCGTCCTGGACGTGACGCTGACGCTGTTCGAAAAGCGCTACCGCCAGGCGCTGCCGGAGCCGCCGCCGGCTGCCGTCCTGCAGTGGCTGCGCGACCGCTGGTGATGAAGGCGGCAGGCGCATCCAGCTCGGCTCCCCGGGCGCCGGCGCCTCGCGGCGGGAGCCGTTGTTCCCACGGCCGTCAATTCGCTGCGTCATGGCTGCGGCGACGCTCGGGAGCATGGCCTCCGTCTGTCGCCATGGTGTCGGCGACGACGCATGATCATGCTCGCGAGCAGGACGAGCACGCGGGCTAGCGTGTTGGAGGGACCATGGTGGAGGCGACCCGGTCGGTGGCGCTGCGCGCCGAGCGCGACGGCGAGGACTCCCGGTACCTGACGGCCTATCTGGATACCAACGGCGACCTGCACATCTACGGGCAGGATTTCGGCCCGAAGACCGCGCCGGTCAGCAACGACGGTGAGTACGAGTGGGACAAGACCGTGGCCTGGGAGCACATCCCGGACCTGTTGGTCCTGCTGGGCGCGCCCGCCAACGCGGACATCCTCGACGAACTGGCCGCCCACTGGACGGCAACCGCGTCCTACGACTTCGAGCGCAAGCTGCGTGGAAGCGAAATCCCCGTCCGCTTCTGGAGCTGGCCCTAAGCGGGCGCCACGACCGGCAGCCGGTCCTCGTCCGATACAGCCGCCGCGGCGCCGGGGCCGCACAGGCGTCGACGTCGACGTCGACGAGCTAACCCATCTGCACTACGTGGCGAACCTCGTCCGGAGGACGGCTGCCCAGGACAGGAGCACGGGCGATTCGCCTCCGCCTGAGCGGGTGCCTGCAACGACCGAACCCGTTGGATCGCTGACGATGACCTCACCCCGGCCGGCCCCCACCGCACCGGGGCGACCTCGGTCCGGTGCCCACGCGCTCCCACAGCCAGCAGCTCGGGCGCCGAGCACTACGCCTCGTCGGGCATATCGGGGCGGCGCGGCCAGAAGACCTTAAGCACGCGGTGCTGGTCGGCGGAGAAGACGATGCGGACGTCGCCGCGGGTGAACTCCACCGTGTCGTCGATACGGACGGCTCCCAGGTTGTCGGGTCCCAGATTCGCGATGAACTGCCGCAGAGCGGCGTCCAACTCCGCTTCCGACAAGTGCCCCAGGTTCATCCTGATGGCGAAGCTCTTGAGGTCCCGGCGGTGGATCATGACCGACGCCGGATGACATGCGAGGGCCTGGTACTCGGCAGGCTCCTTGAGCTGGCGCCCACGACCGCCACTGGAGTTTTGGCGTCCACGTCCGCCACTGGAAGTTCCGCCGGGAAAGCGCGAGGGCACGCCGGCCTGGTGCTGCGCCCACGTCCGCTCACGGTGCACCGTGGCGTAGCCGGTGAGGACGTCCCCGTCGGCATCGAAGATGAGCCTGTAGCCGTTCCTGGCAAGGCCGATGTACTGCCCGAAGGACCGTACCTTCGCCGTTTCCGCGAAGTCCGCAATCATGGCCCGCAGCTCACGCTCGGCGGAGTCGATTTGTCCGCCATGGTGGTAGCGGTAGCTGTCGATGGCAGCCGTGGTGATACGCACCGCCACCGCGTCGAGAGGCATCGGCGCCGCGTCGCCAGCGTTCTGGGGCGGACGGTTCTGTCCGCTGGTGGGCCTGACCAGCGGCGGTGGGGGTGCCGCCGACGTACTCGCCCGGCGGAATCCGTCGCAGCCCGGCTGGCGGCACCAGCGGTCGGCATGGCGCGTGCGATTGGCACAGCGGCGGCCGGCGCGGCTGAAGCGCTCGCACGGCTGCGGCGCATGGACGTGGGCCGCGCTGCCCTCCGCTAGCACCACTTCGCCTCCTTCACCCGCGCCGTCGACCACCGAAAGCGCCCCGTCTGAAGCAGTCGGCACGCCGGCGGCAAAGTTGAGGAGAGCGCCGCATGTCGGCCCCCGCGGGCACGATCGCTGACGTGGGCACTGCTGGCCACACACCCGCACCGCGGGTCGTGAGCCGGAAGCCGGCGGTCCGAGCGCTGCGGCCTGCAGCCGCCGATCGGCGGACGCTGGGTGAACTCCACTCAAGCCGGACAGTGTGGTCGCCGATACGCCAGGCGGTTCGTTTCGCTCGGGGACGACCTCTGCACTTGGGCGGCTGCGTTGATCTGGTGGATCCTGGGAGTCTTGATCGTCTGGCTGGTCCTGCGCGCGGCCATGCGGGGAAGTCGCTCCACGCCGCCCCTGACGTCCTCGCTCGGTCCGTACGACGGCGCCGCTGAGCACCCCGGGCTGACCCTGCCGTCGGACACCTTGACGCTCGCCGTGATGGCGCGGCATCCCGGCGAGCGGATCCTGGCCCGGTATCCGGCGCGGATCGTGGCGCAGGATGGACGGCCGGTTCAGCTCGGCGAGCTCGGGCTGGGATCGAATCGAGTGCACTAGACGGCCTATGACTCATCCGGCTGTGGCATCGCAGGCGGATTCGCCTTCGCCCTGCCGGACACCGTGGCGATCCGCCTGAACGGTCGCTTGATCGACTTCTATGTGAACCAGAACCTCTGGGGAGAAGACGACCTCGGCACTCGCTTCAGCTTCACATTCGAAGCAGGCGCGACCGCGCCGGCGGCGTTCCTGGGGCTGTTCAGCCGCCAGTATCAGGCCACGACTCGGCGGACGTTTGTCAATCCCGACGACTCTGAATTCGCAACCCTGCCCGTCCTTGATTGGTCCGAGCAGATCAGCTTCGAGCGGTAGCTGAACCAGCCGCTCCGGCGCATCACTCGTCGCGCGCCTGTTGGTCAGGTCTCCTTGGCCGACAGGTGAGGGCAGCGCCTCACTCCCCACGTCGGGCAAGCCGTCGACGGCTGGCGGGGCCTCCAAGGCATTCGTGGTAAGGGTTCCGGCGGTCCGGACGCATGGTCGACCGCCGGCTTCCGTGGGCGGCCCATCGGCAGCTGTCACGCCGGTGCTGCGCCCGATCAGCCCGGCAGGCGCACCTGGCCAGGCTGTACCGACGTAACGTGCCGGCCGCAGCCCTCGGGGCGAGTGACACACAACCGAGCGGAGACCCCCCAGGCACCGCGAGCGAGTCGGTCACCCGATCGTGTCCATCGGCGCCCCGCGGGAGGAAGACCCTGGCCCTCCTCCCCCCATGCGCTTACTCTCCGTATCCGCCGACGCGGACCAGGCCCTCCATGAGCGCCCGGTCCGACCGTCGGCATGACACCGAGTCACCGCCACTGCTCGGTCACGGGGGAACGCGGGAACCGCGCGGCTGCCCCGTGGACGGGGGAACGCGCAGAGGAGCGCCTTGACCGAGATCGTGCTCGCCGACCACAACCGGGCCGTCCATCCCGACGACCGACCCGTCGTGCTGCCCTTCTACCTGCTCTGCGACGTCTCCTACTCCATGGAGCCGGACATCGCCGCACTCAACAGTGCGCTGTTCCGCATCCGCGACGCCCTGGTCATGGAGCCGGTGCTGTCGGACAAGGTCCGCTTCGGGGTCATCGACTTCTCCGACGACGCACGCGTCGTCGTCCCGCTGTCGGACTTCGCCGAGGTCAACCTGCCGACGGTTCCGCTGCAAGTCCGGGGCGGCACCAGCTACGGCGAGGCCTTCCGGGTCCTCAAGCAGACCATCGACGCCGACATCGCCGGCGCCGACTCCCGCTTCCGCTTCTTCCGGCCGGCGGTGTTCTTCCTGACCGACGGCTACCCGACCGACCCCGGCGTGTGGGAGCAGGCGTTCACCGAGCTCACCGCCTTCGACCCGGCCACCGGCCACGGCAACCAGCGGTACCCGCTGTTCGTCCCGTTCGGGTTCGGGCAGGCCGACCCCGCCGTGCTGTCGCGCCTGGTGCACCCGCAGAACCGCAGCACCATGTTCCTCGCCGGCGCCGGGGTGTCCCCCGAGGCGGCGATCGAACGGATGACCCGCGGCATGCTCACCTCGATGCTGCAGTCCGGCCGGTCGGCCACCCGGGCCAAGCCCACCCACGTCCTGCCGACCGCCGCCGACCTCGGCCCCGGCATCGACGTCTACCCGGGCGGGGACTACCTCACGTGACCGGCGCCCTCCGGTACACCATCGGTGACCCCGGACGGGCAGCGGAGCGGATCGGTGACGGCAAGCCCTCGCCGTACCCGGAGTGGCCGGACCAGCACACGACCGCGGTCGACGCGGGCGGCCTGACGGTGCGCGCCGCCAGCGTCCGCGGCCTCGCGCACCGCGCCTACGGCCAGCCCCGACAGGACGCCTGCACCGTCCACGCCCCCGCCGACGCCCCCGGTGGGCCGGTGGTGGCGGTCGTCTGCGACGGGGTCGGCTCTCTGGAGCACTCGCACGCGGCGGCCCACCTGGTCGTCGAGGAGCTGCCGGCGCTGCTCGTGACCGCGCTCACCGACCGCAGCGAGCTCGCGGCCGCCGACCCGCCGGACTGGTCGGCGGTGTTCGCCACCGTGTCCGCGCGCCTGGACGACCTCGCCGCGGGCGGGGCCGCCGACCGCGCCCCACGGCCGATGGCGACCACCGTCCTGGCCGCTGTGCTCACCCGCACCGACGACGGCGCCCACCGCGCCGAGCTGGGCTGGGTCGGCGACTCCACCGCCTACTTGCTCCGCGACCGCACCTGGCAACCGCTCACCGCCGACAACGGCGCCGACGGCGAACTGATCACCGGTGCCACCGCCGCCCTGCCCGCGCCCGCACCGGGCGCGCACACCGCCGCCGTCGACCTGCAGCCCGGGGACGCGCTGTTCCTGCTCACCGACGGGGTCGCCACCCCGCTGGGCAGCGGCCACGGCGAGGTCGGCGTCGCGCTGGCCGAGTGGTGGGTCACGCCCCCGGAGCCGGAGGAGTTCGCCGCCCAGGTCGCCTTCGCCCGCCGCAGCTTCGACGACGACCGCACCGCGATCGGCATCTGGAACCCCGCGCCGCCCGGTGGCGACCCGGCGGCGTGCCCGGCCGGAACCGTTACGCCGGCGATGGCACCCGACCCGGCCGACGGTCCGGAGCCGGGACGGTGAGCGCGCCCCTGTCCGTCGACGACCTCGGCCCGCGCACCGAGCTCGGCGACGGCGCCTACGGCGTCGTCTACCAGCTTCACCGCCGCATCCCCGGGCAGGGCCGCGTCGCGTACAAGCAGTTCAAAAGCCCGCCCCCACCGGACCGGATCGCCAACCTCGCCGCGCTCGTAGACGCCCGGGCCGCCATGACCGCCCGCGACCGCGGCCTGCTGGACGCGGCCACGACCTGGCCGGTGCAGCTGGTCACCGACGGCCACAGCATCTGCGGGTTCCTCATGCCGCTGCTGGGCAGGGCCTACATGGCCACCGTCGCGCTCCGCCCCGGCGTGAGCTTGGCGCGGCCGCGCAGCGCGCAGTGGCTCGTCGTCGACGACGCCAAGACCACCGCCGCCGGCGTCGACGCCCCGCCCACTGGCGACCTCCCCACCCGGCTGCTGCTGTGTGCCCGCATCGCGCACACCCTGGGTGTGCTGCACCGGCACGGGCTGACCTTCGGCGACCTGTCCTACAACAACGTGGTCTACGCCCTCAAGTCCGGTCGGCCGCGCACCGTGCTCGTGGACTGCGACGGCGTCCGCGCGCCCGGCGCGGCGATCGAACAGGAGCACAGCCCCGACTGGTGGCCGCCGGAGAACAGCGACGGCACGCTGCCGCCAAACACCCAGGACGCCGCCACCGACCGGTACAAGCTCGCGCTGCTCATCCTGCGGGTGCTCACCGCCGGGGAACTGGCCTCCGTGGCCACCGACCCCGCGCGCGCCGCCGGAATCCTCGACGCCACCGGCCAGGCGATGCTCGCCGCCGGCTTGGGCGCCGACCGTGACGCCCGCCCGACGGCCAAGCAGTGGTTCACCCACCTGGTCGACCACGCGGCCGCGCTGACCAGCCCGCCGCCGCTCACCGACCTGCGCATGGACCGGAACGCGGTTTTCGCTGGCGGTGAGGTCCGCCTCACCTGGCAGACCCGGGCCGCCGACCGTGTCGACGTCCACACCCCCGACGGCCGCACCCACACCGCCGCCGGGCACGCCGCCGGCGTCACGGTGCCGGTGTTCGTGCCCGGCCCGGTCGACATCACCGCCAGCAACCGCCACGGCGGCACGACCGCCCGCGCCGGGCACGTGTTCGTCCTCGAGCCGCCGGCGGTCGTCCACGTCCGGTTGCCCGAACCGCCGCTGCCCACCGTCGAGGCGGCCACCGGCGCGCTGGCCCGCCGACTGTCCGCCGCCCTGGCCATGGCCCGGTTCGACCCGCCGGCGCCGCTGCCGCAGGTCGCCGTCCCGATGCCCGACGTGCCGCTGGTCGCCGACACCGGCTGGGACGCGCTGACCGGCGCCGACGTCGCGCAGTGGCTGCGCACCTCGGCGCCCACCGCCGCCGACGTGCTCGCCGCCCTCACCCCCCACCTGCCCGGCGATCTGGGCGCCACGACCAACACCGGAAAGGTGGTCACACCGTGAAGGCCCGCAGCCGCGCCGTCGGCGACTTCTTCGCCGCCCTCGGCGGCACCCGTCTTGATCTACTCGCCCGCGATCCGGGCTCCCGAACTCGGCAGGTCACGATGGGCGGCGTCGTCGCCTCCACCGGCCTCCTGGCCGCGATCTCCATGGCGTTCGCGCTGAACTTCGCCGTGCACGCGCCCTGGCCGGTTGCCGTGCCGCTCGGCGTGCTGTGGGGCCTGATCATCGTCAACCTCGACCGGCTGCTCATCGCGGGCATGCGCCACGGCACATCCGGGCCGCGCACCCTCCTGCTCGCGGTGCCCCGCGTCCTGCTCGCCGTCATCCTCGGCCTTGTCATCGCGACCCCGCTGACGCTGCAGATCTTCCGCTCCGAGGTCGACACCGAGATTACCGAGATCCACTTGGAGCAGGCTGCCGCCACCCGCGAGCAGCTCGACAACGACCCCCGGTTCGCCGAACTCGACGACCTCGAGCAGCGCATCGAGGCCAACGAGCAGATCGTCGCCACCGCCGGTCGTGCCGACCCCGCCCTCGCACCGGTGTACGCCGACGTGCAGGCCAAGCAGGCGGCGTACGACCGCGAAGAGGAGCTCTACCGCCAGCTGCAGGCCGAGGCGATCGCCGAGGGCGACGGCCGTGGCGGCACCCGCACCCCCGGCCACGGTGAGCAGTGGGAGGAGAAGGTCGCTGCAGCCGCGGAGCAGCGGCAGAAGGCCGATCAGGCGCTGGCCGCCCTGACGGCCGCGCAGCAGGCCGCCGCCGACGCCGAGGCCGCGGCGGTCATCCAGGCGCAGAGCGCCATCGCCCGCGACCGGCCACTGTTCGACCAGCTCACCGCCGACCGGAACGCCCTGCAGGCACTGCACGACGCGGAGAACTCCGACAACACCGGACTGCTCATCCGCCTGGAGGCGCTGTCGCGCATCACCGCGGACAACTCCACCCTCGGCCTGGCCCGGCTCGCGCTGGACCTGCTGTTCATCGCCATCGAGCTGCTCCCCGTGCTGAACAAGGTGCTGCTCAACCTCGGCAAGCCGTCGGCCTACGACGAACTCCTCGAGCTGGAGAACCAGGCGGCGATCGACAAGGCCACCTTCGACCGGCAGACCACGCGGACGCTGGCCAGGGAAGAGGCCGACTCCGCCCTCGCCATCGGTCGCGACCGCATCGCCCGGCAGCAGAAGACCGCACTGAAGGTCAACGCCGACGTGGTTCGCCAGCAGCAGCGCATCGTCACCCAGGCGCTTGCCGTGTGGGGCGAGCACACCGAGCAGGTCGCCGGCGACCAGCTCGCCGCCTACCAGGCCGACCTGCAGGCCCGCCGCGCTGTCGAGGACCCGGCACCGTTCGTGGCCGGCACCCCCGACTGGACGATGAGCGGCGCCCCCTCGCGGCCCAGGGAGCCGGTGGCGCCGTGGTCGAACCCCCCGGGTCCGCGCACCCCGGACGCCGCACCCGACATCGACGCCGAGCCCACCACCGCCAACTTCACCGTCGACCCGGCGACCGGCACGTACCGGCCCGTCACCCCTCTGGGCAGCCGGCAGAGCGGGCGTCCCAACGGCAGCCCGTTCATCGCCACCGCGGACCTGCCCAGCGCTGACGACCTCTGATGGGCCTCGGCTGGTCGGCCGTATCGCACTCGGCCTGCGCGTCCACGACTCTCTACGCAGGCTGCGTGCGAGCGTCGGCCCCGGCGCCGCCCGCCTACACGCCGGCGCCGGTCGACCCAGGGTTCCACGGGGGAAGCCGCCGATGTCTACGAGGTGCTCGTCGCCATCGCCCGCACCCTCGATGCTGGGCATGTCGACCATCGCGGCCACCGCCGACGCCAAGCGGGCCGAGCGCGGTGGGTTCGAGCGTCACCTGTAGCTGGAGGCTTGACCCTAGCCAGCGGCATATGCCCGGGCCGGTGACGACGGCCGCCAGCGATGACCGGCCGTGCGCAAGCCGTAGGGAAATTCGTGCCACCTAATGTCCTGGGAGTGAGCGCCGACATCCTCGATGACGTCACTCGATTCCTCGCGCCTGAGCGGGTGTGGCGTCGCGAGGAGGTACTCGCCAGACCATCCCCCGTTGCCGCCGCTCCCGGCGTCTATGGGTGGTGGTTAGACCGCCTGCCGGCCCCAATGAACGTGACCGGATGCCGCAGCTGGCGTGGCCTCACGCTGCTTTACACCGGGATCAGCCCTAAGCAGCCGCCGCGGAACGGACGGCCACCGAGCAAGAGCCACCTCCGTGAGCGCATCGAGACCCACTACGCCGGCAACGCCGAGGGCTCGACGCTGCGCAAGACCCTGGGATGCCTTCTGGCCGAGGAACTCGGCATTCAGCTGCGCAGGGTCGGATCAGGCCGAAGGCGCACCTTCATTGAAGGCGAGCAGGCACTGTCTACATGGATGGCCGATCACGCGAGCGTCAGTTTCGTCGAGCACGAGCGCCCGTGGGAGCTGGAGGACCAGCTGATCACCACACTGGATCTGCCACTCAACCTCGACGGCAACAGCCGAAATGCGTTCCATGTCGAACTCACGCGCGTCCGGAAGCAGTGCGTCGCCGCAGCCGACGCCCTGCCCGTCCTACCAAACCCTGGAGTCGGTGGACGCTAGGCCAGGCAGTAGCTGAGCCACATCTGGTTACTGCGACATGGGTTGGCGTGGTCCCTTCGGTGGGGAGATCGGGACGTGACCCGGAGGGTCGCGCACAGCCCCGAGCAGGATGTTCAGCATCGGGCCCAGTCGGGGTGATTCGAAGCCCCCTACCGGACTGGCTATGAACTCGTTAGTGTCACGGTCCCATTCCGCTCCACCACGTTCAGTAGGGCCTCCTATGTCGATCTCTACGGCGAATCATCGTCTCGCGCTGATCCAGGCCGCAGCCGTCCTCTGTCTCGGCGCCTTCTCTTCCACCGCGGCAGCTGCCCCCACCCGCGACGTCTCGCCGTGCAAGAACAACGGTTTCTCTCAGTACCTCGATCCGACGACCGGCCACCGCTTCGCGGACCAGGGCACGTGCGTCTCGTTCGTGAGAAACGGCGGCGCGCTGAAGCCGTACGTGGAGCGTGTTCCGTTGGAGTATCAGGGCTTACAGCCGTACAGCGTCGGCCCCGACACCTGCGGTGCCTACCTGTACGTGAAGGGAACTCCGAACGTGGCCTACCCGTACGAGATTACGGTGGGTGGTGAGGTTGTACAGTCGGGCGAGGTTGTCCTCGGTGACGGGACGCCCTACGGCTACCCGGCGGGTACGGGCTACGGCTACGTGCAGGTGAACTCCGTTCCCGACGACTCGGTGGTGACGCTCTCGAGCGACGGCACCGTCGTGACGACGGTCACACCTGACTGCGAGGCCGAGGCTCCGCCTGCCACCATCGAGTCGTCCTTCTTCCCGTACAGCGGCGGCCAGTGCACGTGGAACGTCCGCCTCAGCGGCTACCCGGCCAACAGCGAGGTTACGGTCGACCTCCGGTACACCAACGCCTCGGGGTTCCCGACGACCCAGCAGCGCGTGACGACCACGGACGCCAACGGCGGCTCGTACTTCACCGCTGAGTTCCCGCTCTACGGCGGCACGGCGACCGCCAGCACCACCAGTCCAGCGGCGAGCGACGACGACACCGTTCGATGCTGACGAACGCCTGGGTCCCCGCGAAGCTGACAACCTCGGCTGTGTCGGCGTCACAGAGGCTGATTCGGCGGCGTTCCGCGAACAGCCGTTAGTGGCCGGCTGCCGGTGCGGCCACGGCTACGCACAGCCTGATCCACCGGTTGGCGCCGTCTAAGGGTTTGGACGCCCCCCGGGTCGACGAGGCCAGTCAGACTGACAGCAACATCTGTGCGGATAGACATGGGTGAACCGCGGTCACCTCTGGCCGTCGCCATCCGGCCGTCGCAACCAGCCGCCTCAGATTTTCGACACAACTTGAAATGGCAGGGCGTTGACCCGACGATCGACGCTGAGGCGACTGCGTGCAACTGGCGCGAGCGGGGCTGACCATCCGACGTCTACCGGGTGCACCACTTGCCTAGCGGCTAGAATCGCGCGATGCCGCTTAACCGCCTCGTCGACAGCATCCGCGACTCCTTCGAGGAAGTCGTCTTAGAAAGAGTTACGCGGCCGAAGTACGAGGACGCGGAGCGTATCGCTCTGAATGTTCTGGATAAGCGCATCGACACACTGGAGGCTAAGCCGAAGGCAACACAGAAGGACATCGAGCAGATGAACCTACTCAAGGGAATCAAAGCGGAGATTCAACGGGACCTGGACGAGCGCTGGCAGAATCGAGAGGTCGGAGCTTGGGCCAATCGACGGAAGTAGGCGTCTCTTAGGGTGCAGGAGGCGTCTCAGAGGGGAGTGCGCCTCTTAGGGGCAGGCAGCGACACGCCCTGGGTGCTAGGTATTCTGACCACCGAGATTGGTCATGCGGGTGACAGATGACCATTCAGCGGTTAACAGGTCGTGCGTAGCAAGGTGAAGACAAAATGATCGGCCGTCACGCGGCGTTGCCATCCGGCGGTCGCGAGGCCTTCTCCGGTGGGTGGGCCATCGCTAGCCTCCGGAGCAGGAGCGTGGCGGGGTGCAAGATCGACGATTGTGGCGTGTGGCCTCACCCCCACGTCGCTCATGAGCACCGGCAGATGCGCAAGACGCTGGGGCGAACACCACAGGAGGGGCACAGCGCCGCGACCTGAGAGGTCCGGTCTGTTCGAGCCGCTTCGGACAGATCACTGGCTGGGACCGACTTCACTGACCTCGCGCTCGGGCGGCTCCCTTGAGTCGCTGAGCGCAGCTGTGTAAGCACGGCGTCGACGTGGTCCTGAGTCGCGGTGATGCCGCGAGAGCGGAGCAGTGAAAACGGACCGACATACCCTCGGCCAACCGTAGGTCGACCCAAGGTCGACCCAAGCAGGGCTGTCGTTATGGACGACCAGCGACTACACGCTCAAGGAGGCGCTGCAGGACCCGGACAACCTGGCGGCGGCGGACCGCGTGTTCACCCACGCGAGCACTGTCCGTGGACTGGTCTCCCCAGCGGAGTCGAGTCCACGGACAGTGCGATCACGGCCTCCATCGCCGCAGGTCAGTGCGCGCACCGTCCCGATCAGGCCGTGCCGGACGGTACGTCAGGCAGCAGGCTCCGTTAGCGTCTCGTCGGTCACTCGTAGACGCCGCGCCCGGTAGAGGTATCCACCGATTAGTCGAATGAGCTCGTCGGCGCGTTCGTTCTCGCCGACGAGCGCGCCAGTGAGTTTGCCGAACGCCCCCTCGTTGAGCACGGCGGCGTCGGTCAGTGTTTCGCGGAGATCTGGGGATGCCAGGAACTGGTCTACGGCATTGTGGTCGATCTGATCTGCGATGCGGGGGTCCTCCTCGGCCATGCCGGCGGCGGCGACCACGAACCCCTCGATCTGCGGGTCGGCGAACTCGGACCCGAACAGGGCGTTGATCCGCGCGACCACGTCCGATAGGAGAGCTTGCTGCGGGTCCTGGCGCGACACACCTGACCCGACCCCTGTGGTGCCCCTCAACGGGGGGGTGGGCTGATCGCCGGACAAGCCAATATCGGCGTTTCCTTGGTCAATCTGGCGGACCCGACGTAATTGGAGTCCGGATACGTCGACGTCCGTCCCCGGTTCGTCCACCGCAAGCAGCCGCGTCAGCTGACGCAGGAACTCGGCCAGCTTTTCGAGGTTGCTGGTGCCGTAGTCGACGACCTGCGACATGAAGTCGTAGAGGCGGACATAGGAGCCGCAGTCTTTCCGGAACGTTCGAAGCTCTTCGAGGGTCTGCCGATCCTGACCGTCGGTGGCCTCAGCCCACCGGTACGCGAATCTGTCGCGCGCCGGCGTCACCGCCGCCGCCAGCGCGGCATGCGACTGCACAGGAGCCCACCAGGCCTCCGCGTAACGCTCCACGTCTGCGGGCGTATAGATCCTCGCCTGGGCAAGCTTGGTCGCGAGCCGGTGGACCAGGTTCGGGTCCGTAGCCGTCTCCACGTGGGCCTCGAGGTAGTAGGTCAGGAATGCCTCGCGGATATCGGCCGGGTCGTTGACGAAGTCGAGCACGAACGTGCGGTCCTTCGCTTCCCCCGATGGGGCCCGGTAGGTTCGGTTCAGCCGGGAGAGGGTCTGGACGGCGTGCACGTCCGGGAGCCTCTTGTCCACGTACATGGCGCACAGCAACGGCTGGTCGAACCCCGTCTGGAACTTGTCGGCGACCAGCATCAGCCGGTACTCAGGCCGGCGGAACTCGCGGGCCAGGTCCGAGCCGAGCCCGGGGTTCATCGAGGCCTCGGTGGCGTCAACCAGGCCGTACTCGTCGTCGCTGATTTGGCCGGAGAACGCCACGATCGTCTGGTACCCGTAGCGCCTCTGCTTCAGGTACTTGTCGGTCTCGATCTTGTAGCGGACCGCGGCCTGCCTCGAGTCGGTAACGACCATTGCCTTGGCGTGCCCGTCGAGGAGGTGGGCAACGTTGGCGCGAAAGTGCTCGACGATGATTTCGACCTTCTGGCCCACGTTGGAAGGATGCAGGTTCGCGAACCGCATGATCTTCCGGGTCGCGACCTTTGGGTCCACGAGACGATCCGGGTCGTCGATGGCTCCGGTGCCGGTGATGGTTGTGACCACGCCATGCTCGCCGCGTTGCTCGATCTCGAAGGCCGTCTTGTAGGTCTGGTAGCCGCGCAGCACGTCCAGGATGAACCCCTCCTCGATCGCCTGCCGCATCGGATAAACGTCGAAAGAGACTGGTTTCCCCTCGTTGTCGGGACGACCGAATAGCATCTTCGTCTTGGTCTTGGGTGTGGCCGTGAACGCCAGCAGCGACACGTTCGCAGCGCCGGCGCGTGCGGCCGTCTCAGCGGCGATCCGCTTCTCTCGAGCCAGGTCCGTCTCCACCAGCTCGTTGACGACGTCCTGGGCGTCGATCTCCTCTTCGGTGGTGACCTGGCCGCCGTCGGTGAGGACCCTTTTCAGGTCAGCGGCGGTCTTCCCGGACTGGGAGGTGTGCGCCTCGTCCACGATCACGGCGAAGTTTCTGTCGCCCAGCGTGGTCTCGAGCAGGCCCTTGACGTACGGGAACGTCTGAATAGTAACGACGACGATGAGCGCCGACCCGGTCAGCGCATCAAGGAGAGCTCTCGACTTCGAGCCGCCGGAGCGGCGCACGGCGGCGGAGTCGATGACGGCGACGGTGCCGACCGTATCGTCGACCTGCTCGACCGCCTGCTGTAGTTGCGCGTCGAGAACCCGCCGGTCGGAGACGATCAGGACCTTGTCGAAGACCTTCTCGTTCGCATCATCGTGGAGCCGGGCGAGCCGGTGCGCCGTCCAGGCGATCGTGTTCGTCTTCCCCGACCCGGCCGAGTGCTCGATCAGATACCGCTGACCGGAGCCCTCTTCGGTAATTGCCTCAACGAGCTTCTTCACCGCGCGCCACTGGTGGTAGCGCGGGAACATCAGCGTCGTGGACCGCTTGATCTTGCCGGTGGCGGGATCCTCATAAACCTCGGTCTGAAGGAACATCTGCGATCCGAGGATGGCCAGCCAGTTGTCGCGCTGCAGGATCTGTTCCCACAGGTAGGACGTGGCGGCACCGTTCGGGTTCGGCGGGTTCCCGGGCGCGCCAGTGTCCTCGTGGCCACGGTTGAACGGCAGGAAGTAGGTCTTCTCACCTGCCAGCTTCGTGGTCATGTGGACCTGGTCGTCGTCGACGGCGAAGTGGACCAAGGCGCGGGTGCCGAACCCGAGAAGCGGCTGTCCCGCCGGGTTCCGGTCGGTCGCGTATTGGCTGACAGCGGTACGCCACTTCTGCTTGAAGAACGACTTCAGCTCACACGTCGCGACCGGAAGACCGTTGACGAAGAACACCATGTCGATCGACCGGGCATCGCCGCGCTTCGGGGAGAAGTGCACCTGGCGGACCACCCGCAGCCGTACCTTCCGGTATTGGTCGGTGACCTCGCGGTTCAAGGTGGTGGCCGGCTTGAACTGACACATCCGCAGGTGCGCGGTCGCACCTCGGGTGTGGGAGAACTTTCGGCGAAGCACGTTGAGAGTGCCGCCACCCGAGGCCATCGGCGTGTTCAGCTGCGTCACGAGCGAGTCCAGCAGTGCAGAACGATCCGCTGACTCCGCGGGGGTGCCGACCCGAACTACCTTGCCGTACTCATTGGGCTGAGTCTCGCTTAGCCACCAGTGCACATCCTCGGGCCACAGCGCCCGCTCGACGTCGTAGCCGTCGTCGGTCGCGCTGTACTCCCAGCCGTGCGCGGCGAGGTACTCGGCGATCTGGGTCTCGAACACTTCCTCACGAGTTCCGTCGGGTGCTGCCATCGCCCTCAGCACGCCTTCCGCACGGTCCGCACATCGACCCGTCCGGTCACCGCCGCAGAGATCAGCGCGGAGCCGCGTTCATTAGCGAGGGCAATGTGCTCCTCGGCCTTCGCGACCAGGGCGTCGATACGGGTGGTCTCGCTTTTGAGATCGGTCAGCTCGGCTCGCTGAGTGCCCAGGTTTGGGATGTCTAGACGAATATCGAGGAGGTCAGCGGTGTTGATCCGTGGCGTCCGAACGTTGCCGCTATCTGTGCCTCCGATTCCCCGGAGTCTCATGGTGATCTCACCCACGAAAGCCCTGGTGCGCATCGATTCCGCAAGCCAATGTGGATCAGTTTCCAGGGTGGCGACCCTGAGGACCGCGTAGTCGGGGCTGACGAGCCCGTCCTCTGGTGCCACTCCAAGAGCACCCTGGAAGGCACGCATCCGATTCACAACGATGTCGCCTTCGCGGCAGACCTTGTAGTGACTCAGGTCCTCCGCTCGTGCGAGCTTCTCCGTCATCTCATCTCGACGACGGACGCCCCAGTCAATCGACACCGACATAAGCGGCAGATCTGCTGCGCGCGCACCCGCACGCTGGTCGACCTCGTGGAGCACCCACCGCAACCGATGTCCATGGGTTACTCGATGCGCGAGCGCCTCACGTGCGCGCGTCCGTCGTTCCTGCAACAGTCGGACGAACTCCTGCTGCTTGGCCACAAGCGCGTCGATCTGGGCCGTCTCATGGTCGAGGTAGTCGGCGATGGCTCGCTGCTCGTCAAGCGGCGGGAGCGGAATCGTGACCTTGTTGAGGTCGGTGCTGCGGATGCCGACACGAGTCACACCGGCAGCGGTGACACCCCACTGGCGAGCGATGGGCTCGGACGCGAGCGCCCAGTACAGGAACTTCGGCGCAGTCTTACGCCGGTCTGGTCGGATTATGGCCAGGTGATACCCGCAGATAAGGTCGTCGGCTTCGTATTCAACGAAGGCTGGGACGCCGATGTCGTCCGCCGTCTCAGAGTCCTTGGTGATGAGGGTGTCTCCGACTCGAATTCGAAACTTCTTGATCTGTTCGCGCGTCGCGGTGGCGGCCATGAAATCGAGCGACTCGACGATGGAGTCATTTTTGTAGACGTCCACGTAGTTGCAGAGCCTGACCGATGGTTGGCCCTTCACCGTGTGCTTGTCGACGTTGCTCGTCCACGCGTCGGCGACTTCGAAAAGCCGAGCCCCCGTCCACCCTGCCGGAACGTCCCCGAGCCACTTGTGTACCCGCGCGACAACGGCATCTTGCGCCACGATGCTCACGCTTCGACCTCGCGGAGCATGTCCATAATCTCGCCGACGACCCGGTTGAGGTCGGCGTCGATCTCCTCAAGCGGTCTGGGCGGCTCGTAGTTGTAGAAGTGGCGAGTGAAGGGGATCTCGTATCCGGTCTTGGTCTTGGCCCAGTCGATCCAGGCGTTGTGGACGTGCGGCTTGACTTCGGCGTCGAAGTAGGCCTGCACCGTCTGCTCGAGCGCTTCGTGACTCTTGGGGTGCCCTCCCCATCCGAACGGAACGTTTTCCGTGTCACGAAGCGCGGGATCGGGCTCGGTCTCACCCTTGTGCGGCCCGGATGTGTACTGGCAGATGTCGGCGTCCTCGTCGTGGATTCCGATGGTCTGCCACAGTGTCTTGCGTTGAGCCGCCGTCAAGGTCAAACCGTGGTGGCGAAGATGACCGGCGAGCTCCAGGTTGAACTTCTCCCGGTTGAGAAATGGCTGGTCGCCAAACGCATCGAGGGCGTCGACCAGCCCTGCGATCTTACCGAGCGTCGCGTGCTCGGCCACCTCGGCGATGGTCTCGGGGGTGCATTCGAAGCGGAGTTGGAGAGGACGCTCGACGGTGACGGTCCAGTAGGCGAAGTCACGGTTGGCGAACACCTTCGCCGGCACCGCGGTTCCTTCCTCGTTGCTCTCCGTCTCGGCGAAGGCGCGGACGATCGATTGACGGTGCTTCCCGGAGATCTCGACGCGCTTAGAGCCGATCGACTTGCGCAGCTTCGAACCGAGCCCGCTTGCGTCGATCAGCTGAACCTTGCCGGCGCGGTTGGCGGGCTTGGCGTTAGAAAGAATCCACAGATAGGTGGCGATGCCGGTGTTGTAGAACATGTCGTTGGGCAGGGCGACGATGGCCTCGACCAGGTCGTTCTCGAGCATATGGCCCCGGATGTCGGAGGGCCCGGAGCCTGCGCCGCCGTTGAACAGCGGTGAGCCGTTGAGAACGATGCCGGCCTTGCCGCCACGGCCCGTCTCGTCGACGTCGCGCATCTTGGAAGCGACGTGGAGCAGGAACAACATGGCTGCGTCACCGACGGCGGGCAGCCCCGGCGCGAAGCGGCCCTGGCCACCACGGCTGTGCTGGTTCTTCACCTCGGCCTCGACGGCCTTCCAGTCGGTGCCGAATGGCGGGTTGGACAGCACGTAATCGAACCGCCGGTCCGCGAACCGGTCCACGACGAGTGTGTCGCCCTGTCGGACGTTGGACGGGTCCTGTCCCTTGATGAGTAGGTCGGCCTTGCAGATGGCGTAGGTGCGCGGGTTGATCTCCTGCCCGAACAGCGCCGTGGAGGCGTCGGGGTTCAGGCCGTGGAGGTGCTCATCGGCGACGGTCAGCATGCCGCCGGTGCCGACGGTGGGGTCGTAGATGGACCGGACGGTGCCCCGGTCACGCAGGGCTTCGGTGTCCTCGGCGTAGACGAGGTCAACGAGCAGCCTGACGACGTCGCGGGGGGTATAGAACTGGCCGGCCCCGTCGTTGGCGGACTCCGCGAACCGGTAGATGAGGTTCTCGAACAGGTCACCCATGTCGGCGTTGGAAACCGCATCGGGAGACAGGTCGATCCCCTCGAAGTGGCGGGTCACCTGGGCGAGCCGGTCACGTGCGTCGAGGGTGCGGATCACGTTCTCGAAGTCGAACGCCTTGAACACGTCCAGGTTCGCCGAGAACCCGCCCACGTAGTCGATGAGGTTCGCCGCCAGGTTGTCCGGGTCCTGCAGCGCCTTCTTGAGCGTGTAGTCGCTGGTCGTCCATAACGACAGCCCTGCGCTGTCCTCGCTGCGGGTCTTGATCTTCAGGTGGGTGCGACGCTGCTGCTCACCCGGGTACAGCGCGACGATCTCGGCCATCACCTCGCGGTGCGGGGCCATCACGCACTCCAGGCGGCGCAGCACGGTGAAGGGCAGGATGACTGAGCCGTACTCGGCCTCGGCATATGGGCCGCGCAGAGTGTCGGCGACACTCCACACGAAGCTGGAGAGGACAGACACGACAGGTGGTTCTCCGGATCCGGGAAGACGCTTGGGGAGGCCGGCTCGAGACCGCTGACGGAGAGTGGTCGCGAGCATGCGCTACGCACCCTAGATCAGAAGGGCGAGCGCAATCCGCAGGTCAGCAGGACCAGGCACCACGATGAAGATCCAAAAGAGAAGGTTCGCGATGGTGATGCCCTGCTGGCCTGCGCATCTGCACCGACAAGCTCGGCGAGCATGTCGCAACCGAAAACCGCTAGCGGACGTCGGCGAGCCGTCACTCAAGTACACCCCACCACGGGAGACACGCGGCCGAGGTTCCAGCTGGTGGTGGCCTCGAGCGGCATCGTCAGGGGCCGACTCGCTCTCCACAGCAGCCCCGGGCTAGTAGCCGTGCCCTGTCTCGTCGGACGCGCGCTTGCGCGTGGAGACGGCCTCAACAAGATCACCGCAACGAAGCCAGCTGTGGTCCCGTGCGCCAGACCCTGACCGGCCGGTCAGGCACAGGGGTAGGTCAGGTTGTGGAGGACTTCGCGCAGTCCAACAGGCGTCCGAGCCGTTGAACTGCGACAACGTTCGCTCCGAGGTCGAGATCCGACACCAACCGAGTGATCTACAACCCGCGATGACCTCCGTAATCACGGAGAAGTAGATGTCGATGAACAGGCGGATGGTCATCGACAGCTACACGTCCACGAAGTGACCTTCTACCGCTTCCTGGCCCGCCGTAGTTGGAGATCTCGTCAACGCAAGAAGGAGGTGCAGGTCCAGAACGAACCAACCTGCACCTCCCCCGGGTACCACTCAGCATCTCCGCGTCAATGTCTCCGTGAGACCGGAAGATGCCTCCGGGTGGTACTGGAGACAGATCTCCTCAGTCACCCCCTCGAGAGGTCGTCTCGGAAACGAGCTTTCGAGACGAAGGATGAACGCAATCCATATGCTCATCCCTCCCCTGGTGATCTTCATCAGTAGTGCGCGCGCGTATGTAGCCGGTCCGACCGGTACCTGCTCAGTCCGGAGCGGGCTCAGACTCCTGCTCCCTGGTGCCGGTTCTGCGGACCGTCAAGGTCCCCCGTCGAGCGGTACCTGGCGGCATGAAGGCGGCCAGGCTCGCCGGTCCTGTCACTGGGCCTTCGGGCGACCGAACCGGCCACTCCTCGGGCTGGGGCATCTGGGCCTGGTACGTCACAACCTGACCGTTGTAGCCGCCCGCGACACGGATCAACAGCTTGGCCCGGGTGGCCTCGGTGACCCGGTCGGTGATGCGCTTGGGGTGTACGCCAAGCGCCTCGGCCAGCTTGTCCCGCGGGATCTTGACCAGTCCCCGTTCGGTCATCTCGTGGGCCATGTGCAGGAGCAGCACCCGGCAGGCGTCGCCCACGAGGCGGGTGCGCAAGACCTCGGCATACCACTTCTCCCGCACCCCGGTCCGGCGGGCCATCAGGACCCCTCCCGAGGGACGTCGACGTGCTCGTCTTCGTAGGTGGGTTGTAGATCGACCTCGTCATGCCAGGGCGGGGGCGGCACGTCGATCTCGTCGTGCTCGGGGTCAGGAACGACGTCGACACCACCGTAAGCGAGAACTGCGTGCCGATCGTCGTCAACTACAGCCGGCATGTGCTAACACGAAGCGCGATCGAGGTACTGACGGCGAGCGCGGTTGATGGTCTCAGCGGTGCTGAGGGGTAGGTCCATCTCATCGTCACCGTCGTGGACGTCGATGAGGCGGGCGACGTAGGTCTCGGCTTCGGCGCGATTGCCTGCGCGATAGGTGACCCGCATGGCATCCAGCAGGACCCTTTCGTCGTCCGGCGCGACCAGGAGCGCGGTGGCACTGGCGGTCCGGGCGGCGTTCAGGTCGTCGTCGGCGAGTGCTGCCGTGACGACCTGGTGGGCGACATCGCAGATCGCCGCGGTGAGGGTGAGGTCCAGGCCGCCGAGCCACTCGTAACCGGTTGGACGTTGGGCGAAAGGCGGCCCGGACACCAGCCCGAGCGCGGCCAGCAGATCGGGCCTGCCGGCGTCGCCGCGTACGCCGGCGCGCGCGCGCAGCTGGCGGAACAGGTCGGCGTCAACGAGGACGTTGGTCAGCGTGTAGGGGCCGCGGTGGCCGGAGCTGAGGTGCTTCTCCCCGGTGGCAGGGTCGGTGCCCAGCCAGGCGCGGGCGCCGGCGGTGATCCGGTGCACGTACGCACGGGCGCTGACCGGGTCGCTCCTCCCGCCGCGGGCCGGCTGCAGGGCGCTCGCCGCCTCGTCGACGGTCGCGCCGTGCGGGCGGGTGGCGAGGTAGGCGACCGCCTCCTCGTAGCGGCGGCGCAGCCCGGACCGGGCGACGGCCTGCTCGTCCCCGTGCGCGCGCAGCGTGACCGGGCCGAGCAGGGTCAGCCGCGGCCGGGTGCAGTCGGGATCCCACCAGTCGGCGAGGTCGCGGTCGAGTTGCTCGAGGTCGTGCTCGAGCCGCTGTCGCAGTCCGGTCGCGCGCGGGCGGCCGGCCGCCGCGACGTCGTCCCCGGCCGGGGGCCCGGTGGGTGCTGCACCGCTGTCGGCCGGCTGCGGTGGCGCCGGGTCGGGCGCTGCCGCCGAGGAGCCGCGCTGGCTAGACCGGAGCGGGGCAACGGGTGCAGATGGCTTGTCGCCCTCGGGCAGGAGCAGGTCGTCGCGCAGGGCGCCGGCGGCGTCGGTGTGTGCCTGCCAGGGCCGGTCGCCCTCGGCGGCGGGGATGGGCTGGTCGGCGGCGTCGCGCTCGAAGGCCAGCAGCGTGGCGATGTCGCGGGCCTGCTGGACGGTCAACTGGGACGCCGGCAGGTGCAGACCGAGGGCGGGCACGTGCAGCGCCCCGTCCGCGGTGACCGTGATGAGCCATTCGTCTTCCGGCTGCGCCGGCTCGGCACCGAGCAGCACGACGACCGGGCTGCGGCCCTTCCGGGCGCACAGTCCGTCGGCGGCCTCGGCCAACCCGCCGCCGTCGTCGGGCCGGTGCGGGACGAGGACGACCTGCGGCATCCAGCCGGTTCCGCCCGCCGCCTGCAGCCGCCCCCGCAGCACGTCCTCCTCGCGATCGCCGGCTTCCCTCAGCACGGTGTGCAGGTCGGCAGCCGCGGCATCCTCGACCCAGCGGATCCGGTCGGGGGCGAGGTCGCCCAGTTCCTGACCGAACCCGACGGCGGTGACGGTGAGCAGGTCCGACCAGCCGTTGACAGCGAGCTCGGCGGCCAGGAAGCGGGCGAAGTCCTCGCGCCGGTCGGCCGGCCCGCCGACCCGCACGGCGCCGAGGTGTTCGAGGTCCAGCAGCCAGCGCTGCCGGCCGTCGGTGCCGATGCTGACCAGCGTCGGATACGGGGCCAGCCGGGCCCGGGCGACGTCGCTGTCGACGCCGGTGTCCGCGCCGAGGTCGAGGGACCACCACAGGCCGTCGTCGTCGGCGATCCACGGACGGGGCGGCGGCCGGTCGGCCGGCGCGGCCAGCCGCAGCCGCAGCCGGCGGTCGTCCAGCCGGGCGGCGACGACATCGGGCAGGCGCCCGCCGGGGTCCTCGGAGACGAGGACGGACAGGGTGCGGAGCGCGCGGTCCAGCGCGGCGTA
This sequence comes from Geodermatophilus sp. SYSU D01180, assembly GCF_054050415.1. Classification (NCBI taxonomy): domain Bacteria; kingdom Bacillati; phylum Actinomycetota; class Actinomycetes; order Geodermatophilales; family Geodermatophilaceae; genus Geodermatophilus; species Geodermatophilus sp. SYSU D01180. The sequence goes on along the minus strand of NZ_JBJGZH010000001.1, from coordinate 218,549 downwards.
GTCCGCCCGGCCGGCCTCGGCCGCGGAGGTGACCGCGGTCTCGGTGACGGCCAGCTCCGGCGGCAGCGGAGCCAGCCGACGGCCGGTCCGGCGGCGGCGCAGGCGCCGGCGGCGGTGGGCGAGCCACACCGTCCCGAGGCCGGCGGCGAGCAGAGCTCCCCCGCCGGTGAGCACGGCCGCCAGCTCCGACGCTGGCCGCTCCTCGGCGTCGTCGTCCGCGGCAGTGGGTGTCGGATCGGAAGATGCAGAAGGACTCGCGTCCCCGGGCGGAGCCGGTGCCGTCGGCGGTGCCTCGGTGGGCGGCGCCGGCCCGTCCTCGGGCGGTGGAGTCGTCTGCGGGGGCGCGGGGTCGGCCGGCGGGGGCGGCGCGGGAACAGGTGCGGCGACGGAGGGCAGGTCCAGCACCTGGCCGGGCCGGATGAGGTCGGGATCGGTGAACAGGCCGCCGCCGGGCAGGGGCTCGTCGGCGTTGAGGTCGAAGATCGGCCGCCAGCCGTCCAGCCCGTGCTCGTCGGCGATGTCGGCCAGGGTGTCGCCGGGCTGCACGGTCACCCGGGCGGCCGTCGGCTCGCCGGCGGGGACGGCGGCGTCGGCGGGGACGGCGGCGTCGGCGGGGAGGACCAGCACCCATCCTGGGCGGATCGCCCCAGGGTCGCCGAGCGCACTGCCGTCGGGCTGGGGCCGGCCGCGGTTGAGGTCGACGATCTCCTCGAAGCGCGTCCAGTCGCCCAGGTACCGGGCGGCGATGCGGCCGAGGGTGTCCCGCGGCTGCACGGTGTAGGTGGGTCCGGCCGCGGTGGGCGCCGTCGGTGAAGCATCCGGCGCCGGGGCGGGCACCGGCACGGGTTCTTCGACCGGCTGCTCGACACCCACCGGCGGTCCGGCCAGCGCGGGCACGGCGAGCAGCGGTGCCGAGCCGGCGCCGACGACGGCGGCCACCAGCAGGCCGGCCAGCCGCTGCGGCGCGGCGAGGCCGGGCAGCCGCAGCGGCGGCAGGCCGCGCAGCTGCGCCGCGAGCTCGACGGCCACCGCCAGGGCGAGCACCGCCCACGCGGCCCAGCCGACCACGACGAGCAGCCCGAGGAACAGCGCGCCGGTGTCCGGCCCGCTGAGCGCGGCGGTGACCTCCGCCCAGGAGGGCAGCCGGTCCGGCAAGTAGGAGCTCCCGAGCCGCCACAGCCCGATGGGCACGCCGAGCACCCCGGTCGCCAGGACCAGGAGGGCGGCCAGCCGGCGCAGCAGGTCGGCGGCCCGCGACGTGGTGGTGGTCATGGGCCCGCTCCCCCGCTCTCATCGGGGACCAGATCGGCGGTGCCGGACCCCTCGACGGTCAGGGTGGCGATGCCGATCAGGCCGAGGAACGTGGTGGGTTGGGTGATGGTGGTGGTCACCCGCAGGGTGTCGCCGTCGACGACGGTCACCGCGCCCGTCACGTCGTTGCGGTCCAGGTAGTCCTGCGCCGCGGCGACCGCGGCGGCCGGGTCCACCCGCACCCGTCCGCTGAGCGCGGCGGCGACGTCGAGCGCCTGCCCGCCGGCCCGGGCGGCCTCGTCGGCGATCGCGTCGGCGCGCTGGGTGGCGGCCACCTTGGCGCCGCCGTCGACGGCCAGCCCGACGATCAGCAGCAGGCCGGGCACGAGGACCGCGAGGAAGACGGTGATCGCCCCCCGCTCGGAGGACGCCCGCCGGAGCCGCTGCCGGGTGCTCATCGTTCGCGGTAGGCGTCGACGGGACTGGTGAAGGCCGCCTCGACCGTGACCGCGCCGGGCAGACCGGGGGCCAGCAGGTCGGCCATGCCGACGGTGCAGCTGATCGTGACGGTGACGTCGCCGGGCCGGCCGGGCGGCGCGGCGAAGCCGGCGGTGTCGACGGCGACGCCGGTGTCCCGGCAGCGCAGGTCCTGCGCGGCCAGGGTGCGCTCGGCCTGCGCGCCGGCCAGCGCGGCGGCGGTCGCGGCGTCGCGAGCGAGGGAGGCCTCCCGGGCGGCGGCGCGAGCGGCCTCCTGCACGGCGCCCTCGGCGATCTGGGCGCGCCCGGCGAGGATCGCGAAGAACAGCAGCAGCAGGAACGCCGGGGCCAGCAGCGCCAGCTCCACCGACACCGATCCCCGCTCCCCCGCCGCGGCGCTCATGGGGTGGGCCGTTCGACGGGGCCGACGGCGGTCTGGGTGACCGACCACCCGGACAGGCCGGGGAACAGGCTGAGCGAGGTGCCGGTGACGGTCACCGTGATGCTGGCCGGCGAGCCGCTCACGGTCACGTCCCGACCGGTGAGCAGGTCGGCGGCGGTGCGGTCGAGGAAGTCCTCGGCGGCCGACCGGGCGCGGCCGGTCGAGGCCGGCCGCACCCGCCCCTCGCGGGCGCCTTCCTCCGCGGCGCCGAGCGCGACGGAGCGGGCGTAGAACCACAGCGCCGCCTGGATCAGTGTCATGACCAGCAGCAGCACCACCGGAAAGGTGACCGCCAGCTCCACCGACGCCGCGCCGCGCTCCGCCGACAGCCGTCGGCCACCAGTGCCCCGCACGCCCCGGGTCCGGCCGGCCCGGGACGGCGGTGCGGGGCCGCACGGGCGGGTCGGGCGGGCCACGGCGCTACTGGATCTGGGAGGAGCGGGAGGTGACGGCGTTGGCGATCACCGCCACCAGCGCGACGGCGATGCCGATCAGGGCCACGGTGATGACCACCTGCTCGACCGACAGCGAGCCCCGCTCCGGGGCGGCCCGGACCGCGCGGAGCCGGTCGCGCAGCGCCGCCGCGAGGGCGGTGAGGATGCTGATCCACGGGTTCATCGGGGCTGTCCTTCTCGGTCGGGGGATGCGGTCAGGTGGCCAGCAGCCGGGCCAGGGCGGGATAGAGGAACAGCAGCAGGAACGCGATCGACAGCAGCGCGACCGGGGCGGTGAGCTTCTCGCTGGCGGTGTTGGCCGCCGCCTCCTCCTCGGCCAGCAGCTGCACCCGCAGCGAGGCGGCGCGGGCCCGCAGCGTGGGCGCGATCGAGGCGCCCTCCTGCGCGGCGACCACCGCGATGTCGGCGACGTCGGCCAGCTCCCCGACGCCGGTGTCGGCGGCCAGCCGGCGCAGCCCGTCCCACGGCGGGTCACCGGCCAGCCGGGCGGTGAGCAGCGCGTCGGTGATCCGCCGGAACACCCAGCCCTCGCCCACGGCGGCGGCCCGCTCCAGGGCGATGGTGGGTCCCTCGCTGGCGTCGCGGCGCAGGCTGACCAGGTCCAGGTAGGAGCACAGCGCGCGGCGCAGCTGGGCGCGGGCCTCGGCGGCCTGGTCGCGCACCACGAGGTCGACGACGAGGAACAGCCCGACCGCCAGCGCCAGCGACCCGGCGACCGGCACCAGCGCCGGCAGCCGTACGCCGGCCGCCCCGAGCACGGCGGTGAGCAGCGGCGCGAACACCGCGCCGAACGCGGCCAGGCCGACCTTGCGGGCGGCGTAGCCCTCCGGCGTCCAGCCGATCAGCGTCAGCGCCTGCGCCGGCGCCCGCCGCCCGGTGGGCAGCCGGGCCGCGGCCCACGTCCCGGCGCGGCCGGCCGCGCGCGCCCACCGGTCCCCCGCCGGCGGTCCGGGCACGGCCGGGACGGCGGCCGGGCGCCCGTCCAGGCGGGCCAGCGCGTCGGCCAGCCGCGGCTGCTCCACCACCAGGACGGCGCGCAGCAGCAGGAAGACCCCGAACCCGACGAGCGCGCCGGCGCCGATCAGCGCCGCCTGCCCGCCGCTCACGACGCCGGCACCTCCTCCGGCTCGCGCGCGGTCCGCCGGCCGCGGTCGGGGTCGACCAGGAAGCGGGCCGACGGCGCGGGGGCCGTGAGCCGGCGCATCCACAGCAGGCAGCCGACGATCAGCCCGGCGATGGCGGCCAGCACCAGCTGGCCCAGCACGGTGCCGTAGGGCGCCAGGTAGTCGCCGTTGAGCGCGGCCAGGCCGGCCGCGGCGACGGTGATCAGCAGCAGCCAGCGGGCGTTGGCGCGGGGCTTGGCGCGGTCGGCCTCGACCTTGCGGCGCATGGTGACCTCGTCGGTGAGGCTGCCCGCCAGCTCGGTGAGCACCCGGGCCAGCCCCGGCCCGCGCAGCTCCGCGCCGAGCAGCAGCGCGGCGACCACCAGGTCCCCGGCGGCGTCGTCGAGGTCGTCGGCGAAGGCCAGCAGCGCCCGCGACGTGGGCCAGCGGGCCTGCAGCCGGGCGGCCAGCGTCGCCACCTCGGCTCCGATCGGCGCGGGCGCGGTGCGCGCCGAGCGGATCAGCGTCTGCTCCAGCCCGCCGCCGGCGGCGAGCACGTCCGAGCCGCGGCGCACCCACTCCTGCAGCGCCTCCAGCCGCTCCACCGCGGCGGTGCCGCCGGCGAACTGCGCCAGCAGCCACGGCACGCCGACCACCGCTCCTCCGGCGAGGGCGCCGCCGACCGGCCAGCCTGACGCCAGCCACACCCCGGCCGCCACCGCGGCGGCGGTGCCCCACAGCACCCGCCGGCGCCGCACCCCGCGCGGATCGCCCGGCGCCGCGGCGCGCCGCCGGCGGCGCGGCGGCCGGGCCGGCGCCGCCGGGGCGGTGACCGCGTGGGCGGCCAGCAGCAGGCCGCCCACCACCAGTGCCCCGCACGCCCCGGCGAGCAGTCCCGCGCCGATCACCGCCGGCTCCCGGCCGCGCCGGCCCAGCGCCCGGGCGGAGGCCGCAGCCAGCCGGGATCGAAGCCGACGCGGGTGTAGTCGGCCAGGTCCACCGGATCGTGCTCGGCCACCGCCCGCCCGTCGGGGCCGGGGGCGAACACCTCGGTGAGCGCGGGGCGGCCGCCCTCCCCGATGCCGTTGCACTCCACGACCTGGCTGACGAACCGGTGCCGCTCGCCCCCGGTCCACCGCTCGTCGACGGTGGCGAGGTGCACGACCAGGTCGATCGCCGACGCACACGACCGGTAGGCGTGCTCCGGGGTCACCCCGGGCCGCCCGCGCATGCACAGGTTGGCCAGCCGCTCGAAGGCGTGCGCGGCCGAGCGGGCGTGCAGGGTGCAGGCCGAGCCGCCCTCGCCGGCCTCCATCACCTCGATCAGCGGCCAGGCCTCCTCGCCGCGCACCTCACCCAGCCACACCCGGGACACGTTCATCACCAGCGCCTGCTCGACCAGCTCGGTGAGCGTCACCTCTCCCAGGCGGCGGCCGTCCGGGCCGCGCTCGCCGGTGCCCTCCCGCGCCTCGAACGGCACCACCCGGGGATGCCGGTCGGGCAGCTCGTGCAGCAGCAGCTCGAAGTGCTTCTCGATCGTGGCCAGGTTCTCCGCGACCGGGAGCTCGTTGGCCAGCGCCCGCAGCAGCAGCGTCTTGCCGGCGCCCTGCCCGCCGGTGACCACGATGTTCTTCCGGGCCCGCACCGCCGCCCGGAGGAACCCCGCCAGCGGCCGATCGAGTGCCTGCAGCCCGATCAGGTCGTCGAGGTCGACGTCGCGGATCCGGTGCCGCCGGATCACCAGCTGCGGGCGCGGCACGGTCTCGATCACCGCCGCCAGCCGGGACCCGTCGGGCAGCCGCATGGTCAGCAGCGGGCTGGCCGTGGTCAGCGTCCGCTCGGCGCGGCCCAGCCGGGCGGCGATGTGCTGCAGCTGCCGGACCAGGTCCTCGTCGGAGTCGGCGATCGGGTCCACGCGGACGTCGCGGCCGTCGGCGTAGCCGATCCACACGTTGTCGTGCCCGTGCGCCTCGATGTTCTCCACCCGCGGGTCGTCCACGTAGGGCTGCAGCCGGCCCAGCCCGAACTGCGCGGCGAACACCGCCGCGGCGATCGCCCGCTCCTCGGCCGGGGTGGGCACCGGCTGACCGGCGCGCATCCGCTCGCGCACCAGCCCGTCGATGCCGTCCTGGACCAGGGTGCGGGCCAGCTCCTGCTGCGCCGTCGGCGTCAGCGCCGGGCGGCGCTTGAGCTCCTCGGCCAGGGCGGTCGCCGTCGTCTCGTGCAGCCGACGCACCAGCGCCCAGTCCATCGCCGCCGACGGCTCGGCGAGCGCCCGGCCGGTGCGCCCCGCGGTCCGACCGTCGGTCAGGGGGTCAGCGGCCACGGCCGCCTCCGGCGGTCGTCGGCGACAGGGGCGAGGGCGACGGCGCTGGCATCGGCGGCGGTGGGGTCAGCCGGCCCTCGGAGGCGGCGGCGACCTCGGCCAGCCCGACCGCCGTGGCCCGGGCGGCCCGCAGCAGCGCCGACTGCGGAAACAGCCGGCCGGCCGGTGCGCCGTCGCTGAGCACCGCCGCCGCCCGGGTGTTCCGCGGCAGCACCCCGACGACCGGCACGCCCAGCGCCTCGCCGATCTCCCGCTCGCCGTACGGCTCCCCCGGCCCCACGACCAGCGCCGCCAGCGCCCCGGCCCCAGGACTGAGCCCCGCCCCCTCGTCGCGGAGTTCGGCGACCGCCTGCGCGGCCGCGCGCACCGCCCGCAGCGTCGACCCGGTCACCACGACCACCGCCGCCGCCCGGCGGAGCACCGCGGCCGGGAAGTGCTCGGCCCGTAGCCGCCCGCAGTCAGCCAGCACGTCCACGGCCCCGTCCTCCACCGACGCCAGCGCACCGGATAGCCGCTCCCAGTCCACGTGCCGCGCGGTGGCCGCATCCGACAGCCCGGGCAGCAGCCGCGCCCGCCCGACGGCGTCCAGCCGCACGAGGTGGGCGTCCAGCTGCCCGGCCAGCCCGCCGCGCCGCGCCGCCAACTGCAGCTCGGTCAGCCCGCCGGCGGGCAGCCGCGCCCGGCCGTAGCCGGCCAGCACGTCGCCACCGGCCGGGTCCAGCTCGGCCAGCACCGCGCCGCGGGGCCAGGACAGCGCCAGCGCCAGCGCGGCGGTGGTCACGCCCGGGGCGCCCTTGGCCGAGCACAGCGCGATCAACACGGCGGCCGCCCCCGCCTACTCGCCGGCCACCACGACGATGGCGACCAGGCCCGCGGCCGCGCGGGCCGCCACGTCCGGCCCGTCGGCGGCGTCCACGAGCACGTCGACCACCCGCAGCCCGTCGGTGCCCGGCGACCCGGACCGCACCACCGTGGCCGCCACCGGGCCAGGCGTCCCCGCCGTGCCCGGCACTTCCGCGGTGTCCGGCGCCCCCGCCGCACCGCTGCCGGCCACCGGGACCAGCAGCACGTCATCACCGGGTCGCAGCGGCGTCGCCGGGAGCTGGACCGCCGACACCCCGACGCCGACCAGTTGCTGACCGGCAGGCGGCAGCGGCTGCGCGGTCAGCGCCGCGCGGGTGAGCAGCGATCCTGGCGTCAGGGTGGTCGCGGCGACCATGCCGATCACCCGGTCCCGCTCGGCGTACGGGATCGGCTCCAGGGCCGGATCGGCGGACACCTGTGCCTCCACCAGGTCGGCGGCGGTGATCTGCTGCCCCCAGGGCACCTCCCGAGCGACCGCGATCACCGGGGACGTCTGTCCCAGCGACGTGGCCAGGTAGGCGGCGCCGAGCGCACCGAGCACCACCATGGCCACCGCCAGCGCCAGCAGCGCCGGGCGACGGCGGCGGCGCGGTGGCGGCAGCACCGGTGCTGATCCGTTGAGGGCCGCGGCGCGCGCCGGTGTGCCGGTGCTGAGGGGCTGGGTGCGGGTCATCGGCTGCCGCCGTCCTGGTTGAGGACGTGCAGCTCGCCGACGACCAGCTCGGCCGACGACGACAGCTCCAGCGTCTCCGTGCCCGACAATCCGCCGCCGGACCAGGTGATCGTCCAGGTGCTCGTCGCGGTGATCGGCCACGCGCCCCCGGGCACGTGCCGGGTCGACGCCCGGGCGTAGACGTGGCCGCAGTCCGGGGACTCCCCTTCGGTTCCCGGCGTGTACGGCGTCCCGGCGCCGCACACGACGGTGGTGCCGTCGCCCATGTCCCAGACGATGCGGCTCACCTCGCCCACGGCGGTGACCGTGACCCCACCGGCCGACACCGACTGCCGGGCCGGGCCGAGGAACTGCTCACCCCGCTCGGTCCACATCCACACCGGCAGGCCGACCAGCCCGCTGGTCGAGCCTGGAGGCGGGGCCATCCGGATCTCCGGCGCGCGCATCACCAGCGATGCGATGGCCTGCTCCGCCAGTACCCGCGGATCCACCGGAGGCGCGGGGGGTGTGGACCCGTTCGCCACGAAGACCAGGACCGCCGCGACGCCCGACCCGTCGACGCGTGGACAGACCTGCACGTACACCACGCCATCAGCCGCGGTCTTCCCCTGCCAGACCACGCTGTCCGGCGCCGGCTGCGGCTCGGCCACGCTGTACGTGCATGGGTTCGGAGATGTCTCGCCCCGGCCGTCCTGCCCTGCGCCGGTCTCCGCGATTGAGGTATCCCTCGTGCCTCCATCGCCAGCGGCACCGATGTCTCCTGGCGTCGATACCCACAGCAGGCAGGCCCCGGTGCGGGGGTTGGTCTTCGAGCACTCGACCGACGGCTCAGCTGCGGCAATGCCCGGAGACGTCACTCCGACCAACACGGACGTGACCACTACGGAGGCACGGAGGACCTGCTTCAGCATGGCCGGTCCGTCAGGGGCTCCAGACTGGTTACCAGCCAGGGCTGCCCGGGCTCCGCCACGAACTGGACGACTGCGATGTCCCAGATGTAGTGAGGCGGAGTACCGGGCGGCACGACCTCACCGGTCTCGACGTTGATCGTCCGGGCACTCCGACTGTCGTAGCAGCCGGTCATCCTCACTGTTGGTCCCTCGGGCCCAGACAGGTCAACCTCGGTGACCTGCACCTCCACGGCGGAATCGCCCTCTTGTCGGAGTCCGAGGGTGGCGTAGTCACGCACGGACTCGACGGTGAGAAGAGCGGCCGGATCGGCCGCATAGCGGCGGATCTCGCCTTCCCAGTCTCGAGCGTTCGGCTCACGGCTCGCCGCGTCACTGATCTGCAGCAGGCCTTCGAAAGTCTCGATGGCGGTCTCGGCTGCTTGCTCGTCAGGACTCGGGGTCTCCGACGGCATTGCTGGAGGCGCTGCGCTCGGCCTTGACGGGGTCGCCTCGCTCGACGAGGAGCTCTGCGGGGCCTCCGTCTCCGTAGAGCATCCGGTCAAAGCGAGAAGGGCAGGCAGGAGCACACCCGTCGCCCGCCCCCGCGTGGTCATCGCGACAGCGCCCTACGCGTACGCGGATCGATCCTCAGCACACCGACGGGCCGGCGGGCGCCCGCAAAGGATCGATGGAGGAGCGCGGGCACTGGGCTGGCCCAGGCCACACGTGCCTGTGTCGGCTGAGCCATGGGCACCTCCCGGGCAGCGGTGGCGGGAAATTACCACCGAGATCGCCCGTCGAGGCAAGGCCTTCCTCCAGTAAATCTCCTGTTCAGCCGCCGAAGGAGGCCACGGCAGCATGGTCGCGGCGGGAGCGACGGGCGGCGGCATCCACTCTGCCAACGTCCGCACCCAGGACCTCAGCAATGGCTGAGATGAGCCTGCCCGAGGGATCCGCGCCGGGCCGGCCGTCCTCCAGTCGGACGTACGTCATGACGGACAAGCCAGGAGCGGTCACTTCGTTCGTGGCAAGCCCGGCCGCCAGGCGAAGGGCTGCCAAGGGTGGGTCATCGGGATCGACGTCAAGGAGATGTAACGGGTCAACACCCAGTGCGGCTGCCAACCGAGGTACGAAGCGGGGTCGGGGGCGCTCGAGCCCCTTCTCCCACACCCGGATGCGCGACGGGCTCGAGAGCTCGAGCTTCGTGGCCAGTTCTTCCCGGGTCAGCGCCATGGCCTCGCGGGCAGCCTGCAGGCGGTCGCCTCGAAGCAGTGGGCGCGCCACAGCAGTCCCCCATCACCCGTTCGGTGACAACCCGCCCCGTGGCGCCGAACCCTAGCGCCCGATGCCAGACCGATCCCCCAGCGCTTCTCCGCCGGCACGGCACGGTTCTGCGGCTGGAGAGCTACAAGAGCGGAACTGGAGAATGGGGGGCGCCGGCGAGCGCAGGGTGCAGCCGGTGCTGAGGACCCAGGAGGACATCGGCTCAGGGCCGGACTAGGGCCTGTCCTGCGTGGATCATGTGCGTCACCAACCGCCTCCAAGGCTGCTTCCGGGACACCTTGTCGTCGTCATCCACCACCGCCACCCTGGAGGTATGGCAGAGGTGGGCGAGCACCTTGCGGTGCCGGCCGCGAGGGCTGCCACGGAGCAGGCCCGTGCGGCAGCCGAGCGCACCAGGGAAGCGATAGCCAAGTTGGCTCAACTCCAAGAGCGAGTACGTCACGCAGAGGCTAAGACCGCCACCACCGAGGCCCAGATCGCCGACACCCTGCGCGACTTGGCCGCAACAGCCAGGGCCCAGGGCCGTTCCGCAGACGCCGAGCGGCTCCTACGGGAGGCTGATGCGGCGGAACGGGTAGCGCGACGCGCGCCAGGCCGCGCCCGTGACGCCTGACCGCTCAGAGCACCCCCGAGGACCAGTCGACGGCGACCTGGCGAGGGATCGTCGCGTCTCAGAAGCGTTCCGGCGGGCGGTGGCTCGGGAGCATGAGGCCATCGCAGCGCATGAACGCGCGATCGCGATGCACGAGGCCACCGCTACTCGCCTGGAGGCCGATGCCGACAGCGAGCCCGACCCAGAAGTTGCCGCCCAACGCCGGGGGGGGCGGACGTTGAGCGGGCACGGGCGCAGGCTGCCCGGACGCGCGCTGCGGCGGCCCTGAGACGACTGCGTGAAGAGGGGGCTTTGTGAGAGGTCCCACTGGATGGGGCGCTCAGGGGTAACCGGCGGCGGTCGCGGCGCACATGATCCGCAGGACAGGCCCTAGATGGAGGCACCCGTCGCTGCCCGACCGGGGCTAGCACGCGACGCTTCTCACACGTGGCTCCCAGTGCTCTAGAGCCCTGCCGGCACTCGAGAGTCGCCCAGGACACCACACCGGTCGCCCGGATGGCTATTTCATGGGTTTCTCATGGGCCACCGCGGGACTTGTCTCACTCATACGCCCCTGACCTGCGGTTCTGCTCCCCCGATTGGACTCGAACCAATAACCCTGCGATTAACAGTCGCATGCTCTGCCAATTGAGCTACGGGGGATGGGCGGGTGCGACCCGCGCGCCTCATGAATGTACCTCACGCCTGCCGGAGCCCTGCGCAGGCCCTCCGGATCGCGGACGATCGCGTCCCGCCGTAGCGTGATCACGAAGCCAGTCCGCCCCTGCGACCTCGGAGGTCCCCGTGGCCAAGTTCTCCTTCCTCCTCGGCTTCGGCGCCGGATACGTGCTCGGCGCCCGGGCCGGCCGCGAGCGCTACGAGCAGATCCGCGGACTGTGGTCCGACGCCAAGGACAACCCGCAGCTGCAGGGCCTGGCCGGGATGGCGCAGGCCCGCGCCGACGACGTCGTCAGCTCGGTGAAGGCCAAGATGGGCCGCGACACCGGCTCCAACGGCGCGGCCCCGCGCAGCACCGGCACCACGACGACGCCGCCGACCACGGCCACCGAGTCCCCCGACCTGACCGCACTGCCGGTCGACCCGCCGTCGATGACCTGAGTGGGCCGCCCCGACCGCGCTCAGCCCGGCCGCTCCGCGGCCAGCGCCTCCTCGAGCTTGCGGCGGGCCACCTCGCGCGCCTCCGGGTCGCTGCGGTCGCCGTCGTCGTCGAACACGACGGTCCACTCCCGCGCCGCCTGGCCGGGCACCCGGCGCGCCACGAGCACCACCCCGCCGCCGTTCGGCAGCGGCGAGCGGTGGCTGGCGACCACCGTCTGGTCCACCCGGCGGCGCACCACCGCGGGCAGGTCGCCGGCGTCGCTCAGCGCGTGCCGCTGCGCGGGCTCGCGCGCCTGCACGCCGGGCTCCACCTCGGCCAGCGCGCTGACGGTGAAGCTGCCGCCGCCGTCGTTGGTGGCCGCCCAGCGGGCCGAGCCGACCTCGTGCCAGCGCAGCACGCCCACGTCGCCGGCAGCGTCCAGCGGCAGGTCCGCGGGGACGACGCGCAGCCCACGGCTGGTGGCCACCAGCCAGCCCTGCCCGCGGACCAGCGTGCCCCAGGCCAGCACCCGCTCATGGGCGTCGGGCGAGGCCTGCACGACGGCGCGCACCGGCTCCGGCGGGCGGGTGAGCCGGCGGCGCAGGGCGGAGGCGAGGCTCACGTGAGCCCGCCGATCGCCCGCTGCCGCAGCGAGATGGCCTCCTGCTCCAGCGCCATGAGCTTGGAGAAGGCGCGCATGTACGCGTCGCCCTCCTCGACCGGGTTCATCCGCTGCAGCCTGGCCTTGAGCGCGGTGACCTGCCGGACGATGGCCATCTCCTGCAGCCGGGCCAGCACCGCCGAGACGTAGCCGGCGTCGCCCTCCCCCACCGACCGCAGCGGCTCCACCGCCAGCGCGGTCAGCTGGGCGCGGGCGGTCTCGCGCTCGCAGTGCGCGGCCACCAGGTCCAGCCACTCCGGCCCGGTGACCTGCGCGGCCGCCGCTCCCCCGGCCTGGATCACGGCCGCGGCGACGGCGGCGTAGTCCGGGTCGGTGTAGGCCTCCGGCGGGACGGCGTCGAAGGAGGGCCCGGCGATCTCGGGCACCTGCAGCGCGGCCTTGACCGCCTCCCGCTCGACCGCCAGCGCGGCGTCGTCGGGGGTGCGCTTGGGCACCCGTGGGCGCGACCGCGAGGACGCCACCTCCCCGCCGGTGATCCGGCGCACCCGCTCGAGCACCTCGCCCTCGTCGGTGTCGCCGATCAGCCCGGCCAGCCGGCGGGCGTACGCCGGGCGCAGCGCGTGGTCCTTCACCTGGGCGATCAGCGGCGCTGTCCGGTCCAGCGCGGCGACCCGCCCCTCGACGGTGTCCAGGTCGTACTCGGCGAGCGTGGTGCGCAGGACGAACTCGATCAGCGGCGTCCGCCGGGCCACGAGGTCCCGGACGGCGGCGTCGCCGTGCGCCTGGCGCAGCTCGCAGGGGTCGCGCCCGTCGGGCTCCACGGCCACGAAGGTCTGCGCGACGAAGCGCTGGTCCTCCTTGAACGTCTTGAGCGCGGCGGCCTGGCCCGCGGCGTCGCCGTCGAAGGTGTAGACGACCTCCCCGCGGAACTCGTCCTGGTCCATGAGCAGCCGGCGCAGCACGCCGATGTGCTCGGCGCCGAAGGCGGTGCCGCAGGACGCCACCGCCGTCGTCACCCCGGCCAGGTGGCAGGCCATGACGTCGGTGTAGCCCTCGACGACGACGGCCTGGTGCTTCTTCGCGATGTCCCGCTTCGCGCGCTCGATGCCGTAGAGGACGCTGCTCTTCTTGTACAGCGGCGTCTCGGGGGTGTTGAGGTACTTCGGGCCGGGGTCGTCGTCCATGAGCTTGCGGGCGCCGAAGCCGATGACGTCGCCGGTGATGTCGCGGATCGGCCAGACCAGCCGGCGGTGGAACCGGTCGATGAGCGTGCCGCGCGAGGACTCCTTGGCCAGCCCCGCCGTCACCAGCTCCTGCTGGCTGTAGCCCCTCGCGCGCAGGTGCCGGGTGAGCGCGTCCCACCCGCCGGGTGCGTACCCGCAGCCGAAGTCGACGGCGACCTGCCGGTCGAAGGCGCGGTCGGCGAGGAACTGCCGCGCGGGCGCGGCCTCGGGGCTGCGCAGCTGCTCGGCGTAGAAGGCCGCCGCCTCGGTGTTCGCGGCGACCAGCCGCGCGCGCTGCCCGGCCTGCGCCCGGTCCGGCGCCCCGGTGGGCCGGCCGCCGTCGTCCTCGTACTTCAGGTCGATGTTGGCCCGGGCGGCCAGCCGCTCGACCGCCTCGGTGAAGCTCAGGTGGTCGATCTGCTGGACGAAGCTGATGACGTCACCGCCGGCCCCGCAGCCGAAGCAGTGGTAGAGGTTGCGCGAGGGCGTGACGTGGAACGACGGCGACTTCTCGTCGTGGAACGGGCACAGGCCCTTGAGGCTGCCGCCCCCGGCGCGCTTGAGCTGCAGGTGCTCGCCGACCACCTCGTCGATCCGGCTGCGCTCGCGCACCAGCGCGATGTCCGCCGCTCGGATGCGTCCCCGGCCGGCCATGGGCCTCCTCCGTCGTGCTGCTGCCGGGACGCCCGTGCGCGTCCCGCACCGATCATCCCCCGTCGCGACGACGGCGAGCGGCGGCCCTCGCCCGCCGTGGGCTCAGCCGCTGCCCGCGGCCGCGGCGCCGCCGGTGACCGCCGCGCCGATCGCGGCGCCGTAGGTGCGCCGCTGCAGCACCAGGACCAGCCACAGCAGGAGGACCTGGACGTCGAGCGGCAGGTCGTCGTCCGCGGCCAGCGTCGGCCGGGGTGACCAGCCGCCGGTGGTGCCGCTCCCGGCGACCACCCGCTCCCCCACCGTGAACCGGTAGGTGCCCTCCCACCAGGACGCCGGGACGACGTCGACCGCGGTGCCGTCGGCCTCCACCCGCCAGGTGCCCCGCCACGCCGACACCTGCCGCGCGGTGAACCGGGCGGCGTCCTCGGGCTCGGCCGCCCACCGCCCGGTCAGCACGCCGCCCCTCCGCCGTCCGAGGACCCACTCGCGGTCGCCGACGACGGCGAGCGACGCCTCCTGCCAGAGGTCGGTGGAGCGCAGCCGGCCCACCGGCTCACCGTCGCGCAGGATCGGCACCTCGCCCTTCGGCGTCCCGTGCTCCCCGGCCCTCCCCAGCTCCAGCACGCGCCCGCCTCAGCCGATGCCCGGCGCGCCGGCGACGCTCTCCCCGGTCACGCGGTAGAGCAGGTAGGCGGCGGTCTCCCGGAGGATGTACCGGAACTGGGTGTTGCGGGTCTGGACGGCGGGGCCCTGCCGGGTCGGCGAGCTCTCGGCGCTGATGCCGGCGTCCTCGGCCATCCGCTCGGCGCGCATGGCGTGCCAGGGGTCGGTGACCACGACGGCGCTGGTCCACCCGCGCTCGCCGAACGCGGTCCCGACCGCCCGCATGCTCTCCAGCGTGTCCACACCCTCGGGCACCGCGAGCAGCGACTCCCCGGGGATGCCCCGGCCCATGAGGTAGTCGCGCCCGGCCTCGGCCTCGGTGAACTGGTCACCGGCCGCCTTGCCGCCGACGGTGACGACCACCGGCGCGACGCCGTCCTCCCACAGCGACAGCGCGTGCTCGAGCCGGGCCTCGAAGATCGACGACGGGACGCCGTTGTACTGCGCCGAGCCGAGCACGACGATCGCGTCCGAGGCCGGCCGGGCGTCCTGCCGCGCGGTCCACCAGATGGCGGCCGCGGTCGAGGCGACCAGCAGCAGGACGGCGAGCACGGCGGCGCCGAACACCCGCGTCACCAGTGCCCCGACCCGCGTCACCGGTCGAGGATGACACGGGCCGTGCGCCGGGTGTGGTTGGTGCGACGGGCGTGCCGCGCGGCCGTCAGGACCCGGCGCGCTCCCCGCCCAGCGCCGCCCGGCCGGCCTCCAGCCGGGCCACCGGCACCCGGAACGGCGAGCAGGACACGTAGTCCAGCCCCACCTCGTGGAAGAAGTGCACCGAGTCGGGGTCGCCGCCGTGCTCGCCGCAGACGCCGAGCTTGAGGTCCGGCCGCGCGGCCCGGCCGCCCTGCACGCCGACCTCCACCAGCCGGCCCACGCCCGGGCGGTCCAGCGACTCGAACGGCGAGACGCCGAAGATGCCCTTGTCCAGGTAGGCGTGGAAGAACGCCGCCTCGACGTCGTCGCGGGAGAAGCCCCAGGTCATCTGGGTGAGGTCGTTGGTGCCGAAGGAGAAGAACTCCGCCGACCGGGCGATCTCCTCCGCGGTGAGCGCCGCCCGGGGCACCTCGATCATCGTGCCGATGAGGACGTCGAGGTCGGCGCCGCACTCCGCGAACACCGCCGCGAGCACCTGCTCGGACTCCTCGCGGATCGCCTCGAGCTCCTGCACCGCGCCGACCAGGGGGATCATGACCTCCGGCCGCGGGTCGCCGCCGGCGGCCTTGCGCTCGCACGCGGCCTCGGCGATGGCCCGCACCTGCATGGCGAACAGCCCGGGCACGACCAGGCCCAGCCGGACGCCGCGCAGCCCGAGCATCGGGTTCTGCTCGTGCAGCCGGCGGACGGCGGCCAGCAGCCGCAGGTTGGCCTCGTCGGGGTGCCCCTGCGCCTCGGCGACGGCGACGCGCACCGACAGGTCGGTGAGGTCGGGCAGGAACTCGTGCAGCGGCGGGTCGAGCAGCCGCACGGTGACCGGCAGCCCGTCCATCGCCTCGAAGATCTCGACGAAGTCCTGCTTCTGCAGCGGCGCCAGCGCGTCGAGGGCCGCCTGCTTGTCCTCGTCGGTCTGGGCGAGGATCAGCTTCTCCACCAGCTGCCGGCGGTCGCCGAGGAACATGTGCTCGGTCCGGCACAGGCCGATGCCGCGGGCGCCGAAGCGGCGGGCGCGGGCGGAGTCCTCGGGGGTGTCGGCGTTGGCGCGCACGTCCAGCCGCCGCACCTCGTCGGCGTGGGTGAGGATCCGGTGCACGCTGCGCACGAGGTCGTCGGCCTCGGGCGAGTCCGGGCCGATCTCGCCCTCGAAGTACCGGACGACGGCGGAGTCCTCCACCGGCACCTCCCCGAGCCACACCCGGCCGGTGGAGCCGTCGATGGAGATGACGTCGCCCTCCTCGACGGTGACGCCGCCGGGCGCGGTGAACCGCTTGGCCGCGGTGTCGACCTGCAGCTCCTCGGCGCCGCACACGCACGTCTTGCCCATCCCGCGGGCGACGACGGCGGCGTGCGAGGTCTTGCCGCCGCGGCTGGTCAGCACGCCCTCGGCGGCGATCATCCCGGCGAGGTCGTCGGGGTTGGTCTCCCGCCGGACGAGGACCACCTTCTCGCCCCGGTCGGCCCACTGGACGGCGGTCTCGGAGGAGAACACCGCCTTGCCCACCGCGGCGCCGGGCGAGGCGTTCATGCCCTGGGTGAGCCGGGTGGCGTCCCCGCCGGAGACGAACCGCGGGAACATCAGCTGGGCGAGCTGGTCGCCGGTGACCCGCCGGACCGCCTCGTCCACGTCGATGAGGCCCTCGTCCACCAGCTGGGTGGCGATGACGAACGCGGCCGCGGCGGTGCGCTTGCCCACGCGGGTCTGCAGCATCCACAGCTTGCCGCGCTCGACGGTGAACTCGATGTCGCACAGGTCGCGGTAGTGCGACTCCAGCCGCGCCATCGTCTGCATGAGCTCGTCGTAGGCGCCGCGGTCGATCCGCTCGAGCTCGGTGAGCGGCACGGTGTTGCGGATGCCGGCGACGACGTCCTCGCCCTGCGCGTTCTGCAGGTAGTCGCCGTACACGCCCTGCGCGCCGCTGCCCGGGTCGCGGGTGAACGCGACGCCGGTGCCGGAGTCGGCGCCGAGGTTGCCGAACACCATCGAGCAGACGTTGACCGCCGTCCCCGCGTCGCCGGGGATCCGCTCGCGGCGGCGGTAGAGGATCGCGCGCGGGCTGTTCCACGAGTCGAAGACGGCGTTGATCGCCAGGTCCATCTGCTCGCGCGGGTCCTGCGGGAAGTCCCGGCCGGTGTGCTCGCGCACGATCGCCTTGAACCGGCCGACGACGTCGCGCAGGTGCTCGGCGTCGAGGTCCAGGTCCAGGTCGGTGCCCTGCTCGCGCTTGGCCTCGTCGAGCGCGTGCTCGAACGCCTCGCCGTCGATGTCGAGCACCGTCCTGCCGAACATCTGGATCAGCCGGCGGTAGGAGTCCCAGGCGAAGCGCTCGCTGCCGGACTGCGCGGCCAGCCCCTGCACCGACTCGTCGTTGAGGCCGACGTTGAGGACGGTCTCCATCATCCCGGGCATCGAGGCCGCCGCCCCGGACCGGACCGAGACCAGCAGCGGGTCCGCGGGGTCGCCGAGGGTCTTGCCCATCGCCTTCTCCAGCGCCGTCAGGTGCTCGGTCACCTGGTCGGCGAGGTCGGGCGGGGTGCTGCCGTGCTCGAGGTAGTGGCGGCAGGCGTCGGTGGTGATGGTGAAGCCGGGCGGCACGGGCAGCCCGAGGTTGGTCATCTCGGCGAGGTTCGCGCCCTTGCCGCCGAGCAGGTCCTTCTGGTCCTTGTTGCCCTCACTGAAGTCGTAGACCCAGGTGGTCGTGCTCGTGACGCTGCCCACCGTGCACCTCCGCGCTCGTCTCGCCGGCCGCCCGTCCGCTGCCGGTGCGGCGTCGCGGGGTCCCCGTCGGCCGCTCCGGCGAGCGCGGCCCCGGGTCCCCGGTCGGGGGTAGACGTCTCATACGTCCACCCGGAGCCAGGCAGCGATCGTGACCCACCGGACGGGGACACGCCAGCCCGTGTCCCACCACGGGACACGGACGTGTGCGGCCTCACGCAGCGGACGGCCGGCCCGGTGCGGAGAGCGGGCCGGGCCGGCCGGAGGGGTCAGGCGACGAGGGCGAAGCCGAGGACGGCGAACAGCAGCGTCAGCACGACGACGAGGATGCCGACGTACAGGCCGGTGCGGTTGACCGGCGACGGCGGCGGCGGGACGTAGCGCGGGAAGCCGCTGGCCAGCGCGCCGCGCTGCACCTGTGCGGCCTGCTGCGGGGTGGGCGCGAACTGCGGCTGCGGCGGCAGCTGGACCTGGCCGGGGAAGGCCACCTGCGTCGGCGCGGCCGGCTGCGGGACGGGGGCGGGGGCGACACCGGCGGGCGCGACACCGGCGGGCGCGTAGGGCGCAGCGGGTGCGAAGGACCCGGCGGGCCCGGGCGGGGCGTACGGCGCGGCGGGGGCGACGGGCGGGTGGGACGGCTGCGTCAACGCGGTTCCTCTCGGGCTGGCCCGGTGGACCTCCAGCCGGGCGGCGCACATGGTGACAGCCCGGTGGCGCTCCGAGAAGGGATCCGCTCGCGGCGCCCGCGCGCTCAGCCGGAGGTGCCGCAGACGCGCGGGCCGTCCTCGAGCACCACGGCGAGCGTGGCCTCCGCGCCGTCGTCCCAGCGGACCCGGACCTCCTGGCTGTCCTGGTCCCCGAGCCGGCCCTCCGCGACGCCGACCACCCGGGCGTCGCCGGGGTGCTCGTACCCGGCGAGGACGTCGCCGACGTCGCCGCGGTCGCGCTCGGCCTCGCACAGCAGGTCCCCGGCGGTCTCGGTGTCGCCGGCCTGCAGCGCGGCCAGGAAGACGCCGACCGCCTCCCGGGCCTGCTCCTCCCCCGAGCCCTTCACCAGCGGCAGGGCCACGACCATGGCGACGGCGAGCGCCACCGTGCCGCCGAAGATCCCCAGCAGCAGCCCGTTGCGGCGCCGCGGGGTGCCGGTGTGCAGCGCCTCGGGACCCTCGTCGTACAGGTACGGGCCGCTCATCCGCCGCTCGTCTCCAGCTCCGCGCCGGCCGGCGGGCGCGGGTCGTCGCGGTCGTCGAGCCAGCCCGCGGGCAGCGCCACCGGCCGGGGGCTGCTCGTGCGCCCGCGCGGGCCGCCCAGGACGGCCGTCGGGTAGGGCTGGTCGGGGATGCGGTCGAGCAGGCCGGCCAGCTCGTCCAGCGAGCTGACCATGGCCAGGGCGCGGCGGACGTCGGAGCCCACCGAGAAGCCCTTGAGGTACCAGGCGACGTGCTTGCGGAAGTCGGTGCAGCCGTGCAGCTCGCCCTGCCCCTCCGAGAGCAGCTGCGCGTGCCGGACCATGACCGCGGCCACCTCGCGCAGCGTCGGCAGCGCCCGGCGGGACTCCCCGGCGAAGGCGGCGGCGAGGTCGCCGAACAGCCAGGGCCGGCCCAGGCAGCCGCGGCCGATGACGACGCCGGCGCACCCGGTCCCGGCGACCAGGCGCAGCGCGTCGTCGGCCTCCCAGACGTCGCCGTTGCCGAGCACCGGGATGTCGACGGTCTCCACCAGCCGGGCGATCGGTCCCCAGTCGGCGGTGCCGCTGTAGAGCTGGTCGGCGGTGCGCCCGTGCAGGGTGATCGCGGCGGCGCCCTCGTCCTGCGCGATCCGGCCGGCGTCGAGGTAGGTGACGTGGTCGGCGTCGATGCCGATGCGGGTCTTGACCGTCACCGGCACGTCGCGGGCGGCGCGCACGGCGGCCCGCACGATGTCGCGGAACAGCACCCGCCGCCACGGCAGCGCCGACCCGCCGCCCTTGCGGGTCACCTTGGGCACCGGGCAGCCGAAGTTCAGGTCGACGTGCGCCGGGCGGGTGCCGGCGACCTCCTCGTCGACGAGCATCTCCACCGCGCGCCCGACGGTGGCCGGGTCCACGCCGTAGAGCTGCACGGAGAAGCCGGCGGCGGCCTCCTCGGGCGTGGCCCGGATCATCCGCAGCGTCTTCTCGTTGCGCTCCACCAGCGCCCGCGTGGTGATCATCTCGCAGACGTAGAGACCGGCCCCGAACTCGCGGCACAGCGTGCGGAACGCGGGGTTGGTGATGCCGGCCATCGGCGCGAGCATCACGGCGGGGTCCACGGTGAGCGGCCCCAGCCGCAGCGGGGCGACCGCCGGCGCCAGGGTGCTCGTCACGCCGTCCAGGGTAGGTGGCCGCGCCCGGTGGCCGGGGTCACCCGCGGGGAGGCGTCCCCGCACGGACCGGCGCCGCAGGCTCGTGTGCACTCCCGCGGACCCGCCCGGAGCAGGTCCGCGGAAGTGCACACGCCGTCAGCAGACGGGGAGCTTGGCCTTGAGGTAGTCCTCCACCCGGTCCAGGCCGATGCGCTCCTGGCTCATCGAGTCGCGCTCCCGCACGGTCACCGCGTCGTCGGTGAGGGTGTCGAAGTCGACGGTGAGGCAGAACGGCGTCCCGACCTCGTCCTGCCGGCGGTAGCGGCGGCCGATGGCGCCGGCGTCGTCGAAGTCGACGTTCCAGCTGCGGCGCAGCGCGGCCGCGAGGTCACGAGCCTTCGGCGAGAGGTCGGCGTTGCGCGACAGCGGCAGGACGGCGGCCTTCACCGGCGCCAGCCGCGGGTCCAGCCGCAGCACCGTGCGGGTGTCGACGCCGCCCTTGGCGTTGGGCGCCTCGTCCTCGGTGTAGGCCTCGACGAGGAAGGCCATGAGCGAGCGGGTGAGCCCGGCCGCCGGCTCGATGACGTACGGCGTCCAGCGGGTGTTGGTGGCCTGGTCGAAGTAGGACAGGTCCACGCCCGAGTGCTCGGTGTGGGTGGACAGGTCGAAGTCGGTGCGGTTGGCGATGCCCTCGAGTTCGCCCCACTCCGAGCCCTGGAAGCCGAAGCGGTACTCGATGTCGACGGTGCGCTTCGAGTAGTGGGAGAGCTTCTCCTCCGGGTGCTCGAAGTGCCGCAGGTTGTCCGGGGAGATGCCCAGGTCGGTGTACCAGCGGGTGCGCTCGTCGATCCAGTACTGGTGCCACTCCTCGTCGCTGCCCGGCTCGACGAAGAACTCCATCTCCATCTGCTCGAACTCGCGGGTGCGGAAGATGAAGTTGCCCGGCGTGATCTCGTTGCGGAAGGACTTGCCGATCTGGCCGATGCCGAACGGCGGCTTCTTCCGCGCCGCGCCCATGACATTGGCGAAGTTCACGAAGATGCCCTGCGCGGTCTCCGGGCGCAGGTAGTGCAGCCCCGACTCGTCCTCGACCGGGCCGAGGAAGGTCTTGAGCATCATGTTGAAGTCGCGCGGCTCGGTCCACTGGCCGGTCACGCCGCAGTTGGGGCAGGTGACCTCGGTGAGCCCCTCCGGGAGCCGGCCCTTCTTCGCCTCGAAGGCCTCCTCGAGGTGGTCGGCGCGGAAGCGCTTGTGGCAGTTCTGGCACTCGGTCAGCGGGTCGGTGAAGACGCCGACGTGGCCGGAGGCGACCCAGGTCTGGCGCGGCAGGATCACCGAGGAGTCCAGGCCGACGATGTCGTCGCGGCTCTGGACGACGGTGCGCCACCACTGCCGCTTGATGTTCTCCTTGAGCTCGACGCCCAGCGGACCGTAGTCCCAGGCGGAGCGGGTCCCGCCGTAGATCTCACCCGACGGGAAGACGAACCCCCGGCGCTTGCAGAGGTTGACCACCTTGTCGAGGCGGGCGGGGTCGTGCGTGGTGTTGCTGGCGCTCACGAGCTCGGTGCTCCATCCGGCTGGCGGTCGGCGGTTGACCCGCCCACGGTAGACGCCCCGCCCGCGCGGCCCGCCGCCGCTGCGGACCGGCTCCCTACGGCGAGGTGTAGCCGCAGACGGCCGGGCCGTCCTCGTCCACCACGGTGACGACGAACGTGGCCGGCTGCCCGCTGTCCAGCGTCACCTCGAAGGTGACCTCGTCGACGTCGCCGGCCGCGACCGCGTCGGTGGCCGAGCCCTCGGTGATCTGCCCGCCCAGGAAGGTGTCGAAGTCGTCGAGCACCGCCTGCCCGTCGGGGAACTGGCCCTGCCCGTCCGCGCACAGGCCGTCGTAGGCCGCGGCCGCGTCGCGGTCGACCACCGACTGCACCCACGAGGCGGCGAAGTCCGGGCTACCGGGGACGTTGAGGTCACCGCCCGCTCCCCCGCCGCCGGTCGGGGTGCCGGCGCCGCCGCCGAAGCCGCCCTCACCGGACGACGACCCGGGCGAGGAGGACGAGGGCGACGACGAGGTGGACGCCGACGTGCCCGCCGACGTGCCCGCTGACGTCGCCGTCGCGGCCGGGCTGCCGCCGTCGTCGTCCCGGGAGAGCAGGACCGCGGCGAGCACACCGCCGCCGACCAGGAGGACGCCGAGGGTGACGAGCAGGGCGACCAGCGGGCCGTGGTTCCTGCGCGGCGGCTGCGGGGGGGCGCCGTACCCGGGCGGCCCGTAGCCCGGCGGCCCGTAGCCCGGCGGTCCGTAGCCCGGCGCACCGGCGGGCGGCGGGCCGTACGGGGACTGCTGGCCGTAGCCGGGCGGCGGGCCGTAGCCAGGCGGCGGGCCGTAGCCCGGCTGCGCCTGCCCGTGGGAGGGCTGCCCGTACCCGGGCGGGCCGTACGGCTGCTGCGGTCCGGGCTGCTGGGCTCCCGGCTGCTGCCCGGGGGTGCCCATGCGCAGGGTGGGGTCGCGCTGCTCGGGGCCACCGGGCAGCCGGTCCGTGGGCCGGTCCGGACGCGCCAGCGGGGGCGGCGGGGGGAGGCGCACCTCGCGGGTGCGGTCGGGCGGCGGCGTCCCGTCGTCCTGCGGCGGCTGGCTCATCGCGCCCCTCCCGGGCCGGTGTGGACTGTCCCGGGCAGGCTACGCACCCGGGGCCCGCGCGACCGGGCGCTCGCCGGGCTCGTCGACGGGCAGGTAGGCGCCGGGCTCGTCGAGGGCGTGCACCCACACCGGCGCGCCGGCGACCTTGACCTCCGCGGCCGACAGCGCGCGGCGGTAGGCGCCCACGCCGTCCCAGCGGGTGACCAGCGCCCACAGCGTCGGGTCGTCGGCGCAGCGGCCGGCCTCCCCGCCGCGGCAGCCGGGCCGGGCGGTCAGCGCGGCGAGCAGCCCGTCGACGGCGGCGGCGAGGGAGGCCGCCTCGGTCTCGGGCACGCGCAGCCGGGTCACCGCGAACACCGGCCCATCGTGCCGCACGGCCGGCGGCGGAGACGCCGACGGCCGGCCCCCGCGCGCTGCGGGGACCGGCCGTCGGAGGGGTGCGTCAGCCGAAGTTGCAGACCGTGAGGTCCTGGCCGACCCAGACCTGCACGCTCTGGACGGTGCCGTCGGAGAGGGTCAGCTCGAAGGTGGCGACGTCGACGGCGTTGGCCGGGTCGTACTCGATGCTGACCAGGCCGCCCTCGGCGATCGTCTGGCCGCCCAGGACCTGGCTGTAGAAGTACAGCGTCAGGTACTCCTCGGGGCCGTACTCGGTGCCGGCCGAGCCCTGCTGGGCCGCGGCCTGCAGCTCGGCGCAGGACAGGCCGTAGGCGGTCGCGAGGTCGAAGTCGTAGACCGCCTGCACCCACGCGAGCGCGAGGTCGGAGGAGCCGGGGATCTGGCCGGCGTCGGCGCCGCCGGTGTCGTTCCCCATGGGGGTGCCGGTGCCGCCGCCCCCGCCGTTGCCCGGGGTGCCGGCGCCCGGCGGCACGCCGACCGGGCCGCCCATGTCCATGCCCATCCCCGAGCCGGTGCCGGACCCGGTGTCGGAGCCGGTGTCCGAGCCCTCGTCGCCGCCGTCCTCGCCGCCGTCGTCGGAGGCGTCGGCCGACGGCGAGGACTCCTGGGCCGCCGGGGCCGGGGTGTCGTCGCCGCGGAGGAGGAAGAACAGGAGCACGCCGACGCCGGCCAGCACCACGACCAGCCCGGTGATCACCCAGGGCAGGACGCTCTTCTTCTGCGGCGGCTGCCCGTAGCCGCCCGGACCGAAGCCGGGGCCGCCGCCCGGGCCGAAGCCGGGCGCGCCGTAGCCGCCGGGGGCGCCGTACTGACCGGGCGCGCCGTACTGACCGGGCTGCGCGTACTGACTCGGCGCGCCGTACTGGCCGGGGGGCTGACTCATCTGCTTCTTCCGTTCGTGGGGACGGGCGCTGGGGGCCCGAGAGCGAGCAGAAGATAGGGAGACCCCGCCGTCCCGACCACTGGTTCGCGCGCGGCAGTTCTCCCGCCGGGTCACGGGTCGGTCACGGTCCGCCGCCCGTGTCCACCCCGTCCCGCCGGCCGACGAGCCGCGGCCGAGACGCTGGTCGGCCCGGGGACCCGTCCCTAGACTCCGCCGTCGACCCGCACCCGGCGCCGGCTCCGACGAGCGCCCGGAGCTGCGGCACACGGAGGATCACCGGTGGAGTTGCAACAGTTCGGCCCCTACCGCATCGAGGCGCTGCTCGGCCGCGGCGGGATGGGAGAGGTGTACCGCGCGTTCGACACCGAGCACGACCGCACGGTCGCGCTCAAGGTGCTCTCCGAGCACCTCGCCGCGGACCAGGGCTACCGCGAGCGCTTCCGCCGCGAGGCCCACCTGGCGGCGCGGCTGAACGAGCCGCACATCGTCCCGATCCACCGCTACGGCGAGATCGAGGGCCGGCTGTTCCTCGACATGCGCCTGGTGCCCGGCCGCGACGTCGCCGCGGTGCTGGCCGAGGAGGGGCCGATGAGCCCCGAGCGGGCGGTCGGCATCGTCGGCCAGACCGCCCGCGCCCTCGACGCCGCGCACGCCGACGGCCTGGTGCACCGCGACGTCAAGCCCTCCAACGTGCTGCTGACCGGCAGCGGCGACGACGAGTTCGTCTACCTCGTCGACTTCGGCATCGCCCGGTCGACGTCGGACGCGCAGGGCCCGGCGCTGACCCAGACCGGCGCCGCGCTCGGCTCCTTCGACTACATGGCGCCCGAGCGGTTCCTCGAGAAGCCGATCGACAAGCGGGTCGACGTCTACGCGCTGGCGTGCGTGCTGTTCGAGTGCCTCACCGGCCGGCGGCCGTTCACCGGCGACGGCCTGGCCACGCTCATGTACGCGCACCTCAACACGACCCCGCAGCCGCCGTCCGCGCTGCGGCCGGGCCTGCCCCGCGGCCTGGACGACGTCGTCCTCAAGGGCCTGGCCAAGGAGCCCGACGAGCGGTACGCGACCTGCGGCGAGTTCGCCGCGGCCGCGCGGGCGGCGCTGAGCTCCGCCGGCGTGACCGTGCGGCCCGAGGCCGCGCCGCCGACGTCGGTCGCCCCCCTGCCCGCCCACCCGCAGACCGTGGGCTTCTCCAACCCCGGCCCCGCCGGCACCTACGGGGCGCCGTCGCACCCGGGCGCGCCCGCGGCGCTGTACGGCCCGCCGTCGAACCCCGGCCCGCCGACCGGCTACGGCCCGCCGTCCGCCCCGGGCCCGCCGACCGGCTACGGTCCGCCGTCGAACCCCGGTCCGCCCACCGGCTTCCCGCCGCCGGCCGGGCCCGGGTTCCCGCCGCCGGCCGGCTCGTCGGCCTCGGGCGGCGGGAGGGGCTCGAACAAGCTGCCGCTGCTCATCGTCGGGGCCGCGGTGGCGCTGATCGCGGTCGTGGTCGGGGTCATCGCGCTGGCCGGCGGCTTCAGCGGCGGCGACGACGTCCGGGCCGACGACACCGACACCTCGACCGGGAACACCTCCGACGCCGACACGTCGACCGGGAACACGTCCGGCGGCACCACCGGCGGTGGGACCTCCACCGACGCCCAGGACCAGCTGCTGGCGATCATCCCCGGCGACTTCGACCCGGCGACCTGCGAGACCGCGGACCCGGCCGGCGACGGCGACGTCGCCGCCGTCAACTGCGGCGCCGCCGCGACCCAGCCCGGCCCCCAGGCGTCGTCGTTCTACCTCTACGAGGACGCCGCGACCGTCGACGCCGTGTTCCTCGCGGACATGACCCGCGAGGGCGTCAGCGCCTTCACCGGCCAGCCGGACTGCGCGACCGGGCAGGGCTACGACGAGTACACGATCGGCGGGGTGGACGCCGGCCGTCTCGGCTGCTTCGTCGACGGCAACAACAACGCGATCCTCTACTGGACGCAGGACGACCTCGCCGCCGAGGGCATCGTGGCCATCCAGAACGGCGGCCAGGCCGGGCTGGGGACCCT
Organism: Geodermatophilus sp. SYSU D01180; assembly: GCF_054050415.1. Lineage (NCBI taxonomy): Bacteria > Bacillati > Actinomycetota > Actinomycetes > Geodermatophilales > Geodermatophilaceae > Geodermatophilus > Geodermatophilus sp. SYSU D01180. The sequence goes on along the minus strand of NZ_JBJGZH010000001.1, from coordinate 192,274 downwards.
GTACGCCTGGTGGACCGACAGCGCGCACAGCGACTTCACGCAGCGCTGACCGGCCCCGGTCCCGCACACGACGAGGGCCCCGTCCCCACCGGCCGGTGGGGACGGGGCCCTCGTCGTGTGCGGGTCGCCGCTCAGGTGCGGGCGGCGCCCAGCGCCTCGGCGGCCATCCGGTCCAGCCGCTCGGCCACCTGCAGCGCGGTCACCGGTCGCTGCCCCACCGGGGCGAGGCACTCGGAGACCAGCGCGGCCTCCTCGTCGGTCAGGCCGGGGGCGATCGCCGGCTCGGCGCTCATCACCCGGCGGATCGCCAGCAGCGGCTCGCCGTCGGGCAGCTCGCCGTACAGGCCGGTGCCGGTGAGCGCCCGGTTGAGGGTGGCGCCCAGGGCGAACACCTCGGTGGCCCGCGAGGGCCGGTCGCCGCGCAGCAGCGCCGGGTCCAGGAACTCCACCGAGGCGGCGCTGGCCATGCCGGTCAGCGTGACGCCCGGCGCGAGGTAGCGGGCCAGGCCGAGGTCGGAGAGCTTGCCGCCGTCCTCGGTGAGCAGGACGTTCGCCGGCTTGATGTCGCCGTGGGTCAGGCCCGCCTCGTGCAGCGCGTGCGCGGCGTGGGCGGCGTGAGCCACCGCGCGCAGCACCTCGCCGCGGCTCAGCGGCCGGGCCGGAGCGGCCAGGGAGCCGAGGGGGCAGTACTCCATCGCGTACAGGAAGCTGTCCTGCAGCACGGCGTCGTAGACCGTGACCAGGTACGGCGAGGCCACCTGGGCGAAGGCGCGCAGCTCCCGAACGCCCCGCTCGTAGGCCTGCTCGCTGTGGCTGCCGGTGAACACCTTCACCGCGACGTACTCGTCGGGCAGGCCGAGCCGCGCCGGCGGGCGGGCGAGGTAGAAGCGGCCGTTGTTGCCCTCACCGAGCACGCGGACGACCTGGTAGTCCGCGATGTTGGCAGGCGCCGCGCCCACCAGGCCGACGGCATCCATGCATGTCCTCCTGAAACGCTGTCTCCCCGGCCGCGCCGGGACGCCGCGGTGCGCGGCAGCGGCACAGTGTGCCGGGGGACCCGCCGTCCGGGAACCGGTTCGCGCCCGCCGAGATGCCGCGCGCGCGGGCCCCCTACGACCGGACCGCCGCGGCTAGCATCCCCGCCCGGCGTGGCCCCGGGTGCCCGGGCCCCGCCATCCCACCCGATCCCCGCGCGGTCCCACGCGGCGCGGACAGCTATGCCCGGAGGCCCAGTGGAACAGCACTCCGTCGCGGAGATCACGGCCTTCGTGTTCCTCGACCTCGCCGTGATCATGGTGGTCGCCCGGCTGATGGGGCGGCTCGCCGTGAAGGTCGGCCAGCCGGCCGTCATGGGCGAGATCGTCGCGGGCATCCTCCTGGGCCCGACGCTGCTCGGCGCGCTGCCCGGGGACCTGGACGCCGCGCTGTTCCCGGACCACGTCCGGCCCTACCTCGAGGTGCTCGCCCAGCTCGGGCTGGTGCTGTTCATGTTCCTCGTCGGCCTCGAGGTGGACCTGTCGTTCATCCGCGGCCGGGAGAAGATCGCCGTCTCGGTGTCGGTGTCCTCGATCGTGCTGCCCTTCGCCCTCGGGGTGCTGCTCGCGACCTACCTGCACTCCGCCCACGACGTCTTCACCCACGACGACGGGACGGCGCAGGCCATCTCGTTCATCGGGTTCGCCCTGTTCATGGGCGTGGCCATGTCGATCACCGCGTTCCCCGTGCTCGCGCGGATCCTGGCCGAGCGGCAGATGCACCGCGTCCCCACCGGCGTGCTCGCGCTGGCCTGCGCCGCCGTGGACGACGTCCTCGCCTGGGCCCTGCTGGCCGTCGTGGTGGCCGTCGTCGCCGCCGGCTCGTTCTCCGGCGTGCTGCTGATCCTGCTCTGGTCGGTCGTCTTCGCCCTGGTGATGTTCCTGGTGGTCCGGCCGCTGCTCAAGCACCTGGTGACGCGCTACGAACGCCTGGGCCGGCTGACGCCGGAGATGCTCGCGCTGGTGCTCATCGGCATCCTGGGCAGCGCCTGGGTGACCGAGGAGATCGGCATCCACTTCATCTTCGGCGCCTTCGTGTTCGGCGTCGTCATGCCCCGGCAGGGTGCCGGGGCGCTCAACCACGAGATCATCGACCGGCTCGAGCAGGTCAGCGTCCTCCTGCTGCTGCCGGTCTTCTTCGTGGTCACCGGCCTCAAGGTCGACGTCGGCGCCATCGACGTGACCGGTCTGGGCGAGCTCGGCCTGATCCTGCTGGTCGCCATCTCCGGCAAGTTCGTCGGCGCGTTCGCCGCGGCCCGCACGCAGAAGGTCCCCCGCCGGCAGGCCACTGCCCTCGGCGCGTTGATGAACACCCGCGGGCTGACCGAGCTGGTGATCCTCAACCTCGGGCGCGAGAACGGCGTGCTCGACGACACGATGTTCACGCTCATGGTGCTCATGGCCGTCATCACGACGGTCATGACCTCGCCGCTGCTCAACGTCATCTACCCGAAGCGGGTCCTCGAGCGGGACATCGCCGCCGCCGAACGGGCGGCCATGGGGCTGACCGAGGCCTACACGGTGCTGGTCGTGGTCGACGACCCGGCACGCGACGCCGGACTGGTCGACCTGGCCTGCGACCTGGTGGGCCGCGAGACGCCGGCGCAGGTCCTGGTCACCCGGGTGGTCCGCCGGTCGCGACCCAAGCCCGAGGTGGCCAGCGGCCTGGGTGCCGACCTCGAGCTCATGGCCACCGTCGCCGGTGAGCTGCGGACCCTGGCCCAGCGGGTGGAGGAGCGTGGCCTCAAGGCCTCGGTGGCGTCCCGGTTCAGCGAGGACCCCTGGGCGGAGGTCGCCGACCTCGCCGGCAACAGCGACGCCGACGTCGTCCTGGTGCGCAGTGGCTGGGGCATCGCCGAAGGCGCGCTGACGGCGGACGGCGCCGGCACCCCGTGGCCCCCGTCGTTGCAGGGATCGGTGGTCACCGTCTCCGGCGAGCTGGGCGAGGCCGGGCTGCAGCCGGGTGGCCCGGTGGCCGTGGTCCAGGACGGCGACGCCGACGGCCGCGCCGCTCTCCGGCTGGCCGCGCACGCCGCCCTGGGCCGGCAGGTCCCCCTCCAGCTGCGGGCCGGGGAGGGCCGGCGCTCCGGGCGGCGCCTGGGCGCGGTGGCCGGTTCACTGCGCAAGGCGGGCGTGCGGGTCAGCGAGGACGCCGAGACGCTGCCGGCCCTGCTGCTGGCCCCGGCCGGCGCCGGGCCCGTCCCCGCCGCCGACGACCTGACGCCGATCCTGCTGGTGCACGCCGGCACGGCCGACAGCGACCGGGACATGGACGAGACCCTGGCCGGCATCGCCGCCCGCCCCGGGGCGCTCTGAGTCCCGCTCCCCCGCAGGCCCGGAGCCCGCGTCCCGTTCGAGGGGACGCGGGCTCCGTCGTTCCCGGGGCCTGCCGGCGCCGTCCCCGCGCGGGCGCCCTCCTCCCCCGGCGTGCTCGTGCTCTGCCCACGGGTGTGTGCAGAGCACGAGCACGTCCGGGACGGAGGTCCGGCACGGCGGGCACCGCACGGGCGCCGGCCGGCGGCTCCTCCTGCCGGCGCAGCACCACCCGCGGGCCAGGGAACCGGTCACGGACGCGACGGCGCCCGCCTCCCCGGTGGGGAGACGGGCGCCGGGATGGAGCGGGTTGCGGGTCAGTACCCGCCGTGCTGCGACTCGAAGGCGAACTGGCGGCCGCCCATGCGGATCGCCGTGCCCGGGGCCAGCCGGATCGGCTGGTGCGGCACCAGCGAGGACCAGCCCGGGGCGCCGCGCGGGGCGACGAGCGTGCCGTTGGCCGAGCCGACGTCGACCAGCAGCACGTCCCAGCCCTCGAGCCGGATCTCGGCGTGGTGCCGGCTGACGCCGCCGGTCTGGTCGAGGACCAGCAGCGGCCGCACCTGGCCGGAGGCGACGCGCTCGTCGGTCTCCGGCTCGCGGCCGAGCAGGTAGTCCATGTCCAGGCTCACCGTGGCGCCGTCGTCGAAGACGAGCAGGCCCAGGGGCGGGCGCACGCCCTCGACGACCACCGCCGTCTGCTGGGTCGTGCGGATGCCGCACAGCGCGCAGAACCCGGCCCGCGGGTCGTTGAGGTGGCCGTTCTTGCAGAGGATGCCGTTGACCCTGGGCCGCTCGTCCTCCGGCTCCGCGGCCGCGGGCGCCGGCTCCTGGCCCGGGGTCGGCAGCGGCTGCCGCGCCGGCTCCGCCTCGGCGGCGGCACCGAACAGCAGCGCCGACCGCTCCGGCGCCGGCAGCTCCACCGGCGCCGGCGGTGCCGCTGCGACCGGAGCCGGGGCGACGGCGGGTGCCGGGGCCGCGGGCGCCGCCGGCGCGGGGTGCGCGTGCCCGGCGTGGTCGTGACCGGGGTGGTCGTGGCCGGCGTGCGCCGGGACCTCGGCGGGCGCGGCGGGCACCGGGCGGGCCGGCTTGGCCGTGGACAGCGGCACCCGCGCGTGCGGTGCCGGCAGCCGGACCTGCATGGTGCCCGACGGCACCGGCGGGGCGGCCGACGGCGCGGGGGCCGGCGAGAGCACCGCGGCCGCGCCGGGGACCGCACCGGCCTCGAGGTCGGCGAGCGGGTGCGGGGCGGTGTCGACGGGCGAACCGGCCGACAGGTGCAGCGGGGCCGGCGGCCAGGTGACGGAGCGGTCCAGCACCAGGGTGCCGTTGTCCAGCTTCTCCCCCTGGGCCGGCGTGAGCCGCAGCCCCAGGTCGGGCACCTCGGCGCACCCACCGCCGACGAGCACGAGCGTCAGCCCGTCCTCGGTGGCGGCGGCGACCGCGAACGACGGCGGCTCGGTCACCGTGCCGAGCCAGGAGCGCAGCTCCTCGTGCAGCCGGCGGCCCGGGGCGCGGGAGCCGGCCGCGGACACCCGGCGGCAGAGCATGACCAGCTCGCCGACGTGCACGTCCCCGGCCGGGGCGGCGGCGGGGGCGGGCGGGACCGGGGCGGAACCCCAGCCGACCAGCGCGGGCTTCGCCGTCGGCGCGTCGGGGCCGGCCGGCTGCGTGGTGACGCCGACGACGAGGAGCACCCCGGGCATCCGGACGACGAGGTCGGGACCGGGGGCGACCCGGACGGCGACCTGGTCGAACGGCGGCACGGTGGCCGGCGCGCCGGTGGCGCCGGGGATCGGGGGCGTGGGGGCCGACATCAGATGAGCCTCCCGCCGTTGATCCGCCAGTGGATGAACGGCACGCGCATCGGGCCGTTGGCGACCAGCCACACGATCAGCCAGGTGCTGACGAAGTGGATGGCGAACGCCGGGCCGGGCAGCGAGTCGATCCACGGGATCGCACCGCCGGCGAAGAGGAACCAGACGAGCAGGCCCTCGGGGATGCCGGTGAGCAGGCCGAACAGCGTCGGCCAGTCCTTCTCCCACCGGAACTGCTGGATGCCGTGGTAGACGAGCTCCCAGAGCACGCCGAGCACCAGCACGACCAGCAGCACGGAGAAGGTGGCGCCGTAGGAGGCGCTGAGCGAGGCCCCGGTCGGGAGCACCGGGGTGATGATCAGGGTCCAGATCGAACCGACCACGGCCAGCAGGAAGATCCTGGTCTGGATGCGGCCGTTCAGGGTGGGCAGCACGGTGTCGTCTCTCTCGGTCGTCGCGGGCGTCGGTCGTCGAGTCGGGGGCGGGTCGGTCAGATCTGCTTGTTGCGGACCCACTTCCACCACTGGCTGGTCGACCGGCCCGGCCCCAGCTTCTGCGCGAACCCCTGCTCGATCAGGTCGTCGGCGATCTCCTGCGCGGCGATCTGCAGGCCGAAGAAGGTGTCGACGCCGGGGAACGGGCCGCCGAGGGTGGCGCTGCCGGAGGCGTAGACCTTGCCGCCGTTCTGGGTGCCGGTGACCTCGAAGTTCCGCTGGACGTCGAGCCGGCCCACCGGGTTGCGGGTGGCGTTGGAGTGGTCGAGCAGGTCGGCCAGGACGCGGTGCTCGCGGATGTCGGCCTCGAGGCCGGTGCAGTCGATGACGGCGTCGAAGGTGCCGGTGTGCGGGCCCTGGTCCGGGGTGCTGACGGTGACCTCGACGAGGTCGCCGACCGGCTTCATCTCCTCGATCTTGCCGATCATCACGCGGTACCAGCCCTCGGCGCGGCCGCGCTTGAGCTGCTCCTTCCAGTCCCGGCGGACGGGGGTGTTGGTGCCGCCCATCTCCTCGTAGAGCCGCTTGCGCTCGGCCCCCTCGCTCTTGCGGACCTGCTGCTTGAGCTGCCCGCCCCACACCGACTTCGGGTAGTTGAAGCCCTGGTAGGCCCAGCCGTCGGCGCCCTTGCGGCGCTTGAGGATGCCGGTGCCGTGCGGCTTGTCCACGTAGGTGCGGAACAGGTGGACGATCTGGGTCTGCAGGCCGAGCCGGTCGCGGTCGTCGATCAGCCGCTGCAGGACGCGCGAGGCCACGATGCCGCCACCGCGGATGAGCACGGTGCCCGGGCGCTGGTGCAGCCGCTCGTAGACCTGCTCGTGCCGCTCGTAGGCGTTCACGACCTTGCCGTAGTCGTTGTACTCGTTGCGGTAGCGCTGCAGGTCGGGCAGGAACTTCAGGCCCGGGTAGCCGACGGCGACGTGCACCCACGTGCTCCGGTACGCGATCCGCCGGGTCGGGGTGGCGCCCTCGGGCGGGGTCAGGATCGTGAAGTACCCGCCGCCCACGCGGCGCCGGACCATGCGGACCTGGCCGTTGACGACCATCTCCGGGTACCGGATCCGGTACATCTCCTTCTCCATCGACTCGAACGCGTGCCCCGCCTTCGGGGTGTAGTAGTTCGCGAAGACGGGCTCGACCAGCACGTTCCAGGCCTGCTTGAGGTTGCCCTGCAGGGCCTCGCGGATGGCGTAGCTCGGGAAGCCCCAGATGTTGTCCGGGCAGGACGACGAGTCCGACCGCAGCCGCTCGCCGCGCGGGATCTGCGAGACCGTCGTCAGGTACTCGTAGCTCTCCCACGGGGTCTTCAGCGGGGTGAGCACGCGCATGGCGCTCGTCGGGACGCCGCAGATCCGCAGGTAGTCGACCGTCACGAACGACCCGATGCCGCCACCGAAGGTGACGAACGGGACGTCGACGACGGGGATGCCGGCGTCGGCCAGCATCTGGTCGGTCCAGAAGTCACTGGCGATCAGCTGGTCGTTGAGGTCACCGGGCTGCGGTGGCGCCGCCGGGGTCCGGGCGTGCTGGGACGCGATCGTGCTCTCGCTCACGGTGGGGGTCTTCCGTCCTCTGTCGGGGGAGCCGCCACTGTCAGGTCACGCGCACGCACTGTCAACGGATTCCGGCGCGGCACCCCCGACCGTCGGCCGGGGCCGCCCGGCGTCCGCGGGGGACCCCCGCGCGGGTGCCTAGGCCTTGCCGAAGCGGCGCTGGCGGGAGGCGTACTCCTCGCACGCGGCCCAGAGGTGCCGGCGGTCGAAGTCCGGCCAGAGGGTGTCGAGGAAGACGAACTCGGCGTAGGCCGACTGCCACAGCAGGAAGTTGCTCGTCCGGTTCTCCCCGGAGCTGCGCACGAACAGGTCGACGTCGGGCATGTCCGGCTCGTCGAGGAACCGGGCGACGGTGTCCTCGTCGACCTTGCCCGGGTCCAGCCGGCCGGCGGCAACCTCGCGGGCGATGGCCGCGGCGGCGTCGGCGATCTCGGCGCGGCCGCCGTAGTTGACGCACATGGTCAGCGTGAGGACGTCGTTGTCGCGGGTGAGCTCCTCGGCGACCTCGAGCTCCTTGATGACGCTGCGCCACAGCCGCGGGCGGCGGCCGGCCCAGCGCACGCGGACGCCGAGGTCGTGCATCTCGTCGCGGCGGCGGCGGATGACGTCGCGGTTGAAGCCCATGAGGAAGCGGACCTCCTCGGGGCTGCGCCGCCAGTTCTCGGTGGAGAACGCGTAGGCACTGATCGCCTTCACGCCGAGCTCGATGGCGCCCTCGACGCAGTCGAACAGCGAGGACTCCCCCGCCTCGTGCCCGGCCGTCCGGGGCAGGCCGCGCTCCTTCGCCCAGCGGCCGTTGCCGTCCATGACGATCGCGACGTGCCGGGGCACCTTGTCGGTGGGGAGCTCCGGCGGGCGGACGCCCGAGGGGTGCGGGTTCGGCGGCTTGACCTCACGCCTCACTCAGCAGGCTCACTTCCCGGCGCGGGGCCGACGGGTCCGAGCGGTCGACCAGCGGCAGCGAGCGCAGCCCGCGCTCGAGGTGCCACTGCAGCAGCGCGGCCACCAGCCCGCTGCCCTCGCGGCGCTGCGGCTGCTCGCTGGACTCGGCGGTCGCCCAGTCGCCGGACAGCAGCGCCTCCAGGTGGCCGATGGTGACCGGGTTGGGCATGGCCGAGCCGGTCGGGCGGCAGCCGGGGCAGACGGTGCCGCCGGCCGGGACGGAGAAGTGCCGGTGCGGCCCCTCGAGGCCGCAGCGGGCACAGTCGCCGAGCGCGGGCTCCCAGCCGGCCACCGACATCGCGCGCAGCAGGAACGCGTCAAGCACCAGCCCGGCCGGGTGCGTCTGCTCGGCCAGCGCCCGCAGCGCGCCGACGACGAGCAGGAACAGCCGCAGCGAGGGCTCCTTCTCCTCCGCGGTCAGCCGGTCGGCGGTCTCGAGCACCGCAGTGCCGGCGGTGTAGGCGCGGTAGTCCGCGGCGATCACCGAGCCGTAGGAGCGGATGGACTCCGCCTGGCTGACGATGTCCAGGTTGCGGCCGGTGTAGAACTGCACGTCCACGTGGCTGAACGGCTCGAGCCGGGCGCCGAACTTGCTCTTGGTGCGGCGCACGCCCTTGGCCACCGCGCGCACCTTGCCGTGCCGGCGGGTGAGGACCGTGACGATCCGGTCGGCCTCCCCCAGCTTCTGGGTGCGCAGGACGATCCCCTCGTCGCGGTAGAGCGACTTCGGCGTGGTGCTCATCAGTACCCGAGCCGGTTGAGCTTCTTGGGGTCGTCCTGCCACTCGCCGAGCACGGTGACGTGCAGGTCCAGGTGCACCCGGGCGCCGAGCAGCTGCTCGAGCCCGGCGCGGGCCTCGGTGCCGATCGCCTTGATGACCGACCCACCCCTGCCCAGCAGCATCGGCTTCTGGCTGGGGCGCTCGCAGTGCAGCAGCGCGTGCACCTCGACCAGCTCCGCGCCCTCCCGCTTGGGGTCGGGCCGGCGGTTGAGCTCCTCGACGGTGACGGCGAGCGAGTGCGGCACCTCCTGGAACACCTTCTCCAGCGCCGCCTCGCGGATGAGCTCGGCGATCTGGCGGTCGGTGTCCTCGTCGGTGGTCTGCTCCTCGGGGTACAGCGGCGGCCCCTCGGGCAGCAGGCCGACCAGCAGGTCCTCCAGCAGCTCCACCTGGTCGCCCGCGACCGCGCTCACCGGCACGACCTCGGCGGCCTCGACGAGCTGGCTGGCGGCCACCAGCTGCTCGGCGACCTGCTTCCTGCTCGCGGCGTCGGTCTTGGTGACGACGACGACCACCGGCGCCGTGACCTCCTTGAGCTGGCGGGCGATGAACCGGTCACCGGCGCCCACCGGCTGGTCGGCCGGGACGCAGAACACCACGACGTCGACCTCGGACAGCGTGTCGCGGACGACGTCGTTGAGCCGGCGGCCGAGCAGGCTCTTGGGCTTGTGCAGGCCCGGGGTGTCGACGAGCACAAGCTGCCCGCCCGGCCGGTGCACGACGCCGCGGATGGCGTGCCGGGTGGTCTGCGGCCGGTTGCTGACGATGCCGACCTTCTCGCCGACGATGGCGTTGGTCAGCGTGGTCTTGCCCGCGTTCGGCCGGCCGACCAGGCAGGCGAAGCCGCTGCGGTACGGCTGGTCCGGCGTGCTCACCGGCCCAGTCTCCCACTGGAGGGTGACACGAGCCGGGTGCTCACGCGGTGGCGCGCAGCACCCCGTCCGGGCCGGCGAGGAACACGGGCGCGGACGCGGTCAGGTCGTGCACGGCGGCCAGGCCCTCCTGCTCGACGGCGTCGGCGTCGGACACGATCGCCGCCGCCTCCAACCCCTCGACGCCGCTGGACACCGCCGCGGCGACGGCCGCCTGCAGCGCGGACAGCCGCAGCGAGGGCAGCGCGACGCTGGCGGCGACGTAGGTGCGCCCGTCGGTGTCGCGGACCGCGGCACCCTCCGGGGCACCGGTGCGGCCGCGCGCGGAGCGGGCGAGGGTGACGAGCTTGGCGTCCTCGGGCTGCAGGTCGGGCACGAGGGACGAGCTTTCCACGTCAGCTCTCGGCGGCGGCCGGGACCTCCGCCCGGGTGGCCCCGGACTGGTGCTCGGGGTCCGCGTCGGGCACCCGGCACACCAGGATCGTGTCGATCCGGTTGCGCCGCCCGCCGGTGCTCTCGGCGACCAGCCGCAGGCCCGCGACCTCCGCCGACGAGCCCTCGATCGGCACCAGCCCGAGCTCGCGGGCGAGCAGGCCGCCGACGGTCTCCACGTCGTCGTCGCGGGGCAGCTCGACGTCGAACAGCTCGGCGAGGTCCTCGACCGGCAGCCGGGCGGTGATCCGCACCGACCCGTCGTCGAGGTGCTCGACCGGCGGCCGCTGGACGGCGTCGTGCTCGTCGGCGATCTCGCCGACGATCTCCTCGAGGATGTCCTCGATCGTGACCAGCCCGGCGAAGCCGCCGTACTCGTCGACGACGATCGCGATGTGGATGCGGCGGGCCTGCATGTCGCGCAGCAGCTCGTCGACCGGCTTGGACTCCGGCACGAACGCCGGCGGGCGCATGAGCTCCTCGACCTTCGGGCCGCGGGCCTCGCCGAGGTTCTGCGACCGGCGCACCAGGTCCTTGAGGTAGACGACGCCGACGACGTCGTCCACGTTCTCCCCGATCACCGGGATGCGGCTGAACCCGCTGCGCAGCGCCAGGGCCAGCGCCTGCCGGACGGTCTTGGTGCGCTCGATCCACACGACGTCGGTGCGCGGCACCATGACCTCGCGGGCGATGGTGTCGCCGAGCTCGAACACCGAGTGGATCATGTTCCGCTCGCCGGACTCCACGACGCCGCGCTCCTCGGCGAGGTCGACCAGCTCGCGCAGCTCGACCTCGGTGGAGAACGGGCCGTCGCGGTAGCCGCGGCCCGGGGTGATCGCGTTGCCGATCAGGATCAGCAGCGTCGCGACCGGGCCGAGCACCCGGCCCAGCAGCCGCACCACCCCGGCGGTCGCCAGCGCGACCGGGTAGGCGTGCTGGCGGCCCAGCGTCCGCGGCCCGACGCCGACCAGCACGTAGCTGACCACGGTCATCACGCCGGCCGCGGCGAGCACCGCCTGCCAGCCCATGCCCAGCACGCGGACCAGGACGACGGCGACCAGCACCGCGGCGACCATCTCGCAGACGATCCGCAGCAGCAGGAGCAGCGCCACCAGGCGGGCGCGCTCGTCGAGGACCCGCTCGAGGGTGGCCGCCCGCCGGACGCCGTCGCGGCGCAGCTCCTCGACCCGCGCCTTGGACACCCGCTGCAGGGCGGCGTCCATGGCGCCGAACAGGCCGGCCAGCGGCACCAGGCAGATCGCGACGACCAGCAGCGTGACCGCACCGGCGCTCATCGCGTCACCGCGTCCCGGGACCCCGTTCGGCCGGCTCACCGGTGACCGGCTGCCGCGGCGCCGAGCGCCAGCCCTCCAGCAGGCGGGTCTGCAGGCCGAACATCTCCCGCTCCTCCTCGGGCTCCATGTGGTCGTAGCCGAGCAGGTGCAGCACGCCGTGGGTGGCCAGCAGCAGCAGCTCGTCGTCCATGGAGTGGCCGGCGGCGCGGGCCTGCCGGACGGCGACGGAGGGGCACAGCACGACGTCGCCGAGCAGCGCGGGGCCGGGCTCGGGGTCGTCGGGGCGGGCGGTGTCGAGCTCGTCCATGGGGAAGGCCAGGACGTCGGTCGGGCCCTTCTCCCCCATCCAGCGCTCGTGCAGCACGGACATGTAGTCCGGGTCGACGCACAGCACCGACAGCTCGGCCATCGGGTTGACGCCCATCTCGGCGAGGACGTACCGGCAGATGCCGGTCAGCTCCGCCTCGTCGACGGCGATCTCGGACTCGTTGGCGACCTCGACGGGCACGGCGCTCAGCTCCCCTGCCGGCGCGTCGGCCGCGCGGGCCGGGCCGGCCCCGCGGGACGGCCGGCACCCTGCTGGTGGGCGGCGTCCCAGCGCTCGTAGGCGTCCACGATGTCGCCGACCAGCCGGTGGCGGACGACGTCGGAGCTGGTCAGGTTGGCGAAGTGCACGTCCTCGATGCCGTCGAGGATCTCCCGCACCACCTTGAGGCCGCTCTGCGCGCCGCCGGGCAGGTCGACCTGCGTGACGTCACCGGTGACGACGATCTTCGAGCCGAAGCCGAGCCGGGTGAGGAACATCTTCATCTGCTCGGCGGTCGTGTTCTGCGCCTCGTCGAGGATCACGAACGCGTCGTTGAGCGTGCGGCCGCGCATGTAGGCCAGCGGCGCGACCTCGATCGTGCCCGACTGCATGAGCCGCGGGATCGACTCGGGGTCGACCATGTCGTGCAGCGCGTCGTAGAGCGGGCGCAGGTACGGGTCGATCTTCTCGCTGAGCGTGCCGGGCAGGTAGCCCAGCCGCTCGCCGGCCTCGACCGCGGGGCGGGTGAGGATGATCCGGTTGACCTGCTTGGTCTGCAGCGCCTGCACGGCCTTGGCCATCGCCAGGTAGGTCTTGCCGGTGCCGGCGGGGCCGATGCCGAAGACGACGGTGTGCGCGTCGATCGCGTCGACGTAGCGCTTCTGGTTCAGCGTCTTGGGCCGGATCGTGCGGCCGCGGCGGCTGATGATGTCGAGGCTGAGCACGTCGGCCGGCCGCTCGGAGCCGCCGCTGCGCAGCATGCCGATGACCCGGCGCACCGAGTCCGGGCGCAGCGCCTGGCCGGTGCCGAGCAGCGCGATGAGCTCGTCGAACACGCGGACGGCGAAGGCGTTGTCGGCCGGCTGCCCGGTCACGGCGATCTCGTTGCCGCGGACGTGCACGTCGGCCTCGACCTCGGACTCGACCAGCCGCAGCAGCTCGTCACCGGAGCCGAGCAGGGCGACCATCGAGACGGAGTCCGGGACGGTGATGGTGGCGCGGACCGCGGCGGGGGTGGCGCTCGCGAGGGTGCTGGCGCTGTCCGCGGCGACGGCCTGCGCGGAGGCCTCGCGGGACGTGGGGGCGCCCGGCACGGGGACGTTCGGGGAGGTGTCGGGCAAGAACCCTCGACCCTGCCTTCCTGGCACGGGGACTGAACGCCTCGACTCTACCCGCGCCCCGCCACCGGGAACCGCGCTCGCGCGCAGGTCACCGCCCCGCGTAGGTGGCCTTCCCCGGCCCGTCGGCCAGGAACGAGGCGACGGCGCCGCGCAGGTCCTCGGTGGCGAACAGTGCTCCGGAGACCTGCGGGGTGATCTCGTCGGCGGCCCGCGCGCCGTGCCGCACCGCCGTCGTCACGAGGCGCTTGGTGGCCGCGTGGGCGATCGTCGGGCCGGCGGCGACCCGGTTCGCGTAGGCGCGGGCGGCCTCGGCGAAGCCGTCGTCGGGCAGCACCCGGTTGACGACGCCCCACCCCTCCAGCACCGCGGCCGGGTAGAGGTCCCCGGTGAAGATGAGCTCCTTGGCCCGCGCCGGGCCGGCCCGCTCGGCCAGCCGCTGCGGCCCGCCCATCGACGGGGTGAGCCCGACGCGGATCTCGAGCAGCCCGAACGACGCCTTCTCCGCGGCCAGCAGCAGGTCGCAGGCCAGCGCCAGCTCGAAGGCGGCGGTGAGGGTGAGCCCGTGGGCGGCGAACACGGTGGGGACGGGCAGGTCCTCCAGCGTCTGGGCGATGCGCAGCAGCCGCGCCCACAGCGCCGCGCCGCGCTGCGCCGGCTCCGGCCCCTCGGCGATGTCCCGGAAGGCGTGCACGTCGACGCCGCCGGAGACGACCTTGCCCCGGGCCTCCAGCAGCACCGCGCGGGCGCGGTCGGGCCGGCCGGGCTCGGTGAGGGTCACCAGCTCGGCGACGACCCGCTCGAACGCGGCGAACACCGACTCGTCGAAGAGGTTGAGCGGGGGTGCGTCCAGCACGACGACGGCGACGTCGCCGTCCCGCTCGATCCGGACGGGGGCGGCGCTGCCGGCGTCGGTCATGCCGGCCACCCTGCCATCCCGTGCCCGGGCGGCAGAAATGGCCATTCCTGCCGCCCTCGGGGCCGGCTCAGCCCGGGGGCCAGCGGAGGTCGCGGCCGCCGAGGACGTGCAGGTGCAGGTGGTGGACGGTCTGCCCGGCCTGCGGGCCGGTGTTGGCCACCAGGCGGTACCCGGGCTCGGTGCCGTCCTCGCTGGCCAGCCCCTCCTGGATCGCCACCGCGTGCGCGGCGGCCACCACGTCGGCGAGCAGCTGCGGATCGGCGCCGACGAGCAGCCCCGCCGTCGCGTGGTGCTGCTTGGGGATGACCAGCACGTGCGTGGGCGCCTGCGGGTTGACGTCCCGGAAGGCCAGCGTGCGGTCGGTCTCGTGCACGACGTCGGCGGGGATCTCCCCGGCGACGATCCGGCAGAAGAGGCAGTCGGTCACCCCGCCGACCTTAGGAGGACCCCCTCGCCCCCCACCGCTCGCGAGCTCGCGGCGGGCCCCTGCGAGGCGGCCACACCCGCAGCTACTGCCAGCGGGTCCGGACCGACAGGGCGGCCAGCGCCGCGGCGCCGGCGGTGGAGGTCCGCAGCACCTCCGGGCCGAGCCGCACCGGCTGGGCGCCGGCCGCGCGCAGGGCCACGACCTCGCCGTCGGTGAGCCCGCCCTCCGGGCCGACGACGACGGCGACCGTGCCGCTGGCGGGGATCTCCACCCCGGCCAGGGGCCGGCGGGCCTGCTCGTGCAGCACCAGCGCGAGGTCGACGTCGGCGAGCTCCCCGCACACCTGCCGGGTGGTCATCAGGTCGCCGATCTCGGGGACCCGCGGCCGCCGCGACTGCTTGGCCGCCGCCCGCGCCGCGGCCCGCCACTTCGCCAGGCCCTTCTCGACGCGGTCCTCGCGCCAGCGGGTGACGCAGCGCGCGGCCGCCCACGGGACCACCCGGTCGACGCCGAGCTCGGTGGCCAGCTCCACGGCCAGCGGGCCGCGGTCGCCCTTGGGCAGCGCCTGGACCAGCACGAACTCCGGCTCGGGCGGCGGCACCTCGTGGCGGGCGGTGACCTGCACGCGCAGCCCGGCCGGGCCGGCGTCGACCACGGTGCCCTCGACGACGGCGCCACGGCCGTCGCCGACCCGCACCGCCTCGCCGGTGGTCAGCCGCAGCACGTCCACGGCGTGCCGGCCCTCGGCGCCGCCGACGAGCACCTCGCCCCCGTCGGGCAGCTCGTCGAGCAGGAACAGCGGGGAACCGTCGAGGGCCGGCCGGGCGTCGTCGGGGGCCGGGACGCTCACTTGAACGAGTTCCGGACCCGGGAGAACAGGCCGCCGTGCGTCTCCGACGGGCCGGGGCGGTCCTCGCCGCGCAGCACCGCCAGCTCGCGCAGCAGCTTCTCCTGCTCGGCGTCGAGGCGGGTGGGCGTCTGGACGTCGACGTGCACGTGCAGGTTGCCCCGGCCGGTGGCGCGCAGCCGCGGCGCGCCCTGCCCGCGGAGGGTGAGCACGGTGCCCGCCTGGGTGCCGGGGCGGACGTCGACGTCGGTGTCCTCGCCGTCGAGCAGGGTCAGCGGCAGCGTGGTGCCCAGCGCCGCGGCCGTCATCGGCAGCGCCACGTGGCAGTGCAGGTCCTCGCCGTCGCGGGTGAACACCGGGTGCGGGCGCTCGCGGATCTCCACGTACAGGTCGCCGGCGGGGCCGCCGCCGGGGCCGACCTCGCCGCGGCCGGTGAGCCGGATCCGCATGCCGTCCTCGACGCCGGCGGGCACCTTCACCTGGATGTCCTGCCGGGACCGGACCCGCCCCTCGCTGCCGCACTCGGGGCACGGGTCGGGGATGACCTGGCCGGTGCCGGCGCAGGTCGGGCACGGCCGGCTGGAGACGACCTGGCCGAGGAACGAGCGCTGCACGCTCTGCACCTCGCCGCGCCCCGAGCAGGTGACGCAGGTGGTCGGGTGGGTGCCCGGCGCGGTGCCGGCCCCGGCGCAGGTGCCGCACAGGACGGCGGTGTCGACGGTGATCGTCTCGGTGGTGCCGAAGACCGTCTGCTCGAGGTTGAGCTCCAGCGCGATCAGGGCGTCGTCGCCGGCGCGGACCCGGCTGCGCGGCCCGCGCGTGCCCATCCCGCCGCCGAAGAAGGCGTCCATGATGTCGCCGAGCCCGCCGAAACCGGCCCCGCCGAACGGCGAGCCCGCGCCGGCGCCGGCGCCGCTGTCGAACGGGTCGCCGCCGAGGTCGACGATGCGCCGCTTGTCCGGGTCGGTCAGCGCCTGGTAGGCCCGGCTGACCTCCTGGAAGCGCTCCTTGGCCTCGGGGTCGGGGTTGACGTCGGGGTGCAGGTCCCGCGCCAGCCGCCGGTAGGCCTTCTTGATGTCGGCGTCGGAGGCGCCCCGGGAGAGCCCGAGGACGCCGTAGTAGTCGGTTGCCATGGGGGGTCGAGACCTCAGCTCCCGGCCAGCAACTGGCCGACGTAACGGGCCACGGCTCGCACCGCGGCCATGTTGCCTGGGTAGTCCATGCGGGTCGGGCCGACGATGCCGAGTCCGCCCAGCGCCCGGTCACCGGTGCCGTACCCCACCGAGACGACCGACGCACCGGCCAGCGCCTCGTGGGCGTTCTCCTCGCCGATGCGCACGAGCACGGCGCCGCTGCTGTCGACCTCGCTGATCAGCTTGAGGACGACGACCTGCTCCTCCAGCGCCTCCAGCAGCGGGCGGAGGCTGCCGGGGTCCAGCGCGACCCGGGCCAGGTTCGCCGTCCCGCCGATGACCAGGCGGTCCTCCCCCGGCTCGACCAGGGTCTCGATCAGCGCGGCGCTGACCGCGGCGACCAGCGCCCGCAGGTGCTCCGGCGCCGTCTCGACGAGGTCGGGCACCTTGCTGCCGGCGTCGGCGAGCCGGGCGCCGGTGAACGCGGCGTTGAGCGTGGCGCGCAGGTCGGAGACGTCGTCGCGGCTGACGTCGACCGGGCAGTCGACGACCCGCTGCTCGACGCGGCCGGTGTCGGTGATGAGCACCAGCAGCAGCCGCGAGCCGGTCAGCTGCACCACCTCGAGGTGACGCACCGCGCTGCGCGACAGGGTCGGGTACTGGACGACGGCGACCTGGTGCGTCAGCTGGGCCAGCAGGCGCACCGTCCGGCCGAGGACGTCGTGCAGGTCCACCGCGCCGTCGAGGAACCGCTCGATGGCGCGGCGCTCGGCGGGCGACAGCGGCTTGACCGCCGACAGCCGGTCGACGAACAGCCGGTAGCCCTTGTCGGTGGGCACCCGCCCGGCGCTGGTGTGCGGCTGGGTGATGTAGCCCTGCTCCTCGAGGACGGCCATGTCGTTGCGGATGGTCGCCGGCGAGACCCCGAGGTCGTGCCGCTCGGCCAGGGCCTTGCTGCCCACGGGGTCGTTGGTGGAGACGAAGTCCTGCACGATGGCCCGCAGGACCTGCAGGCGCCGTTCGTCGTGCGCCACGGTGACACCTCCCCGAACCGGTCGACGTCGCCGTGCGGGGAGCCCCGCGGGCTCCGGCCCGCCCCCGCCGGGCGTCCCGGCGGGGCTGGCACTCGCACGGACCGAGTGCCAATCCAGCATACGACCAGGGAGCCGTTCCGTCGCGGACGTGACGGGGTCCACCACCCCGGTGGGTGCCCGGCACGGCAGGCGGCGGGCCGATAGGCTCGGACGCGTCGGTGCCGGTTCGGGGCAGCTGTCGGACGGAGGTCGGGTCCCTGATCTTCAAAGCGGTGCGGAGCGGGCGCCCCTATCCCGAGCACGGGTTGTCCACCAGGGACTGGGCGATGATCCCGCCCCGCCAGATCCGGCTCGACACCCTCGTCACCACCAAGCGCGAACTGGCGCTGGACACCCTGCTCGCCGACGACTCGACCTTCTACGGCGACCTCTTCCCGCACGCCGTCCAGTGGCACGGCGACCTCTACCTCGAGGACGGCCTGCACCGCGCGCTGCGGGCGGCCCTGCAGCAGCGCTCGGTGATCCACGTCCGGGTGCTCGACCTCGACGCGCTGATGCCCGCCAACCTGGCCTGATGGACCGGGCCCGGCTCGACGGCGGGGTGCTGCTGCGGGAGGCGACCGCCGGGGACCTGCCCGCGGTGGTCGCGCTGCTGGCCGACGACCCGCTCGGTGCCACCCGCGAGTCGGCCGATCCCGCCCCCTACGAGCGGGCGTTCGCCGCCGTCGACGCCGACCCCGCGCACCTGCTGGTGGTGGCCGAGGACGCCGGCGCGATCGTCGGCACCCTGCAGCTGTCGTTCCTGCCCGGGCTGTCCCGCGGCGGCGCGCTGCGCGCGCAGGTGGAGGGCGTGCGGGTGGCCGCGGCCGCCCGCGGGCGGGGGCTCGGCGAGGCGATGCTGCGGTGGTGCGCCGCGGAGTCCCGCCGCCGCGGCGCGGCGCTGCTGCAGCTCACCACCGACGCCCGCCGCCCCGACGCGCACCGCTTCTACGAGCGGCTGGGCTTCGTCGCCTCGCACGTCGGGATGAAGCTCGAGCTGTAGGCCTCAGAGCCAGCCCTTGTCGGCGGCGACGCGGGCGGCCTCCACCCGCGTGCGGGCGCCGGTCTTGCCGATCGCCGAGGACAGGTAGTTGCGCACCGTGCCCTCGGACAGGAACAGCCGCCGGGCGATGTCGGCGACGGTGGCGCCGTCGGCGGCCTCGCGCAGCACGTCAGCCTCCCGGGCGGACAGCGGCGTCGCGCCGATCGCCAGCGCGGCGGCGGCCAGCTCCCGGTCGATCACCCGCTCCCCCGCGACGACGGCGCGGATCGAGCGGGCGAGCTCGGCGACCGGCGCGTCCTTCACCAGGAAGCCCGCCGCGCCCACCTCCATGGCGCGGCGCAGGAAGCCCGGCCGGCCGAAGGTGGTGAGGACGACGGCGCGCACGCCCGGCAGCTCGGCGGCCAGCTCGCGGGCGGCCTCCAGCCCGTCCCGCCCGGGCATCTCGATGTCCAGCAGCGCGACGTCCGGCCCGTGCTCCCGGGCGGCGGCCAGCACCTCGTCGCCCCGGCCCACCTCGGCGACGACGGTGATGTCGGGCTCCAGCTCCAGCAGCGCCCGCAGCGCGCCGCGGACCATCGACTGGTCCTCGGCCACCAGCACCCGGATCACCGGGCCACCGCCGCCGCGGGTGCCGGCAGCAGCGGCAGGACCGCGCGCAGCTCGTAGCCGCCGTCGCGGCCGGCGCCGCCGGTGAGCCGGCCGCCCAGCGCGCCCACCCGCTCGGACAGGCCGGTGAGCCCGGAGCCGGGCGCGGTGTCGTCGGCGGGGCCGCGGCCGTCGTCGGCGACGGTGAGCACCGCGTCGGTGCCGTCGTCGGTGAGGGTGACGGTGACCGTCCGGGCGCCGCTGTGCCGCAGCACGTTCGTCGTCGCCTCGCGGACCACCCAGCCCAGGGCGGCGTCGACCGGGCCGGGCAGCACGGGCACCCGGTCGGGCAGGCGGGCGGCGATCCCCGCGCCGGACAGCGCCGCGCGGGCCTCGGCCAGCGCCTGCGCGCAGCTGACCTGCCGGTAGCCGCTGACGGCGTCGCGGACCTCGGCCAGCGCGCGGCGGGCCGCGGCCTCGACGTCGGCCATCTCGGCGCGGGCCCGTGCCGGGTCCACCTCGGCCAGCCGCCCGGCGAGCTCGCTCTTGAGCGCGATGAGCGACAGGCTGTGGCCGAGCAGGTCGTGCAGGTCGCGGGCGAAGCGCAGCCGCTCCTCGGCGACGGCGTTGCGGGCCAGCTCCTCGCGGGCCGCGGCGAGCTCGGTGTTGACCTCGACCAGGTGGCGGGTCCCGCGCATCGCGAACGCCGTGAGCACGCACATCACCGGGAGGATGAACAGGCTCCCGAGCTGGCCGTCGCCCGCGACCACCCCGGCGCACACCGCGGCGGCGGCGAGCACCGCCGGCCACACCCAGCGCCGCGGCAGCGCCGCCGCCGAGGCTGCCGACACGTAGATCAGCAGCCCCGCCCACGCCGGGCCCAGCCAGACGGCGAGGCCGGCACCGAGCGCCGCGACCACCGCCAGCCGGCCGAGCCGTCCGCCCGGGTCGCAGGTGGTGAACGACCGGCGGAACACGTCGAGGTAGACGGCGGTGAACACCAGCAGCGCGGCGCCGGCGACCACCCGGACCGCCGTCGGCCGGTCGGTGGTCAGCAGGTCGGCGAGGGGGAAGACCTGGAACAGCAGCCAGGGCAGGGACCAGCCGATCTGCCGCCACCGGGAGTGGGCGTCCACGGCGCCCGACCGTAGACCTGCCGATCCCGGTGCCGGACCTGCCGGACGTCGTCCGCCCGGGCTGACATCCGTCAGGTGCCGTCCCCGCCTCCCGCGCGCGGGAGGCGGAGCCTCAGTCCGTGAGGTCCCGCACGACGGCGTCGGCGAGCAGGCGGCCGCGGTCGGTGAGCACCGCCCGGCCCCCGGCGTGCGCGACGGGCTCAAGCAGACCGCGGACGACGGAGTCGGCGGCGCGGGCCCGGCCGGCGTCGGACAGCGCGGTCAGCGGCAGCCCGTCACGCAGCCGCAGGCCGAGCATGACCGTCTCCAGCGCGCGGTCGGCGGGCTCGAGCACCTCGCGGTCGGCCGCCGGGCTCTCCCCCGCCGCCAGCCGCTGCGCGTACGCCGCCGGGTGCTTGACGTTCCACCAGCGCACACCGCCGACGTGGCTGTGCGCGCCCGGGCCGATCCCCCACCAGTTCGCGTTGGCCCAGTACAGCTCGTTGTGCCGGCAGCGGGCGGCGTCCCCGCGCGACCAGTTGCTGACCTCGTACCAGTCGAACCCGGCGCCGCGCAGCACGGTGTCGGCCTGCACGTAGCGGTCGGCGAGGACGTCGTCGTCGGGCATCGGCAGCTCGCCGCGGGCGATCCGGCGGGCCAGCCGGGTGCCGTCCTCGACGATGAGCGCGTAGGCGCTGACGTGGTCGACCGGCGCGGCCAGGACGGCCTCGAGCGAGGCGGCCCAGTCGGCGTCGGTCTCGCCCGGCGTGCCGTAGATCAGGTCCAGGTTGACGTGCTCGAAGCCGGCCGCGACCGCCTCCCGCGCGGCCTGCGCCGCCCGCCCGGGGGTGTGCCGCCGGTCGAGGACGGCGAGCACGTGCTCGGCGGCGGACTGCATCCCCAGGCTCAGCCGGGTGAAGCCGGCCGCGCGCAGGGTCGCCAGCGACGCCGGCGTCACCGACTCGGGGTTGGCCTCGGTGGTCACCTCGACGTCGCCGGCGACGGGGAACAGCTCGCGGACGGCGGCCAGCACGGCGGCGAGGTCCTCGGCGGGCAGCAGCGTCGGGGTGCCGCCGCCGACGAAGACGGTGGAGACCGTCGGCAGGTCCGGGCCCAGCACCCGCGCGGCGCGGCGCAGCTCGGCGATCGCGGTGCCCGCGTACTCGGCGCGGTTGGCGCCGGGGCCGAGCTCGTCGGAGGTGTAGGTGTTGAAGTCGCAGTAACCGCAGCGGGTGGCGCAGAACGGCACGTGCACGTAGAGGCCGAACGGCGTCGTCGTCAGGTGCTCGCGGGCACCGGCCGGCAGGTCGTCGTCCGCGGGCGGACGCGCCGGCAGCAGCGGCAGGGTGGTGGTCATCTGCTCCCAGTGTGCCGCGCCCCCGCCACCCCGGGCACGATGCCCGGGTGAGCTCTGCACCCGTGGGCGAGGACCGGCTGCTGCAGGTGACCGTCGCGGGGGGCGTGGCCCGGCTGGTGCTGGACTCCCCCGCCAACCGCAACGCGCTGTCCCGGGTGCTGCGCGCGCAGCTGCGGGAGGCCCTCGACGCCGCGCTCGCCGACGACGCGGTGCGCGTGGTCGTGCTCGACCACACCGGCCGGGTGTTCTGCTCGGGGATGGACCTGTCCGAGGCCGCCGGCGCCGGCGCCGGGGACCAGGGCGTGCGCGAGCTCCCCGACCTGCTGCGGACGATCTGGACCGCACCCAAGCCGGTGGTCGCCACGGTCCGCGGGCCGGCGCGCGCGGGCGGGGTCGGCCTGGCCGCGGCCTGTGACGTCGTGGTGGCCGCGTCCTCGGCGACGTTCGGGATGTCGGAGGTGCGGCTCGGGCTGGTGCCGGCGGTGATCTCGGCGGTCGTGCTGCCGCGGATGCTGCCGCACGCGGCGCACCGGCTCATGCTCACCGGCGAGGTGTTCGACGCCGCCACCGCCGCGGCCGGCGGGCTGGTGGACCTGGTCGCGCCCGACGACGAGGTCGACGCCGCCGTCGACGGGCAGGTGCTGGCGCTGGCCGCCGGGTCGCCGTGGGCGCTGGCCGAGACCAAGCGGCTGCTGCGGGCCGGCGGGCTGCGCGGCTCGTTCGACGACCTGCTGGACCTCTCCGCCCGCGCCTTCGCCGGCGAGGAGGGGCAGGAGGGCATCGCCGCGTTCCGCGAGAAGCGCCCGGCGCGCTGGGTCCCCACGCTCTAGCGGACCCGGGTCCCCCGCGGGACCCTGCGCACATGACCACCCCCGAGGACCCGCGCGAGCGCTTCCGCACCCTGCCCGAGCCGGTGGACCCCCAGGACACCGTGGAGACCGTCGACGCCTCCTCCGCGCAGCCGGTGGTGACGGAGAGCGACGAGCGCGACGCGCTGCTCCGCCAGGCCGGGGGCTGACCTCCTCCCGCGGACGGTCGTGCTCTGCCCCGCCGGTGGGGGCAGAGCACGAGCTCCGCCATCCGAGGTCTCCTGCCGGGAGTCGTGCTCTGCACACACCTGTGTGCAGAGCACGAGCGGGGACGGAGCGGACCTGCCGAGGTGGCGCGCCGGGTCAGCGGAGCCGACGGGAGGCGTCGGGCAGCCGCTCGGTGACCCCGCGCGCGTCCAGCCACTCCATGAGCGGCACGGCCACCCGCCGCGTCGTCCCCCACGCCGAGCGCGCCTGGCTGAGGGTGAACGGCTGCGGCACCGCGGTCAGCCGCGCGCGGGCGGCCTCCTCCACGCCCGGCGCCAGGTAGACGCCGTCGGCGATGCGCACCAGCTGCCCGTCGCGCACCGCGGCCGCCAGCTCGCGCGGGCCGAGCCGGGCGGCGCGCAGCTCGTCGGCGTCCGGGGCGGCGAACGGTTCGGCGGCCAGCCGCGCCCGGATCGCGTCGACCGCCCGCTGCACGGCCGGCGGCAGCCCGGCGGCGGCCACGACCACGCGGCCCCCGCGCAGCGCCAGCGGCGGCCGGACGACCAGGGCCACCAGGTCGTCGTCGGGGAGGTCCAGCTCCCGGCGGACGACGGCGACCGGCGGCCCCGGCTCCAGCGGGTGCGCCTGCCGGTGCGCGGCCACCAGCCCCGGCACCCGGCGGGCCAGCTCGCCGACCAGCCCCGGCGCCAGCAGCCACGGCCCGGCGCGGACGGCGTCGCCCGGCACCGGCCAGCCCATCGCGGTGAAGTCGTCGGCGCGCACCACCCGGCGGCGGGCGAGGTCGGCGGCGGCCCCGGCCGGCCCGGGCTGCTGGCGGCCCAGCTCGCCGGCCCGCTGCCGGGCCGCGCCGCGGCGGCGCAGCTCCGGCGGGGCGACGTCGCGGACGTCGGCGCCGAGCACCCGCCGGGCGCCGGGGTCGCGCAGCAGCACCCGGTCGCCGACCCGCAGCGGCAGCGGGGCGGCCAGCCGCAGCCGCACCGCCCGCCCGTCCAGCGGGCGCAGCCGCACCGGCACCGCCGCCGACCCGACGTGCAGCACCGCCTCGGCCGGCAGCCGGCCCTCGGGGGCGCGGGCCAGGACGACGTCGGCCTCCGCGGTCGACCGGAACGCGCCGGGGGTGAGCAGCGCATCGCCACGGGCGAGGTCCTCGACGGCGACCCCGCGCAGGTTCAGCGCCACCCGCGCCGTCGCCGTCGCCCGCTCCACCGGACGTCCCAGCGACTGCACCCCGCGCACGCCCACCTCGCGGTCGCCGAGCCGCAGCCGGTCGCCGGGCGCCACGGAGCCCGCGGCCAGGGTGCCGGTGACGACGGTGCCCGCGCCGCGGATGGGGAACGCGCGGTCGATCCACAGCCGCACCGGCGCCTCGGCGTCCGGTGCGGGCAGCCCGGCCAGCAGCGCCTCCAGCGCGGCGGTCAGCTCGGGGACGCCCCGGCCGGCCGTCGCGCTGACCGCCACCCCCGGCACGGCGCCCATCGACGTCGCGGCCAGCCGCTCGGTGGCGTCGGCGAGCACGGGCGCGGGGTCGGCCAGGTCGGCCTTGGTGACGGCGAGCAGCGCGTGCCGCACGCCGAGCGCGTCGAGGACGGCGACGTGCTCGGCGGTCTGCGCCGACCAGCCGTCGTCGGCGGCGACCACGACCAGCGCGGCCGGCACCGACCCGACGCCGGCGAGCATGTTGCCGACGAACCGCTCGTGGCCGGGCACGTCGACGACGGCCAGCACCCGGCCCGAGGGCAGCGTCGTCCACGCGAAGCCGAGGTCGATCGTCAGGCCGCGGCGGCGCTCCTCCTCCCACCGGTCGGGCTCCATGCCGGTGAGCGCGCGGACCAGCGTCGACTTGCCGTGGTCGACGTGCCCGGCGGTGGCGATCACCTGCACGACAGGGCCACCTCCAGCACCGCCGCGGCGAGGTCGTCGTCGGCCGACGGCGGGACGCTGCGCAGGTCGAGCAGGGTGCGACCGTCGGCCACGTACCCGACGACCGGGCGGGCGCCGCGCCGCAGCGGCTCGGCGAACGGCTCGGGCAGCGAGACCGCGGCGCTGGGCAGCGGGTGCTCGGGCGCCCCTCCCCCACCGACCCGGGCGGCGGAGTCCACCGCGTGCGCGTCGACCCCGGCGCCGGCCAGCCGCCCGGCCAGCGCCCGCGCCCGGGCCCGCAGCCCGGCGACGTCGGCGGCGAGCATCTGCTGCACCGGCGGCTGCGGACCGCGGAGCGTGGCCTCCAGCGCGGCCAGTGTCGTCTTGTCGACCCGCAGCGCCCGGTACAGCGGGTGCCGGCGCAGCCGCTGCACCAGGTCGGCGCGGCCGAGCACCAGGCCGGCCTGCGGGCCGCCGAGCAGCTTGTCGCCGCTGGCGAGCACCAGGTCGGCGCCGTCGGCCAGCGTCGTCTGCAGGTCCGGCTCGTCGGGCAGCGCCGGGTGCGGCCGCAGCAGCCCCGACCCGACGTCGGCCACCAGCGGCACGCCGCTGTTCGCCAGCGCCTCGGCCAGCTCGTGCACCGGCACGGCCCGCGTGAAGCCGCGGACGACGAAGTTCGACGGGTGCACCTTGAGCACCGCGCCGGTGTCCTCGTGCAGGGCGTCGCGGTAGTCGTCGAGGGTCACCCGGTTCGTCGTCCCCACCTCGCGCAGCCGGGCGCCGGTGGACTCGAGCAGGGCGGGGATGCGGAAGCCGTCGCCGATCTCGACCAGCTCGCCGCGGGCGATCACCAGCTCGCCGCCCAGCGCCGTGGCCACCAGCGCCAGCGCGGCCGCGCAGTTGTTCACCACGAGCGCGGCCTGCGCTGCGGGGACGGCGGTCAGCAGCGCGGCGATCGCCGCCTCGCCGCGCGGCCCGCGGCGGCCGGTGGTCAGGTCCAGCTCGACGTCGGTGGTGCCGCTGGCCGCGACCACCGCCTCGACGGCCGCGGCCGACAGCGGCGCCCGGCCGAGGTTGGTGTGCACGAGGACGCCGGTGGCGTTGAGCACCGGGCGCAGGGCGGCCGCGGTCGAGGGCAGGCCGGCGAGGACGGCGGCGACCGCGTCCTCGGGCGCGAGCTCGCCCGCGCGGATGCGGGACTGCACGGCGCGGACGGCGTCCTTCACCAGCTCCCGGCCCAGCCGCGACGCGGCGTCGGCCAGCGCCGGGTCGGCCAGCAGCGTGTCGGTGCGGGGCACTGCCCGCCGCGGGTCGGCGCTCATCGCTGCGGAGCGTATGCGCGCCGGCCCGCGGAGAGGCTGGCGGAGGCGGACGGGAATCGAACCCGCCTGACCGAGCTGCTCGGCCACGTCGGCTTTAGAGGCCGCGGGGGCCACCAGGCGCCCTGACGCCTCCGCCGGCCAGCCTACGGTGGGGCCGTGACCAGCGCGCCCGCACGGATCCGGCTCACCACGTACGCGCACGGCGGGGGCTGCGCCTGCAAGATCCCGCCCGGCGAGCTCGAGGCCGTCGTCGCGGGGCTCACGCACACCGGCCCGGCCGATGCGGCCGCCGAGCTGGTCGTCGGCCTCGACGACGGCGACGACGCGGCCGTCGTCCGGATCGCCGGCGGGCAGGGGCTGGTGCTCACCACCGACTTCTTCACCCCGGTCGTCGACGACGCGTACACCTTCGGCCGGATCGCCGCGGCCAACGCGCTGTCCGACGTCTACGCGATGGGCGGCACCCCGGTGGTCGCGGTCAACCTGCTCGGCTGGCCGCGCGACGTGCTGCCCGCCGAGCTCGCCGCCGAGGTGCTGCGCGGCGGGCTCGAGGCGGCGCAGGAGGCCGGCTGCCACGTCGGCGGCGGGCACTCGATCGACGACCCCGAGCCCAAGTACGGCATGGCCGTCACCGGCGTCCTCGACCTCGACCGGGTCATCCGCAACGACGCCGCCGTCGCCGGGACGCCGCTGTCGCTGACCAAGCCGCTCGGCGTCGGCGTGCTCAACAACCGGATGAAGGCCACCGGCGAGGTCAGCGAGGAGGCGGTGGCGTCGATGACCGCGCTCAACCGGGACGCCTCGCGCGCCGCGCTGGCCGCCGGCATCCGCGCGGGCACCGACGTCACCGGCTTCGGCCTGCTCGGCCACCTCTACAAGATGGCCCGCGCCAGCGGGGTGACCGCGGTCGTCGACGCCGCCGCCGTCCCCTACCTGGCCGGGGCGCGCGAGGCGCTGGCCGCCGGGTTCGTCTCCGGCGGCACCCGGCGCAACCTCGACTGGGTGCGCCCGCACACCGACCTGTCCGCCGGCGGTGAGGACGAGGCGCTGCTGCTGGCCGACGCGCAGACCTCCGGCGGGCTGCTGCTGGCCGGCGAGGTGCCCGGCGCCCCGGTGATCGGCGAGTTCGTCCCGCGCGGCGAGCACGTCGTCGTCGTCCGCTAGGCCCTTCCGCCGCCCGGCGGCGGCTGCCATCCTCCGCGCCCGGCAGCGGCGGAGGAGGACGGCGTGCGGTGGATCGCGGGCGGGGTGGCGCTGCTGCTGGCCGGGTGCGGCGGGCAGGCGACGGCGGTCCCGCGGGCCGCCCCGACGACCCCGGCCGCGCCGGACGACGGCGGCACCGGGTACGCCAGCGCGTTCCTCGGCGCCGGCGGCGACAGCGGCAGCGACGACCTCTTCGTGCACGTCACCGTCTTCGACCCGCCGGACGCGGACGCCTTCGGCAACGGCGAGTTCTTCGTCCTCGGCTGGGACTGCCTGACCGAGCAGCGGGTCCCCGCCACCGTCGCCGGGCTGGACTCGGCCACCGCCCGCGGCGAGCTGGCGCTGACCTGCGGGTCGCACACCCAGCCGGGCGAGGTCACCGGAACGGCCGTGGTGGACCTGACCTGGACCGCGGAGGGCCCCGGCCACGAGTACACCCTCGACAGCCCCGACGGCGCCTGCCGCGAGCTGCTCACCGACCGGCACGCCGTGGTGACCGGGCAGGTGCGCGTCGTCGTGCCGGAGCTCGGCTACGACGGCGTGGCGCTCAGCCTGGCCGACGACGACGACTCGCTCGCCCGGGGCGTCCCGGCCTGCCCGTGACCGGCGTCGCCGCAGGCCCGCGCCTCGGCTAGCGTCGCGGCCGTGCGCGCCGTCTTCGTCTCCACGCCCTCGCCCGACGACCCGCTCTCCGTCCTGGAGGTCGGCGACCGGCCGGAGCCGGAGGCGCCCGACGGCTGGACGACGGTGCAGGTCAAGGCCGTCTCGCTCAACCACCACGACCTGTTCAGCCTGCGCGGCATCGGCCTGCCGCAGGAGCGGATGCCGATGATCCTGGGCACCGACGCGGCCGGGCTCGACGAGGACGGCAACGAGGTCGTCGTGCACGGCGTCGTCGCCAGCCCCGGCTGGACCGGCGACGAGACGCTCGACCCCAAGCGCACGCTCTTCTCCGAGCTGCACCAGGGCACGATGGCCGAGCGGGTCGCCGTCCCCCGGCGCAACGTGCTGCCCAAGCCCGCCGAGCTGTCCTTCGCCGAGGCCGCCTGCCTGCCCACCGCCTGGCTCACCGCCTACCGGATGCTGTTCGTCCGCTCCGGCCTGCGGCCCGGGCAGACCGTCCTGGTCCAGGGCGCGAGCGGCGGCGTCGCCACCGCGCTGGTCGTGCTGGGGCGGGCGGCCGGCTACCGAATGTGGGTGACCGGCCGCAGCGAGGAGAAGCGGGCCGCCGCGCTCGAGCTCGGTGCCGACCAGGCGTTCGAGACCGGCGCCCGGCTGCCCGAGCGGGTCGACGGCGTCATGGAGACCGTCGGCAAGGCGACCTGGAGCCACAGCGTCAAGTCGCTCAGGCCCGGCGGCGTCATCGTCACCTCCGGCGCCACCACCGGCTTCGACCCGAGTGCCGAGCTCAACCGGGTGTACTTCACCCAGCTGTCGGTGGTCGGCTCCACCATGGGCACCCGCGAGGAGCTGGAGTCGCTGGTCCGGATGTGCGCGGTGACCGGGGTCCGCCCGGTGATCGACGTCGAGCTGCCGCTGGAGGAGGCCCGCGAGGGCTTCGGCCGCATGCTCGAGGGGCGCACCGCCGGGAAGATCGTCTTCACGCTCTGACGAGGAGGCCGGCCGTGGCCAGGACAGCGCGGGTGTGGCGGGGCTGGGTCCGCAGCGGGGACGCCGACGCCTACGCCGCCTACGTCGAGGAGACCGGGGTCGGCGAGTACCGGCGGACGCCGGGCAACGAGGGCGCCTGGGTGCTGACCCGGGACCTCGGCGACGGCCGCACCGAGGTCGTCGCGCTGAGCCTGTGGGAGTCGCTGGAGGCGGTCCGCGGGTTCGCCGGCGACGACCTCGAGGCCGCCGTCTACTACCCCGAGGACGACCGGTACCTCGTGCAGCGCGAGGACACCGTCACGCACTACGAGGTGCGCGAGCCCGGCTGACGTCCCGCAGCAGCACGAGCGCCGCGACCGCCGCCAGCGCGGCCGCGACCGCGGCGCCGGCGAAGACGGTGTGCAGCTGGGTGAGGACGGCCTGGTCGACGGCCGCCTCGTAGGCGGGGCAGTCGGCCGGGGTGTCCGGGCAGACGGTCAGCGGCGAGCCGATCGCCGCCACCTCGGCGGTGAACCGGCGCAGCGCCACCGCGGTGAGCAGCGACAGCCCGACCAGCATGCCCACGGTCCGGGCGACGACGGCGAGCGCGCTGGCGCTGCCGTGCACGGCCGGCCCGGTGACCGCCAGCAGCACCGCGTTGACCGGCGCGATCGCCAGGCCGAACCCGAGCCCGGCGGCCAGCAGCACGACCGTGGACCACCACCGGTCCAGCGACGTCTCGCCCCAGCCGGTCATCGCCCACAGCGCCAGCGCGGCCGGCACCATGCCGCCGGCCGCGACCACCCGCGGGGGCACCACCCGGCACAGCCAGCCCCCGGCGACCGCGCCCACCGGGACCGCGACCAGCAGCCGCACCAGCACGAGCGCGGCGCCGAGCTGGTCACCCGGCGTCGTCGTCGCGCGGGCGAACAGCGGGACGTCGACCAGCGCGGCCACCAGCGCCACCCCGACCAGCAGGTTGACCAGCAGCGCCCCCCACGCGCCGGGCGGCCGCAGCGCGCCCAGCGGCAGCACCGGGTCGGGCGCGCGGCGCTCGTGCAGCCAGAAGCCGACGGCGGCCAGCGCGGCGACCGGCAGCAGCACCGGGCCGTACGCGACGACCTCGGTGGCCGGGTCGGCCGCGGCGAAGGACCAGACCAGCGCCCCGAGCGCGACGACGGCGAGCAGCGAGCCCACGACGTCGACCTCGCGGACCAGCCGCGGCACCCCGCGCAGCGGCAGCACCGCGCCGGCCGGGTGCGCGAGGCTGCGCGCCACCAGCGCCAGCCCGGCGGCGACCGCGACGAGGACCAGCGGCGTCGAGGCGGCCGCGCCGTCGGCGAGCGGCACCCAGGCCAGCCCGAGCGTCACGTCCTCGGCCAGCGCGGCCGGCTCGGCCAGCTGCAGGCCCGCGGCGGCGCCGGTGAGCAGCAGCAGGACCAGCCCGACGGGGTCTGGCCGCCGGCCGCCGCCGGTGAGCACGACCCCCGCGGCGAGCACCAGCCCGAGCAGCAGGTTGAGCCAGAAGACCGCCCGCCAGTCGCTGACCGCGAGCACCGCGGCGCCGGCCAGCGGGCCGAGCACCGCGCCGGCCTCCTGCACCGCGCCGACCACGCCCAGCGGCACCGCCCGCCGCTCGGGCGGCCACCGGTCGGCGACCAGCGCCAGCGTGGCGGGGACCAGCCCGCCGGCGCCCACGCCCTGCAGGCCGCGGCCGGCGACGGCCAGGCCCAGGTCGGTCGCCGTCGCGGTCAGCAGCGAGCCCAGCGCGAACAGCAGCAGGCAGCCGGCCAGCACCGGCACCCGGCCGCGCAGGTCGGCCAGCCGGCCCAGCAGCGGCAGCGTGGCGGTGTAGCCGAGCAGGAAGCCGCCGACGATCGGCGTCGCCCGCTGCAGCTCGTCGATGCCGACGCCGACCCCGGAGAGGATGTCCGGCAGCGCCAGGACGACGACGTAGGTGTCGGCCGCGGTGACCAGCACCGCCAGGGTGGCGAGGACGACCAGCGGCAGCCCCGGGACCGCGGGCGCCCGGGACTCAGCCGACAGGCGGTGCGGTGATCTCGACATCGTCGCCGGGGTCGGAGAGCTCGAGGGTGAAGGTGGCGTCCTGGTCGGCGGCGTAGAACGGGCCGGTCAGCTCGGCGCGGCGCAGCTCACCCGACTCCGGGGCCACGGAGAAGCGGGCCTCCACCGGCTGGCTCGGGTCCTCGCTGGTGAGCACCTGCTCGACCAGGTCGCCCGGGATCTCCGCGGTCACCTCGCGCACCACCTCGCCGTCGACGCGGCGCTCCTCCCCCAGCTCGGCGGCGTCGGCCTGGGCGAGCAGCTGCGAGATGCCGGTGTCGGGGTCCAGCAGCGCGCCGGGGTCGCCGAAGCCGAACTGCGCGGGGTCGACGACGCTGTAGCCGCTGGTGAACGGCAGCTGTGCGTAGACGGTGCCGTCGACCGAGACGACGGCGAGGTCGAGCGCCGAGCCGACGGCCAGCACCTGCAGCGTGCCCTCGAACGAGGCCGGGCGGAGGACGTCGCCCTCGCCGCCGACCAGGGCGGTGCCAGTGGTGGGCGCGCCCTCGCTGGTCAGCACGAAGTGCAGGGACTCCGTCTCGTCGAGCGTGGTCTTCGCGCGGGCGAGCAGGTCGAACGCGGACTCCTCCGGCTCGCTCCCGCCGCAGCCGGCCAGCGCGGACACCGCGACCACCAGCCCGGCCGCCGTCGCGGCAGCACGGCGCAGCACCATCGTCGTCCTCCCCGTCCGTGCCGGTCGGCTCCCGGCGCGGGCACGGTAGCGCGCGCCGCGGGTCAGACCGCGGCGCCGGTCCGGGCGGCGATCCGCGCGGCCAGCTTCGGCCGGTCCTTGACCGGGAACGACGCCAGCGCGGGCTCGAGCTGCGCGATCCGGTACCGCTGGGTGGTGAGCGCGCGGAAGGCCAGGCCGGCGGTGACCCCGTGGTCCGGCCGGTCGACGACGGTGACCTCGTCCCCCGCGCCGACGTCGCCGGTCTCGAGCACCCGCAGGTAGGCGCCGGTGGCGCCGTGCGCGGTGAACCCCTTGACCAGGTCCGGGACGTCCCAGAAGCGGGCGAAGTTGGCGCACGGGATGCGCGGCGCGGTCACCTCGAGCAGCGCCGTCCCCACCCGCCAGCGCTCGCCGATGACCGCCTCGGTGAGGTCCACACCCGCGGTCCGCAGGTTCTCGCCGAAGCGGCCCGGCGGCAGGTCGCGGCCGAGGCCGGCGGCCCACCGGTCGGCGTCCTCCTGGGCGTAGGCGTAGACCGCCTGCCCCTCCCCGCCGTGGTACTTCCGGTTGACCTGCACGTCGCCGTCCAGGCCCAGCTCGCCGACGGCGACGCGGCCGGGCCGCGGCCGCTTGTCGATGCCGCTGCGGTCGGGCCGGCGCCCGGGGAGCGGGAGCAGGTCGGAGCCGGAGACGCAGACGGCGAGGAGCCGGCCGCTCACTTCTTCGCGGCCGAGGGCTCGTTGGTGGAGAGCGCGGCGACGAACGCCTCCTGGGGGACCTCGACGCGGCCGACCATCTTCATCCGCTTCTTGCCCTCCTTCTGCTTCTCCAGCAGCTTCCGCTTGCGGGTGATGTCACCGCCGTAGCACTTGGCGAGGACGTCCTTGCGGATGGCGCGGACGGTCTCGCGGGCGATCACCCGGGAGCCGACGGCGGCCTGGATGGGCACCTCGAACTGCTGCCGCGGGATGAGCTCGCGCAGCTTGCCGGCCATCATCACGCCGTAGCCGTACGCCTTGTCCTTGTGCACGATCGCGCTGAACGCGTCGACGGCCTCGCCCTGCAGCAGGATGTCCACCTTGACCAGCGAGGACTCCTGCTCGCCGGCCTCGGAGTAGTCGAGGCTGGCGTAGCCGCGGGTGCGCGACTTCAGCGCGTCGAAGAAGTCGAAGATGATCTCGCCGAGCGGCAGCGTGTAGCGCAGCTCGACGCGGGACTCGCTGAGGTAGTCCATGCCGCCGAGCTGGCCGCGCCGGCTCTGGCACAGCTCCATGATCGCGCCGGTGTAGTCGCTGGGCGCGATGATCGTGGCGTTGACGACCGGCTCGTAGACGCGGTCGATCTTGCCCTCGGGCCAGTCGCTGGGGTTGGTGACGGTGTGCTCGGTGCCGTCCTCCATGACCACCCGGTAGACGACGTTGGGCGCGGTGGAGATGAGGCTGATGCCGGCCTCGCGCTCGAGCCGCTCGCGGACGATCTCCAGGTGCAGCAGGCCGAGGAAGCCGACGCGGAAGCCGAACCCGAGTGCCGCGGAGGTCTCCGGCTCGTAGGTCAGCGCCGCGTCGTTGAGCAGCAGCTTGTCCAGCGCCTCGCGCAGCAGCGGGTACTCGCTGCCGTCGATCGGGTACAGGCCGGAGTAGACCATCGGCTTGGGGTCGCTGTAGCCGCCGATCGGCTCGGCGGCCGGGCGGTGCTGCAGCGTGACGGTGTCGCCGACGCGGGACTGGCGGACGTCCTTCACCCCGGTGATGAAGTAGCCGACCTCGCCGACGCCGAGGCCGTCGACCGGCTTGGGCTCGGGCGAGATGACGCCGATCTCGAGCAGCTCGTGGGTGGCGCCGGTCGACATCATCCGGATGCGCTCGCGGCTGGAGATCCGCCCGTCGACGACGCGGACGTAGGTGATGACGCCGCGGTAGATGTCGTAGACCGAGTCGAAGATCATCGCGCGGGCCGGGGCCTCGGCGTCGCCCTCCGGCGCGGGGATCTGCGCGACGATCGCGTCCAGCAGCTCGGGCACGCCCTCGCCGGTCTTGCCGCTGACCTTGAGCACGTCCTCGGGCTCGCAGCCGATGATGTGCGCGATCTCGGCGGCGTACCGCTCCGGCTGCGCGGCCGGCAGGTCGATCTTGTTGAGGACCGGGATGATCGTGAGGTCGTTCTCCAGGGCCAGGTAGAGGTTGGCCAGGGTCTGCGCCTCGATGCCCTGCGCGGCGTCGACCAGCAGGACCGCGCCCTCACAGGCGGCCAGCGACCGGGACACCTCGTAGGTGAAGTCGACGTGGCCCGGGGTGTCGATCATGTCGAGGACGTACTCGGTGTCCCCCACCTTCCAGGGCAGGCGCACGTTCTGCGCCTTGATGGTGATGCCGCGCTCGCGCTCGATGTCCATCCGGTCGAGGTACTGCGCGCGCATCTGCCGCGCCTCGATGATCCCGGTCACCTCGAGCATCCGGTCGGCCAGCGTCGACTTGCCGTGGTCGATGTGGGCGATGATGCAGAAGTTCCGGATCCGGGTGGGATCGGTGGCAGCGGGAGTCGTCACAGTGCCGCCATCGTCCCACGACCGGGCACCGCGGTGGAGCACCGTGCCGGGGAGGCCCCTCCGCGGCCGGGTTGGGACGGCGCGCCGCACGCTGGTAACCTGGCAGGCCGGTCCGCTGACGCATGCCGTCCGGACGCACCGACAGACCCTTTCCCTCCTGCGAGACACCGAGGCTCACGCGTGGCGAACATCAAGTCCCAGATCAAGCGGAACAAGACGAACGAGAAGGCGCGTCAGCGCAACGTCGCCGTCAAGTCCGCCCTGAAGACGGCCGTCCGCCGCTTCCGCGCGGCCGCCGCCACCGGCGACACCGAGGCCGCGACCACGGCGCTGCAGAAGGCCAGCAAGGCCCTCGACAAGGCCGCCAGCAAGGGCATCATCCACAAGAACCAGGCCGCCAACCGCAAGTCGGGCATGGCCAAGCAGCTGACCAGCCTCTGAGCTGCGTCCCAGCGCTCCCGGGCCCCCGTCCTCCGCACCGGAGGACGGGGGCCCGTCGCTTTCCGGGGCGCGGCCCTGCCGGGACGGGCGCTCAGTAGCCGGCGCGGGCCCGGCCGCGGCCGGTGGTGGCGCGGATGTCGACGATCCGGCGGATGGCCCGCTCGAGCGCGTAGTCGGCGCTCGCGGCCACGCCCTTGACGTCGGCGTTGAGCTCGGCGGCCACCCCGATCGCCTGCTGCAGGCCCTCGATGCTCCAGCCGCGCGCCTGGGTCTGCGCCTTCTTCACCTTCCACGGCGGCAACTTGAGCGCGCGGGCGAGGTCACCGGTGTTGGTGGTGTTCAGCGAGGTGACCCGGGCCGCGGTGCGGATGCCGTCGGCGATCGCGTCGGCGATGAGCACGTGCGCGACGCCGCGGTCCAGCGCCCAGCGGAGCGCCTCCAGCGAGCCCTGGCGGTCCCCCACCAGCACCTTCTCGGCGACGGTGAAGCCGGTGACCTCGGCCTGCCCGCGGTGGAACCGGGCGACGGCGTCGGCGTCGATGGTCCCGCCGAAGTCGGCGACCAGCTGGGTGGCCGCGGACGACAGCGCCCGCAGGTCCGCGCCGACCGCGTCGACCAGAGCGGCCACCGCGTCGGGGGTGATCCGGCCACCGGCCGCGCGCACCTCGTTGCGGACGAACGCCGCCCGGTCGCCGGGCGAGGAGATCTTGGGGCACTCGTCGAGCGCCGCCCCGGCCGCGGTGAACGCCTTCACCAGCGCCTCGTTGCGCTTGCCGCCGTGGTGGACGACGACCAGCGTGAGCTCCGGGTCGGGGTCCTTGCAGTAGCCGGTCAGGGCGTCGACGAGGGCGCTGGCGGCCTCGTGCACGCCGCTGACGACGACGAGGCGGTGCTCGCCGAACAGCGACGGGGCCAGCACGTCGGCGAGCTGGCCGACCGGCAGGCCCGCGGCGACCAGCTCGTGCACCTCCGCGGCGGGGTGGCGCTCGAGGACGGCGGCGCGCACGGCGGCCACGGCACGGGACCGCAGCAGCTCCTCCTCCCCGACGACTGCCCGCAGGCGGGAGGTCGGTGCCGGGGGTGCCGCTGCCACGCCCCGATGGTGTCACGGCCCGCCGACGGTCCCGCCGCACCGCGGGTCCGCCCGGCACGCCCTCGTCGCCGGGGTGCACCGCCCCGGCCTGTGCTCCCGGGGCGCCGCGGGCGGCGACGCCCCACTCCCCCGCTGAGCCGACGACGGCCAGGTCCCCCTCCCGGTCGGTGCGGTACACCCGCATGCCGTCCCGGGCCAGCAGCGACAGCAGCCGCGGGGCCGGGTGCCCGTAGGTGTTGTCCGCGCCGACGCTGACCAGCGCCACCCGGGCGCCGGTCGCGGCGAGGAAGGCCGGGTCGGCGTCGGCGCTGCCGTGGTGCGGGACCTTGAGCACGTCGGCGCGCAGGTCCACGCCCCGGTGGAGGACCCGCGCCTCGGCGGCGGCGCTCAGGTCGCCGGTGAGCAGCACCCGCACGCCGCGCACGGTGACCCGCACGACCAGGGAGAGGTCGTTGGGCTCGGCCGCGGCGGTGGCGATCTCCGGCGGCGGCGCCAGCACCTCGACCCGGGCGCCGCCGACGTCACGGCGGTCGCCGGGGACGAGGACCTCGCGGCGCGCGCCGGCCCGGGCGGCGGCGCGGGCCAGGTCGCCGGCCCGCTCGTCGGCCGGGGACAGCGTGCCGGTGGCGAGGACGCCGACCTCCCGCCCGTCCAGCGCGCCGGCCAGCCCGCCGACGTGGTCGGCGTCGAGGTGCGACAGCAGCACCAGGGGCAGCCGGTCGACGCCCAGCCGGTCCAGGCAGCGGTCGACCGGGCCCACCTCCGGGCCGGCGTCGACGAGCACGGCCTCGCCCGGGCCGGTCGGGAGGACCAGCGCGTCGCCCTGCCCGACGTCGCAGGCCACCAGCACGCTCTCCGGCGGCGGCCAGCCGTCGGCGGCCTGGCGCAGCGGCCAGCCGAGCAGCACCAGCCCGAGCAGCGCGGCCAGCCCCAGCGGGCGCAGCCGCCGGTACCGCCACAGCGCCAGCCCGGCGGCGAGCAGCAGGACGGTCAGCAGCAGCGCGCCGCCGGTGCCGGCCGGCCAGCCGGTCGCGCCGTCGGGCAGGGCGGCCGCGGTGCGCGCCACGGCGACCAGCCACCGCACCGGCCAGCCCGCCAGCCACACGAGGCCGTCCCCGGCGACCGGCACGACCGGACCCACGACGGCCGCCAGCAGGCCGAGCACCGTCGCCGGTGCCACCGCGGGCGCGGCGAGCAGGTTGGCCGGCAGCGACACCGGGCTGACCAGCCCGGACAGGCCCGCCACCAACGGCGCGGTGGCCAGCCCGGCGGCCGCCGCGACCGCCACCGCGTCGGCGGGGGTGCGCGGCCAGCCCCGCCGCTGCAGCCGGCGCGACCAGCGGGGCGCCAGCAGCACGATCGCCGCCGTCGCCGCGACCGACAGGGCGAAGCCGGCGTCGCGGGCCAGGCGCGGGTCGAGCAGCAGGAGCACCGACACCGACGCGGCCAGCGCGGGGACCGCCGCCCGCGCCCGGCCGGAGGCCAGCGCCAGGAGGGTGACCGCGCCCATGGCCGCCGCCCGGAGCACGCTGGCGTCGGGCCGGACCAGCACCACGAAGCCGGCGAGGACCACGAGGGCCACGACCGCCTGCACCCGGCGGTCGGCCGCCCGCCGGCGCAGCGGCGCGAGCACCCCGGTGAGGACGATCGCCACGTTGGCGCCGGAGACCGCGGTGAGGTGGGACAGGCCGGCGCGGCGGAAGTCCTCCTCCAGCACCGGGTCCAGACCACGGGTGTCACCGACGACCAGGCCGGGCAGCAGCCCGTCCGCGGGTCCGGGGAGCACGCGCCGGGCGGAGGCGGCCAGCCCGTCGCGGACGGCACCGGCGGCGCGCTGCAGCCGGGAGGGCCCCTCGACCGGTTCCGGCGGGGCGCGGGCCGACAGCCGCGCGACGACGCCGTCGGTGGCGGGCGCGGACGCCACCGCCACCCGGGCGCGCACCACCTGCCCGGGCAGCACGCCGGTCCAGTCCTGCGCCGGCGCGAACAGCATGGCGCCGGCGGTCAGCGACACCGAGGCCGCCCGGTCCGTCACCGCGGTGACCGTGACGTCGAGGACCAGCCGGGGCGGGCCGGCGCCGGTGACGCGCCGCGGGTCGCCGTCGACCTCCAGGACCACGTCGACCGTGCGGCCGGCCGCGACGTCGGCGAGCGGGGAGGCGGCGCGGGCGGCGCCTCGGACGGCGGCGACGGTCGCGGTCGTGGCCACCGCGGCGAGCACGGCGAGGACCACGAGGACGCCGGCCCGTCCCCGGCGCCGGACGAGCAGCACCGCCCCGAGCGAGGCGGCGCCGGCCAGGACGAGCAGGACCGGAGGTGAGAGCAGGCCGGCGGCGAGGGTGACCGCCCACACCGCGGCGGCGGCCGGGACCAGGCGCAGGTCCAGCCACGACCAGCGCCGGTCCGGGAGGGCGCTCACACCCGGACCAGGTCGGCCAGCTCGCCGTAGACGGCCGGGCCGATGCCCGGGACGTCGTCGAGCTGCTCGACGCTGGTGAACCGGCCGTGCTGCCCGCGGTGGTCGACGATGCGCTGGGCGAGCACCGGGCCGATGCCGGGCAGGGCGTCGAGGTCGGCGACCGTGGCGGCGTTGAGGTCCAGCGGCCCGGCCGGGGCGGCTCCCCCGCCGGCCGGCGCGGCGGCTCCGCCGGGGACGCCGACGGCGACCTGCTGCCCGTCGCTCACGACCGCGGCCAGGTTGATCGAGGCGGGGTCGGCCTCGGGCAGGAGGCCGCCGGCCGCGGCCACCGCGTCGGCGACGCGGGCGCCTTCGGGCAGCGTCACCAGGCCGGGCGTGACGACCAGGCCGACGACCGAGACCACGACGGTCGTGCGGGCCTCGGCCGCCTCCGCGGGCGCGGGCTCCGCGTCGACGGCCGGGACGGGCTCGGGCGCCGGCTCCACCTCCGGCCGCTGCAGCCAGGTCCACCCGGCGAGCAGCAGCGCCGCCACCAGGCCGGTGAGCCACAGCGCCGCGCTGCCGCGCCGGCCGGGGTCCACCCGCACCGCCCGCCCGGGTGCCCGGTGCCGGCCGAGCCCGCCCGGCAGCCGCCCGTACGCGGCGTCCGCCGGTTCGTCGCCCGGGTCGTCGTCGAGGCCGTCGTCGCGCTCGTCGAGGTCGTCGTCGAGGTCGTCGGTCCGGTCCCCACGGGGCTCCGGGCGGCGGAGGAGGGCGACGCCGGTGAGCGGCGGGGACTCGAGCGGGTCGTCGTCGGGCAG
This sequence comes from Geodermatophilus sp. SYSU D01180, assembly GCF_054050415.1. Classification (NCBI taxonomy): domain Bacteria; kingdom Bacillati; phylum Actinomycetota; class Actinomycetes; order Geodermatophilales; family Geodermatophilaceae; genus Geodermatophilus; species Geodermatophilus sp. SYSU D01180. The sequence continues at coordinate 153,591 of NZ_JBJGZH010000001.1, read as the reverse complement.
CCAGCCCGAGCGCCGGCCCTCGTCGAGCAGCACCCGGAGGCGGGCACGGATGACGTCGGCGGTGGGGTCGCGGCGGGAGGTCAGGCGCACGCGGCGGACGCTAGGCAGGCCGCCCGCCCGGGAGGACCGGTCCGCGAGGAGCTGTGGACGGCGGTGCGGGCTGTGGACGGGCGCGGGCCGTCCGGCGGCAGCCGGGTGCAGGCTGCGCCCCGTGTCCGCCCCTCGCTCAGTCCCCGTCCGCCGGGGTCACCACGACGCCGACCGCGCCCGGCCCGACGTGGGCACCGACCGCCGCCCCCAGCTCGCTGAGGTGCAACTCCCGCACGCCGGGCACGGCGCGCTGCAGCTCGGCGGCCAGGCGCTGCGCGCGCTCGGGTGCGGCCAGGTGGTGGACGGCGAGGGAGGCGCCCGGACCTCCGGCGGCCTCCTCCGCGCGCTTCACCAGCCGGGCGAGGGCGCGGGCGGAGGTGCGCACCCGCTCCAGCGGCACGACCCGCCCGTCGGCCACGTGCAGCACCGGCTTGACCGCCAGCGCGGTGCCCAGCAGCGAGGCGGCCGAGCCGATGCGGCCGCCGCGGCGCAGGTGCTCGAGGGTGTCGACGACGAAGAGCGTGCGGGTCCGGGCGGCGGTCCGTGCGGCCACGGCGGCGACCTCCGCAGCTGCGGCGCCGTCGGCTGCGGCGCGGGCGGCGGCGAGGACGGGGAAGCCGGTGCCCATCGCCGTCGACCGCGAGTCGACGACGGTGACCAGGTGCTCCCCGACCTGGGCGGCGGCCATCCGGGCGGCGTCCCAGGTGCTCGACAGCTCGGCGGACAGGTGGACCGACACCACCCGGTCGGCGCCCTCGGCGAGCCGGCGGCGGTAGGCGGCGACGAAGTCACCGGGGGTGGGTCGCGATGTCGAGACGTGCTGGCCGCGGGAGGTCAGTGCCCGGGCGACGTCCTCCGGGGTGATCTCGGTGCCCTCCCGGCCGGAGTGCCCGGCGAGGACGACGTAGAGCGGGACCACCTCGATGCCGTACCGCGCGACGAGGTCGGGCGGCAGGTAGGCCGTGGAGTCGGTGACCACGGCGACGGACACCAGGGGAGGCTAGCCCGACGCCGACCGGGGGCCGACGCGCAGGCGGACGGCCGGTGGCCGGCGGGGATCCTCAGGCGACCGCGTCGGCGTCCTGGGCCGGCGGGGGCGCCGCGCCCTCCGGGGTGGCCGCGGCGTCGGCCGGGACGCCGGTGGCCGGTCCCTCGGCCCGGCCCGGCAGGGCGGCCACGACGGCGTTGTGCCGCATCAGCCGCCACCGGTCCCCCTGGCGGGCCAGCTCGCTCCAGCCGCAGTTGGCCAGCGGCCCGAACACCCGCCGGTGCTGGGGGCCGAGCTCGAGCAGGGCCTCGACGAGCCGGCCGGCGGTCCCGCCGTGGGTGACGACGACGGCCACCTCGGCCGGCGGCAGGTCGCGCAGGGCGGCCAGCGCGCGGCGGGCGACGTCGGCGGCCTCCTCGCCGCCGCGGCCCTGTACCGGCCGACCCGCGAGCCAGTCGGCGTACTGCTCGGGGTGGCGCTCGGCGACCTCGGCGCGGGTGAGCCCCTCCCAGCAGCCCAGCCCGTGCTCGCGCAGCCGCTCGTCCAGTATCAGCGGCACGCCGAGCAGGCCGGTCAGCGCGGTGGCGGTGTCGGAGGCGCGGACCAGGTCGCTGGCGACGACGACGGTCGTCCCCGCCGTCAGTCCGGCGGCCACCAGGTGCGGCGCGGTGCGGGCGGCCTGGGCGCGGCCCTCGGCGTCCAGCGGCGGGTCCAGCTGGCCCTGGAAGCGCCCGGTGGCGTTCCACTCGGTCCGCCCGTGCCGCCAGACGACCAGCTGGGGCACCGGCAGGTCGAGGGCGGCGCGAGCCGTCACCGGCCGGTCGTCCCCGCGTCCCCGTCGGCGGTGCCGCCGACGGCGTCCTCCTGGAGCGGGTCGCCCTCGAGGGCGTCCTCGTCGGTGAGCTGGTCGTCGGTGAGGTCGTCCTCGGTGAGGTCCTCGGTCGGGTCGGGCGCCAGCGGGACCGGGTCGGGGCTGCCCGGCCCGGTGTCACCGGGGGACGGCGTGCCGGCCGCACCGTCGGCGGCCTGCGGGGCCGCGCGGTCGACGAACGGGATCGTCGGGCAGTCCTTCCACAGCCGCTCGAGGGCGTAGTAGGCGCGCTCCTCGGCGTGCTGGACGTGCACCACGACGTCGACGAAGTCCAGCAGCACCCAGCGGGCCTCGGCGACGCCCTCGCGGCGGACCGGCTTCACGCCGTGCCGGCGCAGGCGCTCCTCGACCTCGTCGACGATCGCCTGCACCTGGCGCTCGTTGGGCGCCGCGGCGAGCACGAACGCGTCGGTGATGGCCAGGCGGTCGCTGACGTCGACGATCGAGACGTCGGTGGCGAGCTTGTCCGCGGCGGCCTGGGCGGCGAGCAGCGCGGTCTCCCGGGCCTCGGCGGAGGCGGTCATCGGGGCACCTCCCGGAGGTGGGCAGACGGTGGGTCGGTGGGGTCGGGGTCGGCCGGGTCCGCGTGCGCGGGGGCGGCCGGGGGGCGGTCGTCGGTGGGCCGGTCGCCGCGCAGGCCCGGCGAGCGCCGGCCACCTACCCGGTACAGGCCCCGCTTCTCGATGTACTGCACCACGCCGTCGGGCACGAGGTACCAGACCGGCATGCCGCGGGCCACGCGGTCGCGGCAGTCGGTGGAGCTGATCGCCAGGGCCGGGACCTCGACCAGGCTGACCGCGCCCTCGGGCAGGTGCCCGTCGGCGAGGGCGAACCCGGGACGGGTCACCCCGATGAAGTGGGCCAGCCGGAGGAACCGGTCGCTGTCGCGCCAGCTGAGGATCTGCGCCAGCGCGTCGGCGCCGGTGATGAAGAACAGCTCCGCGTCGGGGCGCTGGGCGTGCAGGTCGGTGAGGGTGTCGATCGTGTAGGTCGGGCCCTCCCGGTCGACGTCGACGCGGCTGACCGAGAACCGCGGGTTGGAGGCCGTGGCGATGACGGTCATGAGGTAGCGGTCCTCGGCGGGGCTGACCTCGCGCTCGGTCTTCTGCCACGGCTGGCCGGTGGGGACGAAGACCACCTCGTCCAGACCGAACAGCCCGGCCACCTCGCTGGCGGCGACCAGGTGACCGTGGTGGATGGGGTCGAACGTCCCACCCATCACGCCGATCCGGGTACCAGCCACCGATCGAGCCTATCCGGGCACCGCACGGGCGGCCCGGCTGCACCCGGCGGATCCGGTCCCGGACGGCCGGGCGCGGGGCGCCTCCGCACCCGGCCGTCGGGACGGGACCGTCCCGGTCGCGACCGGCACCCCCGTGCGGTCGGTCGCGCCGCCTGCGCTCCCGACCGCGACGACGGGAGCACGGACCGGACACCGTGTCGCGTGTCGGTGCCCGCGCTGACCAACGGCCCACGGGGCCACCGGTTACGACGGGTCTCGGAAGGGGGTCCCCCGGGCGTGTCGCCGTGACCGGATGGTGTCAGAGCGTGGTGACGAACTCCGCCAGCTGGGTGGCGTTGCGGCACTCGACCATGTCGATGACATCGCCGTAGCGGTCGGCGGCGGAGTCGCCGCTCCCCCACAGCCGCCGCGGCTCGGGGTTGAGCCAGTGCGCCGAGCGGGCGCGGCGGACCAGGTCGGCGAGCACCGGCAGGCCGGGCTGGCGGTAGTTGGTCCGCCCGTCACCGAGCACGAGCAGCGAGGTCTTCGGCCCGACGGCGGTGGGCCAGCGGTCGGCGAACACCTCGAGGGCGTTGCCGTAGTCGCTGTGCCCGTCGAAGGCGACGACGTCGGCCTCGCGGCCGATCCGCGCGACCGCGCCGGCCACGTCCGCGCCGGGCCGGAAGAACCGGGTCACCTCGTCGGTGGAGTCGACGAAGGCGAACGCGCGGACGCCGGAGAAGTGCTCGCGCAGCGCCTGGGTGAGCATCAGCGTGAAGTGGCTGAACCCGGCCACCGAGCCGCTGACGTCGCAGAGCACGACCAGCTCGGGCTTGTGCACCTTGCGCGGCCGGTGGTGGGTGACCACGGGCACCCCGCCGGTGCCGAGCGAGGCGCGCACCGTCTTGCGGAAGTCCAGCCGGCCCTGGCGGCCCATCCGCCGCCGCGCCGACAGCCGCACCGCGAGCCGGCGGGCCAGCGGCGCCACCGCCCGCCGCAGCTCGGCGAGGTCGGACTGCTGGGCGCGCAGGAAGTCGACCTGCTCGGCCAGCGGCCGCACCGCGCTCTTGGCCACCCGGTCGCGCCCGCGGTCGGCCGCGGCCCGGCGGCGCACCTCGGCGTCGACGGCGGTGCGGAAGGCGGTCAGCCGCTCGCGGACGGTCTGCCGGGCCACCTGCTCGGCCAGCCCGCCGCGGCCGCCGTCGCCGAGCAGCCCGGCCAGCAGCTGCGTGACCAGGGTGTCCGGCGACAGCGCGCGCATCACCCGGTAGCCGAAGTAGGACTGCCCCGACGGCGACGCCGGCGCCCGCCCGAGCTGCTCGACCGCCTGGCGGGCGAACCGGCGCAGCGCCTCGTCGTCGCCCTCGAGCAGCAGCCGGGCCAGCTGCTCGCGCATCCGCTGGGCGAGGTCGCGCTCGTCGCCGTCGCCGTGCCCGTCGGGCAGGTCCAGGGTCGAGCCGTCGCCGGCCTCCGGCTCGCCGTCGGCGGGGTCCGCGTCGTCGCCGGCGGAGCCGGGGGCGGGCCGGTCCGACAGCGGCCACCACAGGTCGAACAGCACGTCGTAGGCCGGGCGCTGCGAGGCGCGCTGCAGCAGCACCGCCGCCAGGCCGTGCCGCAGCTGCTCGCGGTCGAGCAGGTCGACGACGGTGAGGATCTCCGCGGCGTCGACGGCCTGGCTGATCCCGACCGGGATGCCGGCCTCCCGCACCGCCCGCACGAAGCCGTCGAGGTGACCGGCCAGCCCCCCGGGGGACACCGACGGCGCGGACATCAGTTGAGCCGCAGCTCGGCGGCGGCGCGGTCCTGGTCGCTGGCGTGCTTGAGCACCACGCCGAGCGTCGAGCGCACCGTCGTCTCGTCGAGGGTGTCCAGGCCGAGCTCGAGCAGCGTCTGCGCCCAGTCGAGGGTCTCGGAGATCGACGGCGACTTCTTCAGCTCCATCGCCCGCAGCGCCCGGATGGTGCGCACCAGCTGCTCGGCCAGCCCCGGCGCGAGGTCGGGCACCCGGGAGAGCACGATCTCCCGCTCCCGCTCGGCGGAGGGGTAGTCCAGCGAGAGGTACAGGCAGCGCCGCTTGAGCGCCTCGGACAGCTCGCGGGTGGCGTTGGAGGTGAGGACGACGGTCGGCCGGCGGGTCGCGGTCACCGTGCCGAGCTCGGGGATCGTCACCTGGAAGTCGCTGAGCACCTCCAGCAGCAGGCCCTCGACCTCGACGTCGGCCTTGTCGGTCTCGTCGATGAGCAGCACGGTCGGCTCCGTGCGCCGGATCGCGGTCAGCAGCGGCCGGGAGAGCAGGAACTCCTCGCCGAAGATGTCGTCGTGGACGGTGTCCCAGTCCGCGCCGTCCCCGCCCTGCGCCGCCTGGATCCGCAGCAGCTGCTTCTTGTAGTTCCACTCGTACAGCGCCCGCGCCTCGTCCAGGCCCTCGTAGCACTGCAGCCGGATCAGCTCCGAGCCGGTGGCCGCGGCCAGCGCCTTGGCCAGCTCGGTCTTGCCGGTGCCCGCCGGGCCCTCGACCAGCAGCGGCTTGCCCAGCCGGTCGGCGAGGAAGACCGTCGTCGCGATCTGCGCGTCGGGCAGGTACCCGGCGGTGGACAGCCGCTTGCTCACGTCGGCCACCGAGGAGAACTGCGGCGACTGGGTCGGCGGGCGGGGCATGCGGCTCCTCGGGTCCGGGGCCGGGATCAGCGGGTGTGGCCGTTCCCGGTGACGACGTAGGTGGTGCTGGTCAGCTCGGGCAGGCCCAGCGGCCCGCGCGCGTGCAGCTTCTGCGTGGAGATGCCGATCTCGGCGCCGAAGCCGAACTCGCCGCCGTCGGTGAACCGGGTCGAGGCGTTGACCAGGACGGCGGCGGCGTCGACCCCGGCGGTGAACGCGGCGATGGCCGCCGCGGAGTCGGCGACGATCGCCTCGCTGTGCCCGCTCCCCCAGCGCGCGACGTGCTCCAGCGCCTGGGGCAGGTCGTCGACGACGCGCACCGCCATGTCCATCGACAGGTACTCGGTGGCCCAGTCCTCGTCGGTGGCCGGGACGACGGCGTCGTGGGCGGCGCGGGCGGCGTCGTCGCCGTGCAGGGTCACGCCGGCGTCGGCGAGGGCGGCGAGCAGGCGCGGGAGGAACGGCACGTCGCGGTGCACGAGCAGCGTCTCCGCGGAGTTGCAGACGCTCACCCGGTGGGTCTTGGAGTTGAGCACGATCGCCTCGGCCATCGCCGGGTCGGCGGAGGCGTCGACGTAGACGTGGCAGTTGCCGACGCCGGTCTCGATCACCGGGACCTGCGCCTCGCGGACCACCCGCTGGATGAGCGAGGCGCCGCCGCGCGGGATGACGAGGTCGACGTGCCCGCGCGCGGACAGCAGCTCACCCACCGAGGCGCGGTCGGCCGGCAGCAGCTCGACCGAGCCCTCGGGCAGCCCGGCCTTCTGCCCGGCCTCCATGAGCACGGTGACCAGCGCGAGGTTGGTGCGGTACGCCGAGGCCGACCCGCGCAGCAGCGCCGCGTTGCCGCTCTTGAGGCACAGGCCGGCGGCGTCGACGGTCACGTTCGGGCGGGCCTCGTAGACGATGCCGACCACGCCGAAGGGCACCCGGACCTGCCGCAGCTCCAGCCCGTTGGGCAGCCGCGAGCCGCGGACGACGTCGCCGACCGGGTCGGGCAGGGCGACCAGCTCGCGCAGGGCGGCGGCCACGCCGGCCACCCGCCCGGCGTCCAGCCGCAGCCGGTCGAGCACCGACGCCGGCGTGCCGTCGGCCTCGGCGGCCGCGACGTCCTGGGCGTTGGCGGCCAGCACCTCGTCGGTCCGCTCGACCAGCGCCTCGGCCATCGCGGTGAGCGCGGCGTCCTTGACGTCGGTCGGGAGGATGCGCAGGTCGCGGGACGCGGTGCGGGCGCGCAGCGCGGCGGCCCCGATCAACGGCAGGTCGGCGGCGTCGGACACGCCCCGCAGGGTACGCGCCGCCTCCTCCGGTCAGGCACCTCCGCCGCTGTGTGAGAATGGTTCTCATGACCACGACGACGCGCGTCCTCGCCGCGACCACCGCCGCCGCCACCGCCCTGCTGCTCGCCGCGTGCGGCTCCGCCGGGGACGACGCGGCCGCGGCCGCGGACGGCGTCTCGGTCGAGGCCGCCTTCTACCCCCTGCAGTGGGCGGCCGAGCGGGTCGGCGGCGACCGCGTCGACGTCGAGTCGCTCACCCCGCCGGGCGCCGAGCCGCACGACCTGGAGCTCACCCCGCAGGACGTCGCGTCACTGACGGAGGCCGACCTCGTCGTCTACCTCGCCGGCTTCCAGCCCGGCCTCGACGAGGCCGTCGGCGAGGCCGGGGACGCCGCCTGGGACGCCGGCGAGGCCGCCGACCTGTCGCTGACCGCCGAGGAGCACGACCACGGGGGCGAGAGCGAGGGGGAGCACGCCGAGCACGGAGGCGAGGCCGTCGACCCGCACTTCTGGCTCGACCCCACCCGGCTGGCCGACGTCGGCGACGCCCTGGCCGACCGGCTGGCCGAGGTGGACCCCGACGGCGCGGACACCTACCGCGAGAACGCCGCGGCGCTGCGCACCGACCTGGAGTCGCTCGACGCCGAGATGGAGCAGGGTCTGGCGGACTGCGCGGTGACCACGCTGGTCACCGCGCACGACGCGTTCGGCTACCTCGGCGAGCGGTACGGCCTCGACGTGGTCGGCGTCAGCGGGCTGAGCCCGTCGACCGAGCCCAGCCCGGCGCAGCTGGCCGAGATCTCTACGCTGGTCCGGGAGCGCGGGGTGACGACCGTCTACACCGAGACCCTCGTCGACCCCGCCGTGGCCGAGACCGTCGCCGAGGAGGCCGGTGTGCGAACCGCCGTCCTCGACCCGATCGAGGGCCTCACCGACGAGTCGGCCGGGGACGACTACCTCGCGGTCATGCGCGCGGACCTCGCCACGCTGCAGGAGGGACAGGGCTGCGCATGAACGACGCCGCGCTCCGGCTGGCCGGCGCCACGATCGGCTACGGCGACGTGGCCATCGTCCGCGACGCCGGCCTGACCGTCCGGCGCGGCGAGGCCGTGGCGGTCCTCGGCTCCAACGGCTCGGGCAAGACCACCCTCATGCGGGGCGTGCTGGGCCTGGCCACCGTCCTCGGCGGCACCGTCGAGGTGCTCGGCGCCCCGGTCGGCCGGCTGCGCGAGCGCGGGCGCGTGGGCTACGTCCCGCAGCGGCACACCGTCAGCGGCGCGATGCCGGCCACGGTGCGCGAGGTGGTCGGCGTCGGCCGGCTGCCGCGGCTGGGTCTGTTCCGCCGGCTCGGCCCGCGCGACCGGGCCGCCGTCGCCGAGGCGGTCGACGCCGTGGGCCTCGCCGACCGACTCGAGGACCCGGTCGCCTCCCTCTCCGGCGGGCAGCAGCGCCGGGTGCTGGTGGCCCGGGCCCTGGCCGCCGAGCCGGAGCTGCTGGTCATGGACGAGCCGACCGCCGGCGTCGACGCCGCCAGCCAGGCCGCGCTGGCCGCGGTGCTGGCCCGCGTCGCGGCCGCCGGGACGACCCTCGTCGTCGTGACCCACGAGACCGGCCCGCTCGCGGGCGTGCTCTCGCGCGCGGTCGTCGTCGACTCCGGCCGGCTCACCTACGACGGGCCGCTGGCCGGCGCCGGGCCCGCCGGTCCGGACTGCCACCACCCCGAGGAGGCCGCCGAGCCGGCGGCGCGCGGCTACCGCCTGGACCAGCCGCGGCCGGCGCCGGACGCCGTCCGCGTGCGCGACGGGAGCCGCTGACGTGGAGCTGCTCGAGTACGGGTTCATGCAGCGGGCGCTGCTGGCCTCGCTGATGGTCGGCCTGGTCGCGCCCGCCGTCGGCGTCTTCCTGGTGCAGCGCCGGCTGTCGCTGCTCGGCGACGGCCTGGGGCACGTCGCGCTGACCGGCGTCGGCATCGGGGTGCTCACCTCCACCGCGCCGGTGGGGACGGCGCTGGTCGCCGCCGTGCTGGGCGCGGTGCTCATCGAGCTGGTCCGCGCGCGCGGGCGGACCAGCGGCGACGTCGCCCTCGCGGTGCTGTTCTACGGCGGCATCGCCGGCGGCGTGGTGCTGCTGTCGCTGGCGCCGCGCGGGCAGGCCACCAACCTCGACGCCTACCTGTTCGGCGCGATCACCACGACGACCGTCGCCGACGTCGCCGTCTTCGCCGTCATCACCGTCGTCGTCCTCGCGGTCGTGTGGCTGCTCGGCCAGCGGCTGTACGCGGTCAGCGACGACGAGGAGTACGCCCGCGCGGTCGGCCTCCCGGTGCTGCCGCTCAACGTGGCGCTGGCCGTGCTGGTCGCCTCGACCGTCGTGCTGTCGATGCGCGTGGTCGGCCTGCTGCTGATCAGCGCGCTGATGATCCTGCCCAGCGCGGTCGCCCAGCTGGTCGGGCGCAGCTTCCGCGCCACCCTGTACCTGGCCTGCGCGATCGGCGTCGTGGTCAGCGTCGCGGGGACGGCGGCGTCGTACTGGACCGGCACCCCCTCCGGCGGCACGATCGTGCTGCTGGCCATCGCCCTGTTCCTGCTGGTCACGGTGGTCGTGGCGCTGCGCGAGGCGACGGCGCGGCGCCGGCACGGGCGGCGGGTGCAGGTGCACGCCGCGCACCCGCACGAGCACGGCGACGGCTGCGGGCACCGCCCCGTGCCGCACGGCGACCACGTCGACTACGACCACGACGGGCACCTGCACGCGCCGCACCGCACCGGCACGGGCGTGCACTACGACGAGCACACCGAGCACGCCGCCCCGCCGCCGGTCGGGACGGAGCGGCCGTGAGCGCACCCGAGGTCCCGGTCCGCCGCCAGACGCGCCAGCGGACCGCGGTCATGGCCCTGCTCGAGGAGCTCGACGGGTTCCGCACCGCCCAGGACCTGCACGCCCTGCTGCGCGAGCGCGGCGACGCGGTCGGCCTGGCCACCGTGTACCGGGCCCTGCAGGCGCTGGTCGACGACGGCCTGGTCGACGTGCTGCGCGGTGAGGACGGCGAGGCCGCCTACCGGCGCTGCTCGCCGGTGCACCACCACCACCTGGTCTGCCGCTCGTGCGGGACCACCGTGGAGGTCGCCGACCCGCCGGTGGAGCGCTGGGCCGCGAGGGTCGCCGCCGAGCACGGCTTCGCCGACGTGCAGCACCAGCTGGAGGTCTTCGGGACCTGCGGCAGCTGCACCGCCGCTCAGCGGTAGGGGTCGGTCACCTCGCGCAGCCGGGTGAGCGCCGCCCGCAGCTGGGCCGTGGTCTCCTCCCCCAGGTACGCCGTCCACTCGGCCTCGACCTCGGCCTCGACCCGGCGAGCGAGCGCCACCAGCTCCTGACCCCGCTCGGCGATCTGCACCAGCCGGGCGCGGGCGTCGGTGGGGTCCGGCACGCGGCGCACGTAGCCGGCCCGCTCGAGCTGGTCGACCAGGTGGCCGGCGGTCTGCTTGGTCACCAGCGCCTGCGCGGCGAGATCGGTCAGCCGGGTGCCGGCGGGGCCGATCCGGGCGGCGATGCGGCCCTGGGCGAGCGTGATGTCGTCGTGCCCCTCGGCCGCCAGCGTCGCGAGCAGCCGGGCCTCCATCGCCCGGTGCGGGTAGAAGCACAGCAGGGCCAGGTTCTGGTGCCCCTGCTCCTCGTGGTCCCGGCGCTCCCCGCCCTGCCGGACCTCGTCGCGAACGCTCACGCCGCCCCTTGACATTGGTCAGATGATCTGACTGAATGGTCAGACCATCTTACCAACACCGGGGGAGGTCGTCGTGGACCTCGACGACGTGTGGCGCTGGACCGACTCCCAGCGGGCGAGCCTGGCCGACCTGCTCGACGACCTGTCGCCGGCCGAGTGGGAGACCCCGTCCCTGTGCGACGCGTGGCGGGTGCGCGACGTCGCGGCGCACCTGACGCTGGCGCAGATGGGCCCCTGGCCCATGACGGTCGCCGCGGTCCGGGCGGGCTTCGGCTTCAACAGGATCATCCGCGACACCGCCCTGCGCGTCGGCCCGCTGCCCGACGACGAGTACGGCCGGCGGATCCGGGCGATGGTCGGCTCGCGGCGGCGGGCGCCGTTCATCTCCCCGATCGAGCCGCTCCTCGACGTCCTCGTGCACGGGCAGGACATCGCCGTCCCGCTGGGCCGTGAGCGGCCGATCCCGCCGGTCCCCGCGGCGGTGGCGGCGCAGCGGGGCTGGGACCTGTACTTCCCGTTCCGGGCGCGGAAGCGGCTGGCCGGCCTGCAGCTTCGGGCCACCGACAGCGACCTCGTGCTGGGCGAGGGCGCCCCCGTCGAGGGCACGACCGGTGACCTCCTGCTTCTGGTCACCGGGCGCACCGCCACGGTGGACCGGCTCTCCGGCGAGGGCGTGCAACGGCTGCCGGCGGCGGACGGCCGCCGGGAGGACGCGAGGAGGACGACATGACCCTGGGTGTGATCACGGACGTGTCCGCACCGGTCGAGCTCTACGACGCGGTGCACGCGGCGATGCTCGAGCGGATCGAGCAGATCGGCCCGGCCCTCGACGGGCTCCTGCTGCACCTGGCCCGTCCCACCGCGGACGGGTTCCAGGTGATCGGGGTGTGGGAGTCGCGCGAGGACTACGAGCGCGGCAACCGGGAGGTGGTCGGGCCGGTGTTCGCCGAGGTCCTGCGGGGCCAGGCGCCCCCTGCCTCGGTGGACACGGAGTTCGAGGTCCGCGGCCTGGTGCTGCCGCGGGCCGGCGTCGCGGTCTGACGTCGCTCTCGTCGGAGAGGGGGACGAGGTGATGTGGGCGGTGTTCGAGGACGTGTCCGCACCGGTGGAGCAGCCGTACGACCTGGTGGAGCTCTACGACACCGTGCACCGGCTGGTGCTGGAGCGCACCGGCGGGGCCTTCGCGGGCCGGCTGGTGCACCTGACCTGGCCGACCGCCGACGGGTTGCGGGTGGTCGAGGTGTGGGACTCCCGCGAGCAGTACGACCGCTACGGCCGGGAGGTCATCGGACCGCTGGTCGACGAGGTCCTGGCCGGGCGGCCGCACCCGCCCGAGCTCGTGACCCGCTTCGACGTCCGCGGCCTGGTGGTCCCGGCCGGCAGGGCGGTCGTCCCCGCCGGCGTGGCAGCCCGGTGACGCGCCGGTTCAGTTGAGGGCGCGGGTGCCGGGCGGCAGGACGCCGCCGCCGACCATGTCGACGACGGCGTCCTGCAGCGCGGTCAGCGCGACCCGCTGCGTGAACGGGCCGGTGGAGACGCGGGCGACGCCGAGCTCCTGCATCTCGCGGGCCGGCAGCGAGCGGCCGGGCACGCTGATCAGCGTCAGCTTGTCGCGGCCCAGACCCTCGACGACCGTCTCGATCTCCTCGCGCCTGATCAGCCCGGGCACGAACACGACCGGGGCGCCGGCCTCGAGGTAGGCCTTCCCGCGGCGGATCGCCTCGGCGACGAGCTCGCCGCGGTCGGCACCCCTGGCGGCGCGGACGAAGGTGTCGGTGCGGGCGTTGAGCACGAACTCGATGCCGGCGTCGCGCCCGGCGCGCACCACCGCCTCGACAGCGGCCACGGCCTCGTCGAGCGGCTTCATCTGGTCCTCGAGGTTGCCGCCGACGACGCCCTTCTCGATGGCGCGGCGGGCGGTCTCCCCGGCGTCGCCGTAGCCGGCCTCCATGTCCATGCTCACCGGCAGGTCCACGGCGGCGACGATCCGCCCGACCATGTCCAGGTGCAGGTCGAGCGGGATGTTCTCGCCGTCCTCGTAGCCGAAGGTCGAGGCGATGCCGTGGCTGGCGGTGGCGAGGGCGCGCACACCCTCGGTGGCGGCCACCACCTGCGCGGAGACGACGTCCCACACGTTGGTGAGGACGAGGATCTCCGGGGCGGTGTGCAGGTCGAGCAGGGTCCGGGCGCGGGTGGCGAGGTCGGTCACGGGACCCGACCGTACGGCCTCCCTCAGCGGTCGCGCAGCGCGCGCAGGGCGGCCTTGCGGGCCTCGCCGGCGAGCCGGTCGAGGAACACCTTGCCGTCGAGGTGGTCCACCTCGTGCTGCAGGCAGCGGGCCATGAGCCCAATGCCCGACAGCCGCAGCGGCTCCCCGTGCACGTCGAAGCCCTCGACGACGGCGGACATCGCCCGCACCGTGGGCGCCCAGAGCCCCGGGATGGACAGGCAGCCCTCGTCGCCGTCCTGGGTGTCCTCCGACAGCTCCACGACCCGCGGGTTGACCAGGTGGCCGATCTCGCCGTCGACGTTGTAGCTGAACACCCGGGCGCTCACCCCGATCTGCGGGGCGGCCAGCCCGGCGCGGCCGGGGTGGTCGACGGTCTCCTCGAGGTCGCGGACCAGGGCGGCCAGTTCCCTGTCGAAGGCCCGCACCTCGTCGGCGGGCGTACGGAGCACGGGGTCACCGAGCTCGCGGATGGGGCGGATCGTCACCCGGGCAGTCTCGCAGCCGTCCGCGGCCGCCCGACCAGCACCATCTCGTCGCGGTGCACCACCTCGCGCCGGTACTCCGGGTCGAGGTCGGTCGTGCGGCGGCCGAGCAGCGCGGGCAGCTCCCGGGCGTCGTAGGCGACCAGCCCGCGGGCGACGACGGTGCCGTCGGGTCCCACGAGCTCGACCGGGTCGTCGGCCAGGAAGTCGCCGTCGACGCCGGTGACCCCGGCGGCCAGCAGCGAGGCGTGCCGCTCGCGGACCGCGCGCACCGCGCCGTCGTCGAGCACCAGCCGCCCGCGGGGCCGGCTGGCGTAGCGCAGCCAGAACTGCCGGCCGGAGGGACGGCGGCCGGAGGGCTCGAACAGCGTGCCGACCCGCTCGCCGGCCAGCGCGGCCGCGGCCTGCGGCGTCGAGGTGACCACGACCGGCACGCCCGCGCCCGAGGCGATGAGCGCCGCCTCCACCTTGGTGGCCATGCCGCCGGTGCCGACGCCGTTGCGCCGGGCGGTGCCGAGGGTGACCGCGGCCAGGTCGCCGGGGCCGCGGACGGTGTCCAGCAGCTGCGCGGGGCCGGTGCGCGGGTCACCGTCGTAGACGCCGTCGACGTCGGACAGCAGCACCAGCGCGTCGGCGGCGGCCACGTGCGCCACCAGGGCGGCGAGCCGGTCGTTGTCACCGAAGCGGATCTCGTCGGTGGCGACGGTGTCGTTCTCGTTGACGATCGGGATCACGCCGAGGGTGAGCAGCCGCTCCAGCGTCTGCCGGGCGTTGCGGTAGTGCCCGCGGCGGGTGAGGTCGTCGGCGGTCAGCAGCACCTGCCCGACGGTGACGCCGTGCCGGTCGAAGGCGTCGGCGTAGGTCTGCACCAGCCGCAGCTGGCCGACGCTGGCCGCCGCCTGCGCCGTCGCCAGGTCCCGCGGCCGGCCCTCGACGCCGAGCGGCGCCAGGCCCGCGGCGATCGCGCCGGAGGACACCAGCACCACCTCGCGGCCCTGCGCCCGCACCGCGGCGAGGACGTCGACCAGCGCGGCGAGCCGGTCGGCGTCCAGCCCGCCGGGCAGCGTGGTCAGCGACGAGGACCCGACCTTGACGACGACCCGGGGCGCGCCGGCGACCTGCGGACGGGCGGTCACTCGTCCCCCTCGGGCAGGTCGGCGTCGGTCCAGGTCTCGGTGAGCTCGTAGGGCACCCGGCGGGCCTTCTTCGCCGCCAGCCGCTCGGCCGCGCGCACGCGGTGCGGCGCGTCGATGCGGTTGTCGGTGCCGCGGCCGCCGAGGCCCGCGGTCTCCTCGGCCAGCGGCGTGCCGGCGGGCAGGCTGGGCGCGAAGTCGAACGCGACGTCGCCGATGACGACGGTGTCGCCCTCCTGCGCGCCCGTCTTCACCAGCTCGTCCTCGACACCGAGGCGGTTGAGCCGGTCGGCGAGGTAGCCGACCGCCTCGTCGTTGGTGAAGTCGGTCTGCCGCACCCAGCGCTCGGGCTTCACGCCGCGGACGACGTAGGCCTCGTCCTCGGCGTCGAAGGCGACGGTGAACCCGGAGTCGTCGACGGCGCGCGGGGTGAGCGTGACCCGGGTGGGCTCGGGCGCCGGCAGCGCGGCGCGGTGCTCCTCGACGGCGGCCGCCAGCGCGTAGCCGAGCTCGGGCAGCCCCTCCCCCGTCGCGGCGCTGACCGGGAACACCCGCAGCCCGCGCTCCTCCAGCGCCGGGCGGACCAGGTCGACCAGCTCACGGCCGTCCGGCACGTCGATCTTGTTGAGGACGGCGAACCGCAGCCGACCGACCAGGTCCAGCTCGTCGCCGCCGTACTCGGCGAGCTCCGCGGTGAGGGCGTCGATGTCGCTCTCCGGGTCGCGGCCGGGCTCGAGCGTCGCCATGTCGATCACGTGCACGAGCACCGCGCAGCGCTCGACGTGGCGGAGGAACTGCAGGCCCAGGCCCTTGCCGGTGGCCGCGCCCGGGATCAGCCCGGGCACGTCGGCCATCGTGAAGACCGTGTCGCCGGCGCGGACGACGCCGAGGTTGGGCACCAGCGTGGTGAACGGGTAGTCGGCGATCTTGGGCCGGGCCGCGGACATCGCCGCGATCAGCGAGGACTTGCCCGCCGAGGGGAACCCGACCAGCCCGACGTCGGCGACGCTCTTCAGCTCGAGGACGGCGTCGAAGCCCTCCCCCGGCTCCCCGAGCAGCGCGAAGCCGGGGGCCTTGCGCCGCGGGTTGGCCAGCGCGGCGTTGCCCAACCCGCCCCTGCCGCCGTGCGCGAGCACGACACGGGTGCCGGCACCCATGAGGTCGGCGACCACCTCGCCGCCGACGCTGACGACGGTGCCCTCGGGCACGCGCAGCACGCGGTCCTCGCCGCGCGCGCCGTGCCGGTGGCTGCCGGCGCCGGGCCGGCCGTTGCCGGCCTTCTGGTGGGGGCGGTGGTGGAAGTCGAGGAGCGTGTGGACCTGGGGGTCCACCTCGAGGACGACGTCGCCGCCGTCCCCTCCGTTGCCGCCGTCGGGGCCACCGAGGGGCTTGTACTTCTCGCGGTGCACGGACGCGACGCCGTGACCGCCGTTGCCCGCGGCGACGTGCACGACGACGCGGTCGACGAACGCGGCCATCTCTGCTCTACCTGCTCACTGCCTGCTCAACGCCGACGAGCGCACGGGCCGGCCGGCCCGTGCGCTCGTGGCGGTACGTGTCTGGTGCGTCCGAGCCCGAGGCTCAGGCGTCGACCGTCGTGATCGAGACGGTCTTGCGGCCCCGGCTGGTGCCGAAGGTGACCGCACCGGGGGTCAGCGCGAACAGCGTGTCGTCGCCGCCGCGGCCGACGCCCAGGCCCGGGTGGAAGTGGGTGCCGCGCTGGCGCACGATGATCTCGCCGGCCTTGACGACCTGGCCGCCGAAGCGCTTGACGCCGAGGCGCTGGGCGTTCGAGTCGCGGCCGTTGCGGGAGGACGAGGCGCCCTTCTTGTGTGCCATGTCGTCGTCAGCCCTTCGTGATGTCGCGGACGACCACGTCGGTCAGCGGCTGACGGTGGCCCTGACGCTTGTGGTAGCCCGTCTTGTTCTTGAACTTGTGGATGCGGATCTTCGGGCCCTTGCCGTGGCCGACGATCTCGCCGGTCACGGTCACCCCGGCCAGCGCCTGCGCGTCACTGGTGACGGTCTCGCCGTCGACCAGGAGCAGGGCCGGGAGGGTGACGGTGTCGCCCGCCTCACCCGCGAGACGGTTGACCGTGAACCGGTCGCCCACGGCCACCTTGTGCTGCCGGCCCCCGGCCTTCACGACTGCGTACACCACTGAACTCCTCGATCGCTGCTGTCTGTCCCGCGCTGCGTCCTGCGCGCACCCCGGCGCGGGCGCCGGGTGCTGGACGGGCCGCTCCGCCTGCGCGGGACCGGGAGACCCGGTCCGGGGCGGTGCAACCCGACCAGCGTACCCGAGCAGCCGGGACCGGGTCGAACGCGGCCCCGGCTGCCCGGAGGGTCTAACTGGCCGGCGGCCCGGCCGGGCGGCTGGCGGCGCGACGCCGGCGCGGCCGGGCCCCGCCCACCGCGGCACCGGTGCCGTCGTCGGCCACCGGCGGCTGGGCCTCGGCCGCGGGGGTCTCCGCGGCCGGTGCCTGCTCGTCGGGCGCCTGCGGGTCCGCGCCTGGGGCCGGGTCGTCGGGGCCGGCGCCCGCGGGGACCGCCTCCTCCTCCTCGCCCGGGCCCTGTGGCTCCGCGGAGGCGGCGTCCGCCGGGACGGCGGCGTCGGTGACCAGCAGGCCCGGGTCGGCCTGCGGGGGCTCCCCCGCGTCCTCCGGCTCCGCGTCCTCCGGCTCCGCATCCTCCGGCTCCGCATCCTCGGGCTCGGTGGCCCCGGGCTCGGCGGCCCCGGGCTCGGCGGTCTCCTCCGGCCCGGTCACCTCTGCGCCCGGCACCTCGGCGCCGACGGCGGCCGTGACCTCGACCTCGGGGGCCTCCTCCACGACGGCCTCCCCGGAGGTCTCCGCGTCGGCGGTCCCGGCGTCGGACTGGTCCTCGCCGGAGGCGGCGGCGAGCACCGCGGCGTCCTCGGCGGCGCGCTCCTCACCGGCCTGGCCGCGGTTGCGCCGTCCCCGGTTGCGTCGCCCGCCGCCGGACCGCTGACCCTCGCCGTTCCCGGCGGTGTCGGGCCCGGTCTCGGGCGCCGCGGCCTCGGCCTCGGTCCGCTCGGCGTCCTTGCGCTCGGCGTCCCTGCGCTCGGCGTCCTTCCGCTCGGTGCGCTCGGCGTCCTTGCGGCCGCCCTGGTCGCGCCGGCCGCCGTTGCCGGAGCCCTGGCCGTGCCCGCCGGAGCCGTTGCCACCGCGACGGCGGTCGTCGACCGGGTCGGTGTGCACGAGGACGCCGCGGCCGCGGCAGTGCTCGCACGGCTCGGAGAACACCTCGAGCAGGCCCTGACCCACGCGCTTGCGGGTCATCTGCACCAGGCCCAGCGAGGTCACCTCGGCGACCTGGTGCTTGGTGCGGTCGCGGCCGAGGCACTCGGTCAGCCGCCGCAGCACCAGGTCGCGGTTGCTCTCCAGCACCATGTCGATGAAGTCGATGACGATGATGCCGCCGACGTCGCGCAGCCGGAGCTGGCGGACGATCTCCTCGGCCGCCTCCATGTTGTTGCGCGTGACGGTCTGCTCGAGGTTGCCGCCGGACCCGGTGAACTTGCCGGTGTTGACGTCGATGACCGTCATCGCCTCCGTGCGGTCGATGACCAGCGAGCCGCCCGAGGGCAGCCACACCTTGCGGTCCAGTGCCTTGGCCAGCTGCTCGTCGATGCGCAGGTCGCGGAAGACGTCGCCCTCGCCGGTGTGCCGGGTCAGCCGCCCGGTGAGCTCCGGGGAGACGTGCGCGACGTAGGCCTCGACGGTGTCCCACGCCTCGTCGCCCTGGACGACGAGCTCGCTGAAGTCCTCGTTGAAGACGTCGCGGATGACCCGGATGGCCAGGTCGGGCTCGCCGTAGAGCAGCGTCGGGGCGTTGTTCGAGGACTCCGACTTCTGCCTGATGACCTCCCACTGCGCCTGCAGCCGGGCGACGTCGCGGGTGAGTTCCTCCTCCGAGGCGCCCTCCGCGGCCGTCCGGATGATCACGCCGGCGTCGTCGGGGACGATCTTCTTGAGGACGTCCTTCAGGCGCTGCCGCTCGGTGTCGGGCAGCTTGCGGCTGATGCCGGTCATCGACCCGCCGGGCACGTAGACCAGGAACCGGCCGGGCAGGTTGACCTGCTGGGTCAGCCGGGCGCCCTTGTGGCCGATCGGGTCCTTGGTGACCTGCACCAGCACCTTGTCGCCGGACTTGAGCGCCTGCTCGATCGAGCGCTGCTTGCCGCTGAGCCCGGCCGCGTCCCAGTTGACCTCACCGGCGTACAGGACGGCGTTGCGGCCCTTGCCGATGTCGACGAACGCCGCCTCCATGCTGGGCAGCACGTTCTGCACCCGGCCGAGGTAGACGTTCCCGGCGAACGACGTCGCCTGCGCCTGGGTGACGTAGTGCTCGACCAGCACGCCGTCCTCGAGGACGGCGATCTGGGTGCGCTCGCCGCGCTGGCGGATGACCATCCGGCGCTCCACCGCCTCGCGGCGGGCGAGGAACTCGGCCTCGGTGAGGATCGGCGCGCGGCGGCGGCCGCTGTCCCGGCCCTCGCGGCGGCGCTGGCGCTTGGCCTCCAGCCGGGTGGAGCCGGTGACGCCGCGGACGTCGTCGTCGCTGGTGCTGCGGCCGTTGCGGCCGGCGCGCTCGGGGCGGTCGTCGTCGTCCTCGGCCGCGGACGCCTCGCCGTCCCCGCCGCGGCGGCGGCGACGCCGGCGGCGGCGCGTGGTCGACGTGCCCTCGGCGCCCTCGCCCTCGTCCTCGGCGTCCTCGGCGGCCTCGGCGTCGGTGTCCTCGTCCTCGGCGTCCTCGTCCTCGGAGGCGCGCTCGGCGGTGTCCTCGTCGGCGTCGGCGTCGGCGTCCGCGGAGTCGTCCCCGCTGCGGCCCCGGCCGCGGCCGCGGCGGCCCCGGCGGCGCCGCCGGCTGCCGGCGGCGGTCTCGTCACGGTCGCCGTCCTCGCGGTCGGCCTCGTCGCGGTCGGCCTCGTCGCGGTCGGCCTCGTCGGTGTCGGCCTCGTCGGTGTCCTCGTCGGTGTCCTCGGCGGTCCCGACGACGGCCCGCTCGTCGGCGGGCTGCTCCTCGGCGGCCCCGCCGCGGCGGCGCGAGCGGCTGCGGCGCGAGCGCGGCGCCGGGGTCTCCTCGTCGTCCTCGGCCGGCGCCGCGACGTCCTCGACGTCGGGCGACTCGGGCAGCGGCCGGCGGCTGCGCCGGCGCGGGGCCGGGGCCGCCTCGGCCTCGGGGGCCACGAAGCTGACGAAGGCCGGCGCCACCGGGGCGGCGGCCGGCGGGGGCGGCGTCCACGCGGCGGGCTCGGGGGCGGCCGCCGGGCGGGTGGCGCGGCGGCGGGGCCGGGCGATGACCGCGGTCGGCTCGGGCGAGCTGAACTGGGCGCCGAACGGCGACCGGTCCGGCTCGTCCTCCGGGTCCTCCTCGGGCTCCGGGGCGGGCCCGGGCTCCGTCGGCGGCTCGGCCGCGGCGGTCCCGGCCGGCTCCTCGTCCGGGGTCTCCCCGGTCGCCGCCTCCCCGCTGAGCACCTCCGCGACCGGCGCGTCGCCGGGCGGGAGGGCGGGCGCGGACCCGCTGGTGTCGGTGGTCGGGGTGTCGCTGTCCTGGTCGGCCACGAGGGCTCGCCTCCTGTGTGGTGCTCCCGGGCGCCGGTCCCCCCACCGGGGACGGGCGGCCGCGCAGGAGCACGGGTTGGGCGGGCCGGGTGGCCGCTCGGGTGCGGCGGCGAGCCCGGCTCGCGAAGTCTGTGGTCGGTCCCGCGCGGCGGTCGCCGCGGCCGGGGCCGGACTGCTGGTGGAGCGGTGGTACCGATGGTCTCGGGTGGTGCCGGTCCGGGGCGGCACGTCTGGCAGCCGTGTCGCGCGACGTCGCGGTGGCTCCCGGGTCGCCCGGTCAGACGGCGGCGTGCTCCCCCTGGCAGCGGGTGCGCGCCGCTCGGTCGGGACCGAGCGGATCGGCCACGGTCCCGCTGTCGTCGAGCCGGCCCTGCGCCTCACGCACGGCCCGGGGGGGCGACGGCGGGCGCAGGTCGGCGACGGCGGCGAGAGCGGCCACCACGTCGTCGGGTCGAACGGCGGGCGTCACCTGCCGGACAACCAGGTGCAGTATGGCACAACCTGCCTCCCCGCCCGCGGACGCGGAGGCCACGGGGCCTCGCGCATCGACGTCGCGGAGGCCGTTCTTGGTGCGCTTGGCGACGAGCACCTCCTCCCGGGCGAGGAAGGCGTCGACGGCCGCGGCGAGGGTCCCGGGCTCGACGCCGGACAGCTCGATCCGCCACCGCGCGGCGTCGATCCGGTCGGCCAGCGAGCCGCCGCCCTCGGCGGCCTCCACGCACTCGAGGACGTCGATGCCCGGGGGCAGCGACGCGTCCAGCGCGGCCCGGACCTCCTCGGGGTCGCGCCGCTCGGCCAGGCCGATCTCCAGGTACTCGGCCTCGCTGGCCGCCCCGGTCGGCGCCGCGCCCACGTAGCTGATCTTCGGGTGCGGGGTGAAGCCGGCGGAGTAGGCCATCGGCACCCGCGCGCGGCGCAGCGCCCGCTCCAGCGCGCGGGCGAGGTCGCGGTGGGAGGCGAAGCGCAGCGGGCCGCGCTTGGCGTAGCGCAGCCGCAGGCGCTGGACGGTCGGCGGCGGGGGCGGGCCCTCCGGGGTGCGGGCCACGGTCAGCGGCCGACGACGGTGAGCGGCAGCAGGCTGCGCCCGGTGGGACCGATCTGGATCTCGGTGCCGTTGGTCGGGCAGACGCCGCAGTCGTAGCAGGGGGTCCACCGGCAGTCGGCGACCTCCTCCTCCGACAGCGCGTCCTGCCAGTCGTCCCAGAGCCACTCCTTGTCCAGCCCGGAGTCCAGGTGGTCCCAGGGCAGGACCTCGTCCTGGGTGCGCTCGCGGGTGGTGAACCAGTCCAGGTCCACGCCGAGCGGAGGGAGCTCCGCGGCGGCCGCGGCGGTCCAGCGCTCGAAGGAGAAGTGCTCGCTCCAGCCGTCGAACCGGCCGCCGTCGCGCCACACCCGCTCGATCACCCGGCCGACCCGGCGGTCGCCGCGGGACAGCAGGCCCTCGATCACGCCGGGCTTGCCGTCGTGGTAGCGCAGGCCGATGGAGCGGCCGATCCGGCGGTCGGCGTTGATGGCCTGCCGCAGGACCCGCAGGCGGTGGTCGATGGTCTCCGCGCTCGCCTGCCCGGCCCACTGGAACGGCGTGTGCGGCTTGGGCACGAACCCGCCGATGGACACCGTGCAGCGGATGTCCTTGCGGCCGCTGGCCTCCCGGCCGGCGCGGATGACCTCCACGGCCAGCTCGGCGATCTCCAGGACGTCCTCGTCGGTCTCCGTGGGGAGCCCGCACATGAAGTAGAGCTTCACCTGCTGCCAGCCGTTGGCGTAGGCGGTGGTGACCGTGGCGACCAGGTCCTCCTTGGACACGGTCTTGTTG
The DNA here is from genome assembly GCF_054050415.1 of Geodermatophilus sp. SYSU D01180. Lineage (NCBI taxonomy): Bacteria > Bacillati > Actinomycetota > Actinomycetes > Geodermatophilales > Geodermatophilaceae > Geodermatophilus > Geodermatophilus sp. SYSU D01180. The sequence goes on along the minus strand of NZ_JBJGZH010000001.1, from coordinate 131,513 downwards.
ATCACCCGGCGGATGCGCTCGCTGCCGCCCTCGGGCGCGAACGTCAGCCCCGACCGGCGGCCGTTGCGGGACAGCTCGTTGGCGAGGGTGACGTTGAAGGCGTCCACGCGCGTGCTCGGCAGCGACAGCCCGGTGTTGGTGCCCTCGTAGCGGTCGGCGAGCTCCTTGGCGACCTGGCCGATCTCGGAGTGGTCGGCGCTGGACAGCGACAGCAGCCCGACCTCCTCGTAGCCGGTCGCGCGCAGCCCCTGGTCGACCATCGAGCCGATGCCGGTGATCGTCCGCTCGCGCACCGGGCGGGTGATCATCCCGGCCTGGCAGAACCGGCAGCCGCGGGTGCAGCCGCGGAAGATCTCGACGCTCATCCGCTCGTGCACGCTCTCGGCCAACGGCACCAGCGGCGTCTTCGGGTAGGGCCACTCGTCGAGGTCCATGACGGTGCGCTTGCCGACCCGGGCCGGGACGTCGTCGCGGGTGCGGGTCACCGCGGCGATGGCGCCGTCGGGGCGGTAGGAGACGGCGTAGAAGCGCGGCACGTAGACGCCGTCGACACGGGCCAGCCGGGCCAGCAGCTCCTCGCGCCCGCCCGGGCGGCCCTGCTCCTTCCACGCCTTGACGACATCGGTGACGTCGCCGACGACCTGCTCGCCGTCGCCGAGGACGGCGCAGTCGACGAAGTCGGCGATCGGCTCGGGGTTGAACGCGGCGTGCCCGCCGGCGACGACGACCGGGTGCGTCTCGTCGCGGTCGACGGCGTGCAGCGGGACCCCGGCGAGGTCGAGGGCCTCGAGCAGGTTCGTGTAGCCGAGCTCGGTGGCGAAGCTGACCCCGAGGACGTCGAAGTCGCGCACCGGGCGGTGCGCGTCGACGGTGAACTGGCCGACGCCGTGCTCGCGCATGAGGGCAGCCAGGTCGGGCCAGACGGCATAGGTGCGCTCGGCGAGGGCGTCGGGGCGCTCGTTGAGCACCTCGTACAGGATCATGAGGCCCTGGTTGGGCAGCCCCACCTCGTAGGCGTCCGGGTACATCAGCGCCCAGTGCACGGCGACGTCGTCCCAGGCCTTGACCTGGGCGTTCAGCTCACCGCCCACGTACTGGATGGGCTTCTGCACCTGGGCCAGCAGGGGCTCGAGACGGGGGTAGAGGCTCTCTCCGCTCATGACCCGTCCAGGGTAGACGGCTCCCCCGGCGCTCCCGTCCCGGTTCTCGACCGGCGGCGTAGCGTGATCGCGACTAAACTGACGGTGACCAGCAGGACGGCCTCCGAGGAGGAGCATGGTCCCGCCGGCCGGGAGCACCGGTGCACTGCGCGACGCCGACGGCGTCTCCCCCACCCGACCCTCCGGCCGGTTCGTGGCGCCGCTGCCGAGGGGCCGCGCGATGCCCGCCGAGCAGTGGGCCGCCCACCACCTGCTCGTGCTCCGGACGCTGCTGGCCCTGCTCGCCGCGGTCCCGGTGTACGCGCTGGTCCGCGGGAGCGGCGTCGTCTCCGCGGTCCTGCACGCCGCGCCGCTGGCCCTGCTGACCGCGCTGGCCTGGGCGCCGGCGCTGGGCCGCAACACCCGCGCCGCGGCCGCCGCCCTCGGGCTGATGACCGCCGCGGCCCTGGGCGTGTGGCTGTCCGGCGGCGCCACCGAGGCGCACTTCCTGTTCTTCGCGCTGCTCCCGCTCGCCGCGCTCTACGCCGCGCGGGCGCCGTTCCTGCTCGCGGTCGGGTTCGTCGCCGTCCACCACCTGGTGGTGGGCACGCTGTGGCCGCACGCGGTGTTCGGGCACTCCGTGTCGGCGCTGCCGATGGCCGCCCTGCACGCGGCGCTGGTGCTGCTGGAGAGCTGGGCGTGCCTGGTGGCCTGGCGGCGGTTCGACGACCGGCGCGAGCGCGTCGAGCAGCTGGTCGCCGAGCGCACCGCCGAGCTGCGCGCCCAGCGCGACGAGCTGGCCCGGCTGGCCGCCGTCGTCCAGACCACCGACGACGCCGTCGTGACGACGACCCCCGACGGCCGGATCACCAGCTGGAACCCGGGCGCGGAGCGGCTCTACGGCTGGACCGCCGCGGAGGCGCTGGGCCGGCACGCGTCGATGCTGTCCGCCGGCGCCCCGCTCCCGACGGACCTCACGCGGCTGCCGCCCGGCAGCCACGAGCGGCGCCACCGCCGGAAGGACGGCTCGGCCTTCGACGCCCTGGTCACCTTCTCCCTCATCCGCGACGAGGACGGCACCCCCACCGGCATCGCCGGGATCACCCGGGACATCACCGGCCGCAAGCGCGACGAGGCCGAGGCCCGCGCCGCCGCCCGCCAGCTCGAGCGGCAGGCCGGCGAGCTGGCCCGGATGGCGCTGCACGACCCGCTCACGGGCCTGGCCAACCGGGCGCTCATGCAGGACCGGCTCGAGCACGCCCTCGCCGACCGCCGCGCCCGCCGGCACGCGGTCCTGCTGCTGGACCTCGACGACTTCAAGGCGGTCAACGACGTCGCCGGGCACGAGGCGGGGGACGCCGTGCTCGTCGCCGTCGCCCGCCGGCTGGAGGCCTCCGTGCGGCCGGCCGACACCGTGGCCCGCCTCGGCGGCGACGAGTTCGTGGTGCTCATGGAGGACGTCGAGGGCCGCCGCGACGTCGTCACCGTGGCCGAGCGGCTGCTGGGCGCGCTGCGCCGGCCGGTCGGCTGGGGCGGCGAGGAGTTCACCGTCGGCGGCAGCGTCGGCGTGACGTTCACCGACGCCGCCGACCGGCGCGGCATGGACGACCTGCTCCGCGACGCCGACCTCGCCATGTACGTGGCCAAGTCCGGCGGCAAGAACCGGGTGCGCGTGTTCGAGCGCGGCATGCGCGAGGAGGTCGCCGCGCAGGACGAGCTGGTCCGCGACCTGCGGGCCGCCGTCGGCTCCGGCGAGCTGCGGGTGCTCTACCAGCCGCAGGTGGACCTGCGCAGCGGCGCGGTCACCGGCGTGGAGGCGCTGGCCCGCTGGCAGTCGCACACCCGCGGGCTGGTGGAGCCGGCCGGCTTCATCCCGGTCGCCGAGGCCAGCGGCGTCATCGACGCGATCGACGACTGGGTGATCGGCCAGGCCTGCGCCCAGCTGCGCGCGTGGGACGACGCCGGCCTGCCGCCGCTGCGGGTGGCGGTCAACGTCTCCCCGCGCCGGCTGGCCACCGGCGACCTCGCCGTCAGCATCGCCGCGGCCGCCCGGGACGCCGGCGTCGACCCCGGCCGGCTGGAGATCGAGGTCCCCGAGGCCGTCGCCGCCGGTCCCGACGCCGCGGCCGGGATCCGCGAGGTGCGGGCGCTGGGCGTGCACGTGGCCATCGACGACTTCGGCACCGGCGCGTCGTCGCTGTCCCGGCTGCAGGACCTGCCGCTGGACCGGCTGAAGATCGACCCGTCGTCGGTGGCGCTGCTGGCCGCCGGCGCCGCGGCCGGGTCGGTCGCGGACGCGGTCATCGCGCTGGGCAACAGCCTGGGCCTGCAGGTGGTGGCCGAGGGCGTCGAGCAGCCCGCGCAGCTGGCCGCGCTGCGGTCGCTGGGCTGCGACGCCGCGCAGGGCCACCTGTTCGGCTCCCCGGTGCCGGCCGACACCGTCGAGCGGCTGGTCCGCGCCGGCCGCCCCCTGCTCGGCGTGGCCTGACCCTCAGCGCAGCAGCAGGCCCTCCAGCCGGCGGGCGCCCACCGCGAGACCCGCCACGCCCAGCACGGCGAGGTAGGCGACCGAGACCAGCAGCCCCCACCGGACGTCGCCGGTCACCAGCCCGCGGACCAGCTCGATGCCGTGGTAGAGCGGCGTGCACTCGACGACGACCTGCAGCGGCCGCGGGTAGGTCGACAGGGGGTAGAAGGTCGTGGAGAACAGGAACAGCGGCAGGATCACGACCTGCACGAACTCGAAGTCCTGCCAGCCACGCAGGAAGGTGCTCGCGGCCAGCCCGACGGCGGCGAAGGCGAAGCCGATGAGCACCGCCGCGGGCAGGGCGAGCAGCGCCCACCACGAGCCGACCAGGCCCATCGCGAGCATGACCAGCAGGAACGCGGTGGAGTAGACGGCGCCGCGCAGCAGCGCCCACACCGTCTCCCCCACCGCGGCGTCGGCGGCCGAGACCGGGGTGGCGAGGACGGCGTCGTAGAGCTTGGCGTAGCGCAGCTTGAAGAACAGGTTGAAGACGGCGTCGTAGACGGCGCCGTTCATCGCGGCCGAGGCGAGCAGCGCCGGGGCGACGAACTCCTGGTAGGTCAGCGCGGTGCCGGTGTCGGTGACGACGTCGCCGACCAGCCCGCCGATGCCGACGCCGATCGAGAACAGGTAGAAGAACGGCTCGGCGAACCCGGAGACGAACACCAGCCAGCTGCGCCGGGCCACCAGCAGGTTCCGGTACACCAGCTGCCCGGCCCGCCGCGCGGACAGCGGGTACAGCGGCACGACCCGCAGCAGCAGCGACGCCGGGCGCACCGGCGCGGGGACGCCGGTCACCGGACCAGCCGCCGCTGCAGCGCCCGGGCGGCCAGCCACGTGCCGGCGGCGACCCACAGCGCCAGGTAGCCGAGGTGCAGCAGCGCGGACCCCGCCTCCGCCGTCCCGAGGGCGAGGTCGCGGGCCAGCGCGACGCCGTGCCACAGCGGGGTGGCGTACGCGAACCACTCCAGCACCGCCGGCAGCTGCGTCACCGGGAAGAACGTCCCGCTGAACAGGAACATCGGCACGATGAGGAACCGCTGCAGCGCGGCGAAGGCGGCGTCCTCCTCCAGCCGGGCGGCCATGGCCGTCACCGGCGCGGCGAAGGCCAGGCCGGTGAGCAGCGCGACCGGCAGCGCGAGCACCACCAGCGGGCTCTCCGCGGCGCCGAAGGCCACGAGCACGACCAGGAACGCCGCGGCCGACGTCGTCACGCGGAAGGCGACGTAGAGCAGGTGGCCGGTGAGGACGTCGGCCGGGCGGGCGGGGGTGGCGAGCACCGCCTCGTAGAGCCGGTCCCACTTGAGCGCCCCGAGCACCGGGTAGGTCGACTCGCCGGTCGCCGTCTGCATCGCCGCGGCCACCAGCAGCCCCGGCGCGAGGAAGGCCAGGTAGCCCACCCCGCCGGGGACGCCGGGCCCGCGGTCGACGAGGGTGCCGAGCGTCAGGCCCATCGCGGCGAGGAAGAGCACCGGCTCCAGCACGCTGCCGATCGCGCTGCTGCGCCAGAAGTGCCGGTGGGCGGTGAGCCGCTGGGCGAGGAAGGAGCGGGCGGCCGGGGACGGCACCACGTCAGTCGACCAGCGTCCGGCCGGTGAGCCGCAGGAAGACGTCCTCCAGCGAGCTGCGCCGGACCAGTGACGACAGCGGCCGCAGCCCGAGCGCGAGCACCTCGGTCAGCGCGGCGTCGCCGTCGGCGGTGTAGAGCAGCAGCCGGTCGGGCAGCACCTCGACCCGCTCGACGGCGCCGCGGTGGACCAGCGGCGCCAGCGCGTCGGCGTGCGCGGCCGGCCCGCCGCCGCCCTCGGTGAGGGAGAACCGGAGCTCGCACACCTCGCGGGTGGACCAGGTGGCGATCAGCTGCGCCGGGGAGCCCTCGGCGGCGATCCGGCCGCGGTCCATGACCACCAGCCGGTCGCACAGCTGCTCGGCCTCGTCCATGTAGTGGGTGGTGAGCACGAGGGTGACCCCGCGCTGCTTGAGCCGGTACAGCCGCTCCCAGAGCACGTGCCGGGCCTGCGGGTCCAGCCCGGTGGTGGGCTCGTCGAGCAGCACGACGTCGGGGTCGTTGACCAGCGCGCGGGCGATGGTGACCCGCCGCTTCATCCCGCCCGACAGCGGCTCGACCCGGTCCCGCGCCCGGTCGGTGAGCTGCACGAAGTCCAGCAGCTCGGCGGCCCGCTCCCGCACGAGCGCCCGCGGCAGCCCGAAGTACCGGCCGTAGACCAGCAGGTTCTCCTCGACGGTGAGCTCGAGGTCGAGGTTGTCGGTCTGCGGGACGACGCCGAGGCGCGCGCGGATCGCCGGGCCGTCGACGGCGGGGTCCATGCCGAGGATCCGCAGCTCCCCCGCCGTCGGCGGCGACACGGCGCCGACCATCCGCATGGTGGTGCTCTTGCCGGCGCCGTTGGGCCCGAGGAAGCCGAAGGCCTCCCCGGGCGCGATGTCGACGTCGATGCCGTCGACGGCGGTGTGCTCCCCGAAGCGCTTCACCAGGCCCCGCGCCCGGACCAGCGACTCCACCACGTCCCCCATGCTGCCCCCGGCCCCCGGGGCCGGGTCGAGCCGATTACGCCTTCAGGTCCGGGAAGAACAGCCCGATCTCGCGGGCGGCGGACTCGTCGGAGTCCGAGCCGTGGACGATGTTCGACTGCACTTCGAGGGCGAAGTCGCCGCGGATGGTGCCGGGCGCGGCCTTCACCGGGTCGGTGGCGCCAGCCAGCGCGCGGAACGCCTCGACCGCGCGCGGACCCTCGACGACGAGGGCGAGCAGCGGGCCGCCGGTGATGAACTCGACCAGCGAGCCGAAGAACGGCTTCTCGCGGTGCTCGCCGTAGTGCTCCTCGGCGACCTCGCGGGTCAGGGTGCGCAGCTCGGCGGCGACCAGGCGCAGGCCCTTGGCCTCCAGCCGCGAGACGACCTCTCCGACCAGGCCGCGGGCGACGCCGTCGGGCTTGACGAGGACCAGGGTGCGATCAGTCACGGGACGGCAGCCTACGGGTCGCCGTCTGTCAACCGGGGTTGACATCCCCGGTCCCGTCAACCACAGTTGACACCATGACCGGCCGGGCCGCGGACGAGACGCTCACCGCCGCCACCAGCGACGACCCCGCCGTCGGCCTGCGCGGGGTCCGCGCGCTGCGGGACCTGGCCGACCGGCTGGAGGCCCTGCAGGTCTCCGCCGCCCGCCGGCGCGGCTGGTCGTGGCAGCAGGTCGCCGACGCGCTCGGCGTCACGCGGCAGGCGGTGCACAAGAAGCACGCCCGGTCCGCCGGGACGACGTGGAAGGAGTCCTGAGGTGTTCGAACGGTTCGCCGCCGAGGCACGCACGGTCGTGGTCCTGGCGCAGGAGGAGGCCCGCACCGCCGGGTCGGACAGCGTCGACCCGGTGCACCTGCTGGTCGCCCTCGCCGCCGCGCCCGGCCCCGCCGCCCCGCTGCTGGCCGCCGCGGGCGTGCACGTGACCGACCTCCGCGCGGGCCTGCCCTCCGCCGGGGCCGGCGCGCTCGACGCGGAGGCGCTGGCCGCGCTCGGCATCGACCTGGACCGGGTGCGGGCGGCCGCCGAGGCGGCGTTCGGCCCGGGTGCGCTCGACCGCGGGTCCCGGGGCCGCCGGCGGGGGCACCTGCGCTTCGCCCGCGGCAGCCGCACGGCGCTGCAGGAGGCGCTGCGCGCGGCGGTCGCGCGCGGCGACCGGGTCATCGACGGACGGCACCTGCTCGCCGGGGTGCTCGGGGTCGGCGACCCCGCGGTGTCCGCGGCGCTGACCCGCGCCGGCGCCGACGTCGCCGAGCTGCGGCGGCGGCTGGACGGGCGGGCCGACGCGGCCTGATCAGGCGGGCGGGGCGTCGTCCCCGGAGGGAGCTGCCGGCTCGCGGAACGGCGAGCCGAGCAGCTCCTTGCGGATCTGCAGCAGGTACAGCCAGATCAGCAGGAACACGCCGCCGACGAACCACATCGACGAGTCGATGAGCCCGGTGAGCAGCAGCGGGACCTGCAGCGCGGTGCCGATCTCCAGCCCGCGCGGCCGCCGCTGGACGCCGCTGGCCAGCACGAGGACGACGGCGAGCACGAGCAGGATCGTCAGCCGGGTGGCGCCGAGGCCGGCCTCGGTCTGCGCGATCGCCCGCGGGACGAACAGCACCGCGATGCCCTCGAGCAGCAGCACGGCGGCGGCCGCCCCGCGCAGCGCCCTCGCGGCCCGGACCGGGTCGGGCGCGGTCACGGCCGGCCACCCAGGACCGTGCGGGCCTCGCCGGCGGTGATCACGCTGCCGGTGACCAGCACGCCCGAGCCGCCGAGGGCGTCGTCGGGACCGGCCTCGGCCAGCTCGATCGCCTCGGTGAGCGCCTCGGGCAGCCGCGGGGAGACGCTCACCCGGTCGGCGCCGAACACGTCGACGGCGAGCGCGCCGAGCTCGTCGGCGGGGATCGCCCGCGGCGAGCTGTTCTGCGTCACCACCAGCTCGGCGCAGACGGTCTCCAACTCGCGCAGCATCCCCTCGACGTCCTTGCCGTGCACCGCGCCGACCACCCCGACCAGCCGGGTGAAGTCGAAGGACTCCCGGATCGCCTCGACGGTCGCGGCCATCCCGGCGGGGTTGTGCGCGGCGTCGACCAGCACCGTCGGGCTGCTGCGCACCCGCTCGAGCCGGCCGGGCGAGCGGACGGCGGCGAAGGCCGCGCGCACCGTCTCGACGTCGACGGTCCCGGTGGCCGCGCCGGCGCCGAGGAACGCCTCGACGGCGGCCAGCGCGGTGGCCGCGTTCTGCGCCTGGTGCGCGCCGAACAGCGGGAGGTAGACGTCGTCGTACTCCCCGCCCAGGCCCTGCAGCCGCAGCTGCTGCCCGCCGACGGCGACCCGCCGGTCCAGCACGCCGAACTCGGTGCCCTCGCGCGCCACCACGGCCTCCACCTCGACCGCGCGGCGGACCAGCGCGTCCAGCGCGCCGGGCTGCTGGTGGGCGAGGACGGCGATCGCGTCGGCCTTGATGATCCCGGCCTTCTCGCCGGCGATCGTGGCGACGTCGGGACCGAGGTACTCGGCGTGGTCCAGCGCCACCGGCGTGACGACGGCGACCCGCGCGTCGGCGACGTTGGTGGCGTCCCACGTGCCGCCCATGCCGACCTCGATCACCGCGACGTCGACCGGCGCCTCGGCGAACAGCGCGTACGCCATGCCGACCATCACCTCGAAGAAGCTCATCCGGTGCTCGCCGGCGGCGTCGACCATCTGCACGTAGGGCGCGATGTCGTCGTGGGTCTCCACGAACCGCTCGGCGCTCACCGGCTCGCCGTCCAGCACGATCCGCTCGCGCACCGACTGCAGGTGCGGGCTGGTGAACCGGCCCACCCGCAGGCCGAAGCCGCGCAGCAGCTCGTCGACCATCCGCGACGTCGTCGTCTTGCCGTTGGTGCCGGCGACCTGCACGACCGGGTAGGCCCGGTGCGGGCTGCCCAGCAGGTCGACCAGGGCGGCGATGCGGCCCAGCGAGGGCTCCAGCCGGGTCTCCGGCCAGCGCGCCAGCAGCTCCTTCTCGACGCGGGCCAGCTCGGCCTCGGGACTGCTGCTCATCCTCCCCAGGATGCCAGCCGCGCACTTCCTAGGATGGGGGCATGGTCGCCGATCCCCTTCCCCCGGTCAGCACCACCCCGGGAGCCGGGGCCGGGGTACCCGAGAAGCCGAGCCTCGACGGACTCGAGGACACCTGGGTCGCCCGCTGGGGCGAGCAGGACACCTACGCCTTCGACCGCGCCGCCGCCCTCGCCGCGCCGCGCGAGCAGGTGTACTCGATCGACACCCCGCCGCCGACCGCCAGCGGGTCGCTGCACGTGGGGCACGTGTTCAGCTACACCCACACCGACATCGTCGCCCGCTACCAGCGGATGCGCGGCAAGCACGTCTTCTACCCGATGGGCTGGGACGACAACGGGCTGCCGACCGAGCGGCGGGTGCAGAACTACTACGGCGTCCGCTGCGACCCCTCGCTCCCCTACGACCCGGGCTTCACCCCGCCGGCCGAGCCCGGCAAGGACCAGGTGCCGATCAGCCGGCGCAACTTCGTCGAGCTGTGCATGCAGCTGACGGAGGAGGACGAGCACGCCTACGAGCAGCTGTGGCGCCGGGTCGGGCTGTCGGTGGACTGGTCGAACGTCTACCGGACCATCTCGGAGACCTCGCGGGCCACCGCGCAGCGGATGTTCCTGCACAACCTGGCCCGCGGTGAGGCCTACGCGCAGGAGGCGCCGACCCTCTGGGACGTCAGCTTCCGCACCGCCGTCGCCCAGGCCGAGCTCGAGGACCGCGAGCGCCCCGGCGCCTACCACCGGGTCTCGTTCCACTCCGCCGACGGCCCGGTCTTCATCGAGACCACCCGGCCGGAGCTGCTGCCCGCGTGCGTCGCGCTGGTCGCCCACCCCGACGACGAGCGCTACCGGTCGCTGTTCGGGCGGACGGTGCGCACGCCGCTGTTCGACGTCGAGGTGCCGGTGGTCGCCCACCGCCTGGCCGAGCCGGACAAGGGCTCGGGCATCGCGATGATCTGCACCTTCGGCGACCTCAACGACGTCACCTGGTGGCGCGAGCTGCAGCTGCCCACCCGCGCGGTGGTCGGCTGGGACGGCCGCTTCGTCGCCGACGCCCCGGACGGCGTGCCCGCCGACGTCTACGCCGAGCTGGCCGGCAAGACGCCGTTCAGTGCCCAGCAGCGGATCGTGGAGATGCTGCGCGAGTCCGGCGACCTGCACGGCGAGCCGAAGGCGATCACGCACCCGGTCAAGTTCTTCGAGAAGGGCGACCGGCCGCTGGAGATCGTCACCACGCGGCAGTGGTACATCCGCAACGGCGGGCGCTCGCCCGAGCTGCGGGACGCCCTGATCGCCCGCGGCCGGGAGATCACCTGGGTGCCCGAGCACATGCGGCACCGCTACGAGAACTGGGTCGAGGGCCTCAACGGCGACTGGCTGATCAGCCGGCAGCGGTTCTTCGGCGTCCCGTTCCCGGTCTGGTACCGGCTCGACCCCTCCGGCGACCCCGTGTACGACGAGCCGATCCTGGCCGACGAGGCGTCGCTGCCGGTCGACCCGTCCTCGGACGTGCCGCCGGGCTTCGACGAGTCGCAGCGCGGCGTCCCCGGCGGGTTCATGGCCGACCCCGACGTCATGGACACCTGGGCGACGTCGTCGCTGTCGCCGCAGGTGGCCTCGGGCTGGGACACCGACCCGGAGCTGTTCGCGCACGTCTTCCCGATGGACCAGCGGCCGCAGGCGCACGACATCATCCGCACCTGGCTGTTCTCCACCGTCGTGCGCTCGCACTTCGAGTTCGGCGCGGTGCCGTGGACGCACGCCACCATCTCCGGGTTCGTCGTCGACCCCGACCGCAAGAAGATGTCGAAGTCCAAGGGCAACGTCGTCACGCCGATCGACGTGCTCGAGCGCTACGGCACCGACGCCGTCCGCTGGCGCGCCGCCGGCGCCCGGCCGGGCGCGGACTCGCCGTTCGACGAGGCGCAGATGAAGGTCGGCCGCCGGCTGGCCATGAAGATCCTCAACGTCGGCAAGTTCGTGCTGGGGCTCGGCGTCACCGCGGACCTCTCCGCCGGGCAGGTCACCGAGCCGATCGACCTCGGGCTGCTGCGGCGGCTGGCCGACGTCGTCGACGAGGCGACCGCGGCGATGGAGGCCTACAACTACACCCGGGCGCTCGAGGTGTCCGAGGCGTTCTTCTGGTCGTTCTGCGACGACTACGTGGAGCTGGTGAAGTCCCGCGCCTACGGCTCGGACGACGCCGCCCGCTCCGCCCAGGCCACGCTGGCCCTCGCGCTGTCGGTGCAGCTTCGGCTGTTCGCGCCGGTGCTGCCGTTCGTCACCGAGGAGGTCTGGTCCTGGTGGCAGGCCGGCTCGGTGCACCGCGCCTCCTGGCCGGCCGCCGGCGAGCTGCCCGGCGGCGGGGACCCGGCGGTCGTGGAGGTGGCCGCCGAGGCGCTGGCCGCGGTCCGCAAGGCCAAGTCGGAGGCCAAGCAGTCGATGCGGGCCGACGTCGAGTCCGCGACCGTGACGGCTCCGGAGGCGCAGGTGCCGCAGGTGGAGGCCGCGCGGGACGACCTGGTGTCGGCCGGGCGGATCGCCTCGCTGACCGTCGTCGCCGGTGAGGGCCCGCTCACCGTCGACGTCGTCCTCGCCGCCCCCGCGGAGGGGTGAGCGTGTGCGCTGACGCCGCGTTCCGGTCGCCCGGATGCGGCGTCAGCGCACACGGTCGGCGCCGACCAGCCGCCCGCGTGCCCCGTGGACGGCGAGGATCTCCCGGCGGCACTGCCCCAGCTCGGTCGTGAGCCGCCGGAAGCCGAACCGCAGCGTCTGCCAGCCCACGGTGGCGAGCAGGGCGTCCCGCCGGATGTCCCGCTCGCGCTGCGCCCGGGAGCCGTGCCAGGCGGCACCGTCCATCTCCACCGCCAGCTGCACCTCCTCGTAGGCCGCGTCGAGGACGAACACCTCCCCCGCCACCTCGATCCGCCGCTGCTGGGTGAACGGTGGCATGCCGGGCCCGCGCAGCACGGCGAGACAGCCCCAGATCTCCAGCTCGCTGCGGCAGCCCTCGGCCAGCAGGCGCACGAGGTCCACCAGCGCGGCCCGGCCGGGCAGGCACGGACGGCGCTCGATCTCGGCCAGCAGGTCCCGGGGCCGGCACAGCCGGCGGCGGACGGCGTCGATCGCCGCGGCCCGGACCTCCGCCCGGGAGAGGCCGGCCGGACTCCCCCACGCGTCGACGACCGCCCGCTCGGGACAGGACACCGGCAACCCCTCGACCCTGCGGATGCTGTCGTCGAGGGCGCGGGTGCGGTGCAGGACGACGCCCGACGTCCCCCGCCCGCTGCGGGTGTGGCCCACGCTGAGGTGCACCGGCCCGCCGGGCGGGGCGAGCTCCCACAGCGCCAGCGCGGACCGGTGGCTGACCACCCCGCGGCAGCTGCGGACAGCGGCCTCCACCCGCAGCCGCCACTCGCCGGCCGCCCCGGGTAGGGCGTAGACGCCGGGCAGCAGCCGCGAGAGCCGCCCGGCGGCCACCCAGCGGGCGACGGTCCCGCGGTCCACCCGGGCCGTCAACGCCTCCCAGGTCGTCCAGCCGTCGGGACCGACGAGCGCGGCGGGGTCGTGGGTCACCCGGCGACGGTGACCGACCGGGGACCGCCTGCGTCCGTCGATGGGGGGATCTGTGGACGGCGGCCCGGCGGGTGTGTGCGCCCACGCCGCGTCCCGGGCCCCGGAACGCGGCGCCGGCGCACACGCTCGGGGCCACCGACGCGGACGAGCCCGCCCCCGGAGGTCGGGAACGGGCTCGTCGGGGGTGTCTCGGTGCTACGCGCTCTTCTCGCGGCGCTCGCGCGTGGGCTTGCGCGGCACGATCGTCGGGTTGACGTGCTCCAGCACGACCTCCTTGGTGATCACCACGGAGGCGACGTCCTCGCGGCTGGGCACCTCGTACATCACCGACTGGAGCACCTCCTCCATGATCGCCCGGAGCCCGCGGGCGCCGGTGCCGCGGAGGATGGCCTGGTCGGCGATCGCCTCGAGGGCGTCGTCGGTGAACTCCAGTTCCACGCCGTCGAGCTCGAACAGCCGCCGGTACTGGCGCACCAGGGCGTTCTTCGGCTCGGTGAGGATCTGGATCAGCGCGTCCCGGTCGAGGGCCTGCACGCTGGTGATCACCGGGAGCCGGCCGATGAACTCGGGGATCATGCCGAACTTCAACAGGTCCTCGGGCATGACCTCGGCGAAGGCGTTGGCCTCCTCGATCTCCTTCTTGCCGCGGATCTCCGCGCCGAAGCCGATCCCCTGCTTGCCGACCCGCTGCTCGATGACCTTCTCCAGGCCGGCGAACGCGCCGCCCACGATGAACAGCACGTTCGTCGTGTCGATCTGGATGAACTCCTGGTGCGGGTGCTTGCGGCCGCCCTGCGGGGGCACCGACGCCGTCGTGCCCTCGAGGATCTTCAGCAGCGCCTGCTGCACGCCCTCGCCGGAGACGTCGCGGGTGATCGACGGGTTCTCGCTCTTGCGGGCGATCTTGTCGACCTCGTCGATGTAGATGATCCCGGTCTCGGCGCGCTTGACGTCGTAGTCCGCGGCCTGGATCAGCTTGAGCAGGATGTTCTCGACGTCCTCGCCGACGTAGCCGGCCTCGGTCAGCGCAGTGGCGTCGGCGATCGCGAACGGGACGTTGAGCATCCGGGCCAGCGTCTGCGCGAGGTGCGTCTTGCCGCACCCGGTCGGGCCCATCAGCAGGATGTTGGACTTGGCGAGCTCGACCGAGTCGTCCCGGCTGGACCGCTCACCGCCGGCCTGCACCCGCTTGTAGTGGTTGTAGACCGCGACGGCGAGAGTGCGCTTGGCCTTCTCCTGGCCGATGACGTACTGCTCGAGGAAGTCGTGGATCTCCCGGGGCTTCGGCAGCTCGTCGAACTTCAGGTCCGACGACTCCGAGAGCTCCTCCTCGATGATCTCGTTGCAGAGGTCGATGCACTCGTCGCAGATGTAGACGCCGGGGCCCGCGATGAGCTTCTTGACCTGCTTCTGGCTCTTCCCGCAGAACGAGCACTTGAGCAGGTCACCGCTCTCACCGATTCGTGCCACCTGCTGACCTCCACCTCAGGGGGTTTGCAGGTCCCGGGGGTGCGGACCTGCGGATCGTGTGTCGCTTGCTGCCCGTGCTCGGCCCCGCGGGAGCGGGTGCCGCGAGGGCGTCCTCCCGGCGCTGCCGGCCGGGGATCGGGCGCTCGCCGACGGTACCTGTCGCCGCCGACGCCGCGGGGGTTCGACGCCCCGGTGCGCCGGGGACGTCCGACTCGCGCGTCACTCCCGGCACTGCACCCCGAACGGTACGGGCCGAGAGCGCGACACGCGCGGACTCGACCCGTACCGATCGGGCGATCACGGGATCAGACCGGCAGCGCGTTGAGCTTGCGGCTCTGGATGACCTGGTCGACGATCCCGTACTCCTTGGCCTCGGGGGCCGTCAGGATCTTGTCGCGGTCGATGTCGGCGCGGACCTGCTCGACCGAGCGGCCGGTGTGGCGGGCCAGGATCTCCTCCATCTGGGCCCGCACCCGGGCGATCTCGGCGGCGTGGATCTCGAGGTCCGAGACCTGGCCGCCGGCCTCGCCGGAGGGCTGGTGGATCAGCACGCGCGAGTACGGCAGCGCCAGCCGCTTGCCCGGGGTGCCGGCCGCGAGCAGGACGGCGGCGGCCGAGGCGGCCTGGCCCATGCACACCGTCTGGATGTCCGGGCGGACGAACATCATCGTGTCGTAGATGGCCATCAGCGACGTGAACGAGCCACCGGGCGAGTTGATGTAGATCGTGATGTCGCGGTCGGGGTCGGCCGACTCCAGCGTGATCAGCTGGGCCATCACGTCGTTGGCCGACGCGTCGTCGATCTGCACCCCGAGGAAGATGATCCGCTCCTCGAAGAGCTTGTTGTACGGGTTGCTCTCCTTCATGCCGTAGCTGGTCCGCTCCACGAAGGAGGGCAGCACGTACCGGCTGGAGGGCAGCTGGAAGTCGCTCATCGTCTGTCAGTCCTCGCTGCTCAGTTGTCGGAGACCGGGTTGGCGCTGTCGGTCATCGCGGCGCGGCTGACGACGTGGTCGACGAAGCCGTACTCGAGGGCCTCCTGCGCGGTGAACCAGCGGTCGCGGTCGGAGTCCCGCTCGATCTGCTCGATGGACTGGCCGGTGTGGAACGACTGCAGCTCGTTGAGCTCGCGCTTCGTGCGGCGGAACAGGTCGGCCTGGATGGCGATGTCCGCGGCGGTGCCGCCGACGCCGGCCGAGGGCTGGTGCATCATGATCCGCGCGTGCGGCAGGGCGTAGCGCTTGCCCTTGGTGCCCGCGGTCAGCAGGAACTGGCCCATCGAGGCGGCCAGGCCCATGCCGTAGGTGGCGACGTCGCAGTCGATGAACTGCATCGTGTCGTAGATGGCCATGCCGGCGCTGACCGAGCCGCCCGGCGAGTTGATGTACAGGTGGATGTCCTGCTTGGGGTCCTCGGCGGACAGCAGCAGCATCTGCGCGGCCAGCTGGTTGGCGATGACGTCGTCGACCTGGGTGCCCAGGAAGATGATGCGCTCGCGCAGCAGGCGCTCGTAGACCGAGTCGTTGAGGTTCATCCCCCCGGCGCCACCCCGCATGAGCGGGCTGGTCGCCGGGTTCGGGTGGGTGCTCACGGGTGGTGTGACCTCCGTTGGCGGTGGATCGAGTCGGTCTCGGTGGGCGGGAGGCGGGGCCGGCGGCCCTGGCGGGCCGTACCCCCGGCGTCCGCCCCGAGTCACGTCGACCCTAACGCGCACCCCCGGGCCCGGAGTCCCGGCGCGGGGGCCTGTTCGCCGACGGCGCAGCGCGCCCCCGGGAAGACGACGGACGCCGCCCTCCCCCGCGTGCGCGGGGCAGGACGGCGTCCGGAGGAAGCGGTCGGGCGTCAGCCCTTGGCGACGTCCTCGCTGTCCTCGGTGGCACCCTCGGTCGCCTCGACGGCGGCCGCGTCGGCGACCTCGGCGTCGGGGGCCTCGCCGGCCTCCCCGGCGGCGGTGTCGTCAGCGGCGGTGTCGGCCGCGGGGGCGGCCTCGGCGGCGCGCACCGTCTGCGGGCGGGCGGCCTCGAGGTCGACGACGTTGCCCGAGGCGTCGGTGATCGTCGTCTGCTCGAGCAGCTGCGCCAGCGCCTTGGTGCGGCGCACGTCGGCGACGAACTCGGCGATGTTGCCGCTCTGCTGGAGCTGCTGGGCGTACTGCTCCGGGCTCATCCGGTTGCGCGAGGCCTGCGCCATGATCTGCGCCGACAGGTCGTCGTTGTCGACGGTGATCTCGCGGGCGTCGGCGATCGCGTCGAGGACGAACTGGGTGCGGACCGCCTCCGCGATGTTCTTCCGCTGCTCGGCGTCGTAGGCCTCGCGGCTCTCGGTGCCCGACATGGACAGGAAGGTGTCCCAGTCCATGCCGGCGCCGTTGAGCTCGGTGGTCAGTGCGTTGTTGCGGAACTCGAGCTCGCGGTCGACCAGGCCCTCGGGGATCGGCACCTCGGTGACCTCGAGCAGGTGCTCGACCAGCTTGTCGCGGGCCTGCGCGCCCTGCTGCATGACCTTCACCCGCGACAGCCGGGTGCGCACGTCGCCGCGCAGCTCCTCGAGGGTGTCGAACTCGCTGGCGGTGGAGGCGAACTCGTCGTCGAGCTCGGGCAGCTCCTTGGCCTTCACCGAGCGGACGGTGACGGTGACCTGCGCCTGCTCGCCGGCGTGCGGGCCCTGCTGCAGCGGGGTCTCGAAGGTGGCCGACTCGTCGGCGGACAGCCCGCGGACGGCGTCGTCGAGGCCCTCCATGAGCGAGCCGGAGCCGACCTCGTAGGACATGCCGCTGGTGGTGCCGTCCTCGAGCACCTCGTCGCCGACGCGGGCCTCGAGGTCGATGGAGACGTAGTCGCCGTCCTGGGCGGCGCGCTCGACGCCGGTCAGCATGGCGAAGCGCTCGCGCATGACCGAGACCTGCTGGTCGATCTCCTCGTCGGTGACCTCGACGTCGTCGACGGTGACGTCCAGGTCGTCGAGGGCCGGCAGCTCGATCTTCGGCGCGACGTCGACCTCGGCGGTGAACGCCAGGGTGTCGTTGTCGTCGAGGCGGGTGACCTCGATGTCGGGCTGGCCGATGACGCGGACCTGGTTGTCGCGGACGACCTCGGAGTAGACCTCCGGGATGGCATGCTGGACGACCTGCTCGAGGACGACCGGGCGGCCGATGCGCTGGTCGAGGATGCGGTTGGGCACCTTGCCCGGGCGGAACCCGGGGACGCGCACCTGCCGCTTGAGCTCCTTGTAGACCTCGCCGAAGGCGTGGTCCAGGTCTCCCCACGGCACCTCGATCGCCATCCGGACCCGCGTGGGGCCCAGTTCCTCGATGGTGCTCTTCACAGCGGCAGTGCTCCTCGGTACGACGGAAGGGGACGCCGGGACCGGCGCCGGGTCGACCCCCGAGTCTAGAGACGCCGGGGGCGGGGTCGGGGTGGCGGGATTCGAACCCACGGCCCCCCGCTCCCAAAGCGGGTGCGCTACCAAGCTGCGCCACACCCCGTGGCGGCTGCGAGTCTAGGCGGCCGCCGACGGGCGACGTGCCGCCCACGGGGCCGCCTCCTCCAGCGCGGCGGCGACGCGCACGAGCAGGTCCTCCCGCCCGGCGCCCGCGACCAGCTGCACGCCGACCGGCAGGCCGGCGTCGGTGGTGTGCAGCGGCAGGCTGACCGCCGGCTGGCCGGTGACGTTGGCCTGGGCGGTGTAGGGGATGAACGCGCCGATGCGGCGGCCCTCCTCGCGCGGGCCCGCGGCGGTGAACCAGCCGAGCTCCGGCGGGGGTGCGCCCACGGTCGGGGTGACCAGCAGGTCGAAGCCGTGCCCGCCGTCCTCCCTCGGGGTCCAGAAGGCGGCCATGCGGCGGGACCAGGAGCCCAGCCAGGCGCGGGCGCCGAGGTACTCGGCCGCGGTCGTGCGGTGGCCGGCGGCGCGGTAGTGGGCGTTGCGCGGCTCGAGCTCGTCGTCGCCGATCTCCCGGCCGAGGACCTGCTCGAGGTCGGCGAGCATGCGGGCGGTGTCGGCGGCGATGGTGGCGTTGAAGTTCCGGGAGAAGCCGTCGTCGAAGAAGGCGGCGGGCGCGGCGGGCTCGACGTCGCACCCGAGGTCCTCGAGCAACCGGCCGGCGCGGGCGACGGCGGCCCGGCACTCGGGGCTGTCCAGCCAGCGCTCGTGCGGCGGGACGTCGAGCAGGCCGACCCGCAGCCGGCCGACCGGGGCGCCGACCTCCTCGGCCAGCGGGCGGGGCAACGGCGGGGCGGCGTAGGGGTCGCCGGGCATCGGGCCGGCGATCGCGTCGAGGACGGCGGCGGTGTCGCGGACGCTGCGGGTGACGACGCCGTCGATGGTGGCGCCGGCCCAGCCCTCGCCGACGGCGGGCCCCTGGCTGACCCGCGCCCGGCTGGGCTTGAGCCCGACCAGCCCGCACTCGCTCGCGGGGATGCGGATCGACCCGCCACCGTCGCTGGCGTGCGCGACCGGGACGTACCCCGCCGCCACGGCCGCGGCCGACCCGCCGCTGGAGCCGCCGGTGGAGCGGGTGGGGTCCCAGGGGTTGCGGGCCGGGGCGTTGGCGGCGGGCTCGGTGGTGACGGTCGTCCCCAGCTCGGGGACGTTGGTGCGGCCGAGGACGACGAACCCGGCGGCGCGGAAGGCCTCGGCCAGGTGGCTGTCGCGCCGCCAGCGCACCTGCGCGTCGCGCAGCGGGGCCAGGCCGTAGCAGGTCTCCTCCCCCGCCATGTGCGCGCCCATGTCCTTGAGCAGCAGCGGCACACCGCGGAACGGCCCGTCGGGCAGTGTGCCGGCGGCCTCGGTGCGGGCGGCGTCGAACCGCTCCCGGATGACGGCGTCGAGCTGCGCGTTCGTCGCCTCGACGCGGGCGATCGCGGCGTCGACGAGCTCGGCGGGGCTCACCTCCCCCCGGCGCACCAGGTCGGCCTGCGCGGTGGCGTCCAGCTCTGTGGGCTCGGTCACGCCCGGACGCTATCGGCCGGGCCCGCTACGCTGGGCAGGCACCTCGCGGGTGTAGCTCAATGGCAGAGCCCCAGCCTTCCAAGCTGGCCATGCGGGTTCGATTCCCGTCACCCGCTCCACGCGGTTCCGCAGGTCAACCGGCCTGTAAGGCCCTCTGGAGAAGCTCCGGAGGACCCGTTCGAACCCTTTCAGGACCCCTGTTCTCTGCTGCGTGGCTCATGAACGGGGCCCGCCGTCGGCTTGGACCGCCTGGTGGGACGGTCGTCACTCATGCGGACATCCCTCGGACCACGTCACGGACTGACCGCCCCAGATGGCGCACGCCTCAGGCGAGTCGGTCAGGTGTCCCCGGGCGGTCCACTCGGGGCGGCGGCTCAGAGGGACCCCACACCGACCCGTCCCAGCGGAACGTCCGACCGCCGGGCCCTTCCCACAGGTCGCCGATCCCGGGCGGGTCCCGGTCCGGCACGATCGGGATCACCACGCCCTCGTCCTCGGCAGGGTCCAGCACGTGCAGGTCCTCCCCCGGGGTGTACGTCCGGCGGCCGTGGCGCAGGTCGTCCACGAGGTCGGCCAGTCGGTCCCAGGCGCCGTCGGTCACCAGGTCGTTGATCTCGCACCGGATGCACATCAGGGCTCCTCCTGGACTCCGGCGGGCAGCACCAGCATCGGCCGCAACCCTGGCGCAGTCCGGTCAGCCGCGGGTCGGCCCTGTTCCCTGGGTCGTGATCGAGCTGCGCGGTCGCGACGGTGCCGCGATCGGCCCCTCTGTCCCTGAGCGGCCCGCCACACGGGACAGCCCATGGGCCAGATGCGCGAACGGGCGCGGAGGTGGCGACTACGCCTGCGGCTCGTTCTCGTGCTGCCGGGAACCGGTCGCGCGCAGCGATCCGGGGTGGGCCTTCGCGGTGGGGTCGCGGCGGGTCCTGGCCAGGCTGGCGACGGTGACGACGGCGAGCACGACCACGATGACGCCCAGGCTGAGCGGGGTGGGTATCTCCGGCACGCGCGGGTCGATGTCGACGTGGGCCCAGTGCAGGATCAGCTTGACGCCGATGAACGCGAGGATGAACGCCAGCCCGGCCGACAGGTAGACGAGCCGGTCGAGCAGGCCCTTGACGAGGAAGAACAGCGCCCGCAGGCCCAGCAGCGCGAAGGCGTTGGCGGTGAAGACGATGTAGGGCTCCTCGGTCACCCCGAAGACAGCGGGGATGGAGTCCAGGGCGAACAGCAGGTCGACGCTGCCGATCGCGATGAGCACGATGAACAGCGGCGTGACCATCCGCCGGCCCTCGAGGCGGGCGGTGAGCCGACCACCGACGTAGTCGGGAGTGACCGGCAGGAGGCGGCGGGCGGCCTTCACCATCGCGTTGCCCTCGATGTCGGGGTCCTCGTCGCGGTGCCGGAACAACTGCACGGCCGTGTAGATCAGCAGCAGGCCGAAGAGCAGGAACATGAAGGAGAACAGCGACAGCAGCGTCGCGCCCAGCGCGATGAAGATCGCCCGCATGATCAGGGCGAGGACGATCCCGAAGGTGAGCACCTTGTGCTGGTGCTCCTCGGGCACCGCGAACGTCGTCATGATGATGACGAAGACGAACAGGTTGTCGACCGACAGGCTCTTCTCCACCACGTAGCCGGCGAAGTACTCGGTGCCGGGGCCGCCGCCGTAGGCGAGGGTGAACCACACACCGAACCCGACGGCCACCGCGATGTAAAACACCGACCACGCGGTGGCCTCGCGGAAGCGGACGCGGTGCGGCCGGACCGCGGCCAGCACGAGGTCCACGGCGAGCAGGGCCAGCACGACGGCGATGGTGAGCGCCCAGGTCAGTCCGCTGATCTCGAGCACGCCGGTCTCCGTCCTGTCGGCGGGTGACCTCACGCCAGTGCCAAGCGTGCCCTCCGGTGGGATGCCCGCCGGATCGACGGCCCAACCCGGCGGCACGGTGGTCAGGGAGCGAGATCCGGTGGACGTGGCGTCCGAAGCGTTCCGTCGAGTCGAGGTGCGCGGCAGCGACCCGGGCCTACGGGACGCAGAGCGGCCCGCATGACCAGCCGGGTTCGACAACTCGCCCGGGCCCCACCCGGCTGATGCCCCGCTCCACCCGGCTCGTGAGCGCGGCCGAGAGGTCGACACCGATCTCGACGGCGTCCCCGACGCCTTCGAGCCCACCGACGCCCCGACACCGCGCACCTGGTCGCCCGTCCCGGCGCACCGGGTGTCCCTGAAGCCGCCTCCAGGGACACTTCGTCGTCGCACATGACCGACATGAGGGCACCGGCGCGGCGCCCTGTCGAGCTACCAGGCAGCGCTCGTCAGAGCCGGATCCCTCGGCACCGGAGATCGCCGAGATCAAGTGCCACACACCTGGTGCGTTCGGCGTTCCGGAAGTCGTTGTGACGGGTCATCGGAGACCGCGCAGACGGTGAGGGCCTGCCGAGACGGGACAGAGTCGACGACCGGGCGCGCCTCCGAGAGCACGAGTGTCAGCGCCGCGAGCGCCAGAGCCAGGCAGACCCTGAGGAGGTCCCTCGTCGACTGAGGAGGTTCGCCGGCAGTCCGGGACGCGACCCATCTATTCACTGAGTACCTACTCATGGTGTAGACATCCTGCATGTCGTTGACCGAGCTCCACCTGGCCTTGCTGGCGGGCTCGCCGCGGCACGGCTACGACATCAAGCAGGAGCACGATTCGTGGTTCCCGGACACCCGGCCGCTGCCGTACGGCCAGGTGTACGCGACGTTGGCGCGACTGCAGCGCGACGGGCTGGCCGAAGTCGTGGAGACCCGTGTGGAGGGCGGCCCCGAGCGGACCGTGTACGCGCTGACCGCCGAGGGGACCGCGCGACTGCGGGCCTGGCTGGCCGAGCCTGCAGCGCCCACCGGAGTCGGCGCGGAGGAGATCGTCCGAAAGACCGTGGCCGCGTTGCACACCGGCATCGACGTCGCCGGGTTCGTCGCCCGCCAGCGAGCGGCGCACCTGCGGCGCATCCGAGAGCTGCAGGCCACTCCACCGGGCGCCGGCGCGGCCGAGCGACTGGTCCGGGAACACCTCATCGCCCACCTCGACGCCGACCTGCGCTGGCTCGAGCTGGCCACCGACCTGCTGCCGGCCCCTCACGGCCGGCAGACCGTCCACCCCGATCAGGAGGAGAACCGCGCATGAGCACGGTGGAGCTGTCCGGTGTCAGCCATGCCTACGGCCGCACGCAGGCGCTGAGCGACGTGTCGCTCAGCGTGGAACCCGGGGAGGTCGTCGCCGTGACCGGGCCCAGCGGCTGCGGGAAGTCGACCCTGCTCCTGCTGACCGCGGGAGTGCTGCGCACCCAGTCCGGCCGCGTCGTGGTCGCCGGCACCGAGCTGTCCGGGGCGGACGACGCCGCGCGCGCACGGTTCCGGCGCCGGCACATCGGCCTGGTACTGCAGTTCGGGCAGCTGGTCGCGGATCTGTCGGTGCGGGACAACGTCGCGCTGCCGTTGCTGCTAGAGGGCCACCGGCCGGCCGAGGCCCGCGCCGCGGCCGACGGCTGGCTCGACCGGGTCGGGTTGGACGTCGGGCCCGACACGATGCCGGCGGACCTGTCCGGCGGCCAGGCGCAGCTGGCCGCCGGCGCCCGCGCCCTGGTCACCGGGCCGCAGCTGCTGCTGGCCGACGAGCCGACCGCCAGCCTGGACACCCCCGCCGGGCGGGCGCTGCTGGACCTGCTGGTGGGCACCACGGTGCAGGCCGGCGGGTCGGTGGTCCTGGTCAGCCACGACAACGCGGTCGCAGCCCGCGCCGACCGCGAGATCCGGCTGCGCCGCGGCGCCATCGCCCACCAGGTGGCCCTGTCATGAGCCCTGCCACGAGGTCTGTCGTGAGGCCTGCCGCCCTGTGGCAGCTGGCGGCCCCGAGCGTGCGGACCTCCCGCACCCGGGCAGCGTTGGTGGCCGGCGGCACCGGCGCGGCCGGCGCGCTGGTCCTGGCCACCGGAGCGCTGTTCCGGGTGCCGGCCTCCGCCCTCCCACCTCCCGGCACCACCGAGGTCTACGAGGTCTCCTACGACCCCCGCTTCGCCAGCATCGTCACCAGCGCCGAGACCCGCATCGGCGTGGCCACCGCGGTGCTGCTGGTCGCCGCCACCGCCGTGGTCCTGGCGTGGCAGGCCGTGTCCGCCGGCAGCGCGCGCCGGCACCGCCGCGACCGGGCGCTGGCGACCGCGGGGGCCACGCCGGGCGACCTGCGGCGGCTGGGCGCACTCGAGACCGCCGTCGCCGGCGCGGCGGGGGGACTGCTGGCCGGGCCGGCCTACCTGCTGCTGTGGCTGGTCCTCGGACCCGCGCAGCCGGCGGCCAGCCGGCTGTTGCCCGCGCTGGCACCGGCCGACCTCCTCACCTGGGCCTGCCTGGTGCCGGTGTCCGCGGGGCTGGCCGCCGCCGCCGGCGCCCGCTCGAGCACCGGACGCCGCCGGCGTCCGCTTCGCGGCTGGTGGTGGGTGGCGCTCGCGGCCGTGGCGCTCACCGGCATGCTCGCCGTTCCGCGACTGAGCCAGATCGCCGACCGGCAGGTGCAGGTGGCGCTGATGTCGGCCGCGGTGACGCTGCTGCTGCTGGCCGCGCTGGGCAGCGGCAAGCCCTGGGTCGGGGGCAAGGCCGCCAGGATGAGCCGCCGCAACAGCACCGCGGACGTGCTGGCCGCCGGCGGACTGCGCACCCTCGCGGGACCCGCGGGACGGGCCGCCGGGGTGCTGCTGGGTGCCGGCCTGACCATCGGTGTCGCCACCGTGCTGCTGGGCGTCACCCTGCGCGAGGGCACCGCCCTCGGCTCCGGCGGTTCCCTCCCCGGGCTCGTGCTGGCCGCCGTCGCCGCCGGCTTGGCAGGACTGGCCGGACTGGCGACCCTCACCCTGGCCGCGGTCGACGACCTGCTCACCACCCGCCGGGCCCTGGCCGCGATGGCCGCCGTCGGCGCCGACGTGGCCACGCTGCAGGTGGTTCAGCGGCGGCGGCTGCGGGCAGCGACGGTCGCACCTCTGGTCTGCGGCCTGCTCATCGGCGGGCTCGGCTACGGGGCCCTGAGCGCGACCCCAGGATCGGCTCCCGCCGTCGACGCGTGGCCGCTGCTCATCGTCGGCCCGATCGCCGTCGCCCTCCTGGTGCTCGCGAACGCGGGGATCGTGCGGCTCCTGAGCAGCCGCACCCGTGCGGCCATCGACCCGGCCAACCTCCGCGTCGCATGACCACCGACGAACCCGCCAGCGTCATCGCCGCCCGCCAACTCGCCGCAGACGCCCGCGCACGACGCGACCGCACCGATCCGGGCAGGACGGCCAGCCCTTCTCTGGCCCATCGACGCCCTAGACAGCTCCGGCGGCGCACGGTCGATGGCGGCCCGCCGCCGACCGCACCTCCGGCAGCAGGCGAGCCACCGCGGGGGTGAACAGCGCAGCACCGGTCAACCAGGGCCGGCGACCGGCGCGCACCGGATCGTCACACCGGACATCGCGGCGCCGGACTACTGCCCGGCCGGAGCGGGACGACCGGAGGCGTTCTGGAGGACGCCGGCGAAGCTCCGAGGCATGACGAGGCGAGCGGCGCAGGGGCAGGCTCTCGATCGCGGCCCGCTGCTGACCGTCGGGCGGGCCGGCGAGTACCTCGGCACCGGCGAGCGGTTCATCCGCCGGCTGATCACCGAGCGCCGGATCAGTTGCGTCGAAGTCGGCACGCATGTGCGCCTCGAGCGCTCGGCGCTAGACGCCCTTGTGGACGCCGGCCGCGTCCACAGCCAGCGCTGAGCGGCGAGGACGCCCGCTGAACAGCCCGCCATGGTCGCGACGTGGCCAAGCGGACGTTCGGCACCGTCGACGCGCTTCCGAGCGGTCGCTTCCGCGCCCGGTATCGCGGCCCCGACGGTCGGCGCCACGCCAAGGTCTTCAGCACCCCGGCGGACGCCTGGGCCTGGCTCGCCACCCAGCAGACGGACCTCCTCCGGAAGACCTGGCGGGCTCCGACCGCCAGCCGCAGGACGGTGGGCGACTACGCCGAGGACTACCTCGCCCGCAACGACCCCCGGGAGGGCACCCGCGCCCTCTACGCGGGCCCGTGGCGCCACCACCTCGCCGAGCCGTGGGCCCACGTCCCCCTCGACGAGTCACCCCCGCCGCCGTCCGTTCCTGGCACACCAGGGCCGGCCGCACCACGGGCCCGACGGCGCTGTCCCAGTGGTACCGGCTCCTGGGCGCCGTCCTCAACGTCGCGGTGGCCGACGAAGCCATGCGTCCGACCCGTGCCGGCTGCGCGGGGCCGGCACGCCCAAGGCCACCCGGCCGTCCCTGGCACACACTCCGGCCGAGGCCCTGCAGCTCGCCGAGCAACTGGGGCGGGACCGGAGAACCGAGCGCTGTCCCGCGCTGCTGCAGGCCCTCGTCTTCGGCGGGCTCCGCTTCGGAGAGGCCACCGCGCTGCGCCGGTCCGAGGTCCTGCCCGGCGGCCGGCTGCGCGTCGAGCGATCGGTCCGGCGCGTCGGCGGCCGATGGGTGGTCGGCGAACCCAAGACCGATGCCGGACAGCGCACCGTGACCCTGCCCGCCGCCATCGCGGCGGTGCTGGAGGACCACCTGGGGAAGCTCCGGGAGGAGCCTCCGACGCCCGGTCGACCCCCTCCAGGGCCCCACGCCTCTTCCCCCGCCAGACGGCTGGATGCGGACTGCGGTGCCCCACCCCTCCGAGACCCCGGGGAGCTCGCTCCACGACCGGTGCGCCAGGTCCCGACCCGCTCGGAGGACGTCCCGGCACGTGCCTCCCGGATCAGCTCCCGGGGCGCCGGAAGGCGTCGCGCCCCCGCCTGGCCTTGTCGAGGACGGACCGCAGCTGCTCCTGGTCCAGCAACTGGTGGGTGCCGAGGCTCCGGACGTCGCCGGAACTCACCGACGAGACCACCGACGCGGTGGCGGTCTCCGCGTCCGGCGCCTCGAGGATCACCATCCCGTCCTGCTCACCGAGCATCCAGTACAGCGCCTCCAGCCGGGCGCCGACCGCCTCGGCCGACGCACTCGCGGCAGCGGTGCGATCGCCCGGTTGGTCGATCATCCGGCTCCACGCCTCCGGCGTGTACGAGAAGAAGACGACGAACCTGGGCATCCCGACCACCTCGTCCCGAGCCGTTGCGCCGCCCGATTGCACCAGCAGTCCGGCGGCGCACCGCGCCTTGGCGACGCGGCGCCGCCCGAGGCGGTGCGCCCGGACCGGGTGCAGTCCCCGCGGCACCGTCCGCTGCTCCGCACGGGAGCGCCGTGTCGTACCCCCGGGAGCGGGACCGAGTGGCCGGTGACGGAGCCGTCAGGGTCGGCGCTGCCTGCACGTGCGCCGCACCCGGCACGGGACCGCGGCGAACCGGAACAGGCCGTCCGTTCGGCGGGCGTTTCGTGCCGGACACGTCCGGTTACGGTCGTCGCACAGAGGGGCCCTGGATCGAACAGCGTGCCCAGGTCCTCTCCCGTTTCCCGGGCAGGTCTCCGGGACCGGGAGGCGACACCGTGGAAGCCAGCGAGCGGGTCACGTGGGAGGACTGCCCGATCTGCCGGCGGCCGGCGGCCGTCGGGTGGGTCGACGGGCGGGTCGTGGAGTTCGACTGCCCGGGCGGCTGCCGCCCGAGCGAGACGCAACTGGAGGCCTTCGCCGCGCGGCGCGCCCGCCCGCCGGTGGTCTGGCTGACCCGCATCTAGCCCGCCGGACGCCGCTCAGTCGGTGAACCCGCGGGTGAGCAGCACGACGGTCACGAACATCCGGTAGAGGGCGACCGGGTCCTCGTCGGCCATCCGGACGTCGAGGGTCCCGGCGCGCTCGACCCCGACGACCCGGGTGGCCAGCTCGGCCAGGTCCGCGTTGCGGAAGGTGACCTCCAGCGCCGCCGGCAGCTCGATCGCCGGCGGCCGGGCGGCGGGCAGGCCCCGCACGGCGGCGGCCGCCCGCTCGCGGATGAGCGCGCACGCATCGGCCGGGTGCAGGCTCTCGGCCGCGAACCGGGTCACCGACCGCTTGACGACGGCGGCCTCGATCCCCGGGCACACCGCGCGCGCCTCCTCGGCCGTCGTCTCGTCGCCGGTGACCAGCACGACCGGCACGCCGTGGCCGAGGGCGACCAGCGCGTTGATGCCCGACTCCCCCACCTCGACGCCGTTCAGTCGCACGCGAGCGACCGCCGCCGGGTTGTAGGTGTGCGACAGCACCGACGCCGGGCCGGACATCGAGCCGTGGTAGCTGACGAGGAAGACGGCGTCGAAGGAGCCGTCCAGCCCCTCCATCATGTACATCGGCTTGTGCCGGCCGGCGAGGTAGCGGGCGTTGCCGAGCAGCTCACCGGGGCGCAGGTTCTGCATCGTCGAGTGCGAGTCGTTGACGACGAACTCGGTGGCGCCGGCGTCCATCGCGCCCGCGATCGCGGCGTTCACCTCGTCCTGCAGCAGCCGCCGGTAGTGCTCGTACTCGCCGCCCGGGCCGCGGCACTGCGCCCAGTCGACGACACCCGCGGTGCCCTCCATGTCCGACGAGAGGTAGACCTTCACGCGCCCATCCTCGGCGGTCGCTCCCGGCCCCCCGCGCGGCGGTCCGGAGCGCCCGCTCATGCGGGCGGGACGATGCGCCGGCGTCGCCGCTGCGGTCAGCGTCGCACCGTGACGAGCTGGAGGCCGATCGTGGTCCTGGGGGCCGCGCAGTTCCTCGCCGTCCTCGACACCGCGGTGATGAACGTGTCGATCAGCCAGCTGGTCGAGGACTTCGACACGACCGTCACCACCATCCAGGCGGTCATCACCGTCTACACGCTCGTCATGGCCGCGTTCATGGTCACCGGGGGGAAGATCGGCGACCGGATCGGCCGGCGGCGCGCCTTCGCCGTCGGGCTCGTCGTCTACGCGGTCGGTTCCCTGATCACCGCGCTGGCGCCCACCGTGCTGGTCCTCGCCCTGGGGTGGTCGGTCATCGAGGGACTGGGGGCGGCTCTCGTGCTGCCCGCGCTCGCCGCCCTGGTGGGCGGCAACTACCGGGGCCGGGACCGGGCGATGGCCTACGGGGTGATCGGTGGGCTGGCCGGGGCCGGGATCGCCGTCGGCCCGTTGCTCGGCGGCTGGGTGACGACCTACCTCAGCTGGCGGCTCGTCTTCGCCGGCGAGGTCGTCGTGGTGCTGGCCGTCCTCGCCGGGCTCCGCTGGGTCGGGGACGCGCCGACGCCGGGCCCGCGTCCCCGGGTCGACGCGGTCGGGGCGGCGCTCTCCGCGCTCGGGTTGGCGCTCGTCGTCCTCGGGGTGCTGCAGAGCACCACGTGGGGCTGGCTGCAGCCGCGCGAGTCGCCGGTCACCGTCCTGGGTTTCGCCCTGACGCCGTTCGTCATCGGCGCCGGCCTGGCCCTGCTGGCGCTGCTGCGGTCGTGGCTGCGCCACCGGGAGGCCCGCGGCGAGGAGCCGCTGCTGCACTGGCGGCTGTTCTCGGTCCCGCCGCTGCGCGCGGCCGTGCAGACGCTCGTCGCGCAGAACCTCGTCCTGCTCGGGGTCTTCTTCACCGTGCCGCTGTACCTGCAGGTCGTGCAGGGGCTCGACGCCTTCGAGACCGGGCTGCGGCTGCTCCCGGTCTCGGTGCTCATGCTGGTCACGGCGATGAGTGCACCGCTGCTGAACCGGGTCGCCGGCCCGCGCACCGTGGTGCGGGTCGGCTTCGCAGCCCTGGTCGCGGCGTCCCTGTGGCTGCTCGCGACGGTCCGGCCGGAGCTCGACGACCTCTCCTTCGGGCTGGCGATGGCGCTGCTGGGGATCGGGATGGGCCTGCTGGCCGCCCAGCTCGGCAACGTCGCCCAGTCCAGCGCCGGGGAGGCCGACCGCAGCGAGGTCGGTGGCCTGCAGTACACGGCGCAGAACCTGGGGTCCTCGCTCGGGACGGCGTTCGTCGGCTCGGTGCTCATCGGCACGCTGACCGCCGCCGCCGTACGCGGGATCTCCGGCGACCCGCAGGTCAGCGACGACATCGCCGAGGAGGTGGGCGTGGCGATCGGCGGGGGCGCCAGCTTCGTCCCGGTCGACCAGGCGCGGGCCGCGCTCGACCAGGCGGGGATCCCCGCCGCGGAGGTCGACGCCCTGGTGGCGACCTACGCGGACGCGCAGCTGCTCGGCCTGAGGACGGCGCTCCTCGCGGTCGCCGCCGTCGCCCTGCTAAGCCTCTTCCTGACCCGCGCCCTCCCCGCCGCGCGCCTGGCCCCGCCACCGACGCCGGCGGAGCCGGCGCCGGCCGCCGTCCGGGGGTGAGGGCGGCATGGTCGTCCGCGGGTCCGGGGTGGTCCTCCGGCGGCTGGAGTCCACGTTCACCGGCCGGTGCGTCGCGGCGTTCCTGGACCAGCGCGGCGTCGACCGGGCCATGGCCGTCTCCGCCCAGGCGTTCACCGCGCTGATCCCGCTGCTCCTGCTGCTGTCGCTGCTGGCCCCCGGGGACGACGCGCCCCTGGTCGCCGAGATCGTGATCGACCGGTTCCGGCTGACCGGCGCGGCCGCCGCGGACGTGCAGCAGCTGTTCGCGGCGACCGGGGACGCCGGCGTCGGCGTGCTCAGCGTCGTCCTGCTGGTGTTCTCCGGCGTCTCGCTGGCCCGCCGGCTGCAGCGGATGTACGAGCAGGCCTGGCGGCTCCCGCAGCGCGCCGGCCTCCGCGGGTCGGTCGACGCGCTGCTGGGCATCGCCGCCCTGCTGCTGGAGATCGTGCTGCTGTCGTTCCTGCACGGGCTGGCGGCCCCCGGCGCCGTCCCCTGGGTGCTGCGCTGGACCGGCCACGTGCTGGCGGGCTGCCTGCTGTGGACCTCGATCCCCTGGCTGCTGCTCGGGGGCCGCCTCGCCTGGCGGCGGCTGCTGCCCACGGGCGCGCTGGCGGCCGTCGCCTCGGCGCTCTACGCCCTGGCCACGGCGGTCTACATGCCGCTGCTCATGGAGTCCTACAGCCGCAGGTACGGGCTGTTCGGCGTGACGCTCGCCCTGGTGGGCTGGCTGCTCGCCGTCGCGGTCATCGCCGTGGTCACCACGGTCGTCGGCGCCGAGCTCGACCGCGCGCCGGAGGCGTGGGCCGTGCGGCTCCGGGGCAGGCTCGGCCTGGCGACGGACCCGGCGACCGCGGCGCCGTCCGGCGCGGTCGACGGCGAGCGACCTCCCCCGCGGCGGTGAGCGGCGGTCAGTGGTGGGCGTGGACGACGGCGTGGCCGAGGCCGCGCCCCATCAGCCAGCGGTTGACCGGCAGGGTGACGACGAACGCCACCGCGAGGGCGCCGGCCAGCGACAGCCAGAAGAACGCCGAGTCCAGGCCGGCCTCCATCGCACCCGGGACGCCGACCAGGACGGCGTTGTCGACCAGCTCCATCACCGCGATCGAGACGGTGTCGGCCGCCAGCGCCACCCGCAGCGCCCGGCGGAACGTCAGGCCCGCGCGGAGGACGCCGCGCATCGTGAGCGCGTAGCCGAAGACGAAGGCCAGCGCGACGGCCAGGGCGACCGTGGCCCAGGTGGACAGGCCCAGGGTGGTCCCGATGACCATCCCGAGCACCTCGCCGATGGCGCAGCCGGTGAGGCAGTGCAGCGTGGCCTGCACGGCCGCGGCCCAGGGGACGGCGGTCCTCCCGGGGGTCGCCTGCCGGTCCGTGGTGGACGCCTGGTGGACGTGGTCACCGTGCATGTCCCCTCCTCCGTCGACGCCGACCTGTATACCCCTGGGGGGTACGTGGGACAACCCCTGGACGCGCCACCGCCTCCCGACCCCGGCGGGGTGGGAGGCGGTGGCGGGGAGGTGCGGGACCGGCCGGCGGGGATCAGCCGACGGCGGGCGCCGCGTCCGGGGTCAGCGGCAGGCCGAGCCGGGCGAACAGGTCGTTGTCCAGGTCGAGGAAGCTCGTGATGTGCCGGATCCGGCCGTCCTCGACCTCCAGCACGTGCAGCGCCCACGGCGTGTGACGGCCGTCGTCCGTGGGGCGCCACTGCGCGACCGCCGGGCTGCCGTTGGCCTCGGTGAGCAGCAGCCGGGAGTTCCGGCAGCCGCTGCCCGGGCCGAGCATCCAGGTGCCGATGTCGGCGGCGCTGCCCAGCCACATCTCGAACGGCGGCATGTGCTGGGTGGCGTCCTCGTGCAGCAGGGCGACGAAGGCGTCGATGTCGTAGCGCTCGAAGGCGTCGAGGTAGCGGTCCAGCAGCTCGCGGTGGTCGGCGTCCAGCGGCCGCTCCTCCGGGGTGCCGCCCATCGCCGCCAGCGTGGCGCGGGCCCGCTGCAGCGCGCTGTTGACCGAGGCGACGGTGGTCTCGAGCAGCGCGGCGACCTCGTCGGCGTGCCAGCGCAGCACGTCGCGCAGCAGGAGGACGGCGCGCTGCCGCGGGGGCAGGTGCTGCAGCGCCGCCACGAAGGCCAGCCGCACCGACTCGCGGGCCACCGCGCGCTCGGCCGGGTCGCCGTCCTCGGGCAGGACCGCGCGGTCGAGGACCGGCTCGACCCAGGCCTCGGTCGGCCGCCGGGCGGCCAGGGACGCCTCCACCGGCGACCACGGCGAACCGGAGAGGTCCATGGGCAGCGCCCGGCGCTGCCGCCCGGAGAGCTGGTCGAGGCAGACGTTGGTGGCGATCCGGTAGAGCCAGGACCGCAGCGAGGAGCGGCCCTCGAAGGAGCCGAAGCTCTTCCACGCCCGGACCAGCGTCTCCTGCACGGCGTCGTCGGCGTCGAAGGACGACCCCAGCATCCGGTAGCAGTAGCCGGTCAGCTCCCGCCGGTGCTCGAGCAGCCGCGGGTCGAGCTCGTCGGACACCCCGCTCAGCACGCTGGTCACGCGGACCACCTCTCCTCGGTCGCCATCCCCGTCGACGGGCGGTAGTCCACCACGGGGGACCGACGGAACGGGAGTCCCCGACCGCCTGACCCCCGGACGCCGACCGCCCCGCCGGAGGGCTCCGGCGGGGCGGTCGGGTGTGCGGGGGGCAGGTGCGTCAGGGCAGCAGCGGCTCGCCGTCGCGGACCAGCTGCCAGTTCGGGTCGTAGAAGTCCGCCGGGTCGATCACCTGGCGCTCCTGGGCCCAGTCGATGAGCAGCTGGCGGATCTCCTGCTGCTCGTCGTAGACGACGGGTGCGGTCGAGATGCCGGGGAAGTTGCCGCCGCCGGAGCGCCGGTAGTTGTTCACCGCGACCACGAACCGGTCGCCGTCGGCCACCGGCTCGCCGTCGAACTCCAGCCGGGTGACCCGCTGGCCTTCCGGCCTGGACACGTCGAGGTCGTAGTCGACCCCGGAGAGGACGTCGTAGTTGTAGTCCGGCGTGCCCTCCGCGTTGGTGAGTGTCTCCAGGTCGACGTCCCCGGTGGCCGGCACCTGGGCGAAGTAGCCCGCCGACTTCTCCAGGTAGGCCCGGACCTGGGCGCCGGTGAGCTCGACCGCCTCCAGCGTGTTGTCGTAGACGTAGAGCCCGGCGATGTCGCGGACGGTGACGTCGCCCTCGGCGAAGACCGCCGTCCGGCTGAACGGCGCGGCGATCGACAGCACCGGCAGGTCGGCCCGCGGCGTGCCCTCCATCGCGGCCTCGACGGTCCCGGTCTGCACCTGCTGGATGAAGTCGAGGATCGGCGTGTCCTCGTAGCGACTGGTCTCCGTGGTCAGCTGCTCGGTGGAGGTGGCGACCACCTGGTTGACGTAGTCGACCGTCGTCCGGTGCGCCTCGTCGGTCGCGGCGAGCACCGCCGGGTCCTGCGGGTAGGCGTCGGTGCGCAGCGCGGTGGCCGCGGTGCTGGCGACGTCCCACCGGCCGCGGACCTCCTCCAGCCCGATGTCCACCTGGGACACCGTGGCGCCCCAGCGGTAGGGCTGGGTCAGCAGCACGTCGTCGCCGGTGACCTCGTTGCGGACGACCTGGCTGGGCGCGTTGCGGTGGGTGTGGCCCACCACCATGGCGTCGATGCCGGGCACCGTCCGCGCGATGACGTCGGTCGGGTTCTCCGCCGGGGCCTGCGACGGGTCGTAGGACGACGTCCCGCCCACGCCGGCGTGCGACAGCACCACGACGACGTCGGCCCGCGCGGCGACGCGGGGGACCCACTTCCGCGCGGCCGCGACCATGTCCTGGAACTCGACCCGGCCCTCGACGTTGCCGCGGTCCCAGATCGCCGAGCCCGGCGTGGTCAGGCCGAGGATGCCCACGGTGACCGGCTCGTGCCCGGGGACGTCCATCCGGTGCAGCGTGTAGGGCTCCAGCACGGGCTGCTTGGTGCGGGCGTCGACGACGTTGGCGCCGAGCACCCGGTGGTCGACGTCGTCGGTGTAGGCCTGCAGCAGGTCCAGGCCGTAGTTGAACTCGTGGTTGCCGACCACCTGGGCGTCGTAGCCGATGGCGTCGTAGGCGGCGGCCATCGGGTGCTCGGCGCCGGTCCCGGGAACCGGCTCCTGCCGCGCGTAGTAGTAGCTCAGCGGCGTGCCCTGCAGGAAGTCGCCGTTGTCGACGACCAGCACGCTCTCCTCGCCGCGCGCGGCGCGCACGCTGTCGACGACCGACCCGACCCGGGCCAGGCCCGTGGCGAAGCCGTCCCTCTCGCTGTAGGGCGCGTCCTTGAAGTAGTCCCAGTCCTGCACCCGGCCGTGCAGGTCGGTGGTGGCCAGCAGGGTGATGTCGAGCTCGTCGGTGGCCGCTGCCGCGGGCGCGGCCGCCGCGGGCGTCGCCGCCCCGGCGGTCACCGCGAGTGCGGCCGCGACCGCGGCCCAGTACCTGCGTCGCTGCATGTGTGCGTCTTCCCCTCGGTGTGCCGCCCGTGCGTCCCGGGCGCGGGGCGACGCTAACTCCCGAGGGTGACTACTCGGTCACACAGGGGCGACTACTGGTAGCTGATCAGCTGGGGCCGCGGGGACACCTGGGCGATCGTCTCCTCGGGCGTGAGCATCGGGGAGTCCTCGTCGTAGAAGTTCTTCCAGCCCCAGGCCAGCCCCTCGGGACCGATGCCGTGCAGCACCCGCCAGGTGTCCTGCTTGCTCCCCTGCGGGCCCTGCCCGTCGGCGTGCACCATCACGGCGACCTCGTCGCGGGACAGGTCGACCTGCTCGCGGCCGGGGATCATGTCCACCCGGAACTGGTGCAGCACGAGCAGCTTCTGCGGCAGCCGGTTCTCGCGGGTGAGGTCGGCCAGCCAGGTCACCACCCGGTTCACCTCGTCGACGCCGACCGAGCCGATCTGGGTGAGGTGCACCTGGTCCGGTGCCAGCCGCCACTCGGGGTCCAGCGCCAGGCCGACGTGCGGCAGCTCCAGCAGCGGCCGGTACAGCTCGGCCTGGGTGACGAAGTCGGTGCGCCCGGGCTGCAGGTCCAGGACGACGTAGAGGCCGGCCTCCCCCGCGGCCTCCACCCACGGGCGGATCTGCTCCAGCGGCGCCTCGTAGGAGTAGTCGTTGCCGTCTGTCGGGAACTCCGAGGCCACCGTGGCGATGATCTCGAAGGCCGGGACGACGGTGGCGTCGGGGACCAGCGACTCGTAGGGCGCGGCGTGGTCGCGGGCCCGCTGGACCGCCGCGTCGACGTCCTGCTCGCCGAGCACGCCCAGCGCGCCGGTGCCCGGGTGCCCGTAGAGCGCCACCATGAAGTGCTGCGGGAACAGCGTCTGACCGCCGCCGGGCAGCTGGGTGCCGGTGGCCGCGGTCTCCAGCTTCCAGTCCAGGCCGTCCTCCGCGCCGAAGCCCGCGCCCAGGGCGACGACGGTCTCCGCGCCCGACACCGCCTCGACCGCGTCGGCCGACGCCCGCGGGTCGGTCTGCCCGCCGGTCACCTGCACGCGCGCGCCGGCGGCCCGGGCGGTGGCGACGCCGGCCAGCGACTCCGGCGCGCCGTCGGCCAGGACGACGGTGCCCTCGAGCGGCTCGGCGCGGGTGACCGCGGGCAGCTCGCCGTCGGCCTCGCCCTCGGCCGCGGCCCCGTCCTCCTCGGGGCGCAGCGCGGCCGGCGCCCCGGCCTCGAGCGCCGCGACGGCGGCCGCCTCGCCGTCGGCGGGCACCGGGTCGGCGGCGGCGAGGTCGAGGCCGGTGGCGGCGGCGACCGCCTCGGCACTCGCCGGCGCGGTGACGACGTCGGCGTCGCCGGGCGCGCCGTCGGCGCCCACGGCGAGGACCGTCCGCGCGCCCAGCCGGCCGATCTCCTCGGCGACGGCGCCGTCGCCCTCCCCGCCCTCGGGGTCCAGCAGCAGCGGCACACCCAGGCCCACCGCGGCCGAGGCGCCGAGCAGGGTGGCCGCCCGGTCGCCCTCGGGGGCGACGACGACCACGCCGGCCTCGTCGAACAGCGCGCGGCTGGCGCTGACGGCGGATGCCGCGGGCTCGGCGTCGGCGACGACGGTCAGCCGCTGGTCGGGCGCGGAGGTCGCGACGGGGGCGGCGCCGTCCCCGTCCCCCTCCGCCGCTGTCGACGCCGTGCACCCGGCAGCCAGCAGGAGCGCGCTGAGCGCGACGGGCACCGACCTCGGGCGCACGGGCAGACCTCCGTCCCGCCGGGCACGCGGCCGCGCGGGAGCGCGGCGCCGTCGGGCGTGCACGGGATCGCGCCCGACACTAGCCAGGGCGCTGGACACCGGCCCGGCGCGACCGGGAGCATCGCCGGCGACATGAGGAGCGCAGCGGGTGTCGGGCCAGCCCGACAGCGGATCGACCGGCTGACGGGATCGGCCGGCCGGCCCCGCGCCAGCAGGCTCGCCGCATGACCACCGACACCCTCGTGATGCCCTCCACGACCGCCCCGCCGCACGCCGGCCTGCTGCGCCGGCTGCTCGTCGACTCCGGCTACGCGCTGCTGTCGCTGCCGGTCGGGATCACCGCCTTCGTCGTCGCCGTGACCGGTGTGGCCGTCGGCGTCGGCACCCTGGTGATCTGGGTCGGCCTCGCCGTCCTGGCGCTCACCCTGCTCGCCGCCCGCGGGTTCGCCGCGCTCGAGCGGGCGCAGCTGCCCGCGGTGCTCGGCCACCCGGTCCCCCGCCCGGCCTACCTGACCGCCGACGGCGGCCGGGTGCGCCGGCTGCTGACCCCGCTGCGCGACCCGCAGTCCTGGCTCGACGTGCTGCACGCCGTCGTCCGGTTCCCGGTGGCGATCCTGGCCTTCGTCGTCACGGTCACGTTCTGGGCCGGGGCGCTCGGCGGGCTCACCTACGGGCTGTGGGACTGGGCGCTGCCCGACGCCTCCGGGGACCCGGAGAACACCGACCTGCTGGAGCTGCTCGGCCTCGAGAGCACCGCCGGCCGGCGCGTCCTGCTCTACACGCTGATCGGCGCCGTCTTCGCGGTGCTGCTGCCGTTCGCCGTCCGGGCGGTCGCGCTGCTGCAGGCCCAGCTCGGCCGGGTGCTGCTGACCTCCCGCGCCGCCACCCAGGCCGAGATCGGCCGGCTCTCCCGCGGCCGCGACGCCGCCGTCGCCGCCGAGGCGGTGGCGCTGCGCCGGCTGGAGCGCGACATCCACGACGGCCCGCAGCAGCACCTGGTCCGCCTGGGCATGGACCTCTCCCGCGCCCAGCGCCAGCTCGAGCGCGACCCCGCCGCCGCCCGCACCACGCTCGCCGAGGCCGGCGTCCTCGCCCGGGAGGCGCTGGAGGAGCTGCGCGCGCTGTCCCGCGGCATCGCCCCGCCGGTGCTCGCCGACCGCGGCCTGCCGGCCGCGCTGGCCGCGCTGGCCGCCCGCTCGCCGGTGCCGGTGGAGCTCGCCGTCGACCTGCCCGCCGAGCGGCCGGCGCCGGTCACGGAGAACACCGCGTACTTCGTCGTCAGCGAGGCGCTGGCCAACGTGGCCAAGCACAGCGGGGCGACCGTGTGCCGGGTCGAGGTGGCCCGGGCCGGCGACGTGCT
Organism: Geodermatophilus sp. SYSU D01180; assembly: GCF_054050415.1. Taxonomy (NCBI): domain Bacteria; kingdom Bacillati; phylum Actinomycetota; class Actinomycetes; order Geodermatophilales; family Geodermatophilaceae; genus Geodermatophilus; species Geodermatophilus sp. SYSU D01180. The sequence goes on along the minus strand of NZ_JBJGZH010000001.1, from coordinate 94,427 downwards.
GCGGGTCGTCGTCGAGGACGACGGCGAGGGCGGGGCGCTGCTGGTGCCCGGGCACGGCCTGGCCGGGCTCGCCGACCGGCTGCACGCCGTCGACGGCGTCCTGGCGGTCGACAGCCCGCGGGGCGGCCCGACCCGGACGACGGCGGAGCTGCCGTGGGGGTGAGCCCCGGCGACCGGCCGCTGCGCGTGGTGCTCGGCGAGGACTCGGTCCTGCTCCGCGAGGGGCTGGTCCGGCTCCTCGAGGAGGCGGGCACCACCGTGGCGGCCGCCGTCGGCGACGGCCCGTCGCTGGTCCGCGCGGTGCGTGCCGAGCGGCCCGACGTGGCCGTCGTCGACGTGCGGATGCCGCCCACGCACACCGACGAGGGGCTGCGCGCCGCCGTCGAGGTGCGGCGGGTGGTGCCCGGGACGGCGGTGCTGGTGCTGTCGCAGTACGTCGAGGTCACCTACGCCGACGAGCTCCTGGCCGACGGCCGCGGCGGCGTCGGCTACCTGCTCAAGGACCGGGTGACCGACCTCGACCAGCTGCTGGCCGCGCTCGCCGAGGTCGTCGCCGGCGGCACCGTGCTCGACCCGCAGGTGGTCGCCCAGCTGTTCGCCCGCCGTCGCGCCGACGACCCGGTGCGCCGGCTCACCCCGCGCGAGCGGGAGGTGCTCGGGCTGATCGCCGAGGGCCACTCCAACACCGCGATCGCCCGGCAGCTGGTGGTCACCCCGGGCGCGGTGGAGAAGCACACCCAGCGGATCTTCGCCAAGCTCGGCCTCGCGCCCGACGAGGACCGCAACAGCCGGGTGATGGCGACGCTGGCCTACCTGCGCGGCTGACCGCGGTCGCGGGCCGTCGTCCCCGCCCGGTAGACACCAGGGGTGACCGATCCCGCTGACCTCCGCCCCGTCACCGCCGAGGAGTGGCCCGCGTTCAGCCGGGCGATGCTCGAGGTCTTCGGCGACGAGCCGATCGGCGACTTCACCGAGCGGGTCCCGCCGACGGCGGAGCTGGACCGGTCGCTGTCGCTGTGGGCCGGCGACGGGCGGGTGGCCGCCACGGGCGGCATCTACAGCCGGCAGGTGACGGTGCCCGGCGCCGTCGTCCCGTGCGCGGGCGTCACCTGGGTGACCGTCTCCCCCACCCACCGCCGCCGGGGCGTGCTGACCGCGATGATGCGCCGCCAGCTCACCGAGCTGCACGAGCGGCAGGGCGAGCCGCTGGCCGCGCTGTGGGCCTCCGAGGGCTCGATCTACGGCCGCTTCGGCTACGCGCCGGCGACGCAGCGAGGGAACCTGCGCGGCGCCACCCGGGACACGGCCTTCCGCCCCGGCGTCGACCTGGGCACCGGCACGGTGGCCCCGGCCGGCCCCGAGGCGTGGCGGGCCGGCGCCGCGCGGGTGCACGAGGCGCTGCGCCGCTGGGTGCCCGGCACGTTCGAGCGCGACGAGCGCTGGTGGGAGCGCGCGCTGCGCGACCCGGCGGAGCGCCGCGGCGGCGCCAGCGCCCGCCGGTACGTGCTGCACACCGAGGCCGACGGCGAGGTCACCGGCTTCGCCGCGTTCCGGGTGCGCGCCCGGTGGACCGACGACGGCCTGCCCGACGGCACGGTCGTCGTCGACGACGTGCGGGCGCGCAGCACCCCCGCGTACGCGGCGCTGTGGCGGTACCTGCTCGACCTGGACCTGGTGCGGACGGTGGAGGCCGGCTACGCCCCGGCCGACGACCCGCTGCGCCACCTGCTGGCCGACCCTCGCGCGCTACAGGTGCGCCCGCTGGACGGGCTGTGGCTGCGGCTGGTCGACGTCGGCCGGGCGCTGGCCGCGCGCCGCTACCCGGCGCCGATCGACATGGTCCTCGAGGTGCGCGACCGGTTCTGCCCGTGGAACGACGGGCGCTGGTGGCTGCGCGGGCACCCGGCCGGGGCCTTCTGCGCCCCCACCGACGGCGACCCCGACCTGGTCGTCGACGTCGAGGCGCTGGCCGCGGCCTACCTCGGCGGCGTCTCGCTGGGCACCCTGCAGGCGGCCGGCCGGGTCACCGAGGTGAGCCCGGGCGCGGTCACCCAGGCCGCGACGGCGTTCTCCTGGCCGGTCAGCCCCCACTGCCCCGACCAGTTCTAGGAGGACCCCCTCGCCCCCCACGCCTCGCTCCGCCCGGCGCGGGCCCCTGCGAGGGGGCCGTTCCAGCACGTCACCTGCTCGGCGCGGGCCCCTGCAGCGGGGCCGTTCCAGCAACTACGCCGCGTCGCCGCGGGTGGGCAGGCCGCCGGCGGGGCGGTGCCGGTTCTGCTCGTAGTCGCTGACCAGCCCGATCCGGCGGACGTGCCGCTCGTCGTGGCTGAACGGCGTCCGGAGGAACTCGAGCACGAGCCCGGTGGCCTCCTCGATCGAGTGCTGGCGGGCGCCGATCGAGACGACGTTGGCGTCGTTGTGCTGCCGGGCCAGCTGGGCGGTCTCGGTGTTCCACACCAGCGCCGCGCGCACGCCGGGCACCTTGTTGGCCGCGATCTGCTCGCCGTTGCCCGACCCGCCGATGACCACGCCGAGGCTGCCCGGCTCGGTGACCACGCGCTCGCCGACCTCGAAGCAGAACGGCGGGTAGTCGTCCTGCGGGTCGTAGTCGAAGGCGCCGCAGTCGACCGGCTCGTGCCCGGCCTCGGTGAGCGCCCGCTTGAGGTGCTCCTTGAAGTCCAGCCCGGCGTGGTCGGTGCCGACGAAGACGCGCATGCGCCGAGTCTGTCAGGGTCGGGTGGTGGCGGTGCTCGGGGTGGACGGCTGGCGCGGGGCCTGGGTCGGCGCGCTCCTCGAGGGCCGCACGGTGCGGTTGCTCCACCTGCCTGACGCGACCGCCGTCCTCGCTGTCCCGGACGTCGAGGTGGTCGGCATCGACATGCCGATCGGCCTGTCCGGCGACGGCCCCCGCGCCTGTGACGGGGCCGCCCGCCGCCTGCTCGGCCGGGCCGGCAGCTCGGTCTTCCCCGCCCCGGTCCGCGCGGTCCTCGGCGCCCGCGACTACGCGCAGGCCCGGGAGCTGTCGATCGCGGCCACCGGCGGGCGCTCGCTCTCGGCGCAGGCCTTCCGGCTGACGGCGTCCATCCGGGCGCTGGACGACGCGCTGGGCGACCCGCCGCCCGACCACGTCGTCGAGGTGCACCCGGAGCTCGCCTTCCGGGCCCTGGACCCGGCCGTCACCGACCCGAAGGTCACCGCCCGGGGACTGGCCCAGCGGCTGGCGGCACTCCGATCCGTCATGGACGTCGAGGCCGCGCTGGCCGCCGCGCCGCCGCGGGTGCCGGCGGTCGACGCGCTCGACGCCTGCGCCGCCGCGTGGTCGGCCCGCCGGGTCGCCGACGGCGCCGCGGAGTGCGTCGGCGACGGCTCGCTCGACGCCCGCGGCCGGCCGATGCGGATCTGCTGGTGACGTTCACCGAGGTCGCGGCGGGCGTCTTCGTCCGGCGGCACGGGTCGCTGGACCTGAACTGCGGGCTGGTGGTCGGCGACGGCGCCTGCCTCGTCGTCGACACCCGCTCCTCCCCCGCCGAGGCCGCCGACCTCGCCGCCGCCGTGCGCCGGGTGACCCCGCACCCGTGGACGGTCGTCAACACGCACGCGCACTACGACCACTGCTTCGGCAACGCCGCGTTCCGCCCGGCGACGGTGTGGGGCACGCACGGCTGCGCCGCGGACCTGCTGGCCACCGGCGAGGCCCAGCGCGCGGCCCGGGTCGGCGAGCTGCTCGCCGCCGGGGACGACGCGGCCGCGGGGCAGGTGCGGCGCGCGCCGCTGGACCCGCCCGACGCGCTGGTCGACGACGTCGCGGTGCTCGACGTGGGCGGCGTCGAGGTGGTGCTGCGCTTCCTCGGCCGCGGGCACACCGGGCACGACCTGGTCGTCGAGGTGGAGGACGGCACCGTCTTCGCCGGGGACCTGGTCGAGGAGGGCGCCCCGCCGGCGTTCGAGGACGCCTTCCCGGCCGAGTGGCCGGCGACGCTGGGCCGGCTGCACGCGCTGGCCCGCGGGCCGGTCGTCCCCGGCCACGGCGCGGTGGTGGACGCGGACTTCGTGGGCGCGCAGCGGGAGGAGCTGCTGGCGGTGCTGGCCGCCGTCCTGGCCGGCCGGCTCGACCGCGGCCCCTACGACGAGGCGACCATGCGCGTGGCCGCGTCCCGCCTCGGGTGAGGCGGCGAACCACGACCGCCGAGATCGGCGACGTCGTGGCGATCCGGCGCTGATCGCCACGAGATCGCCGATCTCGCCGCGCGGCCGGCGGTGGACCCGCCCGCGCTCAGGTGAGGCGGCGGACCACCGGCAGCGGCAGCACGCGCAGCAGCGCCGACACCGGCCGCCACGGCCACTCGGGCACGTAGGCGCGCACCGGCTCCCGCTCGATCGCGGCGACCAGCGCGTCGACGCCCGTGTGGAGGTCGACGGTGAACGGGCCGCGCCGGCCGACGTTGATGTCGGTCTCGACGTAGCCGGGCAGCACCGTGGTGACCCGGATGCCGGTGCCGAGCAGGTCCGACCGGATGCCCTCGGCGAGCGCGTTGAGCGCGGCCTTGCTGGCGCCGTAGGCGGTGCGGGTGCCGCGCATCCCGCGGACCGAGGCGACCGAGCTGATGACGACGAGGTGGCCCGAGCCCTGGGCGCGGAACAGCTCGACGGCGGCCTCGCACTGCGCGTGGGTGCCGAGGACGTTGGTGAACAGCGTGGCGCGGTTGGCCCAGCCGGCGCCGGTGCCCACCGACGCGCCCTTGCCGATGCCGGCGTTGGCGACGAACCGGTCGACGCCGCCGAGCTCCGCGGCCAGCGCCGGGACGCCCTCGGCCACGGCCGTCGCGTCGTCGACGTCGAGGGCCGCGGTGACCACCCGGATGCCGGGGTGGGCGGCGAGCAGCTCGCCGCGCAGCTCCTCCAGCAGGTGCTCGCGGCGGGCGACCAGCGCCAGGTCGCGGCCGCGGGCGGCGAAGCGGCGGGCCATGCCCATGCCCAGCCCGGAGCTGGCGCCGGTGATCAGGATGCGCTGGCGGGTCGGTCGCGGCACGCCCGCGAGCATGCCAGCCGGGCACCTCCGCGGATGCACACCCAGGGGCCCTCGGCCCCTCGCACCCCGCCCCAGCTCGAGGTGATCGCCCAGCCGGGGCTGGCCGAGGCGCCGGCCGCCGTCCCCGCGCCCCGGGCCGCCGCCGGGATCGAGCAGGCGGCGGAGGCGCCACCTGACCCGTCCCCGGGCGCCCGCCGCCGGTCGCGCTCCCGCGGCCGGCGGCGGGCGGCGGGCTCAGTTGTTCGTCAGCTCCAGGGCGTCGGCCGGCACCGAGTCCATGTCCGGGCCGGCGGTGCGGGTCCGCTTGAGCTCCCAGAAGTCGGGCAGGTTGGCCAGCAGGACGGCGCCGTCGAAGGCCCGGCCGGCGTCCTCGCCGGTGGGCACCTTGCTGATGACGGGGCCGAAGAACGCGACGCCGTCGATGTGCATGACCGGGGTGCCGACGTCGTCGCCGACCGGGTCCATGCCCGCGTGGTGGCTCTTCTCCAGCGCCTCGTCGTAGTCGGTGGAGGTCGCCGCCTCGGCCAGCTCGGCCGGCAGGCCGACGCGCTCGAGCGCCGGGGCGATGATCTCGTCGAGCTCCCGGCCCTCGTGGTGGCGCAGCGCGCCCATGGCCGTGTAGAGGTCCCCGAGGACCTCGTCGCCGTGCTTCTCGGCGGCGGCGATCGCGACCCGCACCGGGCCCCACGCCTGCTCCATCATCCGCTGGTACTCCTCCGGCAGGTCGCGCCCGCGGTTGAGCACCGCCAGCGACATGACGTGCCAGTGCAGGTCGATGTCGCGCACCTTCGCCGCCTCCAGCACCCAGCGGCTGGTCAGCCAGGCCCAGGGACACAGCGGGTCGAACCAGAAGTCCACCCGGGCCTTCGTCGGGGCGCTCTGCACTGCCTCGGTCATCGATCGCTCTCCTCTGATCCGTCGTCCTCGGGGCCGGGGGCGCACCTCCGGCCACTGCCCGCTGCCAAGCGCCCCCTCCGGCCGGTTGTTCCCGGTGCCCCGCGGGCGTGTCGGCCGTCCGTGGCAGGCTGCCGGGCGTGGCCGTACCCAACCTGACCCGCGACGACGCCGCCGCGCGCGCCCGCCTGCTCGACGTCGACAGCTACGACCTCCGCTTCGACCTCACCGACGGTGAGGGGCGCCCGGGCAGCGGGACCTTCCGCTCGACGACGACGGTGCGGTTCACCTGCCGCGAGCCCGGCGCCGCCTCGTTCGTCGACCTGGTCGCCGAGACCGTCCGGTCCGCCACGCTCAACGGGGTCGAGCTCGACGTCTCCACCTACACCGAGGAGGGCGGCCTGCCGCTGCCCGACCTCGCCGCCGACAACACCCTCGTCGTCGACGCCGACTGCCGGTACTCCAACACCGGCGAGGGCCTGCACCGCTTCGAGGACCCCGAGGACGGGGCGGTCTACCTCTACACGCACTTCGAGCCGGCCGAGGCCAAGCGCGTGTTCGCCTGCTTCGACCAGCCCGACCTCAAGGGCACCTACGAGGTGCACGTCGTCGCGCCGTTCGACTGGCAGGTCGTCTCCAACACCGGCGGCCGCACCATCGAGGCCGGGCCCGCGGGCTCGCAGCTGGTGCACTTCGAGCCGACCAAGCGGCTGTCGACCTACCTGGTCGCGCTGATCGCCGGGCCCTACGCGCGGGTCACCGACTGCTACGAGGACATCCCGCTGGGGCTGTACTGCCGCGCCTCGCTGGCCGAGCACCTGGACCCGGAGGAGCTGTTCCGGGTCACCAAGCAGGGCTTCGAGTTCTTCCAGCGGGTCTTCGACTACCCGTACCCGTTCGACAAGTACGACCAGCTGTTCGTGCCGGAGTTCAACGCCGGCGCCATGGAGAACGCCGGCGCGGTCACCGTGCTGGAGGACTACGTCTTCCGGTCGCGGACCAGCCGGGCGCGCTACGAGCGCCGCGCCGAGACGGTGCTGCACGAGCTGGCGCACATGTGGTTCGGCGACCTCGTGACCATGCGCTGGTGGGACGACCTGTGGCTGAACGAGTCCTTCGCCACCTACATCTCCACGCTGTGCCAGGCCGAGGCCACCGAGTACACGACCGCGTGGACGACGTTCGCCAACGCCGAGAAGGCCTGGGCCTACGCGCAGGACCAGCTGCCCTCGACCCACCCGATCGCCGCGGACATGGTGGACGTGGCCGCTGTCGAGGTGAACTTCGACGGGATCACCTACGCCAAGGGCGCCTCGGTGCTCAAGCAGCTGGTGGCCTACGTCGGCCGCGAGGAGTTCCTCGCCGGGATCCGCCGGTACTTCCGCACCCACGAGTACGGCAACACCACGCTGGCCGACCTGCTCGACCCGCTGTCGGAGGCCACCGGCCGCGACCTCACCGAGTGGTCGGCGCAATGGCTGGAGACCAGCCAGGTCAACACCCTGCGGCCGGTGTACGAGCTCACCGACGACGGCCGGTACGCCTCGTTCGCCATCGAGCAGACCGCCGTCCCCGAGCACCCCGTGCTGCGCCGGCACCGGCTGGCCGTGGGCCTCTACGACCGCGGTCCGGACGGGCTGACCCGCACCACCCGGGTGGAGCTGGACGTCGACGGCGAGCGCACCGAGGTCGCCGAGCTGGCCGGGCACCCGGTGGCCGACCTGGTGCTGGTCAACGACGACGACCTCACCTACGCCAAGCTCCGCCTGGACGACCGCTCGCTGGCCACGCTGCGCGAGGCGATCGGCACGGTCCCCGACTCCCTCGCCCGCGCGCTGTGCTGGGCCGCCGCCTGGGACATGACCCGCGACGCCGAGCTGCCCGCCCGCGAGTGGGTGCAGCTGGTGCTGGCCGGCATCGACGCCGAGACCGAGACCAGCGTGGTGCAGTCGCTGCTGGCGCGGGTGCAGTCGGCGCTCACCTCCTACGCCGACCCGGCGTGGGCCGAGACCGGCTGGGCGGCGCTGGCGGACAAAGCGCTGCAGGCGCTGGAGTCGGCCGAGCCGGGCAGCGACGAGCAGCTGCAGTGGTCGCGCACGCTGGCCGCCGCCGCCCGCACGGAGGAGCACGCCGCGGTGCTGCGCGGGCTGCTCGACGGCTCCCGCACCGTCGAGGGGCTGGCCGTCGACGCCGACGCCCGCTGGGCCTTCCTCCACGGTCTGGTGGCCATCGGCGCGGCCGGCGACGCCGAGATCGACGCCGAGGCCGAGCGGGACGCCACCGCCACCGGGATCCGGCGCGCGGCGACCGCGCGGGCGCTGCGCCCGACCGCGGAGGCCAAGGCCGAGGCGTGGCACCGGGCGTTCCACGACCCGGAGATCCCCAACGCCGTGCACGAGGCGCTGGTGGCCGGCTTCTGGCACCCGGCGCAGCGGGAGCTGACCGCGGACTACGTGGACCGGTACTTCACCGAGTGCGGCCCCATGTGGGCGCGCCGGCCCGGCGAGATCGCGAAGAACGCCGTGCAGTACCTGTTCCCGTCGGTGGTCGAGGAGCGGACGCTGCAGGCCGCCGACGCGTGGCTCGGCCAGGAGGGGCACCCGGCGCCGCTGCGCCGGCTGGTCTCCGAGGGCCGCGACGGCATCGCCCGCGCCCTGCGCAACCGGGCGCGGGACGCCGCCGAGAGCGCCTGACGCCCGGCCCCTCTGCAGGGTCCCGCCGCGAGCTTGCGAGCGGTGGGGGGCAGGGGGCCCTCACTGCGAGGGGCCCAGGACCCGCCGGGTCCTGGGCCCCTCGACTTCAGCCGTCGTGTCGGCCCCCTGCAGGGCCCCGCCGCGAGCCTGCGAGTGGTGGGGGGCAGGGGGTCCTTCGTCAGTGGGTGCGGGCGCTCCGCGGGTGGCCGGCCTGGTCGGACAGCTGCCGCAGGCCGTTGACGATCCCGCCGACGAGGTCGCCGGAGGCGAAGGAGTTCGTCATCGACAGCACCGCGAGCGCGCACGCCCGGTCGGGCAGCCGGCGGGCGGCCGAGGCGCCGGTGACGACCTCGATGACCCGCTGCCCGGGCGAGACGGCCAGCAGCACCGACTCGGCCGGGTCGCCGCCGCGGGCGTGCAGCTCCTCGGCGCGGATGCGGGTCCGGGGCCCGAGGTCGCCGATCCACAGCGTGAAGCGCAGGCCGGTCTCGCGCGAGGACATGGTCAGCGCCTCGTCGAGCCGGGCCAGCTCGCGGTAGCTGAAGATCGTGTCGTAGCCCTCGTCGGCCCGGTTGGGCGCGGTGTCGACCGTCCCGGTGTCGTGGGCGTCGGCATCGAGCACGCGGGTCATCGCCGGCCTCCTGAGGCGGTCGCGAGGTGGGTGGGGGTCACGGGGGCGGTCACCAGGTGCCGCGGGCGCCGCCGAGCGGGCCGCCGGCGGACGGGGCCGGCGCACCGGCGGAGACGGCGGTCGCGCCGTGCGAGCCGGCGATCACGCGCGAGCCGGTGGTGGTCCCGTGCCCGCCGTGGCCGCCCCCGAGCGCCGCGGGCTCGCCGTACAGCGAGGACCCGACGGCCTGGGTGTCGCCGTGGCCGGCGGCGTGCGTGGGGGCGTCCTTCGGCTGCGGCTCGTACCAGACCGGCTCGTGCTCCCACGGCTGCCCCGGCTTGTACCGGACGCCCTGGCGCTTGCGCCCGCCCGGCAGGTAGGTCAGCGCCCACAGGAGCACGAACACCGCCAGCGGGGCCACGAGGAAGACGAGCAGGGTCTCGACGACGGTCACGCCCGGAATCTACCGCCCACGGTGATCAGCTATGCGTACGCGTCCCAGCCCGGCGGGTGCCGGTGCGCCCACGGCCGGGCCTGCTCCAGCTGGGCGGCGAGGGCGATCAGCGTGGCCTCGTCCGCCGGCCGCCCGACGAGCATCGTCCCGACCGGCAGGCCGTCACCGGTCCAGTGCAGCGGCACGCTGACGGCGGGCTGGCCGGTGACGTTGTAGAGCGCGGTGAACGCGGCGTACCGCTTGTTGCGCTCGAAGTCCTCGGCGCCGTCGCCGTCGGCGTCGAACCAGCCCAGCGGGCGCGGCGTCATCGTCGTCACCGGGGCGACGAGGACGTCGAACCCGTCGGTGGCCTCGACGTAGCGGCGGGCGAACAGCCGCAGCGCGTTGAGCGCCTCCATCGCCGCCTGCGCCGACAGCGCCAGCCCGCGGGCGCGCAGCTCCCGGGTGAGCGGCCGCAGCTCCCCCACCCGGCCCGGCGGCACCGGCAGCGTCGTCCCCGACAGCGACCACACCCGCTCGAAGGCGCCGAGCAGCTCCGGGGCGAGCAGGCCGGGCGGGACGTCGACCACCTCGTGCCCGAGCTCGGTGAGCAGCGCGGTGGCGTCGTCGAGGGCCGCGGCCACCTCGGGCTGCAGCACCGCGCCGGGCATCGGCGACTCCAGCGCCCGGCCGATCCGCAGCCGCTCGGGCGGCCGGTCCGCGGCCGCGAGGAACGTCTCCCCCGGCGGCAGCGGCGGCGCCCAGGCGAAGTCGCCGGTGACCGGGCCGGCCATGGCGTCGAGCATCGCGGCGGCGTCGTGCACGGTGCGGGCCAGCGGCCCGTTGGTGCCCAGCCCCGTGACGTCGCTGCCCAGCGGCCCGTTGCTGATCCGGCCGCGGGTCGGCTTGATGCCGAACAGCCCGTTGATGCTGGCCGGGATGCGGATCGAGCCGCCGCCGTCGCTGCCCTGGGCGAAGGGCACCATCCCGGCGGCGACCGCCACCGCCGCGCCGCCGCTGGACCCGCCGGCCAGCCGGGCGGGGTCCCACGGGCAGCGGGCGGGGCCGGCGACGTCGTTGTCGGTGTAGCAGGGGTAGCCGAACTCCGGGGTGTTGGTCTTGCCCAGGCTGATCGTCCCGGCGGCGGCGAGCTTGGTGACGACGGCGTCGTCGACCGCGGGCACGAAGTCGGCGAACACCGCGGAGCCGAAGGTGGTGCGCACGCCGGCGGTGTTGTTGAGGTCCTTGATCGCCGTCGGCACGCCGAGCAGCGGCGGCAGGTCGCCGCCGCGCAGCACCCGGGCCTCGGCCTCGGCCGCCGCGGCCAGCGCCCGCTCGGGCGTGACGGTGACGAAGGCGCCCAGGCCGGCGTCGAGGACCTCGATGCGGGCGAGGGCGGCCTCCACCAGCTCGACCGGGCTGACCGTCCGGTCCCGGACGGCGGCCGCCTGCTCCAGCGCGGTGAGCTCGTGCACCTGCGTACCGGTCACGGGCGGCGACGCTAGCCCCGCCCGGTAGACACGTCGCCGTGCACCTCTCCCGCGCGCACGCCGAGGCCCTCGACGACGCCGACCCGCTGGCCCGGTTCCGCGCCCGCTTCGCCGGCGTCGACGACGGCCTGCTCTACCTGGACGGCAACTCGCTGGGCCGGATGCCCGTGGACACCCCGGCGGCGCTGGCGCGGGTGGCAGAGCAGGAGTGGGCCCGCGGGCTGGTCGGCTCGTGGACGTCGTGGATCGACGTCGGCACGCGGGTCGGCGACGTGATCGGCACCGGCGTCCTCGGCGCCCGGCCCGGCGAGGTGCTGCTCAGCGACTCGACCACCGTCGACCTCTACAAGCTCCTCGTCGCCGCCGCCGACGCCCGCCCCGGCCGGGACGTGCTGGTCTGCTGCGCCGACGACTTCCCCACCGACCGGTACGTCGTCGCCGGGGTCGCCGCCGCGCGCGGGATGACCGTGCGCGAGGTGCCCGCCGACGTCGACGAGGGCCTGGACCCGGCGGTGCTCGCGGCCGCGCTGGACGGGCGGGTCGCCGTCGTCGTGCTGTCCGCGGTCGCCTACCGCTCGGGCGCGCTGGCCGACGTCGCGGCGGTGACGGCGGCGGCCCGCGACGCCGGGGCGCTGGTCGTCTGGGACCTCTCGCACGCGGCAGGCGCGGTGGAGCTGGACCTGACCGCGAGCGGCGTCGACCTCGCCGTCGCGTGCACGTACAAGCACCTCAACGGCGGGCCCGGCGCGCCGGCGTTCCTCTTCGTGCGGCGGGAGCTGCAGGAGACGCTGCGCCAGCCGATCTGGGGCTGGTTCGGCCAGCGCGACCAGTTCGCGATGGGGCCGGCCTACGACCCGGTGCCCGACGTCGGGCGGTTCGCCACCGGGACGCCGCCGGTGCTCGCCGCCGCGGCGGTCGAGGTGGGCGCGCGGCTGGTGGCCGAGGCCGGCATCGGCCGGCTGGCGGCGAAGGGGCGGGCGCTGACCGGCCTGCTGGTGGACCTCGCCGACGCGCACCTGGCACCGCACGGCGTGGCGCTGGCCAGCCCGCGCAACCCGGCCCGGCGCGGGTCGCACGTCACCCTCGCCCACCCGCACGCCTGGCAGCTGACCCGGGCGCTGGTCGACCGCGGGGTGGTACCGGACTTCCGCACGCCCGACCGCGTGCGCCTGGGCGTCGCGCCGCTGTACACGCGGTTCGTCGACGTCTGGGACGCCGTCGACCGGTTCCGCGCCCTGCTCGAGGACGGCGCCTGGGCCGCCTACCCCGAGGAGCGCGCCCGCGTCACCTGAGCGGCAGAAATGGCCATCTCTGCCGCTCAGTCCGGGTCGGGCGGGACGCCGATCGGGTTGCGGTCGGGGAAGAGCCCGGCGGTGACGACGGCGCGGCGCAGCGGCACCAGGAGCTCGCCGAGCCGGTCGCAGCGCGTGTCGCCGAGCGCCCGCCACGGGCCGAGCGCGAGGCGGTCGGTGTCGGCCTCGATCGCGGTGACCATCGCCAGGCCCTCCGCGGACAGCTCGTCCCCGTCCAGCCAGCCGCGCCGGGCGAGCTCCTCGGCGGCGGCCGCCCACGCCTCGTCGTCCCAGCCGCGGGCCTTCTGCAGCCACGCGCGGTCGACCCGGCCGGCCGCGGCCACCAGCACGTGCGCGCCGGCGCCGGACACCTCGCGGCCGAGCAGCGCCGCGTTGTGCCCGTCGCCGCGGTGCTCCCGCAGCGTGGTGAGCGCCTGCCACAGCGCCAGGTGCGGCTCGTCCGGCTCGGCCAGCGCCGCGTTCGCCGCCGCCAGCGGCCGGCCCGGCAGGTCGACCGCCTGGGCGGCGATGCGCGCCAGCTCCGCGGCCTCCGCGGCCTCGGCCGAGGACGCCCACTCCCCCAGCACCCGGCGCACGACGGCGTCGACGGCGGCCAGCCGGACCCGCAGCGCCTGTTCCGGCGTCACCGCCGACCAGACGCCGGGCACCCGGCGGGCGACGAACGCCGGCGCGAAGTTGTAGAAGGCCGCCGTCACCACCTCCGGCCCCACGGGCCCCAGCGGCGCGGCGCGCAGGGCGAAGTAGCCGGCCCAGAAGCCGGACAGCCCGGCCTCCTCGGCCGCGGACCGCGCCTCGTCGGCGAAGTAGGTGACCGCGTGGTACGGCTCGCCCAGCGCCCACAGCCGCCGGGCCGTCCCGGGTGAGCTCACGCGCTCACGCTCTCCGGCACCCCCAGCCACTCCCGCCAGCGGGGGTCCACGGCGCGCGCGCCCAGCAGCCGCCAGGCCGCGCCGCTCGGGGTCCGCGGCGGGTGCGGCAGCTGCCAGCCCATCTCGGCCAGCGACCGGTCGGCCTTGGTGTGGTTGCACTTCCGGCAGGCGGCCACCACGTTGTCCCACGTGTGCGTGCCGCCGCGGCTGCGCGGGACGACGTGGTCGATGCTCGTGGCCGACCCGCCGCAGTAGACGCAGGTCTGCCCGTCGCGGGTGAACACCGCCCGCCGGGACAGGGGCACCTGCGCGGGGTAGGGCACCCGCACGAAGCGCGTGAGCCGCACGACCACCGGGACGGCGAGGGCCACCCGCTCGGCGTGGACCACCTCCGCGGAGTCGTCCACCGGGACCGCCTTCTCGGCCAGGACCAGGACGATCGCGCGGCGGCTGGAGACCACGCACAGGGGTTCGTAGGTGGCGTTGAGCAGCAGCGTGGCCGACGTCGTGCCGGACGAGGGCACGGGCAGCCGGGGTACGGGGACGGGGTCGCGCCGCGGACCTGGGTGGCCCGCCGGCGACGACCCGGACGCGGAACGCGACACGGATCACCTCCGACGCCCCGGACCGCCGTACCGGGGCGGCCGCACAGGGCTGTGCACATCCTGCCCTGACCTGGGCCTCCAGCGCGCGGGGGAACCGGCCCTGGCACGTGCCGGGCTCCTGTCGGCGCCGCCGTTACGGTGGTGCGGGTGCGCTACCCCGACGCCGAGAGACTCGACCTGGTCGAGGACCTGCACGGCCACCGCGTGGCCGACCCCTACCGCTGGCTCGAGGACCCCGACGACCCGCGGACGCAGGAGTGGACCGCCGCCCAGGACGGCCTCACCGCCGACGTCCTCGGCGCCCTCCCCCTGCGGGCCGGCCTCGCCGCCCGGCTCGAGCGGCTGGTGCACGCCGGCGCCGTCGGCGTCCCGGTGCACCGCGGCGGGCGCGCCTTCTCCACCCGCCGCGACCCCGGCCAGGAGCACGCCGTCCTGCGGGTGCGCGAGGCCGACGGCAGCGTCCGCGTGCTGGTCGACCCCATGGCGGTCGACCCGTCCGGGACGACGACGCTCGACGCCTGGGCGCCGTCGTGGGAGGGCGACCGGCTGGCCTACCAGCTGTCCACCGGCGGCGACGAGGAGTCGCGGCTGTACGTCCTCGACGTCGCCACCGGGGAGCAGCTGGACGGGCCGGTCGACCGGTGCCGCTACTCCCCCGTCGCCTGGCTGCCCGGCGGCGAGGAGCTCTTCTACGTCCGCCGGCTCGCCCCCGGCCAGGTGCCCGCCGGCGAGGAGCAGTTCCACCGGCGCGTGTGGCGCCACCGGGTCGGTGCCGACCCCGACGGCGACGTCCTGGTGCACGGCGAGGGGCTGGACCCCACCAACTACTACGGCGTGCGCACCAGCCGCGACGGCCGCTGGCTGGTCGTCTCCGCCTCGGCCGGCACCGCCCCGCGCGACGACGTCTGGCTGGCCGACCTCGCCGGCGACGGTGCCCTGCGCGAGCTGCAGGTCGGCGTCGACGCGCAGACCGCCGCGTGGGTGGCCCGCGACGGCCGGCTGTGGCTGCTCAGCGACCGCGGCACCCCGCGCTGGCGGCTCGCCGTCGCCGACCCGGCCGACCCGGCGACCTGGGCGGTGGAGGCGTGGGCCGACGTCGTCCCGCAGGCCGACGACGGCGTGCTCTCCGACGTCGCGCTCGTCGACGGCGCCGACGGCTCGCTGCAGGTGCTCGCCGTCCACTCGGTCGACGCCACCGACCGGCTCTCGGTCTGGGCCGGCGACGGGTCCGGGCGACTGGCCGACGTGACCGGCCTCGGGGTCGGCAGCGTCGCGGGGGTGAGCGCCCCGCCAGAGGGCGGGACGACCGCGTGGGTCGGGTACACCGACCACGCGACGCCGCCGTCGGTGCTGCGCTGGGACGCCGCCGCGCCCACGGAGCTCGTCGAGGACGAGCGCGCCCCCGTGGCGGGCGAGGTGCCGGAGGTGACCGTCGTCGAGACGCACGCGACCTCGGCGGACGGCACCCCGGTGCACCTGTTCGTGCTCTCGGCCACCGGGACGCCGGACACCCCGCGGCCGACCGTGCTCTACGGCTACGGCGGGTTCAACGTCGCGCTCACCCCGTCCTACTCGGCGCAGGCGCTGGCCTGGGTGGCCGCCGGCGGGGTGTGGGCGGTGGCCAACCTGCGCGGCGGCTCCGAGCACGGCGAGGAGTGGCACCGCGCCGGCATGCGCGAGCGCAAGCAGAACGTCTTCGACGACTTCGCCGCGGCCGGCGAGCACCTGGTCGCGCAGGGCTGGACGACGCACCGGCAGCTCGCGGTGATGGGCGGCTCGAACGGCGGCCTGCTGGTGGGCGCCACCCTGACCCAGCGGCCGGACCTCGCCGCGGGCGTCGTCTGCAGCGCGCCGCTGCTGGACATGGTCCGGTACGAGCGCTTCGGCCTGGGCCGCACCTGGAACGACGAGTACGGCACCGCCGAGGACCCGGAGGAGCTCGGCTGGCTGCTCGGCTACTCGCCGTACCACGCCGTCCGGGAGGGCGCCGCCTACCCGGCGACGCTGTTCACGACCTTCGAGTCCGACACCCGCGTGGACCCCCTGCACGCCCGCAAGCTCGCCGCCGCGCTGCAGGCCGCCACGAGCGCCGACGCGCCGGTGCTGCTGCGGCGGGAGACGTCGGTGGGCCACGGCGCCCGGGCGGTCAGCCGCACGGTCGGCCTGGCCGCGGACCAGCTGGCCTTCCTCGCCGCCGCGACCGGCCTATCGGGATGGCGCGCGGATCACTCCTGAACCGTCGCTCCGACCTGACACCATGGAGAGTGATGACTGCTCCACCCTCCGTAGTGACCGCCGCTGCTGACAGCGGGCTCGCCGGCACCATGCCCGACTGCGTCTCCGACCCGACGACGCTGTGCGCCAAGGTCTACGAGCTGTTCGGCATCGACTGGCTCGCGAACAACGCCGAGGCGCTGATCGAGAAGCCGGCGAAGATCCTGCTGGTCGTGGTGCTCGCCGCGGTCGTCCGGCTGCTGCTGCACCGGGCGATCCGGCGGCTGACCGACCGCACCGCCACCGGGTCGATGCCGACGATCCTGCGGCCGCTG
Source organism: Geodermatophilus sp. SYSU D01180 (assembly GCF_054050415.1). NCBI lineage: Bacteria > Bacillati > Actinomycetota > Actinomycetes > Geodermatophilales > Geodermatophilaceae > Geodermatophilus > Geodermatophilus sp. SYSU D01180. The sequence goes on along the minus strand of NZ_JBJGZH010000001.1, from coordinate 77,942 downwards.
CGCAACCGCGCGGCCGCCGGCGGCGGCGACCCGCTCGAACAGGTGGCCGCCCGGCGCACCCAGCGCGCCGAGGCGATCGGGTCGGTGCTGCGCAGCTTCGCCTCGTTCGTGGTCATGGGCATCGCCGTCGTCCTCGTGCTCGGCGAGCTCGGCATCAACCTGGCGCCGATCGTGGCCAGCGCGGGCGTCGTCGGCGTCGCGCTCGGCTTCGGCGCGCAGAACCTGATCAAGGACTTCATCGCCGGGATCGGGATCATCCTCGAGGACCAGTACGGCGTCGGCGACGTCGTCGACCTCGGCGAGGCCAGCGGGACGGTCGAGGCGGTGGGCCTGCGGATCACCCGGCTGCGCGACGTCAACGGCGTCGTCTGGTACGCGCGCAACGGCGAGATCCTGCGCGTGGGCAACAAGAGCCAGGGCTACGCGCAGGTCGTCATCGACATGCCCGTCGCGCACGACACCGACCTCGAGCGCTGCCGCACCGTGATGCAGGAGGTCGCCGACGCGATGTACGCCGAGGACGAGTGGGCCGCGGTGCTGCTGGCCGAGCCCGAGTCCCTCGGCGTCGAGCAGATCCTCTCGGAGGGCGTCTTCATGCGGGTGCAGGTGCGCTCGACCAACGCCGACCAGTGGCGGGTCGGCCGCGAGCTGCGCATGCGGCTCAAGGAGCGGTTCGTCACCGAGGGCATCAAGACCCCGCCCCCGCTGATCGGCGCGTCCGCCGGGGCCGCGGCCGCCGGCGCCCGATGAGCACCGGGGACGGTCGGCGGGCCACCTTCGGCGAGGTCTTCGCCGTCCGCGAGTTCCGGCCGCTGTTCGGCACCTACACGCTGTCGACCATCGGCGACGAGCTCGCGCGGGTCGCCCTGACCGTCCTCGTCTACCAGCGCACCGACTCGCCGCTGCTGTCGGCGTTCACCTTCGCGCTGGGCTTCCTGCCGTGGGCGCTCGGCGGCCCGCTGCTGGCGACCATCGCCGACCGCTTCCCGCGCCACCGGGTGCTCATCGCCAGCGACGTCGTCCGCGCGGTCCTGGTCGCCGGCATGGCGATCCCCGGGACGCCGCTGCCGGTGCTGCTGGCGCTGCTGTTCCTCGTCGCGCTGTGCGCGCCGCCGTTCGAGTCGGCGCGCTCGGCGCTGATGGCCGACGTCCTGGAGGGCGAGCGCTACGCCGTCGCCACCTCGCTGACCAACGTCAGCCTGCAGGTGGCGCAGGTGGTCGGCTTCCTCGCCGCCGGCGGGCTGGTCACCGTGCTCAGCCCCTCGGGGGTGCTGCTGGTCGACGCCGCCACCTTCGCCGTGTCCGCCGTCTGGCTCACCGTCGGGCTGCACCGGCGGCCCGCGCCGACGGCGGAGCTCGCCGAGCCGGCGTCGGTGTGGCGGGAGGCCGCCGAGGGGCTGCGGCTGATCGGCGGCAGCCCGCGGCTGGTGGCGATCATCGCGCTGCTGTGGGTCGGCACCCTGTTCGCCAACGCCGCCGAGGGCATCGCCGCCCCGCTGACCGACGAGCTCGGCGAGGGCGCGGTCCAGGTGGGCGTGCTGCTCGCGGCCAACCCGCTCGGGGTCACCGTCGGCGGCCTGGTGGTCGCCCGCCTGCTGGGGACGGCGCGCAGCGACCGGCTGATGCCGGTGCTCGTCGGCCTGTCGCTGGCGCCGGTGCTGCTGGCCGGCCTGGTCGCCATGACCGCGGGCCCGGGCCGGGGCGCCTTCGCGCTCGTCGTCGGGCTGATGTTCGTCGCGGGGCTCGGCGCGGCCTGGACCATCCCGCTCAACGTCGCCTTCGTGCAGGCGGTGCCGGCGGCCTACCGGGGCCGGGCCTTCGGCGTCGCGGTCAGCGGGCTCTACGGCATCCAGGGCATCGGCGCGCTGGCCGCCGGGCTCGCCGCCGAGGGGCTGCCGCCGAGCGCCGTCGTCGCGCTGGCCGGCGGGATCGGGCTGGTCGCGGTCGTGCCGCCGCTGCTCGCCTACGGCCGCACCCGGGCCCTCGTGGCGGAGGACCGCCCGACTGCGGGACCATCGGTGTCATGAGCGAGGCGAGCCGGTCCCTGCCGTCGGCGCGGACCTTCTACGACGAGGTCGGCGGAGAGCCGACCTTCCGGCGGCTCGTCGCCCGCTTCTACGCCGGCGTCAAGGCCGACCCGGTGCTCGCGCGGCTCTATCCCCAGGACGACTGGGAGGGCGCCGAGACCCGCCTGCGCGGCTTCCTCGAGCAGTACTGGGGCGGCCCCACCACCTACTCGCAGGAGCGCGGGCACCCGCGCCTGCGGATGCGGCACGCCCCGTTCGCGATCGGCCCGGCCGAGCGCGACGCGTGGCTGCGGCACATGCGGGACGCCGTCGACACCCTCGACCTGACCGAGGAGCAGGACGCCACCCTGTGGGGCTACCTGCAGATGGCCGCCCGCAGCATGCAGAACCGCTGGCCCGACGACGCGCCCGGCGACCTCTCCCCCGCCTGACCGAGGCCCCCGCCCCCGCGAGGGGGCCCTTCCCCCACGTCACCTAGGAGCCCGGTGAGTTCCCTCACCCCTGCCCGCACGTTCCGCCGCACCGACGCCGACTGGTGGCGCGACGCGGTCTTCTACCAGGTCTACATCCGCAGCTTCGCCGACGGCAGCGGCGACGGCGTCGGCGACCTCGCCGGCATCCGCGCCCGGCTGCCGCACCTGGTCGACCTCGGCGTCGACGCGCTGTGGATCACGCCCTTCTACCCCTCGCCGATGGCCGACCACGGCTACGACGTCGCCGACCCGCGCGACGTCGAACCGGTGTTCGGCGACCTCGCCGAGTTCGACGCGCTGCTGGCCGAGGCGCACGCGGCCGGCATCCGGGTGACCGTCGACCTCGTGCCCAACCACAGCTCGCACCAGCACGAGTGGTTCCAGGCGGCGCTGGCCGCCGGCCCCGGCTCGCCCGAGCGGGCGCGGTACCTGTTCCGGGACGGCCGCGGGCCCGACGGCGCCGAGCCGCCGAACAACTGGCCGTCGGTCTTCGGCGGGCCGGCGTGGTCGCGGGTGCCCGACGGCCAGTGGTACCTGCACATCTTCGCGCCCGAGCAGCCCGACCTGGACTTCACCAACCCCGAGGTGCTCGCCGACCTCGAGGAGACCATGCGGTTCTGGCTCGACCGCGGCGTCGACGGCTTCCGCATCGACGTCGCCCACGGCATGGCCAAGCCCGACGGCCTGCCCGACATGGAGCCCATGGAGGACACCGGGCTGCTCGACGACCACGGCCCGGGCGACCACCGGTTCGACAACGACGGGGTGCACGAGGTGCACCGCCGCATCCGCGCCGTCCTCGACGGCTACCCGGGCACCATGGCCGTCGGCGAGGTGTGGGTCTCCGACGACGACCGGCTGGCCGACTACCTGCGCGCCGACGAGCTGCAGCTGGCGTTCAACTTCAAGCTGCTCACCGCCGACTGGACGCCCGAGGACCTGCGCGACGCCGTCGTCCACTCGCTGGCCACCGTCGACGGGACCCCGGCGCCGGCCTGCTGGGTGCTGTCCAACCACGACCGGCCCCGGCACGTGACCCGCTACGGCGGCGGCGAGACCGGCACCCGGCGGGCGCGGGCCGCGGCGCTGCTGCAGCTCGCGCTGCCCGGCGCGGCCTACGTCTACAACGGCGACGAGCTCGGCATGCCCGACGTGGACCTGCCCGACGAGGTGCTGCAGGACCCGATCTGGGAGCGGTCCGGGCACACCGAGCGCGGCCGCGACGCCTGCCGCGTCCCGGTGCCGTGGTCGGGCACCGAGCCCTCCTACGGCTTCTCGGCGCAGCGGGAGACCTGGCTGCCGATGCCCGAGGGCTGGGGGCCGCTGACCGCCGGGGCGCAGGCCGCGGACCCGTCGTCGGTGCTGTCGCTGTACCGGGCCGCGTTGGCGCTGCGGGCCTCGTCGCCGGCCTTCGCCGGTGAGTCGCTGGACTGGCTGCCCGCGCCGGAGGGGTGCCTCGCCTTCCGCCGTCCCGGCGGCCTGGTGTGCCTGGTGAACCTCTCCGGGCAGGCGGTGCCGCTGCCCGAGGGCCGGGTCCTGCTGGCCAGCGCCGACGTCGCCGACGGCGCGCTCCCGACCGACGCCGCCGTCTGGCTGCACGCCTGAGGAAGGACCTCCCTGCCCCCCACCGCTCGCACGCTCGCGGCGGGCCCCTGCAGGGAGGCCGCGCGGCTGCCGCCACGGTTGCGGCGCCTTCCGCCTCGGGAGGCGCCGTCCCCGCACGCGGGTAGCATCGGAACCGGAACAGAGCGTCACGGGGGGACGCTGACGCCGCGGTCGACCGACCCGTGTCGGCGGCCCTGTGCCGGGGGAGGCGCGCCCACCCATGACGTTGTTGCAGGTCCAGGGCCTGACCAAGTCCTTCGGGGCCCGTCGTGTCCTGCGGGACGTCTCCTTCGCCCTCGCCGAGGGCGAGATCGTCGGGCTCGTCGGCACCAACGGGGCGGGCAAGTCGACCCTCGGCGACGTCCTCGCCGGCATCACCCCCGCCGACGCCGGCTCCATGACGCTGCAGGGCCACCCCTACGCGCCGCTGTCCGCCGACGACGCCCGCCACCTCGGCGTCGGCGTCGTGCAGCAGCTGGTGCACATCGACCCGGCGCTGACCGTCGCGCAGGCGGTCTTCCGCGGCACCACCCAGGCCGGGCTGCCGCCGCGGGAGCTGCGCCGGCAGGCGCAGGTGCTGCTCGCCGAGGTCGCCCTCGACGTCGACCCGGACACCCCCGTCGGGGACCTGCCGCACTTCGTGCACGGCCTGCTCGAGATCGCCCGCGTGCTCGCCGAGGACACCCGGCTGGTGGTGCTCGACGAGGTGTCGGCACCGCTGCTGCCCTCGGAGGTGGGCCGGCTGCACGCCGTCGCGGGCCGGCTGAGCCGGCAGGGTCGCGGCGTCCTCTACATCAGCCACCGGCTGCCCGAGATGCTCGAGGTGGTCGACCGGGTGCTCGTCCTGCGCGACGGGCGGATCGCCCTCGACGCGCCGGCCGACCGGCTGGACCCCGTCCGGCTGGCGGCGGAGACCGTCGGCGAGCCGGTCACGCCCCCGGAGCCCCGGGTGGCCTCGGTGCCGGAGCCCGCGCCGGCCGAGGAGGCCCCCGTCCGCCTCTCACCGCGGCTGGTGCCCTCCGACGAGGTGGTGCTGCGGGTCCGCAACCTGCGGGTGCCCGGCGCGGTCGAGGGCGTGGACCTGCTGCTGCGCCGCGGCGAGGTGATCGGCCTGACCGGGCACCGGTCCTCCGGTGTCCGCGAGATCGCCGGCGCGCTGTCCGGGGAGCTGCCGGCGGTCACCGACGAGCTGCAGCTGTTCGGCGAGGAGCGCTCGCTCGGGACCTCCGCGGACGCCCCCGGGCTGGAGCTGCCGGTGTACCGCCCGGACGAGGACGCCTACGGCGTGGACCCCGGCGAGACGATCGCGCGGACGATGACCCAGGAGGCCTGGGGCTCGCTGTCGGACCTGCGCAAGGAGATCGCCCAGCTGCGCGGGGTCATCCGGACCGTGCACCGGATGGACGTGAAGACGCTGAGCATCCGCACGGTGTTCGGCGCGCTGTCCGGCGGCGACCAGCACAAGCTCGCGCTCGCCCGGTGGATGTCGGAGTGCGCGCGCGACGTCGTCGTCCTCCACGAGCCCACCCGCGGCCTGGACGTGCGGGCCCGGCGGCAGGTCCGCCAGCTGCTGGACGAGGCGACCGCGCACGGGACCTCGGTCGTCGTCGTGTCGGTGGACCCCGACGAGCTGGCCGAGTGCTGCGACCGGGTCGGCATCGTCGCCGGCGGCCGGGTCGCCCGGTGGATCGACACCGGCGAGCTCGCCGTCGACGCGGTGCGCGACCGCATCGTCGAGGCCGCCACCGCCGCCGCCTGAACCCGGGAGCGGCTGCGCCGGCACCCTCCCCGCCCCCGCGGGTCGGGTGCCGGCGCCGCCGGCTCAGACGCTGACGGTCGCCGCGACCGCGCGCAGCTTGTGCCGCGCCAGCGCCAGGTTGGCGGTCACGCGGTTGAGCACGAGGTAGATGAACAGGCCGGCGTTGCCCTGCCCCTTGAGCACGTTGATCAGGTGGTACTGGCTCTGCAGCGTGATGAGGATGTCCTCGACCTCGTCCTTGAGCTCGAGGTCGTTGATCGTGCGCAGCTTGGCGCGCACGACGTTGGAGTTGCCGGCGGCGGCCACGTTGAGGTCGAAGCCGGGCGTGCCCCCGGACGCGAGGGCCATGCCGCTGTCGATGTCCACGATCGCGGCGCCGTTGGCGCCCTCGATCGCGAGCAGGTCCGCGATGACGGTGTCGAGTGAGGCCATGGGAAGGGCTCCTGTCGTCTCGAGAGGGGGACGCAGCGACGGGCTGCGCACCGGGCCGGGAGGCGACCCGGGTCGACCGGTCGGACCGGGCGTCTGGGGAGGCACGGCGTCCCGCGGCGGCTCGGCCGCCGGGGCGTCGTGTGCCGCACCCGGCGGGGCCGGGGGCGGCGTGGGCCGGGGCGCGGGCCGGGTGACCGGCTCCTCGACGGCGGGGCGCGGGGGCTGCGGCGGAGGTGCTGCCGCGGCGGACCGGGCGGCGGCGGCGCGCCCGGGCCACGGGTCCTGGTGCGCCTCCCGGGTGGCTCCCGGGGTGGCACCGCGCGGCTCGTGACGCCCCCGCGACCACAGTGCCGCCCACCACCCGGTTGCCATGCAGTTCCGCCTGTTCCTCGCCTCCGCCGAAGGCCTCAGCGACCCCAGAAAACACGTCGCGGGCGGCCCGGGCAAACCGGCGGACGTATCTGCAGGTGAGCGCGCGGACACCGACGGCGACGGGATCGGCGGGGCACCGGGACGCCCGCCGGACGGGTCCCGCCCGCCCCTCGGGTACCTTCCGCGAGGACCGCGCGGGCCCGTCCCGCTGCCTGTGGAGGAGACGCCGTGAAGACCCGGGACCTCGCCTACGTCGCCCTCTTCGCCGCGATCATCGCCGCGCTGGGGACCCTGCCGGCGATCAACGTCGGGACCGTGCCGATCACCGCGCAGACCCTCGGCGTCATGCTGGCCGGCAGCGTCCTGGGCGCCCGCCGCGGCTTCCTCGCGGTCCTGCTGTTCCTGGTCCTGGTGGCGGTCGGTCTGCCGCTGCTGGCCAGCGGCGCCGGCGGCCTGGCGCCCTTCGCCGGCCCCACGGCCGGGTACCTCTACAGCTGGCCGCTCGCCGCGTTCGTCGTCGGCTGGCTGACCGAGCGGGTCTGGGACCGCTACAACGTCGGCTGGGGCCTGGTGGCCAACGTCGTCGGCGGCATCGTGGTCGTCTACGCCGTCGGCGTCCCGGTGCTCAAGGCCGTCTCCGGCCTGCCGTGGGACACCGCGCTGTGGACCGGCGCCGCCGTCTTCATCCCGGGCGACCTGTTCAAGGCCTTCGTCGCCGCGGCCGTCGCCGACGTCGTCCGGCGCAGCTACCCCGTCATCGACCGTCCCCGCCGGGCGGCCGGCGCCCGGTGAGGCTCCGCCGTCCCGGTCCGGCGCCCGCCGCGGACGAGCTCGCGGAGCCGGGGCGCGGCATCGAGCTGCGCGGCGTCGGGCACCGGTACGGCGAGCGGGTGGTGCTCGAGGACCTCGACCTCACCCTGACCGAGCCGCGGGTCGGCGTCATCGGCGCCAACGGCTCGGGCAAGAGCACCTTCGCCCGGCTGCTCAACGGCCTCGTCATCCCGACCGAGGGGCGGGTGCTGGTCGACGGGCTGGACACCCGCACCCAGGTGCGCGCGGTGCGGCGCCGCGTCGGGTTCGTCTTCCAGGACCCCGACGCGCAGATCGTGCACCCCACCGTCGCCGAGGACGTCGCCTACGGGCTGGAGAACCAGGGCGTGCCGCCCGACGAGCGGGCCGCCCGCGTCGCCGAGGTGCTGGCCCGCTACGGCCTGGCCGGGCACGCCGACCACCCCGCGCACCTGCTGTCGGGCGGGCAGAAGCAGCTGCTGGCGATCGCCGGCGTCCTGGTCATGCGCCCGGCCCGGATCGTGTTCGACGAGCCGACGACGCTGCTGGACCTGGTCAACGCCCGCCGGGTGGCCGAGCTGGTCGCCGGGCTGGAGCAGCAGGTCGTCGTCGTCACCCACCAGCTGGACCTGCTCGACGGCTTCGACCGGGTGCTGGTCGTCGACCGCGGCCGGGTGGTGGAGGACGCCGCCCCCGGCCCGGCCGTGGCCGCCTACCGCACGCTGATGGCCGCCCGGTGACCCTCGCGCTGTACGTCCCGAGGGCCAGCGCCGTCCACCGGCTGCCGGCCGGGGTGAAGCTGCTCGCGCTCGCCGCCCTCGCCGTCGGCCTGTTCTGGCTGCCCACGCTGACGGCGGCCGCCGCGGCGCTGGCGGGCGTGCTGGCCGTCGGGCTGCTGGTGGCCCGGCTGCCGGTCGCGGCGCTGGCCCGGCAGGCGCGGGCGGTGGTGTGGTGGGTGCTGGCGCTGCTGGTCGTGCACTCGCTGACCACGGACGTGCGCACCGGCGCGCACGTCGCGCTGCGCCTGCTCACGCTGGTGCTGGCCGCGGCCGTGGTGACGGCGACGACGCGGGTGAGCGCGATGGTGGCAGTGGTCGAGCGGCTGGCCGCCCCGCTGCGGCTGGTCGGCGTGCGGCCGGCGCGGGTCGGGTTGGTGGTCACCATGGCGCTGCGGTTCATCCCGGTGCTCGTCGAGCGGGCCGACCGCATCCGCGAGGCGCAGGCCGCCCGCGGCGGCTCCCCCCGCGGCCTGCGCGGGCTGCGGACGACGGTGGCCCCGCTGCTGGTGCAGGTCCTGCAGATGGCACACGACGTGAGCGAGGCGCTCGACGCCCGCGGCGCCGACGACGTCCCGCCCGCGCGCCGCCGCCGGCGCTCCCCCGCCCCGGAGGTCCCGCGATGACCGTCCTCGAGATCTGGACGACCCCGGCCGCCGCCGCGCCCATGCGGCGGGTCCCGGCCGGCCGGCTGGTGGCCGGGCGCGGGCTGGAGGGCGACCGCTACGCCCTCGGCGGCGGCACCTGGGCGCGCTACCCGGACCTGGAGAAGCAGCTCACCCTGGTCGACGCCGGCGACGTCGCGGCGGTCGCGGCCGAGGCGGGCGTGCCGCTGACGCCCGGGGACACCCGCCGCAACCTGGTCACCACCGGGGTCGACCTGCCCGCGCTGGTGGGCCGCTGGTTCGCCGTCGGCGACGCGCTGCTGTTCGGGGTGAAGCGCTGCCCGCCGTGCGCGCACCTCGAGCGGCTCACCGGCGCCCGGCTGGTGAAGGCGATGGTGCACCGCGGCGGGATCAACGCGGCGGTGTTCGCGGGGGCGGGGATCACCGAGGGCGCCGTCGTCCGGCCGGTGTCCGAGGAGGAGGCCGCCCGCCGCGGGGCGCCGACGGGCGCGGCCCGGCCGGTGCCGCGGATCGTGGCCGGCTGAGGGCTCAGACCAGCCGGTAGAAGCGGAAGACCTCGTCCCGGACGTCGAGCACCTCGACGCCGGCGAAGCCCGCCTCGCGCGCGTACCGGCGCAGCGTGGCCGGCCGCATGACCGTGCCGGTCGCGGCCGAGGGCCGGGTGGAGAGCCCGTCGGGCAGGCAGCACACCAGGCTGTAGCCGTACATCAGCCGCTCGACCTCGTCGCCGGGGGCGGTGAACTCCTCGGCCACCCTCTCGTCCACCACCAGGACCGCGCCGCCGTCCCCGGCCAGCCGCCGCATGGCCGCGAGCACCGCCACGGGGTCGGGCAGGTCGTGCACGCACTCGAAGGCGGTGACGACGTCGTAGGTGCCCGACACCGTCGCGGCGTCGGTGACCTCGAACCGGACCCGGTCGGCGACCCCGGCCTCGGCGGCGTTGCGACGGGCCGCCTCCACCGACGGCGCGTCGACGTCGAAGCCGTCGACGGTCGCCGCGGGATAGGCCAGCGCGATGCCGATCGAGGACCAGCCGTGCCCGCAGCCGACGTCGGCGACCCGGCCGCCGCGCCGCAGTGCCGCGTCGACGTCGGGGATCGACGGGAGGTGCTCGCGCCCCAGCGGGCCGAGGAACAGCGGCCGGTTCGCGGCGGCCTGCGCCTCCCGGACGTCGGCGCCCTGCTGCGCCCAGGAGATGCCGCCGCCGGTGCGGTGCGCCTCGGCCAGCGCGTCGGCGTGCCGGCCGGTGGCGACGGCGAAGCGGACCAGCGGCAGGAGGTGCTCGCCGCTCAGCACGTCGAGCAGCGGGGCGCGGTGGCCGGGCGGGAGGGTGAAGCGGCGGGACTGCGCGTCGCCGGGGCGGTCGGGGTCGTCGGCGGCGGTGAGGATGCCGGTGACCGCCTGCTGCTCCAGCCACTCGCGCGTGTAGCGCTCCGCCGTCCCGGTGCGCCCGGCCAGCTCGGCGGGGGTCAGCGCGTCGCCGTCGGCGAGGGCACGGTAGTAGCCGAGCCGGTCGCCCAGCGCGATCGCCTGGGCGTCCAGGCAGGCCAGGACGGTGTCGAGCAGGCGCCCGGCGAGCGCGCCGGTGGCCGTGTCGGTGTCCGTGCCGGTGGCGGCGGGTGCGCGGGTGTCGGTGGTCATCGCGGACCGGCTCCTCTCGGGTGGCCCCGGCCGGTCGGCCGACCGCGCCGGCGGTCGCGATCCTGCCGTGGGTGGGCGCCCACCGTCCGCCCGCGGGACGTCCCGCCGGCGCGGAACCCGGCGCGCCCGCGGTCCGTCGTCTGTGTGTGGACACCCTCCGCACGCTGCTGAACCTGGTCTGGCTGGTCCTGCAGGGCTGGCTGCTCGCGCTGGCCTACGCCTTCGCCGGCGTGCTGGCCTGCCTGCTGGTGGTGACCATCCCGTTCGGCATCGCCTCGTTCCGGCTCGCCGGGTTCGTGGTGTGGCCGTTCGGCCGGACGACGGTGCGGGCACCGGGCGCCGGCGTCGCCTCGGCGATCGGGAACCTGCTGTGGTTCGTGATCGCCGGGTGGTGGCTGGCGCTGCTGCACGTGCTCGCCGGGATCGCCTTCTGCGTGACGATCATCGGGATCCCGTTCGGGATCGCGTCGTTCAAGCTGGCCGCCGTCGGGCTGTTCCCGCTGGGCAAGCGGGTGGTGGACACCGCTCCCCCGCGCGACTGGATGCACGCCGGCAGCGGCGTGGTGCAGGGCGCACCCGCCCGCTGACGACACCGGCGCCCAGGACTCCGGGGCTCAGGCCTCCGGATCGTCGGCCCAGCGGGCGAGGAAGTCCTTCTCGTCCGGGGTCAGCCGGCGCGGCCGGTCGATGGAGAAGTCGAAGGGCACCAGCAGGGTGCTGCCGGTGACGGCGAGCCGCTCGTGGTCGAAGACCTCGTAGTGGCAGGTGAAGGCGGCCGCGCGCACGTCCGACACCCAGATCTGCACGTCCAGCGGCCGGGCGGAGTAGACCACCGGCCGCTTGTAGGCGATCTCGTGGGCGGCGACGACGGTGCCGCGGCGCAGCCCGGTGCGCTCCTCCAGCGACGCCCGCTCGAAGAACAGCGCGACCCGCGCCATCTCGAAGTACTGCAGGTAGACGACGTTGTTGACGTGGCCGTAGGCGTCCATGTCCGACCAGCGCATCGGGACCTGCACCGTGAACCGCACGGTCCGACACCCTGCCGCACGCCGCCCGCACCCGTCGACCGCGGCCCGTCGCGCCGGGTGCGGGAACCGCGCCGTGTGCACGAACCGCGCCGGGGAGGTCCGCGGGAGCGCGCTGTGTGCACACACCGCGCCCGCAGACGGCGACGGCCGGCCGGAGCACGTGCTCCGACCGGCCGGTAAGGACCCCCTCCCCCTCAGCCCTCGCAAGCTCGGGCCGAGCCTCCGGAGGGGGCCGCTAGTCGCGGGTGAGCTTGCGGTAGGTCGCGCGGTGCGGGCGGGCGGCCTCGGGGCCGAGCCGCTCGACCTTGTTCTTCTCGTAGTCGGCGAAGTTGCCCTCGAACCAGAACCACTTGGACTCGCCCTCGTAGGCGAGGATGTGGGTGGCCACGCGGTCGAGGAACCACCGGTCGTGGCTGACCACCACGGCGCAGCCGGGGAACTCCAGCAGCGCCGACTCCAGGCTGGTCAGCGTCTCGACGTCGAGGTCGTTGGTCGGCTCGTCGAGCAGCAGCAGGTTGCCGCCCTGCTTGAGGGTCAGCGCCAGGTTCAGCCGGTTGCGCTCACCGCCGGAGAGCACGCCGGCCGGCTTCTGCTGGTCCGGGCCCTTGAACCCGAACGCCGCGACGTAGGCCCGCGAGGGCATCTCCACGTTGCCGACCTTGATGTGGTCCAGGCCGTCGGAGACGACCTCCCACAGCGTCTTCTTGGGGTCGATGCCGCTGCGGGTCTGCTCGACGTAGGAGATCTTCACCGTCTCGCCGACCTTGATGTCGCCGTCGTCCGGCTTCTCCTCGCCGACCAGCATCTTGAACAGCGTGGTCTTGCCGGCGCCGTTGGGGCCCACGACGCCGACGATGCCGTTGCGCGGCAGCGTGAAGGTCAGGTCGTCGATGAGGATGCGGTCGCCGAAGCCCTTGGTGAGGTCGTGGCTCTCGACGACCACGTTGCCCAGCCGCGGGCCCGGCGGGATCTGGATCTCCTCGAAGTCGAGCTTGCGGTACTTGTCGGCCTCGGCCGCCATCTCCTCGTAGCGCTGGAGGCGGGCCCTGCTCTTGGCCTGGCGGGCCTTCGCGCCCGACCGCACCCACTCCAGCTCCTCGGCCAGCCGCTTCTGCCGCTTGGCGTCCTTGGCGCCCTCGACCTTGAGGCGGGCGGCCTTGGTCTCCAGGTAGGTGGAGTAGTTGCCCTCGTAGGGGTAGGCCCGGCCGCGGTCGAGCTCGAGGATCCACTGGGCGACGTTGTCGAGGAAGTACCGGTCGTGGGTGACGGCGACGACGGTGCCGGCGTACTTCTCGAGGTGCTGCTCCAGCCACGCGACGCTCTCGGCGTCGAGGTGGTTGGTGGGCTCGTCGAGCAGCAGCAGGTCCGGCGCCTCGAGCAGCAGGCGGCACAGCGCGACGCGGCGGCGCTCACCACCGGACAGCACGCCGACGTCGGCGTCGCCGGGCGGGCAGCGCAGCGCGTCCATCGCCTGCTCGATGCGGGCGTCGAGCTCCCAGCCGTCGTGCTGCTCGATGACCTCCATGAGCTCGCCCTGCTCGGCCAGCAGCGCGTCGAAGTCGGCGTCGGGCTCCCCCATCGCCGCGCTGACCTCCTCGAAGCGGGTCAGCGCGTCGCGCAGCGGCTTGACCGCCTCCTCGACGTTGCCGCGCACGTCGAGCTCCTCGTTGAGCGGCGGCTCCTGCAGCAGGATGCCGACGGTCGCATCGGCGGCCAGCATCACGTCGCCGTTGGAGGGCTGGTCCAGCCCGGCCATGATCTTGAGGACGGTCGACTTGCCCGCACCGTTGGGGCCGACGACGCCGATCTTGGCGCCGGGCAGGAACGACAGGGTGACGTCGTCGAGGATGACCTTGTCGCCGTGCGCCTTGCGCGCACGGGCCATGGTGTAGATGTACTGAGCCACTGGGCGTTCGAGCCTTCCGTCGGTGCGCGAGGAGGGGCGGGCCGGTTGGGTGCTCCGGCCCGGCCCCCGTGCGTTCTCGTCCCCGATCCTCCCAGTCCGGGGCGGCTAGCGGAGAGCCGGTTCCGGCAGGGCGTCGAGCGCCGCACCGGCCGCGGACGAGTCGGGGTCCAGCTCGTACAACGGCTCGACGGGCTCCGGATAGTCCCGCTCGCCGGCGGCCTCGTCGACCGGCTCGGCCGGCGCCGGTGCGGCCGCCGCCCGCAGCGTCTTGCGGAACTCCGCGGTGCCCTTGCTGAGGTCGAAGCCCACGGTCCGGGCCTTGACCCGCGGCCGGCTGTGGCGGCCGGTGTCGTTCTCCCACTCGTCGGTGCGCAGCGTGCCCCGGACGACGACCGGGTCGCCCTTGCTGACGCTGTGCGACACGTTGCCGCCCAGCTCGCCCCAGCACTCCACGTCGACGAAGAACGACGCGCCGTCGACGAAGCCCTGCGCGGTGCTGTCCCAGCGCCGCTCGGTGGAGGCGACGCGGAAGTTGGTGACGCTGCCGCTCTGCGTGCGGTTGCGGGTGGGGGCGACGACGACGTTGCCGACGACGGTGATCTCGGTGGTGCTCACGGTGCTCCTCGGGGTCCCAGGACCCGGCACGGTGCCGGTCCGGGCCCGACCCTCGCCCTGCTCAGGGGCCCGCGGCGGCGCCGGGAGCGACCTGTGGAGGGCCCGGCGCCTGTGGACGGCGGCCGGCCCGACCGTCACCGGCTGACGCCCGGCGCCGCGGAGGTGTCATCATCGCGGCCGAGCGCCCGTAGCTCAGCGGATAGAGCAGGTGCCTTCTAAGCACTTGGTCGCAGGTTCGATCCCTGCCGGGCGCGCCGGTCACCCGCACTTGCCGCGGGCCGCAAGTCGTCCCGAAGGACCCTGCAAGCGGGCGGCGGGACGGTGCTCCCGAGCACCCGGGGACGGCCCCGGGACCGCACCGAGGAGCGCCCCGTGACCCAGGTCCACGACCCCCGCAACGCCCAGCCCCACGCCCCGCAGGGCCCCTACGCCCCGGCGCCGTTCCCCGCTCCCAACGGCTGGGACGGCCCCGGCTTCGCCCCGGGTGCCCCCTACGGCCAGCAGCCGCCGAGGAAGCGCACCGGCGCGATCGTCGGCAGCATCCTCGCGGTGCTCGTCGTCGCCGGGCTCGGCGTCGGCGCCTTCTTCCTCTTCGGCAGCAAGGTGCTCGACACCGCCGAGGCCGAGCGGCAGATCGCCGCCATCGCGCAGGAGCAGGCCGGCGTCACCGTCACCGACGTCAGCTGCCCCGAGGACGTCGAGCTCGCCGCCGGCACGGTCACCACCTGCACCGCGCAGCTGGAGGGCCAGGAGGTCACCTTCACCGTCGAGCAGACCGACGACGAGGGCAACGTGACCATCGACAGCGACCAGGTCTACGTGCACGTGGCCGACGTCGAGTCCGCGCTGGTCAGCCAGTTCGCCCTCGACGGCGGCTTCGAGATCACCGCCAGCTGCGACGGCGGCGACCGCTCGGTGCTCGTCGCCGAGGACGGCCTGCAGCTGGTCTGCACCGTCGCGCTGGTCGACGACCCGAGCCAGAACGGCGAGGTCGTCGCCGAGATCGACGCCGAGGGCAACGTCACCTTCCTGGAGAACTGAGCCCCTCCGGCACGCGAGAGGCCCGGGACCGCACCGCGGTCCCGGGCCTCTCGCACGGGTGCGCGTCAGCGCCCGCCGGCGGGCGTCCAGCCCAGCGCCGGCGCGACGTGGCGCGCGACGTTCTCCAGCAGCCGGGCGTTGTACTCGACGCCGAGCATGTTCGGCACCGTGAGCAGCAGGGTGTCGGCCTCGCGGACGGCGGCGTCCTTGGCCAGCTCCTCGGCCACCTGGTCGGGCTCGCCGGCGTAGCTGCGGCCGAAGCGGGCGCGCACGCCCTCCAGCAGGCCGACCTGGTCCGCGGAGCGGCGCTCGTCGCCGAAGTAGGCGCGGTCGAGGTCGGACACGATCGGGATCACGCTGCGGCTCACCGACACCCGCGGCTCACGGTCCCACCCGGCCTCGGCCCAGGCGGCGCGGTAGCGGGCGATCTGCTCGGCCTGCAGCTCGTCGAAGGGCACGCCGGTGTCCTCGGACAGCAGCGTCGAGCTCATGAGGTTCAGCCCCAGGCGGGCGGCCCACTCCCCCGTCGCCCGGGTGCCGGCGCCCCACCAGATCCGGTCGGCCAGGCCCGGCGACTGCGGCTGGACCGCCAGCCGGCCGCGCGCGCCGCCGGTCATCCCGGGGTCGGCGTCGACGACGGTCGCGCCCCGGGTCGCGGCGAGGAACAGCGCCGTCTTCTCCCGCGCCAGGTCGGCGTCCGAGGACCCCTCCGGCGGGACGTAGCCGAACGCCTCCGAGCCGCGCAGCGCCGTCTCCGGTGACCCCCGGCTCACGCCGAGCTGCAGCCGGCCACCGGCGAGCAGGTCGGTGGCCGCGGCCTCCTCGGCCATGTACAGCGGGTTCTCGTAGCGCATGTCGATGACGCCGGTGCCGAGCTCGATCCGCGAGGTCCGCGCGGCCATCGCGGCCAGCAGCGGGAACGGCGAGGCCAGCTGCCGCGCGAAGTGGTGCACCCGGACGAACGCGCCGTCCAGGCCGAGCTCCTCGGCGGCGACGGCGAGCTCGACGGTCTGCACCAGCGCGTCCCGCGCCGTGCGCACCTCCGAGCCGGGCAGCGGCTGCCAGTGACCGAACGACAGGAACCCGATGCGCTTGCCGACGTCCATGCCCGGCACAGCGCACGGGCCGGGCGCGGGATTCCCCGGCGGTCAGCGCGGTGGCAGCTGCTGGACCGCCCAGCCGTTCCCGTCCGGGTCGCTGAAGAACACGAACGACCCCCAGGGGAGGTGCTGGACCTCGCTGACCTCCACGCCCCGCCCGGTCAGCTCCTTGTGGGCCAGCTCGACGTCGGCGACGACGAGCTGCAGCCCCTGCGCCGCTCCGGGCGGCACGTCGAGCAGGCCGGTGCCGATCGCGATCGAGCACGCCGACCCGGGCGGGGTGAGCTGCACGAACCGGACGTCGTCGCTCACCCGGTGGTCGTGGTCGAGGTGGAACCCGGCGCCCTCGGTGTAGAAGGTGATCGCCCGGTCGACGTCGCTGACCGGCACGGCCACCAGCTCGAGCTTCCAGTCCATGACGCGCTCCTCCGCTCGGGGCGCCCACCCTGCTCCCCGGAGCGGTGTGCGGGCACCCTCCCGGGCGCGAGCGGCGGGGACCCGGCGGTCCGGACGCCGCGGATCCGCGTGGAGGCGCTGCTCACGGCGACGTCCCACGCGCACCGGACGACACGGCAGCCTCCAGGTGTGACGCACCGTGAGCGACCGACCACGACTCTCCGTGTGCGGGTTCCGCTGCTCCGGCCGTCCGGTCGGCCACCCTGTGCAGGTGACTCTCAGCGCCCCCCACGTGCCCCGGCCCCGGGCCGACCAGCCCGGCGAGCCGAGCGGTGCACCGGCGGGGACGAGGCTGCGGGCCATCGACACGCTGCTGGCCGACCGCGGCCAGGTGTTCCGCGCCCTGTTCCTCAACTCGCCGGTCCCCAAGGCCCTGGTCGGCCTCGACGGCCACCTGCTCGTCGTCAACGACGCGCTGTGCGCGCTGTCCGGCCGCGGCATCGACGACGTGGTGGGCCGCCACGTCGACCTGCTCGCCCACCCCGACGAGGCCCCGATCCCCGACGGCGACGGCGCCACGGGTGAGGCGGCTGCCCTGGACCCGTGGCTGCGCCGGGACGGCGAGCGCCGCCTGCGCCGCGCCGACGGCACCGAGCTGTGGGTGCAGCAGTCGCACACCGTCGTCCACCGGACCACCGGCGAGCCGCACTTCGTCGTCCTGTCGCTGGTCGACGTCACCGACCGCCGGCGCGCCGAGGAGGACCTGGTCCGCCGGGCCTTCACCGACCAGCTCACCGGGCTGCCCAACCGCCGGGCGCTCACCGAGCGGCTCGCCCACGCCCTTGCGCTGTCCCGCCGCCGCGGGCTGCAGGTGGGCCTGGTGCACCTGGACCTCGACCGGTTCCAGGCGGTCAACGACACCCTCGGCACCGAGGCCGGCGACCAGCTGCTCAGCCAGGTCGCCGACCGGCTGCGCTGGAGCACCCGGGTCGAGGACACCGCCGTCCGGCTCGGCGCCGACGAGTTCCTCATCCTCGCCGAGGACGTCGAGGACCTCGACGGGCTGCGGGCGCTGGCCGACCGGCTGCTGTCGGTGCTCGACGACCCGTTCCAGCTCGGCAACCGGGAGATCGTGCTGTCGGCGAGCGTCGGGCTGACCATGGGCTCCGACGTCGCCCCCGACGACCTGCTGCGCCAGGCGCACAGCGCGCTCACCCGTGCCAAGCGGGACGGCAGCCGGGCGCGGATCGAGGTGCACGACGGCGGCCTGACCGAGGACGAGGTCGACCTGCTGCAGCTGGAGACCGACCTGCGCCGCGCGCTGGACGGCGACGAGCTGCGGCTGTTCTACCAGCCGATCGTCTCCCTGGCCGACGAGACGCTGCTCGGCTACGAGGCGCTCATCCGCTGGCAGCACCCCACCCGCGGGCTGCTGCCGCCCGGCGCGTTCCTCGACGCCGCGGAGAACAACCGGCTCACCTCCCGCCTGGGCGCCTGGGTGCTGCGGCAGGCGTGCACCGACGCCGCCGGCTGGCCGGCCGGGCTGCGGGTGCACGTCAACGTCTCCGCGCGGCACCTGGCCGAGGAGGGCTTCAGCGACCTGGTCGCCGCCGCGCTGGAGGAGTCCGGCCTGCCGCCCGAGCGGCTGGAGCTGGAGATCACCGAGTCGACGGCGCTGTTCGCCGCCGAGGCCACGCTGCAGGCGGTGTCGGAGGTGACCGCGCGCGGCGTGACGCTGGCGCTCGACGACTTCGGCACCGGCTACTCGGCCATCACCGCGCTGCACCGGCTGCCGATCCACACCGTGAAGATCGACCGGTCGTTCGTCGCCGACGTCGTCACCCGGCCCTCCACCGCCGCGCTGGTCCAGGGCCTGCTGCAACTCGGGCAGGGCATGGGCCTGCAGGTGATCGCCGAGGGCATCGAGGACCTCGAGCAGGCCGAGTGGCTGCGCCGGCACGGCTGCGCGATGGCGCAGGGCTACGCATTCGGCCGGCCCGCGCCGCTGCCCAGCCGCGCCGAGGCGCTCATGGCCGAGGTGCTCGTCGAGCAGGCCGCCGAGGAGGCCGCCGCCGTCCTCGAGGCGGTGACCGGCGAGCTGGAGGCGGTCACCGGCGAGCTGCCCCCGGTGCCGGACCCGGCCGGCGGCGACGGCGTCGACCTGTTCCCGCTGGAGGACGCCGGGGAGCCCCCGGCCTCCCGGCCGTTCCTCGTGGTCGTCGAGGACACGACCGCCGACGACGAGCCCGAGGACGACGCTGAGCGGGCGGACGACGAGGAGCAGCCCCCCGCCTGAGCCCCGCGTGGACGTCCGCGGAGGTGCGCGGCGCACCTCCGCGGACGTGCACGGCTCAGCCGCGGGGCAGCGCCAGCGGCACCGGCCGCTTGGGGGCCCGGCCGTCGCCGGAGGACCGGCCGCGCAGGCGGCGGGCGATCCACGGCGCGACGAACCCGCGCACCCACGCGGCCTCCTCGGCCAGCGCCGCGCGCAGCGCCCGCGGCGGGGCCGGCGGCAGCGGGGTGCGCCACTCGCCGTCGCCGGGGACCGGGACGCCGAGCGCGTCGGCCGCGGCCAGCGCCATCCGCCGGTGCCCCTCGGCGGTGAGGTGGATCCGGTCGCTGTCCCACAGCCGCCAGTCCAGCAGCCAGTCCGCGCCCCACTGGTCGAGGACGACGGCGCCGTGCCGCGCGGCGATCGACCACAGCGAGGCGTTGAACACCGCGACCCGGCCGCGGGTGCGCCGGATGATCGGCGTCAGCCGCGGGTCGACGCCGGTGGCCAGCAGCACGTCGGCGCCGTCGGCGCGGAAGCCGGCCACCGCCTCCTCCAGCGCGGCGGCCAGCACGTCGGGGTCGGCGCCGGGGCGGAGCAGGTCGTTGCCGCCGGCCACCAGGCTCACCAGGTCCGGCTGCGCGGCGCGGGCCACCGGCACCTGCTCGGCGAGCACCTGCGGCAGCAACCGGCCGCGGATCGCGAGGTTGGCGTACTCGACGTCGGCGCCGGGCGAGGCGGCGGCGAGGTGCTCGGCGAGCCGGTCGGCCCAGCCGCGGTACTCGCCGGGGCGGGTGGGGTCGGCGTCGCTGAGGCCCTCGGTGAAGGAGTCGCCGAGGGCGACGTAGCGGCGCCAGGAGCTGCGGGACGGTGCGGGCACGGACTCCACTGCAGCACGGTGAGCGGGCACACAGCGCGCCGGGACCCCGGCCGCGGCGACGACCCCACCGCCCTGGGCGCTCAGCCCCCTCCGGCATCCCGCGCAGCCGCTCCCGCAGGTCGCGCGGGAGCAGCTCGACCACGCGCGGGAGCAGCTCGACCATCTCGGCGGGCAGGGACGGCAGGTCCAGCAGCGAGAGCTCGGCCCGCCCGAGGCGCACCGGGGCGCTCAGCCGCGCCAGGTCTCGAGCAGCCGCAGCCAGATCTCGCTGACCGTCGGGTAGGCCGGGACCGCGTGCCACAGCCGCGCGATCGGCACCTCCCCGACGACGGCGATCGTCGCCGCGTGCAGCAGCTCGGCCACCGCCGGGCCGACGAAGGTCACCCCGAGCAGCACCTCGCGCTCGGTGTCGACGACGGCGATCGCGGTCCCCTCGTAGCCGTCGGCGAACAGCGCCGCGCCCGAGACCGAGCCGATCGGGTACTCGACGACGCGGTGCGGCAGGCCCCGCTCCTGCGCCTGGGCGCCGGTCAGGCCGACGCCGGCCACCTGCGGGTCGGTGAACACGACCGAGGGCGTGGCGGCGCGGTCGGCGGTGGCGGTGTGCGGCGACCAGTCCTCCCCGCGCACCTCCTCGCCGCGGGCGCGCGCGACGATCGCCGCCCCGGCCTGGCGGGCCTGGTACTTGCCCATGTGGGTGAGCTGCCGGCGGCCGTTGACGTCGCCGACGCCGTAGAGCCAGGGCAGCCCGCGCACCTGCAGCGTGTCGTCGACGTCGAGGTACTCCCCCGGCTCCAGGCCGACGCTGTCCACGCCGATCGCGGTCGTCCGCGCCCGCCGCCCGACGGCCACGAGCACCTCGTCGCCGCGGACCTCGCCCCCGGTGGTCGTGAGGACCACCTCGTCGTGCTCGCGGCGGGCCGCGCGGACCTCGGCGCCGAGCCGGACGTCGACGCCGCGGTCGCGCAGCGAGGCGAGCACGGCGTCCCCGGCCTGCGGCTCGGCGCCGGGCAGCAGCCGGTCGCCCTGCTGGAGGAGCGTCACCTGCGAGCCGAGGGCGTTCCAGGCGGAGGACATCTCGCAGCCGACGTAGCCGCCGCCGACCACCAGCAGCCGGCGCGGGGGCTCCTTCGCGCCCGTGGCCTCGCGCGGGGTCCACGGCTCGACGTCGGCCAGGCCCTCGACCGGCGGCACCGCCGGCTCCGACCCGGTGCAGACGGCCACGGCGTGCCGCGCGGTCAGCCGGGTCTCCCCGCCGTCGGGCCGGGTGACGACGACGGTGCGCTCGCCCTCGAGCCGGGCGGTGCCGCGGACCAGGTCGATGCCGGCGCCCTCCACCCAGCGCACCTGGCCGGCGTCGTCCCAGTGGCTCGCGAAGGAGTCGCGGCGCTCGAGGGTGGCGGCGACGTCCTGCTCGCCGGTGACCGCGGCCGCGGCGCCCGGGACCGCGCGCGCCTCCTCGATCGCCTCGGTGCCGCGCAGCAGCGCCTTGCTCGGCATGCACGCGTAGTAGGAGCACTCCCCGCCGACGAGGTGCTCCTCGACGAGCACCGCGGACAGCCCGCCCCGCACGACGACGTCGGCGACGTTCTCCCCGGTCGAGCCGGCTCCCATCACGACGACGTCGTAGGTCGTCCCGTCTGCGCTGCTCACCGGGCCATCCTGTCGGTGTGGTCGACTGGCCGCCATGCCGGTGTCACCCTCCGAGTTCAGCGCCGCCCTGCGGCAGTACGCCGCGGGGGTGGCGCTGCTGACCGTCCGGGACGACATCGACGACGTCGGGACGACGGTCACCTCGGTGATGAGCGTGTCGGCCGACCCGCCGCTGGTCGCCGTCGGGCTGACCGCCGACGGGTACCCGGCCGAGGTGCTGGAGGCCGTGGGCACCTGCGGGCTCACCGTGCTCGCCGCCGGGCAGGCGATCCTCGCCAGCCGGTTCTCCTCCGCCGGGCGGCCCTCGGCGCGGCACCTGCTGGAGTCGGTGCCGTGGTCGCGGGCGGCCGGCAGCGGCGCGATCGTGCTCGACGGCGGCGTGGTCGCGCTGGACTGCCGGCTCGACCGGCTGGTGCCGGCCGGGGACCACGTGCTGGCGCTGCTCGCCGTCGAGGACGTGCCGGTGCTGCGCGACGGCGCCGCGCCCCTGCTGCGGCTGCGCGGCCGCTACGTCGACGCCCCCTGACGGGCGGATCGGCGCCCCGCGCGGGGTCCGGGTCTAGCGTCTCCGGTGATGACCGAGCCGCAGACCCCCGTGCCGTCCGCGCTGCGCCGGGCCCTCGCCCGCGCCGAGCGGGGCGTGACCCTCGACGCCGGTGAGGCCGAGACCCTGCTGTCGGCCCGCGGGCTGGCCGAGGGCGAGCCGCTGGACCGGCTGCTCACCGCCGCCTCGCGGGTGCGCGACGCCGGCCTGGCCTCGGCCGGCCGCCCCGGCGTGGTCACCTACAGCCGCAAGGTGTTCATCCCGCTCACCCACCTGTGCCGCGACCGCTGCCACTACTGCACCTTCGTGACCACCCCCGGGCAGCTGCGGGCCCAGGGGAAGGCGCCGTTCCTCTCCCCCGACGAGGTGCTCGACATCGCCCGGCAGGGCGCGGCGCTGGGCTGCAAGGAGGCGCTGTTCACCCTCGGCGACCGCCCCGAGGACCGCTGGCCGGTCGCCGCCGATTGGCTGGAGGCGCACGGCTTCGACTCCACGCTGGCCTACCTGCGCGCGATGGCGATCCGGGTGCTGGAGGAGACCGGGCTGCTGCCGCACCTGAACCCCGGGGTGATGACCTGGGAGGAGGTCCAGCGGCTCAAGCCGGTCGCGGCGTCGATGGGGATGATGCTGGAGACGACGGCGACCCGGCTGTGGTCCGAGCGCGGCGGCCCGCACCACGGCTCCCCCGACAAGGAGCCGGCGGTGCGGCTGCGGGTGCTCGAGGACGCCGGCCGCTCCGCGGTCCCGTTCACCACCGGCGTGCTGCTGGGCATCGGCGAGGACGCTGCCGAGCGGGTGGACGCGATCCTGGCGATCCGCGCCGCGCACCAGCGGCACGGGCACGTGCAGGAGGTCATCGTCCAGAACTTCCGCGCCAAGCCGCGCACCGCGATGGCCGCGCACGACGACCTCGCGCTGCAGGAGTACGTGGCCGCCGTCGCGGTCACCCGGCTGCTGCTCGGCCCGCGGGCGCGGGTGCAGGCACCGCCGAACCTGTCCGACTCCACCGAGCTCGGGCTGCTGCTGCGCGCCGGCGTCGACGACTGGGGCGGGGTCTCCCCGCTCACCCCCGACCACGTCAACCCCGAGCGGCCCTGGCCCAACACCGACAAGCTCGCCGCGCTCACCGCCGAGGGCGGGTTCACGCTGCGCGAGCGGCTGGCCGCCCAGCCCCGCTACGTGCTCGAGCCCGAGCCGTGGCTCGACCCGCGGGTGCGCCCGCACGTGGCCGCGCTGGCCGGGCCCGACGGCCTCGCCGTCGAGGGCCGGATCCCGGCCGGGCTGCCGTGGCAGGAGCCGGACGAGGCGTGGGTGTCGTCCGGGCGCACCGACCTGCACGTCGAGGTGGACACCGTCGGCCGCACCGGCGACCGGCGCGGCGACTTCGACGCCGTCTACGGCGACTGGGCCGACCTGCGGGACCGGACGACGGCCGCCCGCGACGGCTCCTCCACCGCGCTCGCCGTCGGCGACCCCGAGGTGGCCGCCGCGCTGCGCGCCGCCGAGCGCGACCCCGCCGGCCTCACCGACGCGCAGTACCTCGCGCTGCTCGGCGCCGACGGCCCCGACCTCGAGGCGCTGTGCGCCCTGGCCGACGCCGTCCGCCGCGACGTCACCGGCGACGACGTCACCTACGTCGTCAACCGGAACGTCAACTTCACCAACGTCTGCTACACCGGCTGCCGGTTCTGCGCGTTCGCGCAGCGGCGCACCGACGCCGACGCCTACACGCTGTCGCTGTCCGAGGTCGGCGACCGGGTCGACCGCGCGTGGGCCGCCGGCGCCACCGAGATCTGCATGCAGGGCGGCATCCACCCCGACCTGCCCGGCAGCGCCTACCTCGACCTGATCGGCGAGGTGAAGCGCCGGCAGCCGGGGATCCACCTGCACGCGTTCAGCCCGATGGAGATCGTCAACGCCTCGGCGCGCACCGGACTGTCGTTCGAGGACTTCCTGACGGCGGCCAGGGAGGCCGGGCTGGACTCGGTCCCCGGCACGGCGGCGGAGATCCTCGACGACGACGTCCGCTGGGTGCTGACCAAGGGCAAGCTGCCCGCGGCGACCTGGTTGGAGATCATCGGCACCGCGCACCGGGTGGGCATCCCGACGACGTCGACGATGATGTACGGCCACGTCGACACCCCCGCGCACTGGGTCGCGCACCTGCGCACGATCGCCCGCCAGCAGGACGAGACCGGCGGCTTCTCCGAGTTCGTGCTGCTGCCGTTCGTGCACCACAACGCGCCGATCTACCTCGCCGGCGTCGCGCGGCCGGGCCCGACCGTGCGGGAGAACCGGGCGGTGCACGCCGTCGCCCGGCTGCTGCTGCACGGCCGCATCGGCAACGTCCAGACCTCGTGGGTGAAGCTCGGCGACGCCGGCACCCGGGCGGTGCTGCAGGGTGGCGCCAACGACCTCGGCGGCACGCTGATGGAGGAGACGATCAGCCGGATGGCCGGCAGCGAGAACGGCTCGCTGAAGACGATCGCCGAGCTCGAGGCGATGGCCGCGGCGATCGGCCGGCCCGCCCGGCAGCGCACCACCGAGTACGGCACCCCCTCGGAGGAGCGGCTGCGCACCGCCCGCTCCGAGGCCGGCCGCCGGGCGCTCACCCTCTCGATCACCCCCGTCTGAGCCGCCTGCCGGCGACTCGTCCCCGCGGGGTGATCCCCGTCCGCGGCGACGGCCCCTACCGTCCGGGTGCGGCGGAGGAGGCGGTCATGGTCCAGCAGAGCCCCGGCCCCGCGAGCACCGGCGACACCGGGAGCGCGCCCGGCAGCGCCCGCCTCAGCGGCGGGGTCGTCGCGGCCCTCGCCGGCGGGGGGCTGCTGCTCGTGTTCATGCTGCAGAACCGGCAGGACGTCACGCTGGAGTTCCTGTTCTGGAGCTTCACCTGGCCGCTGTGGCTGTTCGCCCTGGTGGACGCGTTCCTCGGAGCGATCCTGTGGCTCGGGCTCGGCGTGCTGCGCCGGCACCGTCGCCGGGTGGCGCGGCGGGCCGCCCGGGACGACTGACCGGGTCCCGGGCGGCGGACGGGCCCGTCGGGGACACCCCGGCCGCCGCCCGGCGAGGAGAGCCCGTCGGGCTTGCCGGAATCGCCCACGTCTCCCAGGATCGTCGCCGCACCGTTCGAGGGTCACGGCGGACGGGCCAGCGCAGGGGGCCCGCCGCACGGTCGGGAGGCGCACGGATGACCGGAGCGGACCACGCCGGGAACGTCTCCACCGAGATCCGCGTGCTCCTCGTCGAGGACCACCCGCTCCTGCGCAGGACCCTGGTGGAAGCACTGTCCGAGGAGGACGGCCTCGTCGTCGTCGGCGAGTGCGAGGACGGGTCGCAGGTGGTGGAGGCCGCCGCACGCCTGCGTCCCGACGTCGTGTGCATGGACCTGTCCATGCCGGTGATGGACGGGTTGACGGCCACGGAGGCGCTGCGTGCCGCTCGACCCGAGGCCCGGGTCGTCGTGCTGACCGCGGAGGCCGGCGAGGCACGACCCGAGGCCCTGGCCGCCGGTGCCCACGCGCTGGTGCCGAAGGGCACCCGTCTCCCTGCGCTGCTCCGCT
Source organism: Geodermatophilus sp. SYSU D01180 (assembly GCF_054050415.1). Lineage (NCBI taxonomy): Bacteria > Bacillati > Actinomycetota > Actinomycetes > Geodermatophilales > Geodermatophilaceae > Geodermatophilus > Geodermatophilus sp. SYSU D01180. Next base: position 52,444 of record NZ_JBJGZH010000001.1, on the reverse strand, counting down.
GCGTGCGCACGGTCGCCGCCGGCGGCACGGGTTGTCCCTACTGCCTGTGATGCCGGGGCTGTTCCCGTCCACGCCCGCCGGAACGCGCCGGTGGGCCGCCGCGGGAGTCCGCGACGGCCCACCGGTCCTCCTGCGTCAGGCTGCCGGGTAGTCGACGAGGTACCGCGGGCTGCCCTGGTTGCTGCCGTCGGCCTGGGCGCCGACGTCGTTCACCACGTGCCGGATGATCCCGAGGCCGTCGAGGTGGACGGTCATCACGTGGTGCAACCGGACGCCCGGCGTCGTCGGCACCTCGAAGCCGCTCTCGGTGGTGATCCCCGGACCGGCGTTGCGCTGGTAGCCGTACACCCCGCCGCCGTAGAGGCGGTGCTGCTGCACGTCGTCGGCCACCTTGTAGCCGGCCCAGCCGAGCGTGCCGTCGGGCTGCTGCCAGTCGGCCTGCGACGGCGGGTCGTAGGGCAGCTCGTTCTGGTAGAGCACCGTCGTCCCCTGCTCGCCGTTCCAGATCGTGTTGTAGGTCTGGAAGTGCTCGACGAACAGCCCGGTCGCGGTCACCCGGTCGCCGTTGATCTCGGCGCCCACGCGACCGGTGTTGGTCCGCCAGCGGTCGGTGTCGCCGTTGACGCCCTGGGTGAAGGGCTCGACGCCGTGGTCGGCGCGCCACACCCAGGTGTGGTCGACGAGCACGTCGTCGCTGTTGACCTCGAGCGCGGTGTCGACCTTGCCGACGTGCGGGCCGCCGACGCGGAAGTAGACGTCCGACAGCGTCGTCGGGTCCGCCGCGCTGGAGGTCCCGCCGTCGCCGTTGGGCTTGCCGACCTGCAGCAGCGCCGGCGACTCGACGGTGCCGGCATCGATGGTCACGCCGGCCACGACGACGCCGGGGACGTCGGCGACGGTCAGCGGGACCGCCCCGCCGACCGCGGTCAGGGTCGCGTGCCCGATGCCGAGCACCACGGTGCCCGGCCGCTTGACGTCGATGCTGCGCGCGACGTCGTAGACCCCCGGCGTGAGCAGCAGGTGGCCGCCGCGGGCGAGGTGGTTGTTGATCTGCTGCACCGGCGTCGACGGCGTCGCCACGAGGAAGTCGGTGAGCGACAGCGTGCGGCCAGGGGTCAGGCCCTGGTCCCAGCTGACGCCGCGGGTGTCCCGCTCCGCTGCGGGCACCCGCACGTTCCAGCGGCCGGCGTCGTCGAGGAAGAGGAACGGCTTCTCCCGGCTGACCGGGGTGGCGTCCAGCGTGGTGTAGGGCGGGTTCGGGAAGCCGGCCTCCGAGGGCGCGCCCTCGACGCCGGAGAAGACCTGGTTCCAGACGCCGTTGGACCAGTTGCCGATCGTGCTGTTGCGGGTCAGCCACTGCTGCTGCGAGCCGTTGACGACCGTGCCCGCCCGCGAGTCGGCGATGAACCCGCCGCTGGCGTACTGCGGTCCGGCGGTGCAGTAGTCCATCAGCGACAGGTTGCCGCCGGTGACGTCCACCCGGCGCAGCGAGACCGCCTGGGACACGGCCCAGAAGTTGGCGCTCTGCCGGCAGCCGTCCTGGCCGGCGGCGTTGACGTCGATCGTCAGGTTCGACACGGTGCGCCAGAAGTTGTTCAGCGCGATGCAGTTGCTGGTGCCGCCGCCCTCGAGGCAGCGGTTGTAGGTCTCGACCTTGCCGTTGATGACCACGTCGGACGGCGAGTCGCCGAGGCCGGTGACCTCGGTGTAGTAGCCGACCTTGATCTGCAGCGGCTGGGCGTCCGTGCCGTAGACGCCGGGCTTGAAGAGGTAGGCGTAGCGCTCGCTGCCCATCTCGTTGTCCCGCTGCTCCTCCCAGGTGGCGTCGAGGGTCGCCTGGATCTGGCTGACGGGCGTGCTGGGGTCGAACACGGTGACGTTCACGCCGAGGGCCGGCGTGGTCGGGCTGGTGGCGGGCGGCGGGGGGGGGGGGGGGGCCCCCCCCCCGCGGCCCCCTCGTGGTGGTCGCGGCGCTCGCCGCTGCCCTCTTCGCCACCGGCGTCGGGCCGCGCCCGCCCGGGCAGGCCTGGGACGTCCTCTACGACGTCGTCCTCTACCACCTGTCCTGGCTGGCGGCCGGCGCCGCCTGCTGGCTGACCGCCCGGCAGGCGCCCCGCGAGGCCGTGGCCTGGCGCGCGCTGGCCACCTCGCTCGTCGTCGGCGCGGCCGGCAACGTCGCGCGCATCCTCGAGACCGGCCAGGCGGGCACCACCCCGGCACCCGTGGCCGACACCTGCGTCACCGTCGCCTACGGCAGCCTCTACGTCGCGCTGTTCGTGCTCATCCGCGCCCGCGTCGCACGGTTCCTGCCCAGCATGTGGCTCGACGGGGTCGTCGCCGCCCTGGGCACCACCGCGGTCGGCACCGGGTTCCTGCTCGGGCCCTACCTCACCGACAGCAGCCACGTCTCGGTCGCCCAGCTCGCCTGGCCCGGCGCCGACGTGCTGCTCCTGTCCCTGCTGGTCGGCGTCAGCGCCATCCTCGGCGTGCATCTGGACCGCACCCTGCTGGCCATCGCCGGGGCCATCGCGCTGTTCTGCGTCGCCGACGCCGCCCTGTTCGTGCTGAGCGCCGAGGGCCGCTACGCCGACGGCGGGCCGCTGGAGCTGGTGTGGCAGGCCGGCGTGCTGCTGGCCGCCGTCGCCGCGTGGCGCACCACCGGCGACCCGCGGCGCGCCGCCGGGCAGGAGGGCGTGCGCATCACCTGGCGGCTGGTCGCGCTGCCGCTGGCCGGCACGCTCGCCGCCCTCGCCGTGCTGGCCGCCGGCTACGGCGACGACCTGCCCGACAGCGCCGGCTGGCTGGCCGTGGGCTGCGTGCTCGCCGCGCTGGCCCGCACCGCGGTGACCTTCCGCGAGGTCCGGACGTTCGCGGTGGTCCGGCAGGAGGCGCGCACCGACGAGCTCACCGGCCTGCCCAACCGGCGCGCCCTGCTCGAGCGCGCCCGCACCGTCGTCGCCGGGGCGACCACCGCCTCCCCCGCCGCGCTGCTGCTGCTGGACCTCGACGGGTTCAAGGAGGTCAACGACAGCCTCGGGCACGGCGCCGGCGACCAGCTGCTGTGCCAGGTCGGCCCGCGGGTGGTCCCCGCGCTGCGGCCCGGCGAGGTGCTCGCCCGGCTCGGCGGCGACGAGTTCGCCGTGCTGCTGCCCGCCGTCGACCTGGACACCGCCGCCGAGCGCGCCGGCGTCGTCCACGACCTGCTGCGCCAGCCGTTCGAGGTCGACGGCATCCGGCTGCACGTCGGCGTGAGCATCGGCGTCTCGACCGCGCCGGTCCCCGCCGACGACGTCCAGGAGCTGCTGCGCTGCGCCGACGTGGCGATGTACGCGGCCAAGACCGAGCGCACCGGCGTGCACGTCTACGTCCCCGACCCGACCAGCGGCTCCGGCGAGCGGCTGCGCACGATGGAGGAGCTGCGCACCGCGCTGGTCGAGGACCAGCTCGACGTCCACCTGCAGCCGCAGGTCGCCATGGACGACGGCCGCGCCGTCGGCGTCGAGGCGCTGCTGCGGTGGCACCACCCCGGACGCGGGCTGCTCGGCCCCGCGCAGGTGCTGCCCGCCGCCGAGCAGGCCGGCCTGCTGCGCCCGCTGACCGACACCGTGCTCGAGCGCTCCCTCGACGCGGTCGCCCGCTGGTGGGACGAGCACCGGGTGCCGGTGTCGGTGAACCTGTCCGCGGCCAACGTCGCCGACCTCGACCTGCCCGGCAAGGTCGCCGCGAAGCTGGCCCGGCGGGGGCTGCCCCCGGCCGCGCTGACCCTGGAGCTGGTCGAGGACACCCTCATGGCCGACCCCGAGCGCGGCCGCAGCGTGCTCGGCGAGCTGCGCCGCCTGGGCGTGCGCACCTCCATCGACGACTACGGCACCGGCTACAGCTCGCTGGCCTACCTGCGCCGGCTGCCCGCCGACGAGCTCAAGCTCGACCGCAGCCTCACCGCCGACGTCGACCGCGACGAGCGGGCCGCCGCGATCGTGCGGCACACCGTCGCGCTCGCCCACGACCTGGGCCTGAGCCTGGTCGCCGAGGGCGTCGAGGACCTCGCCACCGCCACCCGCCTCGCCGCGCTGGGCTGCGACGTCGCCCAGGGCTACGCCGTCGCCCGGCCCATGCCGGTCGCCGACCTGCTGCGCTGGCTGGCCGCCCACCGCGCCGCCGTCGCCCGTGTCCGGAACTGAGACGGTGCCGAGCCGGTTCGCCGCCGGCCGGCTGGCGCCGTGGCAGGGTGGCGCCGTGGTCGCCGCGCGGGGGCAGCGGACCGGGACCCGCCGCCCGGTGGTCTGGCTGACGACGGTCCTCGTCGCCGTCTACCTCACCGGCGTGGACCGGGCCCGCGGCGGCCTGACCGAGACGCTGCTCTACGACGTCGTCCTCTACAACGCCGTCCCGGTGCTGGCCGGCGTCCTCTGCTGGCGCACCGCCGGCCGCTCGCCCGCCGAACGGCGCACCTGGCAGGCGGTGGCCGTCGCGTGGGGCCTCATCGTGGTCGGCAACCTCACCTACGTCCTGGTCGTGGCCCCGCAGGCGCAGCCACCGTTCCCGTCGGTGGCCGACGCGTGGTGGCTGGCCGCCTACCCGCCGCTGTTCGCCGTCCCCCTGTTCCTCGTGCGCAGCCGCGCGCCGCGGGCCTCGGCGGTGAGCTGGCTCGACGGGCTGATCGGCGCGCTCGCGGTCGCCGCGGTCACCGCGACCTGGGTGCTGGCGCCCTCGCTGTCCTCTCCGGCGCACGACCCGCTGGCGGTCGCCGCCAACCTCGCCTACCCGGTGGCCGACCTGCTGCTGCTCGCGCTCGTCGGCGCGGTGTTCGCGATCCTGGGCGCCCGCGTCGACCGGTCCGTCCTCCTGCTCTGCGCCGTCCTGACCGGGAAGCTGGTCGCCGACGTGCTCATCGCCGCCGACCAGGCCGCCGGCACGTACGTCCCCGGCAGCTGGGGCGACCTGGCGTGCGTGCTCAACGCGGCCCTCACGGCGGTCGCGGTCGTGACGGCCCCCCGGGCGGCCGCCCCGGAGCCGGTCGCGGAGGTCCGCACGGGCTGGCGCTGGGTGAGCATCCCGGTCGGCTGCAACGTCGCGGCGCTGCTCGTCCTGAGCGTCGAGTGGAGCCGGCCCGGCGCCGGGCTCGGGGAGCTGTGCGCGCTGGGCTGCCTGGCGGCGTCGCTCGCCCGGACGGCGCTGACGTTGCGGGAACTGCGGGCGCTGACCGAGGTCCGCCGGCAGGCGCACACCGACGAGCTGACCGGCCTGGCCAACCGGCGTGCACTGGTCGAGCGCGCCGCCGCGCACCTGGCGCCCGGCCGGCCCGCCGGCGTGCTGCTGCTCGACCTCGACGGGTTCAAGGCGGTCAACGACGGCCTCGGCCACGCCGCGGGCGACGACCTGCTGCGGACCGTCGGGGCGCGGCTGCGCGGGGCCCTCCGCCCGTCCGACGTGCTGGCCCGGCTCGGCGGGGACGAGTTCGCCGTCCTGCTGCCGGGCGCCGACGCCGTCCTGGCGCGGGAGTGCGCCGCCCGGCTGCACCGCGTCCTCGTCGAGCCGGTCGCGGTCGCCGGCCGCGTCGTCCGGGTCGGCGCCAGCATCGGCCTGGCGACCGCCCCCGACGACGGGCGGACGGTCGAGACCCTGCTCGCGGTCGCCGACGCCGGGATGTACGCCGTCAAGGCCGAGGGCGGCGGGGTCGCCGGCGACCGCACCACCTCCCTGCCCCGGCCGTGGGATCCCGACGGCACGGCCGGGGCCGACGTCGTGCTCGTGCCCCTGGTCGACCCGTCGGGCCGGCCGGCCGCCCGGGAGGCGCGGACGGCGGACGGACGCCCGGCCGACCTGACCGCGTTCACGCGGGCCCTGCCCGTCCTGGGCCTCGCGGACGCCGCTCCCCCGGTCTGGACGACGCTGTCGCCGGCCGACGTCGCGGGCGGGCGGACCGCCGACTCCCTGGCCGCGGCGCTGCTGCGGGCGGGGGTCCCGCCGGAGTCGGTGGTCTGCCTGATGCCGCGGGACCTGCCCGGTCCGGTCCTGCCGGCGGCGGCCGGCCTCCTGGCGGGGCTGCGCGCCCGCGGCGTGGGGACGGCGGTCGACGGCACGGTCCTGCAGGTCCTCGGCCACGCCGGCGACGGCGCGCTGCCCGCCGACGTCGTCCGGCTCGACCTCACCGGCGATGCCGTGCCCGCCGCGGCCGTGGCCCACGCCGTCGCGCTGGTGACCGCGCTCGGTGGCCGCGTCGTCGCCGTGACCGACGACGCCGCCGCCCCCGACGTGCCGGGCTGCACCGTGCTCCGGACTGCCGGCGCGGAGCGTGCCGCCCCGGGACCGCGAGCGTCCTGACCCGGCCCGGCGGCGGGTCGTCCCGGGGTGTGCTGTCCGAGCGGAGCGGGCAGGATGGCCGGAGTCGATCAACCCGGAGGTGCATCCCGTGTCCCGCACACAGTCCCGCGGCCCGGTCACACAGTCCCGCGGCCAGGTCATCGGGGCCGAGTTCCAGGAGGGGCTGAGCCACCTCGGCGCCGCCGTCACGGAGGCCGGCCGGGCCGCCGCGGAGCAACTCGCCCCCCGCGTGGACGCCGCGCGCGAGGCGGCCGCCCCCAGGGTCGCCGCCGCCGTCGCGGTGGCCGCGCCCGCCGTCGCCTCCGCCCGTGAGGCCCTCGCCCCGCGCGTGGACGCCGCCCGCGGCGCCGCGAGCCCGGTCCTCGACGCCGCCCGCGAGCGCGTCGACGCCGCCGTCGTGGCGCTCACCCCGCGCGTCGTGGCCGCCCGCGAGGCCGCCAACCCCGTCCTCGACGCCGCCCGCGAGCGCGTCGACGCCGCCGTCGACGCGCTGACCCCGCGCGTGGTCGCCGCCCGCGAGTCCGCCGGCCCGGCGGTCACCTCGGCGCTCACCGCCGCCGGTGCCGCCGCCGCCAAGGCCGCCGCGGAGCTCGCGCCCCGGGTGGAGGCCGCCTCGGCCGCCACCCGCAAGGCGCTGGCCGCCGAGGTCGCCCCCCGGGTGGCCGCCGCGAAGGACACCGTCGTCCCGGCGCTGGGCAGCGCCCGCGACAGCCTGGTCGCCGGCGTCGGCACCGCCCTCGGCGAGCTCGAGCACCGGCGCGCGGAGCTCGTCGGCGGCGCCGCGAAGACCGGCCGCAAGGCCACCCGCAAGGCCGGGCGGAAGACCGCGAGGAAGGCTGCGCAGGCGAAGCGGAAGGTGGGTACGGAGTCCGGGCCGCGCCGCTGGCCGTGGGTGCTCCTCGCGCTGGCGGTCGGTGCGGCGGCGTTCTCGTTCCTGCGCCGCAAGACCGAGGACCCGTGGACGCCGGCGCCCGCCGGCGACGGGCCCGTGCCCAGCTACCGAGAGGACCCCGTGCCCAGCTCCCCGAGCAACGACGACTCCGGCAAGACCGTCTCCGACGCGATGTTCGTCGCCGGTGACTCGGCGCCGCCCGAGTCCGACATGGGCATCCGCGATGCCCAGAACGTCGCCGGCGACGACGACGCCGGCGCCACCGACCCGACCCAGACCGCGCCCGAGCCGTTCACCAGCGGCGGCGGTGCCGACGAGGGCCCGACCGCCGGGCCCGCCGCCGGCCAGGCCTGACGCTCCGTCCCCCGCGCGCCGATCGCCCCCGCTGCCCTCGAGGCGGCGGGGGCGATCGCCGTCCGGGAGTACGGTGGGGATCATGAGCGAGACGGTGGCGACCAGTACCTCCGAGCCGTCCCGGATCGGCCCCTCGGGCCGCAAGCTGCTGCGCCTGGAGGTGCGCAACAGCCAGGTCCCGATCGAGCGCAAGCCGGAGTGGATCAAGACCCGGCTGAAGACCGGCCCGGAGTACACCGAGCTCAAGTCCCTGGTCCGCCGCGAGGGCCTGCACACCGTCTGCGAAGAGGCCGGCTGCCCCAACATCTACGAGTGCTGGGAGGACCGGGAGGCCACCTTCCTCATCGGTGGCGACCAGTGCACCCGGCGCTGCGACTTCTGCCAGATCGACACCGGCAAGCCCGCCGAGTTCGACGCCGACGAGCCGCGCCGCGTCGCCGAGAGCGTCGCGACGATGCAGCTCCGCTACGCCACCGTCACCGGCGTCGCCCGCGACGACCTGCCCGACGGTGGCGCGTGGCTCTACGCCGAGACAGTCCGCCAGATCCACGCCGCCGTCCCCGGTTGCGGCGTCGAGCTGCTCATCCCCGACTTCAACGCCGACCCCGACCAGCTGGCCGAGGTGTTCTCCTCCCGGCCCGAGGTGCTGGCGCACAACGTCGAGACCGTGCCGCGGATCTTCAAGCGCATCCGCCCCGGCTTCCGCTTCGAGCGGTCGCTCGCGGTGATCACCGCCGCCCGCGAGGCCGGGCTGGTCACCAAGTCCAACCTCATCCTCGGCATGGGCGAGGAGCCCGACGAGGTCGTCGAGACCATGCGCGCGCTGCACGAGGCCGGCTGCGACCTGCTGACGATCACCCAGTACCTGCGGCCCTCGCCGCGGCACCACCCCGTCGTCCGCTGGGTCAAGCCCGACGAGTTCGTCGGCTTCCAGCAGCAGGCGGAGGAGATCGGCTTCCCGGGCGTGCTCGCCGGGCCGCTGGTGCGCAGCTCCTACCGGGCCGGGCGGCTCTACCAGCAGGCCGTCGAGGCCCGCGGTCTCACCACTCGGGGCTGACCGCCCCGCGGGCTACCCGGGACCGCTGCACGACGCCCCTATCCTGGGGACATGGCACGCAGCAAGCCCACAGACTCCCCCGCTCCCGCCGGCAACGCCGGCCGGGGCCCCGCCGCGGGGCGCGGCCGGTCGACGGGCGGTGCCACCGCGGCGGGGAAGGCGGGCAAGCCCGCCAAGACCGGCAAGGACGGCCAGCCGAAGGTCGGCCGGCTGAAGAAGGTCGGCAACCAGGTCCGCATGATCAAGCAGGCCTACTCGCTGACGCGGAAGAACGACCCCAAGCTGCCGTGGTTCATGCTCATCGCCTTCGTGGCGGTGGCCGGGCTCGTCGAGCTGGTGGCCATCCTGTTCGGGGCGCCGTTCCTCTTCCTGCCGATCGCGGTCGTCCTCGGCGTGCTCGCGGCGATGATCGTCTTCGGCCGCCGCGCGCAGGGCTCCGCCTACCGCCAGGTCGAGGGCCAGCCCGGCGCCGCCGCGTGGGTGCTCGAGGGCATGCGCGGTGACTGGCGGGTGTCCGCCGGTGTCGCCGGCACCGCCCAGCTCGACGCGGTGCACCGGGTGCTCGGCCGCCCGGGCGTCATCCTGGTCGGCGAGGGCTCGCCGGTCCGCGTCCGCGGCCTGCTGGCGCAGGAGAAGAAGCGCATCGCCCGCGTCGTCGGCGACACCCCCATCTACGACGTCACCGTCGGCGAGGAGGAGGGGCAGGTCCCCCTCCGCAAGCTCAGCGCCCACGTGATGAAGCTGCCCCGCAACCTGTCCGCCGCTGAGGTCAACACCCTCGGCCGGCGGCTGGCCGCGCTCGGCGGCGCGCGCCCGCCGGTCCCCGGCGGCCCGCTGCCCGGCGGCCGGCAGATGACGGTCAGTCAGCGGCAGGTCCGCCGCCGCTAGCCCACCCCGACGGGAGCCCCGCACCGCACGGTGCGGGGCTCCCGTCGTTCACAGCCGGTCGAAGGGCTCCGCGTAGCGGAAGGTGCCACGCTGCTCCGGGCCGGCCAGTCGGCGGGCCTGGAAGTGCCCGCCCCACGCGGGGTCCGGCGGCTCGACGCCCAGCTCCGACGCGCGCACGAAGCCGGCCCGCGCGTAGAAGGCCGGGTCCCCGAGCAGGGCGACCAGGCGCTCCCCCGCGGCCTCGGCGACGGCGACCAGCGCGTGCACGAGCACCGTCCCGACGCCTCTCCCCTGCCGGTCCGGCCGCACGCCGAGCGGGCCCAGCCCGAGGACCGGGGCGCCCGCGGGGTCGATCCGGCCGCGGGTGGCGATCACGTGCCCGACGACGTCGTCCCCGTCGACGGCGACCAGCGACAGGTGCGGCAGGAAACCCGCGTCCGCGCGCAGCTCCCCCACCAGCCGGGCCTCGACGTCCGTGGGGAACGCCGCCCGGTGCACCGCGTCGACGGCGGCGGCGTCGGCCGGCCGCTCGCGGCGGACGATCAACGGTCGAGGACGACGGCGGTGTCGGTGAGCCGGTCGTGCATCCCGCGGCCGTCGGCGTCGACCACCAGCGCGGGCACCAGCAGCATGAGCAGCCCGGTGCGGACGACGGCGCGCCAGAGCGCCAGCCGCGACGCGGGGCGCGGGTGCGCCAGCCGCAGGCCCAGCAGCCGCATCCCGGGCGTCTGCCCGACCGCCACGAGGAACACGACGTAGACCAGCGCGAACGACAGCAGGCTCCAGTTGCCCGGCAGGTCCGGGGCGGTGAACAGGCCCGCGACGACGGCGGAGAGGAAGGCGTCGACCAGGAACGCCAGCACCCGGGTGCCGAAGGGAGCCAGCGACCCGGGCCCGCTCTCCGGCAGGCCCAGCGACGCACCCCGCCGGCGCTCCTGAGAGGGTGGCTGTGCGTCCCTGACCATGCCCACCAGCGTAGGACCCGCCCGCCGCACGCCCGGCCGCCCGCGCGCGACGGCGTCCGGTGCGACACGCCGGAGCCGTTGTTACCGCCCCGAAACAGACGGGACACCCCGGGGCAACTCCCCGGTCATAGCTTGCGAGTCGGCTGTCCGCCCCATACCGGAGGATCGATGTTCACCAGTCCCGACGAGGTCGCCGCCTACATCCGCGACAACGACGTCGAGTACGTCGACGTGCGCTTCTGCGACCTGCCCGGCGTCATGCAGCACTTCACCATCCCGGCGTCGGCGTTCGGTGAGGACACCTTCTCCGACGGCCTCGGCTTCGACGGGTCGTCGATCCGCGGGTTCCAGGCGATCAACGAGTCGGACATGCTGCTGCTGCCCGACGCCAACAGCGCCTTCCTCGACCCGTTCCGCAAGAGCAAGACGCTGAACGTCAGCTTCTTCATCCACGACCCGATCACGCGCGAGGCCTACAGCCGCGACCCGCGCAACGTGGCGAAGAAGGCCGAGGCGTACCTCGCCAGCAGCGGGATCGCCGACACCGCCTACTTCGGCCCGGAGGCGGAGTTCTACATCTTCGACTCGATCCGCCACAACACGGGGATCAACGAGGGCTACTACCACATCGACTCGGTCGAGGGCGCCTGGAACTCCGGCTCCGCCACCGGCGAGAACGGCGTCGGCCCGAACCTGGGCTACAAGACCCGCGCCAAGGGCGGCTACTTCCCGGTCGAGCCCTACGACCACTACAGCGACCTGCGCGCCGACATGATGACCAACCTGACCAACGTCGGACTGGAACTCGAGCGCGGCCACCACGAGGTCGGCACCGCGGGCCAGGCGGAGATCAACTACAAGTTCGACACCCTGCTGCGCGCCGCCGACAGCCTCATGCTGTTCAAGTACGTCATCAAGAACACGGCCTGGCAGGCGGGCAAGACCGTCACCTTCATGCCCAAGCCGCTGTTCGGTGACAACGGCTCGGGCATGCACTGCCACCAGAGCCTCTGGAAGGACGGCGAGCCGCTCTTCCACGCCGAGACCGGATACGCGGGCCTGTCCGACACCGCCCGCCACTACATCGGCGGCCTGCTGGCCCACGCGCCGTCGCTGCTGGCCTTCACCAACCCGACGGTCAACAGCTACCACCGCCTGGTGCCCGGCTACGAGGCGCCGATCAACCTCGTCTACTCGGCCCGCAACCGCTCGGCCTGCTGCCGCATCCCGATCTCCGGCGACAACCCGAAGGCCAAGCGCATCGAGTTCCGCGTGCCCGACCCGTCGGCCAACCCCTACCTCGCCTTCTCGGCGATGCTCATGGCCGGCCTCGACGGCATCAAGAACAAGATCGAGCCGCCGGCGCCGGTGGACAAGGACCTCTACGAGCTGCCGCCCGAGGAGGCCCTGGGCATCGAGAAGGTCCCGGCGTCGCTGGACGCCGTCCTCGACCGGCTCGAGGTCGACCACGAGTACCTGATCGACGGCGGCGTCTTCACGCCCGACCTGATCGAGACGTGGATCGAGTACAAGCGGGAGAACGAGATCGACCCGATCCGCCTCCGCCCGCACCCGCACGAGTTCGCGATGTACTACGACATCTGATCCACGCGGCGCACGACAGGGGCCGGTGCCCCGCGCGCGGGTCACCGGCCCCTGTCGTGTCCTCGCGCTGCGCTCGGAGCGGACGACCACCCGATCGCGGTGGGAGCCGCGGCACCGCCCCGACGACGGCCGGGTCACTCCCCGCTGCGGAGCAGACGCCGAGCCCGTACCGCCGCGAGCGCACCGACGCCCGAGGTGACCCCGACCAGCAGGAGCTGCACCCCGAGGAGGTGGCGGGGCAACCCCGGTCTCCCGAGCTGCCCGTCGAAGAAGCCGGAGAGGCTGCTGAGCAGGCACACGGCGGCGAGCAGGCCGGCCGCCGCACCCCCGCGCCGGCCGGTCCAGCGGACCGCTGCCGCAGCGAGAGCGGCCTGCGCGGTCATCACCGGAGCGGGCGCGGCGGCGACGGCCCGACCGCTCCAGGCCTCGGCCGGGGTGTTCCAGCCGGACGCCACGGCGAGGCCGCCGCCGACGCCGTCGAGCAGCAGCAGGCCGGCGGTGGCCAGCCCGAGCGTCCGCCCGCTCCTGTCGGTGGACCCCGGCGACCGGACGACCCACCGGCCGGTGGTGAGGGCGACCATCGGCGGGACCTCCTGCTCGGCCGATCGACGACCGCAGGTTAGGCGCGGCCTCGCACGGTGGGTACCGGTGTGATCGCCGCACCCGACGCTGAGCGGTCACCCGGCACGCGACCGCTCGACACGCCCTGTGAACGCCCCACCGCCGCACCCGCGCAGGGGGCGTCGATGAGGCCCAAAGGCGGTTCCCCGCGCCACGCACCGCTGCCACGGTGGGGGCGCGGCAGTCCCCAACGTGCAGCACGTCGTCCACGGGGGAGAGACGGGGCCTCTCATGACCGCCGACACCCGGCCGGACCTCCGCCCCAGCTACCTGGAGCACCGTGCGATGCGCACGGACGCGGAGCGGCTGCGAACGCTCGTCGCCTCGGCCCGCCCGGCCGACGCGGACCGGTTGTCCGCGCTGGCCTCGTGGTATGCGAGGTACGAGGGCGCCATCCACGACCACCACACCGCCGAGGAGGCGGTCGTCTACCCCGCCCTGCTGGAGCGGGACCCGACCTTCGCCGATGCGGACGGCGAACTCGAGGGAGAACACCGGGTACTGGCCGATCGCCTGGCGGTCATGGGCCAGAGCCTCCGGGAACTGCCCGGCGCGGCCGGAGGCGGTAGCTGGGAACGGGACCTGGAAGAGGCGGTCCGCGCCGCGGAGGCGCTGCAGGAGATCCTCGGTGTCCACCTCCCCCACGAGGAGGACGTCGCCTTCTCCAGGTACCAGCGGGAGTTCACGGCCGAGGAGTTCACGGCCCTGGGCAAGGCCGCGTGGAAGGTCGTCGGCGCGCGCTCCGTCGTGTTCGCCGGGCCGTGGGTGCTCGACCATGCGACCCCGACCCAGCGCGCGGAGCTGCTGGCCGCTCAACCGCTGCTGCTCCGGGTCCTGTACCGGCTCGCGCTCCGCCCGCGCTACGAGCGCCTGGCCCGCCCGGTGCGCACCCCTGCTCCCCCGGCGTCTGCACACCCGGAGGCGTGACGTGCCCACCGTGCCGTGGCGTCGCCGCCTCTCCCCGGTCCCGGGAGACGAGTACCTGGTGCTGGCCAGCCGGCTGCCGCTCCGGTCGTCCGCCCAGGTCCCGCGGTTCCTCGGGCTGACCGTCGCGGTCGTCCGTCAGCTGGAGCGCACCGAGGGGCTCGTCGGTTACAGCCTCCGGGCGCAGCCGCTCGCCAGGACGTTCTGGACCCTGTCCGCGTGGACCGATGCCGCGGCGCTCGGCCACTTCGCGCAGCAGATGCCGCACGCGGCCGTCATGGCGACACTGCGCCCGCACATGAGGCCCACGCGCTTCGAGACGTGGACGTGTCGTGGTGACGAGCTCCCCGTGGCGTGGGACACCGCGGTCGAGCGCCTGCTGCGACCGGCCGGCGCCTCACCGCCGCCGTCCCCGGTCACCTAGGGAACGGCCACCCGGAGAACGGACCCGGAGGTCGAGCGATGGCGCTCCTCGTCGTGCTGGTCGGGACCTACGCCCTGGCCCGGCTGCTCCCCTCGCGGCTGCACCGGCGCCGCCCCCCGCCGGACGCTGCGCGGGTGGCGATGGCCACCGCGATGGCCTTCTCGGGGGTCACCCACGTCGTGAAGCCCGAGCCCTTCGTGCAGCACCTGCCGGACTTCGTGCCCGCGCGGGAGCGGGTCATCTTCTGGACCGGGCTGCTCGAGGTGCTTTTCGGGGTGGGCCTGGCGGCGCCGCACCGCCGGCGCCGGGAGGTGGCTCTCGCCCTCGCGGCGTACCTGGTCGCCGTGTTCCCCGCCAACGTCTACGTCGCCGCGGCGGGCGTCCGGATCGAGGGCCTCCCCGGCGCCTCCCACCCGTGGCTGCGACTGCCCCTCCAGTTCGTCTACATCGCCTGGACCTTCTGGGCCGTCCCCGGTGCGTGGCAGCTCGCCCGCAGCCGGGTCGGTCAGCTGCGGGACGCGACGGCGCCACCGTCCCGCAGCCGGGAGCCGGTCCTGGCCGGGACGACGTCGTGACCGCGGACACGGACCGTGGTCGGGAGACCTCCAGCCCCTGACCACGGTCGGCGTCCGTCCACCACCGAGCGCCGGGGCCTCACCCGGGGACACGGGCCGTCCGCTGTGCACCACGCTCGGCACGCGGTCGGCGGCAACCGGCCCACCGGGGTTCGCAGACGGCGTCCGGCGAGGCAGAATGCCGGGGAGCGGCTCAGACGCGGGGCGGGCACCCGATCGACGGGAGACGCCGTGGACGCGTCCGACGCGCCGGATCGACCCGACACCACAGCGCACGACGACCGCGTGGAGCTGCGGCGGTACCGGGCGCTGGTGGAGTACGCCCCCGACGCCGTCGTGATCCTCGACCTCGACGCGGGCCGGTTCGTCACGGTCAACCGGGCCGCCGAGGAGCTGTTCGGCATGGGCCGGGCGGAGCTGCTGCAGGTCGGGCCGGTCGAGGTCAGCCCGCCGGTGCAGCCCGACGGGCGGTCCTCCCGGGAGGCGGCGACGGCGCAGCTGGACCGGGCGCTGGCCGGCGAGCGGCCCCGCTTCGACTGGACCCACCGCCGCGCCGACGGCACCGACGTCCCGTGCGAGGTCACCCTGCTGCGGCTGCCCGACCCGGACCGGCGGCTGGTCCGCGGCAGTCTCCTGGACGTCACCGAGCGGCGCGCCACCGAGTCGGCCCTCGCCGCGCAGGCCGCCCGCCGGATCGCCGAGCAGATCGCCCGGCGGGCCGCGGAGGCGAGCGTGGCCCGGCTGCAGGCGACCGTCGCGGGCCTCAACGCGATCGTGTGGGAGCGCGATCCGGCCACGCTGCGCCTGACCTTCGTCAACGAGCGGGCCGAGGAGCTGCTCGGCTACCCCGCCTCGCAGTGGCTGGCCGACGAGGGGCTGTGGTCGCGGATCCTGCACCCCGACGACCACGACGCCGTGCTGGAGCAGGTGCGCCGGGAGGTGGACGACGGCGCGGTCGACTTCACGCTGACCTACCGGGTCTGCAGCGCCGACGGCCGGTGGGTGTGGCTGCAGCACCTCGGCCACGTCGCCCGCGACGAGGACGGCACCGCCCGCACGCTGCACGCGGTCCTGTTCGACGTCACCGAGGCCCGGCGCCGGGAACGGGCCGCGGAGCTGCTGGCGGCCGCCGGCGCGGCGCTGGCCGCCCCGGGCGCGGTGGAGGACCGGCTGGCCGCGGTGGCCGCCCTCGCCGTCGACGAGCTCGCCGACCGCGCCCTGGTGTGGCTGCGGGGCGACGACGACCGCCACAGCATCGTCGCCGCCGCCCCCGCCGACGCGGCCCCCGGCCTCACGGGCGTGCCCCTGCTCGTCGTCCCCGAGGAGCTGCGCCCGTCCGTGGAGGCCGGGCAGCCGTTCGTCGTGGGCACGGTGACCGAGGCGCTGCGGGACGAGGCCACCGGGCGCGCCCCCGCCCGGCTGCCCGACGACCCGCTCCCGGAGGGTCCGCGCCTGGTGGTGCCGCTGGTGACCGGCGGGGAGCGGGTCGGGCTGCTGTCCCTGGCCGCCGCGGGCCCCGGCCGCCGCTTCGACGACGCGGACCGGACGCTGGCCGGCGACCTCGGCCGGCTGGTCGCGACGACGGTGGCCGCCGAGCGGCTGGCCGAGCGGCAGCGCCAGCTGCACGACCTCGCCGTGGCCCTGGCGGCCGCCGGCACCGCCGCGGAGGCCGGCGCCGCGCTCACCGCGCGCCTGCACGAGTCGCTCGGCGCGGCGGTGGTCGCGGTGTGCGCCCTCGGCGAGGACGGGCTGCTGCACACCGTCGACGTCCACGGCGACTCCCCGGGGTGGACCGCCGGGTTCAGCACCATCCGGCTGTCCGCGCCGGCCCCGCTGGCCGAGGCCGCCCGCACCCGCCGCCCGGTGTGGCTGCCCGACCGCGAGGCGCTGGTGTCCGGCTACCCGGAGATGGCGCCGTTCCTGCGGCCGGAGACCCAGGCGACGGCGTCGCTGCCGCTGCTGGCCGGTCCCCGCCTGGTCGGCGCGGTGGCGGTGGTCTTCGACCGGCCGCGGGCCTTCGACGCCGCCGAGCGCGCGTTCCTGCTCACCGTCGCCGGGCAGGTCGCCGGGGCGATGGAGCGGGCCGCGCTGGCCGACGTGCGCCGGGAGATGGCCGACACGCTCCAGCGCAGCCTGCTGCCCGCCCGCCTGCCCACCTCCGACCGGCTCACCGTGACCGCCCGCTACCTGCCGGCGGTCACCGGCACGTCCGCCGGTGGCGACTGGCACGAGGTGGTGCCCGTGCCCGGCGAGCGGACGGCGCTGGTCGTGGGCGACGTCGTCGGGCACGGCGCCTCGGCGGCGGCCGTGATGGGCCGCCTGTCCAGCGCGCTGTCCGGCGTGCTGCTCACCGGGGAGGGGCCGGCGCGGGCGCTGGAGCTGCTCGACGGCTTCGCCGGGCGGATCGACGGCGCCGGGCTGGCCACCGTCGCCTGCCTGGTCCTGGACCCGGCGACCGGCCGGCTCGCCGCCAGCACCGCCGGCCACCCCCCGCCGCTGCTGGTCGCCCCCGACGGGTCGGCCGTCCTGCTCGACGGCGGGCACGGCCCGGCGCTGGGCGTGTCCGGCACCGGCCGGCGTCCGGAGGCGGTCAGCGTCCTGCCCCCGGGCGCGACGCTGCTGCTCTACACCGACGGGCTGGTCGAGCGGCGCGGCAGCCTGCTCGACGAGGGCCTCGCGCGGCTGGCGGCGGCGGCCGGGGCGCGGGCGACGGCGCCGCTGCCGGCGCTGGTCGACGGCGTCCTCACCGACCTGCTGGGCGGCGGCCACGGCGCCGACGACGACGTCGCCGTGCTCGCCGCCCGGGTGCACCCCGCCCCCCTGCGCGTCGAGCTGCCCGCCGACCCCCTGCAGCTGTCGCGGCTGCGGCGGGAGGTGTCGCGCTGGGCGCACGGGGCGGCGCTGTCCCCCGACACCACCGGGGACCTGCAGCTGGCGGTCGGGGAGGCCGCGGCCAACGCCGTCGAGCACGCCTACCGCGACGCGGCCGAGCCGGGCCGCGTGCTGGTCGAGCTCGTCGCCGACCCCGACGGCGGGGTGGCGGCCACGGTCACCGACGGCGGCACCTGGCGGCCGGCGGCCGCCGACCCCGGCTTCCGCGGCCGCGGGCTGGACATGATCACGGCGCTCGCCGGCGGCGTGGACGTCGTCCCCGGCCCCGGCGGCACGGCGCTGAGGTTCCGGCTGGCGCCGCCGGGGCCGGCGCCCTCGCCGGCCGCGGGGTCGGCCCCGGCGGTGGGCGTCCCCGCGTCCCTGGTGGCCGGGGACGCGCCGCGGGGCCGCCGGCTGGAGCTGACCGGCGACCTGGACCTCGCCGGCGTCGCGGAGGTCCGGACGGCCCTGCTCGCCGAGGCCACCGGCGGCCGGCCGCTCCTGCTGGACCTCACCCGGCTGGGCTTCGTCGCGAGCGTCGGCGCCGGCCTGCTGCTCGAGGCGGCGCGCGCCGCGGCCGGCCACCTGGAGGTCGTGCTGCCGCCCGGCGGGTCGGCCCGGCGGCTGCTCGACCTCACCGGGCTGTCCGAGGTCCTGGCCGGCGGCCCGGCGGCGCCGGCGCCGCCCCCGTTCGGCGGGAGCACGACCAGGTGAGGACGGCGGGGCTGCGCCGGGGAGCCGGGAGACGGCGACGGGCCGGCGACCTCCGCGGGGAGGTCATCGGCCCGTCGTCGGGTCGGGGTGCGGTCAGGCGGTGACGGGCTGCCGCAGGTCGGCGTCCACCTCGCCGGTCCCGGCGGCGACCGGGCCGGACGCCGCGCCGGAGCGGAACCGGTCGAGGTCGAGGATGCCCTCGCGCCGGGCGACGATCGTCGGGACCAGCGCCTGGCCGGCGACGTTCACCGCGGTGCGGCCCATGTCGAGGATCGGGTCGATCGCCAGCAGCAGGCCGACGCCGGCCAGCGGCAGGCCCAGCGTGGACAGCGTGAGCGTCAGCATGACCACCGCGCCGGTGACGCCGGCGGTGGCGGCCGAGCCGACCACGGACACCAGCGCGATGAGCAGGTAGTCGGTGAGCGACAGCGGCACGTCGAAGAACTGCGCCACGAAGATCGCCGCCAGCGCCGGGTAGATCGCGGCGCAGCCGTCCATCTTCGTGGTCGCCCCGAGCGGGACGGCGAAGGAGGCGTAGGAGCGCGGCACGCCCAGCTCCTGCTCGGTGACGCGCTCGGTCACGGGGAGGGTGCCGATCGAGGACCGGGAGACGAAGGCGAGCTGGATGGCCGGCCAGGCGCCGGCGAACCACCGCAGCGGCGAGAGGCCGTGCAGGCGCAGGAGCACCGGGTAGACGACGAACAGCACCAGCGCGAGACCCGCGTAGACCGAGCCCGCGAAGACGCCGAGGGAGCCGAGCGAGTCCCACCCGTAGGTGGCCACGGCGTTGCCGATCAGGCCGACGGTGCCGATCGGGGCCAGCAGGATGACCCACCACAGCAGCTTCTGGACGACGGCGAGGGCGGAGCGGACCAGGCCGAGGAACGGCTCGGCCGGCTCACCGACCTTGAGGATCGCCACGCCGATCGCGACCGACAGGACGATCAGCTGCAGGACGTTGAACGACAGGCCGATCGAGCCGTCGTCGCCCGCCGAGGCCTGCAGGCCGAGGACGTTGCCCGGCACCAGGCCGGTGAGGAAGTCCCACCAGGAGCCGGTGGTCTCGGGCGCGGCCTGGGCGGCGGCGTCGACGCTGCTGTTGCGGCCGGGCTGGGTGACCAGGCCCAGGCCGATGCCGATGGAGACGGCGATCAGTGCGGTGATCGCGAACCACAGCAGGGTCTGCCCGGCGAGCCGGGCGGCGTTGGAGACCTGGCGGAGGTTGGCGATGCTGACGATCACCGCGGTGACGACGAGCGGCGGGACCAGGACCTTGAGCAG
Source organism: Geodermatophilus sp. SYSU D01180 (assembly GCF_054050415.1). NCBI lineage: Bacteria > Bacillati > Actinomycetota > Actinomycetes > Geodermatophilales > Geodermatophilaceae > Geodermatophilus > Geodermatophilus sp. SYSU D01180. Next base: position 32,949 of record NZ_JBJGZH010000001.1, on the reverse strand, counting down.
CGTGACGAAGGTCTGGCCGACGGTCTGGAGGGTGCTGGTGAGCCAGTTCGGCGTCCCGTCGGCGACGGGGCCGAGGTCGCGGGCCACGAGGCCGAGCGCGACGCCCACGGCGAGGGCGAGGAGGACCTGCGCCGCGAACGGGACGCGGCGGAGACGTGCGAGCACGGAGGTGCCTTTCGGGGGTTCTTCGGGAGGGGACGGCGGCGCGGGCGGCGTCAACAGCCGGCGGTCGTCATCCGGCCGAAGTCGAGCTCACGGCGGCGCGTGAGTCCCCAGACGTTCTGCACGCCAGGGAGCAATGCGGACGCGGCGGCGCCGCATCCCGGCTGTGCGGGAGATCACGACGACGTCCCCCGCTCCCGTACCGGTGTACGGTTCGTCCCGTACGCCCGTACGACTCCTGGAGAGCGCCGTGGCCTGGGGCCTGCTCGTCGTCGCCGGCCTGTTCGGGACCGCCTTCGCGGTCTCCCTCGAGCAGTCGGAGGACGTCACGCGCCTGTGGTGGTCGACCGCCTTCGTGGCCTGCGCCGCGGCGAGCTCCCTGCTGCCGTCCGCGGCCCTGCGGACGCTGCCCGCCGGCACGGCCTACGCGGTCTGGACCGGGATCGGCACGGGCGGCACCGCGGTGGCCGGCACGGGGCTGCTCGGCGACCCGGTCACCACCGTGGGGATCGTCGCGATCCTGCTGGTCCTCGGCGGGGTCGTCGCCCTCCAGCCGGCGCCGTCGGGGGCGCACTGATGGGCTCCCCGACCGCCCGGGGCGCGGCCCGGCGCGCGGCCATCGCCGGGGCTGCGGCGCGCGTGGTGGCCGGCGGGGGCCCCGACGCGCTGACCCACCGGGCGGTGGCCGCGGCGTCGGGCATCCCGCTGGGCACGATCACCTACCACTTCGGCGCGCTCGACGAGCTGCGCGCGGCGGCGGTCGGCGCCCTGCTGGCCGACGAGACCGGCCGGGCGGAGGAGCTGGTCGCGGCCCTCCCCCGCCGTCCGCGGTCGGCGTCCGCCACGGCGCGGCACGTCGTCGACGTCGTCCTGGGCGCCGGCCGGGACGACGACGAGGAGCTGCTGTCCCTCTACGAGCGCCTCCTCACCTGCAGCCGGCACCCCGTGCTGCGCCCGCTGCTGCGGGACGCGCGCGCCCGGACCGACGCCGCGCTGACCGGGCTGCTGGACCGGTGCGGCCGCCCGGGGGCCGACGTCGGGACGCTGGTCACCCTGGTCGACGGGTCGGTGCTGTCCGCGCTGGTGGAGGGCGACGGCTCGGCCCGGCGGCGGGCGGAGGAGGCGGTCGCGCGGGCGCTCGCCTGACGCGGGCGCGCCGGTGACGCCTCAGGCGGCGTCGTCGACGGCGGGCTCGTCCTCCATCGCGACCATGACCTCGTTGGTCTGCAGCGTGACCAGCCAGGCCAGCGCGTGGTCCTCGACCGGGCGGCCGGAGACGTGGGCGATGGCGTCGAGCTGGGCGGCGACCAGCCCGCGGGCGGCCTGGTAGACGTCGGCGGCCGACACGGCCATCTCGAGCTCGTCGAGCCACAGCCGCCCGTCGGGGAGCACGCGGACGTCAGGCTGGCTGCCGACGCCGAGATCGGCGGCCGCGCTGCCCAGGACCGACATCCCGGCCCGCAGCTCGGTGAGCCGGCGGGAGCGGCGGCCGGGGGACGGCGCGTGCTGCGGGTCGGACATCGGGGCCTCCTGCCGGACGGGCCCCGCGGGCGTGGGGCCTGTCCCCAGGGTCGGCAACCGGAGCGCGGCACCGGACCACGCCTGGGGCGGCACGGGCGGCTGGGACGGGAGGGACGAGACGTTGCGCGCCCGACCCGTGCAGCAACCCCTTCCCCGGTCCGGCGGCGGCCTGCACGATGCCCCGCCGTGACCAGCCGCCCGGGGTGCACCCGCCGTCGCCGCCGCCGCTCCGCCCGACCCTCCCGCAACTCCTGCGACGGCTGGGACGGCTGCTCGGAGGGCTGCGACGCGATCGGCCTGTTCACCCTCCTCTGGCTGGCCCTGCCCGCGGCGCTGGTCACCCCGGCGCCGGCCGGGACGCCGTGGGCGGCGCGCTGGCCGGTCCGGCTCGTCGTCGCCTACCGGGAGCGGGTCAGCCCCACCCGCCCTCCGGTGTGCCCGTTCACGCCCACCTGCTCGACCTACGGGCTGGAGGCGCTGCGGCGGCACGGCGCGCTGCGCGGGCTGTGGCTCACCCTCGACCGGCTGCGCCGCTGCCGCCCGGGCGCGGGCGGCAGCGACCCGGTGCCGGCTCAGGCGTAGCCCCAGACCTCCAGGGCGACCTCGACGACCAGCGCCAGCTTGGCCACCTGCTCGTCGCGGGTCAGCGCGTTGCCCTCGACGGTCGAGGAGAAGCCGCACTGCGGCGAGATCGCCAGCTGCTCCAGCGGCACGTACCGCGACGCCTCGTCGATCCGCCGCTCGAGCGCGTCCTTGCTCTCCAGCTCCGGCCGCTTCGTCGTCACCAGGCCCAGGACGACCCGCTTGCCCGGCGGGACGAAGCGCAGCGGCTCGAAGCCGCCGGAGCGGGCGTCGTCGTACTCGAGGAAGAAGCCGTCGACCTCCAGGCCGCCGAACAGCGCCTCGGCGACGAAGTCGTAGCCACCCTCGGCCACCCAGGAGGAGCGGAAGTTGCCCCGGCACATGTGGGTGGTGACCGTCAGGCCCTCGGGCCGGCCGGCCAGCGCGGCGTTGATCTGCCGGATGTAGCGCTCGTGCTGGTGCTCGGCGTCGCGGCCCTGGGCGGCGAGCTCGGCGCGCTGGGCGGGGTCGTTGAGGTAGGCCAGGCTGGTGTCGTCGAGCTGCAGGTACCGGCAGCCCAGCGCCGCCACCCCGCGCACCTGCTGCGCGTACGCCGCCGACAGCGCGTCCCAGAACGCGTCCTCGTCGGGGTAGACGGCCGGGTCGATCGCGGCCGCGCCGCCGCGGTAGTGGACCATCGACGGCGAGGGGATCGTCAGCTTCGCCGTCTGCCCCTCCCCCACCCGCGACTGCAGGTACGCGAAGTCACGGCCGAAGACCGGCTCCGGGATCGACAGCGGCCCGTCGACGTGCAGCCCGGCCGGCGTGAAGTCGATCGTCCCGTCGGCGTTCTTGAAGTGGACGACGATGTCCTCGCCGGTCACCTTGCTGATGCCGTCGATGGCGTAGATGAAGTCCATGTGCCACGAGGCGCGGCGGAACTCGCCGTCGGTGGCGGTGCGCAGGCCGACGTCGCCCTGCAGCCGTACGACGTCGGCGATCGCCTCGTCCTCGATCCCGCGCAGCTCGACGTCGTCGATCTCCCCGGCGGCGTGCCGGGCGCGGGCCTCGAGCAGCGACGCGGGGCGCAGCAGGCTGCCGACGTGGTCGGCGCGGAACGGCGGGCCGGAGGTGTCGGTCATGCCGCGAGCCTGGCGCAGGACGGCCCCGGACGCGCGCCGGCGGCGGCCCCCTCGGTGGGGACCGCCGCCGGCGTGCGACGAGGCGTGTCAGGCGGTGGCGGTGATGCGGTCCAGCGCCGGGACCTGGACGGGCGAGTTCGCGCCGAGGTAGGCCGTGAACGCGTCCAGGTCGATCGAGGTGGTGACCGGGTTCGTGCCGCCGGTCAGGACGGTGAAGCCGTCACCCCCGCCGGCGAGGAAGTTGTTCACCGTGACCCGGTAGGTCTGGGTGGCCACGACCGGCTGGCCGCCGATCGCCACCGAGGCGTCGGGCACCTTGGTGCCGGTGCACGGGTCGGCGCCCGCGGCGGCCGCCGTCCCGCCCGCCGACACCTGGTAGGTGACGCCGGCCGAGGCGTACAGCACCCGGTTGACCTGGAACTGCTGCTCGAGCAGGCACTGGAGCTGGGTGCCGGTGAGGTCCAGGGTCACGAGGTTGTTGGCGAACGGCTGGACCGTGAACGCCTCCTCGTAGGTCACCTCGCCGGCGCCGAGGTCGGCTCGCACGCCACCGGGGTTCATGAACGCCGCGACGGCACCCTCGTCGCGGGTGTCGGCGAGCTGGGCGTCGGCGATCACGTTGCCGAGGGTCGACTCGGCCCCGTCGGCCGGCGCCTCCTGCGTGCGGGTGAGGTCGGCCGCGACGGTGCCGACGACCTCGTCGGCGATCGGCCCGAGGACCGCGTCGTAGCGCTGGATCAGCTCGGTCTGGGCCGGGTCCGCCGGGACGTCGCGCGTCACGATGACGTTGTCCGCCGCCGCGGTGAGGACGTCGCCGCTGCGCTTGTCCAGCGTCAGGTCGATGTCGGTCACCAGCCGGCCCGCCGAGCTGGCGCTGGTGACCAGCTTCCCGTCGAGCTCGCAGTTGTAGGCCTGGTGGGTGTGCCCGCTGACGACGACGTCGATGGCGTCGCTCATGCCCTCGGCGATCGGGCCGATGGGACCGGTGAGGCCGTTGCAGCCGTTGACGTCCCAGGAGCCGGCGCCGGTCTGCTGACCGCCCTGGTGCAGCAGGACGACGATCGTCTCGACGCCCTGCGCCTGCAGCTCCGCGGCGTACCGGTTGGCGGTCTCGACCTCGTCGGCGAAGTCCAGCCCGGCGACGCCCTGCTGGCTGACGATCTCCTCGGTCTGCTCGAGTGTCATCCCGATGAACCCGATCTCCACCCCCTGCACGTTGTCGATCGCATAGGGCGCCAGCAACGGCTCGCCGGTCTCGGTGACGAACGCGTTGGCCGAGAGGTACTGGAAGTCCGCGCCCTCGTAGGGGGTGCCGTCGGCGCAGCCGTCGACGGGGTGGCAACCGCCGTTCTGGATGCGCAGCAGCTCGGCCGCGCCCTCGTCGAACTCGTGGTTGCCGACGCTGGCGTAGTCCAGCCCCGCCAGGCCCAGGGCCTCGATGGCCGGCTCGTCGTGGAACGCCGCCGACAGCAGGGGCGAGGCGCCGATGAGGTCACCGGCGGCCACCGTGATCGTGTTGTGCTTGCGCTGCTCGGCGGCCAGCTGCTGCAGCTGCGTCGACAGGTACTCGACACCGCCGGCGTCCACCGTGGGAGCCGTCGCGGCGCCCGCGCCGTCCGGGTCGGGGCCGGTCGTGATGCGCCCGCCGGAGCCGGTCGGCACCTCGAGCTGGCCGTGGAAGTCGTTGAGGGCGAGGAGCTGGACCTCGACCGGCTTCGGGCCGTTGGCGGTGGAGGGAGCCGCACTGGCGGGGGCGAGGGCGGCGGCGACGACCAGACCGGTCATCGTCGCCGTCACGGCCGCGGCCACCGTGGTGCGGCGGAGGACGGAGGGACTCATGCAGGCACTCCCGGGGTTCCGGAGGGGGACGCCGGTCATCGCACCTGCGCCCGGTGACGGGAGTGTGACGGATCGGTACCAGCTCCGGAACGGAGGGGTGGCGGATCAGGCCCGCGGCCGCGACCACGGGCGGACCCCGGCGTCGCCGGACACCAGCCGCTCCGCGGCGGCGTAGACGAGCAGGGCCGGGACGGCCAGCAGCGACGGCGGCAGCACCAGCGGCGCCGCCAGCGCGGTGATCGCCAGCACGCCGGGAGCGCTGAGGATCCAGCCGCGCCGCCGCGGCGGGTCGGTCAGCGCGCCCCAGCGCACGCCGGTCCACACCAGCCAGCGCAGCAGCACCGGGACGCCGGCCTCGCGCATCGCCCGGCGGAAGATGCCGTCGGCCTGCCGCGCGGTGACCACGCCGCTGGCGATGCCCTCCTGGCACAGCCAGTCGTGCAGCACCGCGGCCAGCGTGTACCGCCCGGACTCCGGGACCAGCCACCGCACCGGCCGCGGCACGGACGCGAGGTCGGTGCGGAAGCCCGCCGGGACGACGAAGGTGTCGCGCTCGCCGTGGTAGGTGAGCGGCTCGACGAGCGTCCAGCCGCCGGCGCCGGCGGTGCTGAGCACGCCGGCGGGCGGGTCGAAGGGCACGTCCGTACCCTCCTCCCCGCCCGCCGCGTCCGCTCGGGGGAGCGTCGGTCCCGGTGCGTCAGCAGCGCGGCCGGGCCGAGCCCTCCGCGCGGGTGCCCGGCCGGCGCGCCGCGAACGGCGTGGCGACGTCCTCGAGGGACCTGCCCTCGGCGGAGACGCCGGGGACCGCGGCCACGACGCCGCCGAGCACCGTGACGGCCGCGCCCAGGAGGTACCCCCGGAACAGCCGGGTCGGCTCGGAGCCGTCGCCGGTGAGCGACCCGTGGACGACCGGGTCGAGGGTGCCGGAGCACCGGGCGATCGCGAAGAAGACCGCGATGGCCTCGGCCCGGGCCTCCAGCGGGAAGATCTCGCTGACGGTCGGGTGCGCCGAACTCGCGCCGGCCGAGGCGAAGGAGAAGACGACCGGCCAGGCGATCGTCTGGGTGACGGCGTCGAGCGCACCGGCGTCGAACGGGCACGCGGTGATCGCCAGCAGCACGCCGGACAGGACGTACGTGCCCGCGATCATCTCCTCGCGGCCGACGGTGTCGAACAGGTGCCCGAGCAGGAACGGCCCGGCCAGGTTGCCGACGGCGAACGCGATGAGGAACAGCGGCGCGTCACCGGAGCCGACGTCGTAGCAGGTGCCCGGCACCAGCACGTAGGTGAAGGAGATCGCGTCGTAGAGGAACGACCGGGTGATCATCAGCGTCGCGCCGTGGACCGCCCGCGACGGGTACTCCTCGAACAGCACCCGGGGGAGCGCCGCGTAGCCGATGTCGGCCGACGGCTTGAGCTCGATGGCCGTGCCGTCGACCGCGGGCAGCGTCCGGCGGCCGGCCTCCACCTCGTGCTCGACGTAGGAGAACGACTCCTCCGCCTCCCGCTCGCGGCCGTGCACGACCTGCCGGCGAGCGAGCCGCCGGTCCGCCACGGATGCGCGACATCCCATCGCGCACGGTGCATCGAAGTGCGCGGCGCTGGGCATGGGCGGGACCATGCGCCTGCCTCTCGCCCGGGGCCCCCTGTCCGCGGCCCTCCGCGACGACCTGCTCGCCGGGCCGGTCTCCCCTACCACCGCCGACCTCGCCCGCACCACCGCGGACGCCTCGGCCGACCCCCTGCACGACGACGACCTGCAGCTGGCGCTGGCGCTGTGCTACGAGCTGCACTACCGGGGCCTCGACGGCGTCGACGACGCCCTCGAGTGGGACCCCGCCCTCATCACCCTGCGCGCGCACCTCGAGCGCCGGCACCTGGCCGCGCTGCGCGAGCTGACCGGCCCGCTCTCCCCCACCGGCGAGCCGGTCGACCAGCACCTGACCGCGCTGATCGCCGCCGACGACGGCCCGTCGCTGTCGTCGTTCATGGCCAAGCGCGGGACCGCCGAGCAGTGGCGCGAGTACCTGACCCTGCGGTCGGTCTACCACCTCAAGGAGGCCGACCCGCACACCTTCGCCGTCCCCCGGCTGTCCGGCCGGGCCAAGGCCGCGATGGTCGAGATCCAGGCCGACGAGTACGGCGGCGGCGCCCCCGAGCGCATGCACAGCGAGCTGTTCGCCGGGATGATGCGCGACCTGGGCCTGGACGCCGGCTACGGCGCCCTGTGGGACGACGCGCCCGCCGTCGCGTTCACCTCGGTCAACACCATGTCTCTGTTCGGCCTGCACCGCCGCTGGCGCGGGGCGGCGCTGGGCCACCTGGCCTGCGTGGAGATGACCTCGTCCGAGCCCAGCCGCCGCTACTCCGCAGGGCTGCGCCGGCTCGGCCACGACGGGACGACGACCGTCTTCTACGACGAGCACGTCGAGGCCGACGCCGTCCACGAGCAGATCGCCTCGGTGGACATGTGCGGCTCCCTGGTGGCCGAGGACCCCTCGCTCCTGGGCGACGTGCTGTTCGGCGCGGCCTGCTCCCTCGCCCTCGACGGGCTCACCGCCCGGCACCTGCTCGGCGCCTGGGAGGCCGGGCGCTCGGCGCTGTACACGCAACCCGCGCTCGCCGCCTGAGTCGCGATCCGGTCTCGGGGCGCGATTCCGGCTCCGGTCCGGCTGCAGTCGGCGACGGCGCTGCCGAACCTCTCGGCGCAGGACCCCGGGACCCGGGGTCCCCCGACCGCGGAGGACGACCATGTGGCGGCGCACCGACCCGGACCCGTCCGGCACGCCGGAGACCACGGCGACGCCCCGGGACGTCGAGACGCTCGAGAAGGTGGTCGAGGCCCTCGACTCCGGCATGACGACGGTGCTCGACGCCCACGTCGCGGTCGTCCGCACCATCGTGGAGACCTGCGGCCTCGGGTACGGCGCGGTCTGGCTGCCCGACGCCACCGGTGCGTTCGCCCTCGCCTGGGAGGGCGGCCCGCTCACCCGGGCCATGTCCGCCACGTGGCCGCGGGACGGCCGGCTGACCGAGTCCGCCGGGATGGGCGGGAAGGCGCTGCGCGAGCGGCAGACCGTCCACCTGACCAGTGCCCCGGCCGGGCGCGGCGGGTGCGTGCGCTGGGAGACCGCCTGGGCCGCCGGCGCGCGGGAGGGCTGCTTCCTCCCCGCCGTCGACGACGGCGCGGTCACCGCCGTGCTGGAGTTCCACAGCGCCACGCCGCTGCCCTTCTCCGGCGTCCGCCGGGAGAAGTGGCGGGCCATCACCCGGCTGCTCGGCCACGCCCGGCGGGCCGCCCTGGCCACCTCCGCGCTGCGCGAGACCCTCGACGACCGCGCCGCCGTCACCACCGTCGTCACCCGGGTCGGCGAGGCCACCGACGAGGCCTCGGCCCTGCGGACGGCGCTGGAGAGCGTGCGCACCTCCTTCGGCTGGGCCTACGGCTCGTTCTGGGCGCTGGACGAGGCGGAGGGCGTGCTGCGCTTCCAGCTCGAGTCCGGCTCGGCCGGCGAGGAGTTCCGCAAGGTCACCCTGGCCGCCAGCTTCGCCGAGGGCGTGGGTCTGTCCGGCCGCGCCTGGAAGCGGCGCGACCTGGTCTTCGTCCGCGACCTCGCGGAGGTGACCGACTGCGTGCGCCGGCCCGCCGCCCTGCGCGCCGGCGTGAAGTCCGGCGTCTGCTTCCCCGTCACCGCCGGGGGCCGGGTGATCGGGACGATGGACTTCTTCGTCACCGAGACCATCGAGCTGTCCGAGTCACGCGCCGACGCGCTGCGCAACGTGCAGCAGCTGGTCAGCCAGCGGCTGGACACCCTGCGCCGGGCCGAGGCCGACGCGCAGCGCTCCCGCGAGCTGCTCGACAGCGTCGACCGGCTGCGCGAGGCGGCCGCCGCGGCCGGGCAGGTCGCCGAGAAGGCCGTCTCCCAGGCCTCGGCCATGACCACCGAGGTCGCCGCGCTCACCGAGGCGTCGACGTCGATCGGCGAGGTCATCCGGATCATCTCCGGCATCGCCGACCAGACCAACCTGCTCGCGCTCAACGCCACCATCGAGGCCGCGCGCGCCGGTGAGCTCGGCCGCGGCTTCGCCGTCGTCGCCAGCGAGGTCAAGGACCTGGCCCGGGAGACCGCGGCCGCCACGCAGCGGGTGTCGGACCAGATCGCCGGCATCCAGTCCAGCAGCGACCAGGTCACCGCCGGCATCCACGCGACCAGCGAGGTCATCGGCCAGCTCGACGCGGTGCAGGCGCGGATCACCGACGTGCTCGAGGAGCAGGTCCGGATGGCCCGCGCGATCGAGTCGGCCCCCTGAGCCGGGGTGCGGGCCGGGCACGGGGGCCGGCCCGCACCCCTCAGTCCGCCCGGCCCTCCGGCCGCCGCGCCCGGCGCAGGATCGCCGCGGCCGGCCGGGGCCGGCTCGGCGCGCTCGGGGCGGAGAAGCCCGAGCGCTTGTGGCTGCCGTCGCAGAACGGCTTGATGCCGGACTTGCCGCAGCGGCACAGCGCCACCGTCCTCCGGCCCGGGTCGATCTCCGCGCCGTCCTGGTCGACCAGCCGGAAGTCGCCGCGCACGATCAGCGGGCCGTCGCGGTAGGGCGTGATGGTGGCGGCGCCCTCGGCGGGCCGGTCGTCGTCGGGCACGTCCTCGTCGGTGGGCAGCTCGTCGGTGGGCAGCTCGTCGATGGGGAGGTCGTCCGCGGGCAGGGCTGAGCTCACCCCGACAGCGTGCCCCGCCGCCGGGTGCGGCACACCCGGCGCGGTCCTGTGTCAGGTGCCGTACACACGCGTAGCCTCGACCGCGTGGTGGACCCGGTCCAGATCGACGCGCCGGCGCCGTTCGGCGTCGTGGTGCTGGCCGCCTCCGCGGGCGGCGTCCGGGCGCTGCGCACGGTCCTCACCGGCCTCCCGCGCGACTTCCCCACGCCGGTGCTGGTGGTCCAGCACCGCGCGGCCGGCACGACCGACCTGCTGGTCCCGCTGCTGCGCGCCGCCGCGGACCTCCCCGTCCGGGCGGCGGCCGCCGGCCCGCTCCGGACCGGCGTGTCGGTGCTCCCGGCCGGCACCACCGGCGTCCTGGCGCCGGAGGGGGACCTGACCCTGGTCGAGCACCCCACGCGGGGCATGGCCGACCGGTTGATGACCAGTGCCGCGGGCGCGTACGGCCCGCGGGTGCTGGCGGCCGTCCTCACCGGCCGGCTCGACGACGGCGCGGCCGGCGTCCGCGCGGTCCGCCGCGCCGGCGGCCGGGTGCTCGCCCAGGACCCGGCCGACGCCGAGGCGCCGGGGATGCCCAGCGCGGCCCTGGCCACCGGCTGCGTGGAGCACGTCCTGCCGCTGCGGCTGGTCGCCCCCGCGCTGGTCGCCTACGCCATGGCGCCGGGCGCCGCCGAGCTGCTCGCCGTACCGTTGCCGCCGTGGGCGCGGCTGGGTGCCGGCGCCCTGCCCGCCTGACGCCCCCCGAGCCCGCGGGGAGCCCCACCCGGCACCGGAGGTGCGCCGTGGCTCCTCCCGACCACGCCGCGACCGGACCCGACCCGCAGCGGACCGGCGCGAAGGACCCGCGGCGCAACCTGGTCCTGCGGGCCCTCCCCGACGACGAGTACGACCGCCTCCTGCCGGCCCTTCAGCCGGTGACGCTGCAGGTCCGCGACCGGATCTACCGCCGCGACGGCGACATCGACGCGGTCTACTTCCCCGTCGACGGCGTGCTGTCGGTCGTCGCGTCGGTCGAGGGCGAGCCGGCCGTCGAGGTGGCCACCATCGGCTACGAGGGCGTCTCCGGCCTGCCGGTGTTCCTGGGGGCAGCGACCAGCCCCCACGACTGCTTCTGCCAGGTGCCCGGCGACGCGCTGTGCATCGCCACGGCCGACCTCCGCCGGTTCCTGTCCGGCGACGGCGCCCTGCACGACCTGCTGCACCGCTACACGCAGGCGATGGTCGTCCAGCTGGCGCAGAACGTGGCCTGCAACCGGTTGCACAGCACCGAGGAGCGCTGCGCCCGCTGGCTGCTGCAGACCCGCGACCGCGTCGGCGCCGACGAGTTCCCGCTCACGCAGGACTTCCTGGGCCAGATGCTCGGCGTGCGCCGGGGCACCGTCTCGCTGGTGGCCGGGCTGCTGCAGCAGGCCGGGCTGATCCGGTACACCCGAGGGCGGATCACGGTGGTCGACCCCGAGCGCCTGCACGAGGCCGCGTGCGACTGCTACGACGTCGTGCAGGCCGAGAGCCGCCGCGTCGGCCTGGTCCCCGAGCCGCCGGACGGCGACCCGGCCGGTCACTCCCCCGGCGACTGACCGTAGAAGACGGCCTCGACCACGGCGCGGGCGTGCCGGGTGGTGCGCCGGTAGTCGTCGAGGAACTGCCCCGGGTCGACGTCGGGGCCGTACCCGCTGGCCCGCGCCACGCCGGCCAGCTCCAGCCCGGGCCGCGGCAGCTGGTCGCCGGGCCGGCCGCGGACGAGGAAGACGGCGTTGCGCGCCCGGGTGGCCAGCTCCCACGCGTCGCGCAGCGACCCGGCCTGCTCGACGGTCAGCAGGCCGTTCCCCGGCAGCTCGGCCAGCGCCCCGACGGTCGAGGGCACCTGCAGCCCGGGGACCGCCGCGGCGTGCTGCAGCTGCAGCAGCTGGACGGTCCACTCGACGTCGGCCAGGCCGCCGCGGCCGAGCTTGGTGTGGGTGGCCGGGTCGGCGCCGCGCGGCAGCCGCTCCCGCTCCACCCGCGCCTTGATCCGGCGGATCTCGGCCACCTGCTCGGCCGACAGCCCGCCCTCGGGGTAGCGCAGCGGGTCGACCAGCTCCACGAAGGCCGCGCCCAGCTCGGGGCTGCCGGCCACCGGCGCCGCGCGCAGCAGTGCCTGCACCTCCCACACCGACACCCAGCGCTCGTAGTACTCGCGGAAGGCGTCCAGGCTGCGCACCAGTGCGCCCTGCCGGCCCTCGGGGCGCAGGTCGGCGTCGACCTCGAAGGCGGGGTCGGGCGCGGGCTCGCCGAGCAGCCGGCGCAGCGTGTGCGCGACCGCGTTGGCCGCCTGCGTCGCCTTCGCGTCGTCGGCACCCGGGCGGGGCCGGTGCACGAACAGCACGTCGGCGTCGGAGCCGTAGCCCATCTCGCCGCCGCCGAGCCGGCCCATGCCGATGACGGCGAGCTCCATCGGCACGTCGGCCGGGTCGATGCCGGCCTCGCGGGCCCACGCGCGCACGGCGACGTCCAGCCCGGCCTGCAGCGTGGCGACGGCGACGTCGGTGAGCGCCTGCCCGACCCGGACGACGTCGAGGAGGCCGAGCAGGTCGGCCGAGGCGATCCGCAGCAGCTCCGCCCGGCGCAGTCCGCGCAGCACGCGGATGCCCGCCTGCGCGTCGGCGGCCCGGCCGGCGGCGGCGCGCCAGGCCCCGGCCAGCGAGGCGGCGCTGCGCGGCTCGAGCTCGTCGTCGGCGGCGAGGATGCGCAGCGCCTCGGGGGTGCGGGTGATCAGCGCGGCCACGTACCGGCTGGACCCCAGCAGCCGGGCCAGCCGCTCGGCCACCTGGCCCTCGTCGCGCAGCAGCCGCAGGTACCACTGGTTGCCGCCGAGGGCCTCGCTGACCTGCCGGTAGGCCAGCAGCCCGGCGTCGGGGTCGGCGCAGTCGGCCAGGGTCTGCAGCACCACCGGCAGCAGGTACTTCTGCATCGACGCCGACCGGGACACCCCGCCGGTGAGCGCGCCCATGTGCCGCAGCGCGCCCTGCGGGTCGGCGAACCCGAGCGCGCGCAGCCAGTCCCCGGCGGCCTTGCTGCCCAGCTGCGCGGCCTCGGCCGGCACCCGCGCCACCGCCGACAGCAGCGGCCGGTAGAAGAGCTTCTCGTGCAGCCGGCGGACCTCGCGGGTGTGCAGCGCCATCTCCGCGCGCAGCACGTCGACGGCGGTGCCGCGGGCGTCGGGCTTGTAGCCCAGCGAGCGGGCCAGCCAGCGCAGCTGCTGCTCGTCGGTGGGCAGCAGGTGGGTGCGCCGCAGGCGCAGCAGCTGCAGCCGGTGCTCGACGGTGCGCAGGAAGCGGTAGGAGGCGATGAGGGTGTCGGCGTCGTCGCGGCCGACGTAGCCCCCGGCCCGCAGCGCGTGCAGCGCCGGCAGCGTGCCGCCGACCCGCAGCCGGACGTCGACCCGGCCGTGCACCAGTTGCAGCAGCTGGACGGCGAACTCGACGTCGCGCAGGCCGCCGCGGCCGAGCTTGATCTCCCGGTCGGCCTGGGCCGGCGGGATGTTGTCCTCCACCCGCCGCCGCATGGCCTGCACCTCGGCGACGAAGCCGGGGCGGTCGCCGGCCTCCCACACCATCGGGAACAGCTCCTCGACGTAGCCGCGGCCGAGGTCGGGGTCGCCGGCCACCGGGCGCATCTTCAGCAGCGCCTGGAACTCCCACGTGCTCGCCCACTGCCGGTAGTACGCGGTGTGGCCGGCCAGGGTGCGGACGAGGGCGCCGGCCCTGCCCTCCGGGCGCAGCGCGGCGTCGACCTCCCAGGCCGCCTCGCGGCAGATCCGCATCAGCGCGGCGGCCACCCGGGTGGCGCTCTGCAGGGCCGGGGCCTCGGGTTCGCTGGGGTCCACCGGCTCGGCGACGAACACGACGTCGACGTCGCTGACGTAGTTGAGCTCCCGCCCGCCGGTCTTGCCGAGCGCGATGACCGCCAGCCGGCAGGCCGCCGCGCCCTCGGGCTGCTCGGCGACGGCGAGCGCGAGGCCGGCGGTGAGCACCGCGGCCGCGACGTCGGCGAGCTCGGCGGCGACGTCCTCGGCCGACAGCCCCTCCCCCAGGTCGCGCCCGGCGAGGTCCAGCACCGCCCGCCGGTAGGCCAGCCGCAGCGCGGCGACCCGCTGCGGCGAGGCGTCCGGCGCGGCCTTCCCGAGCCGGACCCCCCACGGCGGGTCGTCGGGGTCGGCGCCGACGGCGGCGAGCATCTGCCGCTCCAGCGCGTACGCGGCGGGGCGCACCGCGCCGCGGCCGTCGGAGTCGAGGACGGTCCAGTCGCCGGGGTGGGCGGCGAGGTGGTCGGCCAGGCCGGCGCTGGCGCCGAGCACCGACAGCAGCCGGGTGCGCAGCGCGCCCGAGCCGCGCAGCCGGGCGAGCAGGCCCGCGGCCGCCCCGCCGGTCTCGTCGGCTGCGTCCAGGGCCTCGACCAGCCTGGCCAGCGAGCGGAGAGCGAGGTCGGGGTCGCCGGCGCGGGCCAGCGCGGAGACGACCGGGCCGGCCTCGGGGTCGGCGGGCTCGTTGCGGTCGAGGTCCCACAGCCCCAGGGCCGGGTCGGACAGCAGCAGCGCGGCCCTCTCGCCGTCCTCGAAGCCGAAGCGGGCCAGCCGCACGACCGCGCGGCGGGGCACCTCCCGGGATGCGGTCACCGGCTCAGACCGCGGCGCCGCGGCCCGCGCGCACGAGGTCGGCGAAGCGGGCGGCGAACGGCGCCCAGACCTCCTCGAGGTCCGGGTGCACGGCGTCGGTCAGCCGGCAGAGCGTCTCGCGGTCCCACGGGCCGGCCGCGACGCCGACGGTGTCCCGCTCGGCCCACTCGCGGACGATCTCCGGGGCCGTCTCGACGTGGAACTGCAGCCCGTAGACCCGTCGGCCCACCCGGAAGGCCTGGTGGGCGTAGACCGGGCTGCTCGCCAGCAGGGTGGCGCCGGCGGGCAGTTCGCTGATCTCGTCGTGGTGGAACTGGATGACGTCGGGCGTGAGCGGGAGCGGGCCGAACACCGGGTCCCCGGCCGCGGCGTCCCGCTTGGCCACGAGCAGCGCCCCGACCTCCGGACCCTCGATCCCCTCGCGCACCCGCCCGCCGCCGGCCTGCGCCAGCAGCTGGGCGCCCAGGCAGATCGCCAGCGTCGGGGCGTCGTCGGCGAGCGCCTTCGCCAGCAGCGCGCGGACCGGGCCCAGGCCGGTCGTGGCGTCGTCGTCGACGCTGGACTGCGGGCCGCCGGTGACCAGCAGCCCGTCGAAGCCCGTCAGGTCGGCCGGCACCTCGTCGCCGGTGTCGAGGTGCCGCTCGTCGAGCTCGAGGCCGGCGGCGCGCAGCCAGTCCCCCAGCCGCGCGGGCGGGGCGGTGTCGCTGGGGACGACGACGAGCAGGCGGGCGGGGGTCTCCGGCACGGTGCCGAGGTTAGTTCACGGACCTCGTCGCCCCCCGCGCCTCGCCCGCTCGGCACGGGCCCCTGCGACGAGGCCGTTCCCGGCGGTTCACAGGCCGGGAAGGTAGCGCTTGAGCTCGAAGGGCGTCACGTTCTGCCGGTAGGAGTTGAACTCCTCCCACTTGTTGCGGAGGAAGAACTCGAAGACGTGCTCGCCGAGGGTCTCCGCGACCAGCTCGCTGCCCTGCATCGCGGTCAGCGCCTCGCCGAGGGAGACCGGCAGGTCCTCGTAGCCGGCGGCGCGGCGCTCGGTGTCGGTGAGCGACCAGACGTCGTCCTCGGCCTCCGGCGGCAGCTCGTAGCCCTTCTCGATGCCGCGGAGACCGGCGGCCAGCAGCACCGCGAAGGTCAGGTACGGGTTGCACGCGGAGTCCGGCGAGCGGACCTCGATCCGCGCCGACTGGCCCTTGTTCGGCTTGTAGGAGGGCAGCCGCACCAGCGCCGAGCGGTTGGCCCGGCCCCAGGTGGCCGCCGTCGGGGCCTCCGTGCCGGCCAGCAGCCGCCGGTAGGAGTTGACCGTCTGGTTGGTGACGGCGGTGAACTCGCGGGCGTGGGTGAGCAGGCCGGCGATGAACTGGCGCCCGGTGGCCGACAGCCGGATCGGGTCCGACGGGTCGTGGAAGGCGTTGCGGTCGCCCTCGAACAGCGACACGTGGGTGTGCATCGCCGAGCCCGCCAGGTCGGTGAACGGCTTGGGCATGAACGTGGCGTGCACGCCCTGGGCCAGCGCGACCTCCCGGACGACGTGCCGCAGCGTCATCACGTTGTCGGCCATCGACAGGGCGTCGGCGTAGCGCAGGTCGATCTCCTGCTGGCCGGGGGCGACCTCGTGGTGGCTGAACTCCACCGAGATGCCCATCGCCTCGAGCGCGAAGACGGCCTCGCGGCGGAAGTCGTGCGCCACGTTGTGCGTGGACAGGTCGAAGTAGCCGCCGGTGTCGGCCGGCTCCGGCGGCCGCCCGTCGGTGGGCAGGTCCTTGAGCAGGAAGAACTCGACCTCGGGGTGGGTGTAGAAGGTGAAGCCCATGTCGGCGGCCTTGGACAGCGTCCGGCGCAGCACGTGCCGCGGGTCGGCCCACGACGGCGACCCGTCGGGCAGCGTGATGTCGCAGAACATCCGCGCGGTGTCGCTGGGCTGGCCCTTGGTCGCGGGCATCACCTGGAAGGTGGCCGGGTCGGGCTTGGCGAGCATGTCCGACTCGTAGACGCGCGCGAAGCCCTCGATCGCCGAGCCGTCGAAGCCGATCCCCTCGGCGAACGCCGCCTCGATCTCCGCCGGCGCCACGGCGACCGCCTTGAGGTAGCCCGAGACGTCGGTGAACCACAGCCGCACGAAGCGGATGTCGCGTTCCTCCAGGGTGCGCAGGACGAACTCCTGCTGTCGGTCCATGCTGGCCATGATCGGATCCGCTCGTTTCGTCGCCGTGTCGTCCGTGCACAGCCTGCCCGTTCCGGGGGCCGGGCACACCGGTGGGGCGCCCCGTGTCGCCCCCACCGGCCCGCCGGTCAGACGACGAGCGACTCCAGCGGCGCGTCCGGGTCGGCGAGCGCGGCCGCCGGCACCCGCTGACGGCTGCGGACCAGCGCCTGCAGGGGCTCCGTGACGTCCCAGACGTCCACGTTCATCGCCGCGGTGACGCGGCCGTCCGACGTCCAGAAGGCGATGAACCCGCCCTCCTCCGGGTCGCCGCGGCAGACCACCGTGTCCCCGGGCGCACCAAGCCCGGAGTACTCCATCCCCAGGTCGTACTGGTCGGTGAAGAAGTAGGGCACGCGGTCGTGGGAGACGTCCTGGCCGAGCATCGACCGCGCCGCCGCCGGGCCGCCGTGCAGCGCGTTGGCCCAGTGCTCCACGCGGACGTGCCGGCCGTACAGGGGGTGGAACGACGCCGCGACGTCGCCGGCGGCGAACACGTCGGGCGCGGAGGTGCGCAGCGCGTGGTCGGTCACCACGCCGTTGTCCACCTCGAGGCCCGCCGACGCCGCCGGTTGCGTGAGCGGCACGGCGCCGATGCCGACGACGACCAGGTCCGCGCTCAGCCCCACGTCCCGGTCGGTCACCACCGCGGTGACCCGTCCGCCGGCCCCGCGGATCTCGCGCACGGTCGTCCCGGTGAGCAGGTCGACGCCGTGCCGCCGGTGCAGGCGGGCGAAGACCTCCCCCATCCGCGGGCCCAGCACGGCGTGCAGGGGCGTGGGCTGCGGCTCGACGACGGTCACCTCGTTGCCGTGGGAGCGGGCGGCGGCCGCCACCTCCAGCCCGATCCACCCCGCGCCCACGACCACGAGCTGCCGGCCGCCGTCCGCGAGGTCGGCGCGCAGGCGGTCGGCGTCGGCGAGCGTGCGCAGGTACCGGACGCCGTCGAGGTCGGCGCCGGGCACGGGCAGCCTCCGGGCCGAGCACCCGGTGGCCAGCAGCAGCCGCGACCAGGTGAGCTCCTCGCCGGTGTCCAGGGTCAGCCGGTGGCCGCCCGGGTCGAGCCCGACGGCGTGCACGCCGAGCCGCAGGTCGACGTCGTGCTCGCCGTACCAGCCGGGGTCGAGCACCTGCGCCGCCTCCCGGGGCGCGGAGCCGAGCAGGTACCCCTTGGACAGCGGCGGGCGCTCGTAGGGGACCTCGGGCTCGCCCGCGACGACCACGAGCGGTCCGTCGAAGCCCTCGGCGCGCAGGGTCTCGGTCGCCTTGGCGCCGGCGAGGCCACCGCCGACGACCACGAGGGGAGCGTCCACGGGTCCGCTCCCCTCAGGCGGCCGTGCCGGCGAGCGCGGTGCCGGACAGCGCCAGGAACTCCTGCCGCGACCGGGCGTCCTCGCGCAGCACGCCGTGGAGGGCGGAGGTGACCGTGCGGGACCCGGTGGCGCGCACGCCGCGCAGCGACATGCACTGGTGCTCCGCCGCGATGACCACCCCCACGCCCCGGGGCGCGAGGTGGTCCCGCAGCCAGTCGGCGACCTGCTGGGTCAGCCGCTCCTGCACCTGCAGGTCCCGCGCGAAGGACTCGAGCACCCGGGCCAGCTTGGACAGGCCGAGGATCCGCTCGCCCGGCAGGTAGCCGATCGCCGCGACGCCGGTGAACGGCAGCAGGTGGTGCTCGCACAGCGACTGCACGGGGATGCCGGTGGCGACGACCAGCTCGTCGTACCCCCCGTCGTTGGGGAAGGTGGTCAGCTCGAACGGCCGGCCGGTGAGCAGTTCGGCGAGGGCTCCGGCGACCCGGCGCGGGGTCTCGGCCAGGTGCGGCTCGGCGGGGTCCCGGCCGAGCGCCCGCAGCAGCTGCGCGACCGCCTGCTCGGCGGCGGGCAGGTCCACCGCCCCGGTGTCGCGGACGAAGCGGAGAGCCGGGCGGGAGCCGCGGACCGCGGGGTCGGCGGCGGGGGTGCCGGTGCGTCGGATCGCGTGGGTGGTCATGGGACCTCCTCTAAAGTCAACGATGGTTAGGAGTAGAGACCCGGGCCCCCGGTCTGTCAACCGTCGCGCGCACCGTCCAGGCGCACGCAGCACGCGCCGTCCTCCGGCTGCAGACGGGCGGTCAGCCCGCAGGGCCCCACGCCGTCGAGCACGCCCTCGAGCAGCCGCAGGTTCATGCCGCAGACCAGCTCGGTGTGGGCCCGGGCGAGGGTGTGGAACGGGCAGTTGCGGAGGGTGACGGCGTCCCCGGCGGCCCGCGGCTCGTAGCCGTGCGCCTCCAGCACCCGGAGGACGGCGTCCCGCCCGCCGCTCCCGTCGGCGCCGGCGGCGGCGAGCTCCCGCCCGCGGGCGTGCGCCTGCCGGCCGAGGACGGCCGCGGGCCGCTCCCCCGACGCCTCGGCCTCGGTCACGGCCGCGGCGAGCAGCTCACCGGCCAGGTCGTAGTGGCGCTCCGGCAGCGAGACGGCCACCGGGCTCCCCGACCGCCGGTAGAGCTTCGCGGGGCGGCCGGCGCCCGGGCCGCTGCGCCCGGACCGCCGCTCGAAGTGCGCCTCGAGCAGGCCGTCGTCGACGAGCCGGTCGAGGTGGAAGGCGACCGTCGCCCGGGGCACGCCCAGCGCGGCGGCCACCTCGTCCCGGCCGACCGGCTCCGCCTGGCGGACGACGTGGTCGTACAGCCGGCGGCGGGTGGGCTCGGCCAGCGCGGCGACGGCGGCGACCTGGGCCGCACGGGGATCCACCCGGCCACTCTAGAAGCAACGATCGTTCGTCGAACAGTTCCGCGCGGCCGGGTGCGGGCCTACGCTGACTCCCGCGTCACCGGTGCGTCCGCGGCTGGCACCGGGACGCGACGGAGGACGACATGGACGCGATCCTCGTGATCCTGGCGGTCGTGGTGGTGGGTCTGCTCCTCCTGGCCGGGACCAGCGTCCGGGTGGTGACCCAGTACGAGCGCGGGGTGGTGCTCCGGCTGGGGCGGCTGCTCGGGGAGCCCCGGCCGCCGGGCCTGACCCTCATCCGGCCCGGCGTCGACCGGCTGCACAAGGTGAACGTGCAGGTGGTCACCCTGCCGGTCCCCGCTCAGGAGGGCATCACCCGGGACAACGTGACGGTCAAGGTCGACGCGGTCGTCTACTACCGGGTGTTCGACCCGGTGCGGGTCGTCGTCGACGTGCAGAACTACCAGGCGGCGATCGCCCAGGTCGCCCAGGCGTCGCTGCGGTCGATCATCGGCAAGAGCGACCTCGACGACCTGCTCTCCAACCGGGAGCGGCTCAACCAGGGCCTGGAGCTGATGCTGGACTCCCCCGCCGTCGACTGGGGCGTGCACATCGACCGCGTCGACATCAAGGACGTCGCGCTGCCGGAGTCGATGAAGCGGTCGATGTCCCGCCAGGCGGAGGCCGAGCGGGAGCGCCGGTCGCGGGTGATCACCGCCGAGGGCGAGCTGCAGGCCTCGCAGAAGCTCGCGCAGGCCGCCGGTGTCATGGCCGCCCAACCGGCCGCGCTGCAGCTGCGCCTGCTGCAGACGATGGTCGAGGTGGCCGCGGAGAAGAACTCCACGGTCGTCCTGCCGTTCCCGGTGGAGCTGCTGCGCTTCCTCGAGCGGGCGGCGCCGGCCCCCGCCGAGGTGCCCGTGCCGCGGCCGGCGTCGAACGGCGCGGTCGTGCCCGCCGACGGTCGCTGAGGCTCAGCCGCGGACCGGCGCGGCGCCGTCGGGGTCGTCGTCGCGCACCGGCGGGTCGGCGCCCAGCCGGGCGACGTGCTCCGGCGCCGGCTCCGGCAGCGCGGCCGCCCCGGCGGCGGGCCGGGGCCGCGGCCGGCGCGGGACGGACACGCCGGCCCCGCCGCCGCGCCCGCGGTAGACCAGCAGACCGCAGACGGGGTCGGGGACGGCGTCCAGCGCGGCGCGGACGGCGGGCAGCGCGCGGAACCGCTCCAGCGCCTCGTCGTCGGCGAAGGCGACCTCCAGCACGACGCCCCAGCGGGTGTCGTGCCACTCCCAGTACAGGGCGCCCTGGGTGACCGCGGCCTCGACGAGGCCGTCCTCGTGCGCCCGGCGCCAGGTCGACGCCGGCTCTCCCCCGTCGAGCACCTCGACGGTGAGCCACTCGGCCACGGCGGGAACGCTAGGCCCGTCGGCGGGCGGGGTCCACCTCCCCGTCCCCGGTCTGGCCGGTCCGGGGAGCCGGTTGTTGGATGGGACCGTGACGGTGCAGCTGAGAGTCGCGATGGCCCAGGTCGACACCCGCGTCGGCGACCTGGAGGGCAACGCCGCGCTCGTCGTCGAGTGGGCGCGCAGGGCCGCCGGCGACGGCGCACACCTCGTCGTCTTCCCCGAGATGACGCTCACCGGCTACCCCGCCGAGGACCTCGTGCTGCGCGAGTCGTTCGCCCGCGCCAGCGAGCGGGCGCTCACCGACCTCGCCACCGCGCTGGACCGGCAGGGGCTGGGCGGGCTCGCCGTCGTCGTCGGGTACCTGGCCCACACCGAGGGCCCGGCCTCGATCGACACCCCGCCGAGCGACGAGGAGACCCTCGACGACGAGCGGCCCGGCGACGCCAACCCCCGCCGCACCCAGCCCCGCAACGCCGCCGCGCTGCTGCACGGCGGGCGGGTCGCGGCCCGCTACGCCAAGCGGCACCTGCCCAACTACGGCGTGTTCGACGAGGCCCGCTACTTCGTGCCGGGCTCCGAGCTCGCGGTGGTGCGGTTCCGCGGCGCCGACGTCGCGCTGACCATCTGCGAGGACCTCTGGGTCGAGGGCGGGCCCTGCGGCGTGGCCGGGCGGGCCGGCGTCGACCTCGTCGTCTCCCCCAACGCCTCCCCCTACGAGCGGGCCAAGGACGACCTGCGGCTGCCGCTCGTCCGCCGCCGCGCCGCCGAGGCGAACGCGCCGATCGTCTACTGCAACCAGGTCGGCGGGCAGGACGAGCTGGTCTTCGACGGCGACTCGCTGGCCGTCTCCGCCGACGGCGAGCTGCTCGCCCGCGCGCCGCAGTTCGTCGAGCACCTGCTCTGCGTCGACCTCGACCTCGACCCGGGCCGGGTGCCCGAGCGGCGGGAGGGCCGGATCGGGCCGATGACGGTCACCCGCACCGTCCTCTCCGAGGAGCCGGTGCCGGCCTTCGAGCCGCGGCCGGGCTCCGTCGCCGAGCCGCTCTCCGACTGCGAGGAGGTCTGGCGGGCGCTGGTGCTGGGCCTGCGCGACTTCATCGACAAGAACGGCTTCCCGTCGGTGGTCTTCGGCCTGTCCGGCGGCATCGACTCGGCGCTGGTGGCCGCGCTGGCGGTGGACGCGCTCGGCGCCGACCGGGTGCACGCCGTCGCGCTGCCCTCGCGGTGGTCCACGGAGCACTCGCTGGCCGACGCCGAGGACAGCGCCCGGCGGCTGGGCCTGCACTTCTCCACCGTGCCGATCGCGCCGATCGTCGACGCCTTCGAGTCGCAGGTGGAGCTGTCCGGGACGGCGGCGGAGAACCTGCAGGCGCGCATCCGGGGCACGCTGCTCATGGGGCTGTCCAACCAGCACGGCCACCTGCTGCTGGCCACCAGCAACAAGAGCGAGGTCGCCGTCGGCTACTCGACGCTCTACGGCGACGCCGCCGGCGGGTTCGCCCCGATCAAGGACGTGCCCAAGACCCTGGTGTGGGAGCTGGCCCGCTGGCGCAACGCGCACGCCCGCGACCGCGGGGAGACCGAGCCGATCCCGCAGAACTCGATCGACAAGCCGCCGTCGGCGGAGCTGGCGCCCGGCCAGAAGGACAGCGACTCGCTGCCCTCCTACGAGGAGCTCGACGCCGTCATCGCCGACTACGTCGACCGCGACCTCGGGATGGCCGAGCTGCTCGACCGCGGGCACGACCCGGAGGTCGTGGCGCGGGTGCTGCGGCTGGTCGACGTCGCGGAGTTCAAGCGCCGCCAGTCCGCGCCGGGGACGAAGATCAGCCTCAAGGCGTTCGGCCGCGACCGGCGGCTGCCCATCACCAACCGCTGGCGGGAGAGCCTGCCCAGCGTCCGCGAAGGAGCCCAGGCGTGAGCGAGTCGGTGCTGTACGGCGGGACGTCGACCGCCCGGGTGCGCATCCACCACCTGCAGCAGGCCAAGGAGCGCGGCGAGCGGTGGGCGATGCTCACCGCCTACGACACCTACAGCGCGCAGGTGTTCGAGGAGGCCGGCATCCCGGTGATGCTGGTCGGCGACTCGGCCGGCAACGTCGTCCTCGGCCACTCCTCGACCGTGCCGGTCACCGTCGAGGACCTGCTGCTGATGACCAAGGCGGTCACCCGCTCGACGAAGCGGTCGCTGATCGTGGCCGACCTGCCGTTCGGGTCCTACGAGGCCTCGCCGCAGCAGGCGTTCGCCACCTCCGTGCGGATGATGAAGGAGGGCGGCGCGCAGGCGGTCAAGCTCGAGGGCGGGGTGCGGGTGGCGCCGCAGATCCGCATGCTCACCGAGAACGGCATCCCGGTGATGGCGCACGTCGGCTTCACGCCGCAGAGCGAGCACGCCCTCGGCGGGTTCCGGGTGCAGGGCCGCGGCGCCGGCGCCGAGCAGCTGCTGGCCGACGCGCACGCCGTGCAGGAGGCCGGCGCGTTCGCCGTCGTCCTGGAGATGGTGCCCGCGGCGATCGCCGCCCAGGTGACGAAGGAGCTGTCCATCCCGACGGTCGGCATCGGCGCCGGGCCCGACTGCGACGCCCAGGTGCTGGTGTGGCCGGACATGGCCGGGCTCAACGGCGGCCGGGTGCCGAAGTTCGTGAAGAAGTACGCCGACCTGCGGGCCGAGCTGCTGCGCGCGGCCCGCGAGTACGCCGACGAGGTGCACAGCGGCGTCTTCCCCGGCCCGGAGCACTCCTTCGACTGATCAGGCCCGGCGGCTCCCGGCCGTGCGCCGGGCCCGCGCCAGCAGCAGCCCGTAGCCGACGGCGTTGAGGCCCAGCGCGACGGCGTAGGTGCCGGCCCGGACGCCGGCCGAGCGCACGTCCAGGCCGAGCGGGCCGAAGAGCACGTGGCCCAGGAAGCCGCCGTCGTAGGGCGCGGCGCCGGCCCGCTCCCGCAGCGCGAGCTCCAGAGTGGTGAGCGGGCACGGCGCGCCGGCCAGGTTGACCGCCAGGACGCCGAGCGCCACCGGGGCGTGCAGCCACGCCAGCCGCGGCCACCGGAGCGCGAGCAGCGCGCCGGTGAGCATGAACAGGACGACGGCCGCGTGCAGGACCGCCACCGCGCTCGCGAGCAGCACGGCCCCATCCTCGCCGCCGGCCGCGCGCGGCGGAACGCCTTCCGCACCGCGGCGGCCGGGGCCAGCCTGACCGCATGCGCGTGCTGGTCGTCGCCTCCCCGCTGACCGGCCACGTCCTGCCGCTGGTCCCGCTGGCCCTGGCCCTGCGCGACGCCGGCGCCGAGGTGGTCGTGGCCACGGCCGGGGACGCGGTCGCGAGCTGCCCGCCGGAGCTGTCCCCGGTCGACGTCGCGCCCGGCCTGCGGCTGGGCCCGCTGTTCGGGCGGGTCATGCTGCGCCGGCCCCGGCTGGCCCGCCGCGAGCTGGCCGGGCGGGGCGGGACCGAGGCGGTCGGGCTGCTGTTCGGCACGCTCAGCGCCCGGACGGCCGACGGCGTCCTCGCCGCGGCCGGCCGGCACCGTCCCGACCTGGTGGTGCACGAGTCGCTGGCCCCGGCCGGGGTCGAGGCCGCCGCCCGGCAGGGCGTGCCGTCGGTGCTGGTGGAGGGCAACCTGTTCGACGCGGAGCGGCTGCTGGCCGCGGCGCTGGGGACCCACCGCACCGCCCGGGGGCTCGGGGCGCTGCCGCCGCCGCGGCAGGTGCTCACCTCGTCCCCCCCGAGCGTGGTCGGCCCGCGCCCCGGCACGCCGGTGCGCTTCGTCCCGTGGACGCCGGACCGCCCCGTCGCCCCGGAGTTCACCCGCCCCGGCGACCGGCCGCGGGTGCTGGTCAGCCGCAGCACCGTGGCCACCCCCGGCCCGGACCGGCTCATGCGCGACGCCGCGGCCGCCGCGGCGGGCACCGGCCTCGACGTCGTCCTGGTCCGGCCCGACCGCCGGGCCACCCGGCGGCCGCTGCCGCCGGAGGTGCGGACGGCGGACTGGCTGCCGTTCCCGCGGGTGGTGCCGGCCGCCGCCGGGGTGGTGCACCACGGCGGCGCGGGCACCGTCCTGACCGCGCTGGCCGCGGGCGTGCCGCAGCTCGTGGTCCGCGGCGCCGGCGACCGCCGCACCAACGCCGACCTGGTGGCCGCGCGCGGCGCCGGTCTCGCCGTCGACCCGGGCGGGATCACCCCGGCGCTGCTGGAGCGGCTGGTCACCGACCCCGCCCTGGCCGCAGCCGCCCGCGACGTGGCCGCCGAGATCGCGGCGATGCCCGCCCCGGCCGACGTCGTCCCGGACCTGCTGGCGCCGACCGGGCGGTGAGCGGGCTCAGACGTCGGTGACGCGGACGCCGGCGTGCGCCTTGTACCGGCGGTTGACCGAGACCAGGTTGATCGTCAGCGCCTCGACCTGGCGGGCGTTGCGCAGCCGGCCGGCGTAGATCCCGCGCATCCCGGGCAGCCGCCCGGCCAGCGCCTGCACCTGGTCGGTGGCCGCCCGCACGTCGCCGACGACCATGACGTCGCCGTCGAGGGTGGGCCTCGACAGGTCCTCGAGCAGCACCGCCGACAAGTGGTGGAACGCGCCGACGACGTGCGAGTCCGGCAGCAGCGCCGCCGCCTGCTGGGTCACGCTGCCCTCCTCGACGTCGAGCACGTAGGCGCCCAGCTCGTCGAAGCCCATCGGCACCACGCAGTCGACGACGACCTTCCCGGCCAGCGGCGCGGCGAGCTCGGCGAGCGTGGCGGCGTGCCCGGCGTAGGGGACGGCGACGATCACCAGGTCGGCCGCACCCGCGACGTCGAGGTTCGACCCGCCCTGCACCGAGACCTCGCCCCCGCCGGCGGCCGCGGCGCGCTCGGCGACCTGCGCGGCCACCTCGCGGGCGCGGTCGGCGTCGCGGGACCCGAGCAGCACCCGCTGCCCGACGGCGGCCAGCCGGACGGCGAGCCCGCGCCCCTGCGGGCCGGTCCCGCCCAGCACCCCGACGACCAGCTCCTCGACGGGACGGCTCTCCGCTGCGGTGGTCACGCTGCCTCCTCCCGGGCACCGGCGGGTCCGGCGCACCGGGCCCGATCATGCCGGGCCGGTCGGGAGCGCCCGGTCAGCAGGGGCCGGTCAGCGGCCCTCCCACTCCCGGTCCTCCTGGTCCAGGCGCTCGTTGCGCTCGGCCACCGACTGCAGCGCGTGCTCGGCCTCCTCACGCGTGGCGTAGGGCCCGAGGCGGTGCCGCTCGGCGCAGCCGTCCCGGGTCTCCACGGTGTGGTGCTTCAGGCAGTAGAACCACGGTCCCTCGGCCACGTGCGCCTCCTGTCAGCCGGTCCCCGCGTGGTGGGGACACCCGATCACGACATGCCCGGAAACGGGGCCGCCACGCTCGCCGCGGTCGTCACTCCTCGACCATCACCTGGTCGTGCCGCGCGTAGAAGGCGGTCATCTCCTCGGGGGACGGCCGGCGGCCGGTGCGGCGCATCTCCGCCATCTCCGCGAAGAACGTCTCCCGCGCGATGCCCGGGGTGAACAGGATGAGGAAGGACGCCGGCTCGTCGGAGTCGTTGCGGAAGCCGTGCACGCCCCGCTCGTGGGCCAGCACGAAGTCCCCGGGCCGGTACGGCTGCCACCGCCCGTTCGCGTAGAGCGTGAGCTCGCCGGAGAGCACGTAGAAGGACTCGGAGAACGTCTGGTGGTAGTGCGGCGCCGCGCCCGCCGAGCGCGGGCCGAGCCGGTACTCGACCAGCCCGAACCGACCGGCGGTGGCCGCGCCCGGGGCCACCATGCGCAGCGCGGCCGCGCCGGCCTCGGCGAGCGGGTGGTCGGCCAGCGGGCGGACGTCGACGAGGCCGGGGTCCGGGTGCGACATGCGGGCAGCCTGCCAGCGACGGCGCCGCGCCGCAGGTCTCCCGCTGCGCCGCCCCGTGCGGCATCCTGCGCCGGTGACCTCCGCCCGGCCACCCGACCCCGACGCCCCGACGCCGGACGACGTGCTCGGGCCCGGCGGTCCCGAGAACCGGGTCGCCGCGCTGCTGCTCGCCGTCCTGCTCGTCGTCGGCGGCCTCACGGGCCTGGTCAACCTGGCCCTCGACGGCGTCGTCCGCGAGGGCGCCACGGGCGTGACCTACGGCGCCACCATGGCCGCCTGCGTGCTCGCCGCGGTGCCGCTGATCGTGCGCCGCCGCGTCGGGCTGTGGCAGACCTTCGGCCTGGTGCTGCTCGGCGACCTCGTCTACGTCGTCGTCGCGCTGTGCATCGAGGACCCCGTCCGCTACGCGACACCGCTGATGCTGCTGTTCCCCTCGGTGGTGGCCGCGTGGTTCCTGCGGCCGTGGATGCTCGGCGTGCACATGGCGGTCACGCCGGCCGCCGTCGCGGTGGCGGTGCAGCACAGCTACGCGAGCACGGTGGGGTTCGCCGTCCAGGTGGCCGTCTCCGCGGGGATGCTCGACCTCGTGGCGGTCGGCGTGCACCTGCTGCGCCGCCGCGAGCGGCGGCTGCTGGCGGCCACCGAGGCGCAGTCGCGGCGCGACCCGCTCACCGGGCTGGCCAACCGCCGGCACCTGGTCGAGGAGGCCTCCCGGATCTGGCGGCAGGCCCGCCGCGAGGGGCAGCGGGTCGCCGCGATGGTCATCGACCTCGACCACTTCAAGCAGGTCAACGACCGGCACGGGCACGCCGCCGGCGACACCGTGCTGCAGTCCGTCGCCGAGGCGCTGGCCGACACCGTGCGGCCCAGCGACGTGCTCGCCCGCATCGGCGGGGAGGAGCTGGTGGTCCTGGGCCTGGTCGGCGACCCCGGCGAGGCCGCCCACCTGGCCGAGCGGCTCCGGCTCGCGGTGCGCGCCACCCGGGAGCGGCACGGGCACGCGGTGACCGCCTCGATCGGCGTCGCGCTGACCCGGCCGGCCGACGGCGAGGACGCCCCCGGCGCGCTGTGGCGGCTGGTCGACCGGGCCGACGCGGCCATGTACCGGGCCAAGCAGGCCGGCCGGGACCGGGTGGCCACCGTCGCGCCGCCGCGGCCGCGGCCCACCCCGCCCGACGAGCGGCTCGACCCGCCGACCGTCCCGGGCGCCGCGCGGCCCGGAGCGGCGCCCACCGGGGCCTGACCTCCCGTTCCACCGGGTGGGCGCGGCGGTTCTCTGCTTCCCTGTCCCCATGACGCTGGTCGTCCCGGACCCGACGCGGACGGTGCCGTTGCCGCGGCGCGAGCAGGCCGACGTCCGCGACCGGTGGCTGACCCAGCGGCTGCTCGACCTCCTGCCCGGCCTGATGGACCGCGCCGGCATCGACCTGTGGCTGCTCGTCGGCCGCGAGGGCAGGGAGGACCCGGTGCTGCCGACCCTGCTGCCGGCCAGCTGGCTGTCGGCCCGGCGGCTGGTCGTCCTGGTCCTGCACCGCAGCGACGACGGCGTCACGCCGGTCGCGGTCTCCCGCTACCCGGTCGGCCAGTTCCTGCCCGGCTGGGTCCCCGGCGACGACGGTGACGGAGGCGACGACCCCGACGACGAGGACGCCCAGTGGGCCGCGGTGCGGCGGATCGTCGCCCAGGCCGGGCCGCGGCGGATCGGCGTCGACGTCTCGGCCGGCTGCCCGCTGGCCGACGGGCTGTCGGTGGCCGAGCACCAGCGGCTCACCGCGGCGCTCGGCGACCTCGCCGGCCGGCTGGTGTCCGCCGAGGACCTCGCCGTCGGCTGGCTGGAGACCCGGCTGCCGGAGGAGGTCGCCGCCCTCGACGCCCTGGCCCGGTACACCGACCGGGTGCTGGCCGAGGTCCTCTCCCCCGCCGTGCTGGTCCCCGGCGTCAGCACGGCGGCGGACCTGGCGTGGGAGGTGCACGAGCGGATGGCCGGCCGGGGCGTGCCGCCGTGGTTCCACCCCGGGGTCACCGTGCAGCGGGCCGGCGTGCCGCTGCTCCCCGACGGCGGGGTCGAGCTGCCGGCCGTGCCGCAGGACGCCGTCCTGGAGCCCGGCGACCTGGTGACCTGCGACGCCGGGCTGAGCAGCCTGGGCCTGGCCACCGACCTGCAGCGCAGCGTCTACCTGCTGCGCCCCGGGGAGGACGGCCCGCCGGCGGGGCTGCGGCGGGCGTGGGCGGCGGGGCGCCGCGCGCAGGAGCTCACCGCCGCGGCGCTGGTCCCGGGCCGGACCGGCAACGAGGCGCTCGCCGCCGCCCGGGCCGCGCTGGCCGCCGAGGGGCTGGAGGCCGACGTCTACTCCCACCCGGTGGGCGTGCACGGGCACGGCGCCGGGCCGGTGGTCGGCCGGTGGGACGACCAGCGGGGCGTGCCCGGCGAGGGCGACCGCGTGCTGCACCCGGACACCGTGTTCGCCCTGGAGCTCGCCGTCCGGGCAACGGTGGCCGAGTGGGGCGGCCAGTGCCTGCGGCTGGCGCTGGAGGAGGAGGTCGTCCTCACGGCCACGGGGACCTCGGAGCTGGGCACCCCGCAGCGCGAGCTGTGGACCGTCCCGGCGGGCTGGGGCGCCTAGCTCTCGCGGGCCCTCGCCGTCGCCCGGTCGCTGGCCTTCCGGATCGCGTCGACCAGCTCGTCCTTGGTCATCGACGAGCGGCCGTGGACGTCGAGGCGCTTCGCGAGGTCCATGAGGTGGTCCTTGGTGGCGTTGGCGTCGACGCCGCCCTTGGTCTCCCGGTCGGTGCCGGCGCCGCCCTCGGCCTGGGGGTCGCTCGGGCCCTTGTGGTCCTTGGGCTCCCAGTGGTCGCCGACCTTCTCGTGGGTGTGCTTGACCGCCGCCCACGCCACCCGGTTGGCCCGCTGCTCGTCGCCGTCGTAGTTCTCGACGGCGGAGTCGTGGGCCTTGGCGAAGGTGCGCTGCGCCTTCTCGTCCGAGCGCTGCAGGGTGCTGGGGATCTCGTCGGCCTTCGCGTCCCCGCTCTTCGTCGTCTTGGGCATGCCGGCGCAGGTACCCGCAGGTGGGGCGGTCAGTCGTCGGGGCCGAGCCAGGTGACGCCGTGCTCCCGGGAGGCCCGCTGGTAGGCCTCGTCGAACGAGCCGCCGGTCGCGCTGGCCTCGGCGAGGGTGCGGAAGAAGCCCTCGAAGCCGGCCGGGGAGGTCATGCAGAGCAGCCGGCCCTCGCCCGGCACCACCCGCCGGTGGGAGTGCGGGACGCCGCGCGGGAGGAACAGCGTCCCGCCCGGGCCGACGGCGAACTCCCGCTCGCCGCACACGAAGACGTGCTCGCCCTCGATCACGTAGTACATCTCGTCGGTGTCCCGGTGCACGTGCCGGGAGGTGTCCAGGAGCGGGGTCTGCTCCTCGAGCAGGGTGAAGGCCCCGGCCGTGGTGTCCGCGGACGCTCGGACGACGATCGTCGTCCCCCAGAAGAGCAGCCGCTCCCCGCCGTCGTGGTCCCGGGCGAAGGGCGGCGCGGCGGTCTCGGCCATGACGGGACGCTACGCCGGGGAGCGGCCGGCGTCAGCGGTCCGCGGCGTCCCCCGGCCGGGCGACCAGCCAGCGCGACCAGTGCGCCCGCTGGTCCTCGGTCAGGGGCGCCGAGGCGTCGGCGGCGTAGTCGAAGTTGACCAGCACCATCTCCGCCCGCAGGGCCACCTGCCCGTCCTGGGTGAGCTCCTGGCACATGCCGATCGAGCTGCGGCCCAGCCGGGTGATCGACGTCGACACCGTCAGGTGCTCGCCGATCCGGTAGTGCACCTGGCGCAGGTAGTCGACCTCCAGCCGGGCGAGGATGATCTCCCCGCCCGGCGTGGGGTCGACCATGGCCAGCCGGGCGTCCTCGAGCAGGCCGAGGACGCGGGCGTGGTTGACGTGCCCGTAGACGTCGGTGTCCGACCAGCGCAGCTGGACCGGGTGCTCGTGCCGCTCGCTCAGGGCAGGTCCGCCGTCTCCGCCGACTGGCGGTGGGCGCCCTGGGCGTCGTCCGGGTCGGGGTGCACGGTGCGCTCCTCCGACTCGGCGAGGATCACCTCGGCGGCCACCTCCTCCATGCCGCTGCCCTTCATGCCGGCCTCCTCGGGGAGCAGGTCGGCGCGGGTCTCGACGTTGTGCTCGGTGACGTTGGCGAGCGCCTCCGGGCTGGGTTCCTTCTGCGTGACCACGCGGACCTCCTCAGAAGCGCTGCTGCTCGGTGCCGATGCCCAGCGCCCGGGCGACGTCCTGGACGTTCTCGAACGTCTGCCCGGCGGGGAGCCGGCGCAGGTCGGCGAGCACGCGGTCCTCCGCGTTGGACTCCTCGGCGCGGGCCAGGAGCGCATCGCGGTCGGCCGGCCACACCTCCTTGCCGAGCGTCTCGGCGATCGCGGCGCGGCGGTCGACGTCGGCCGGGCTGGTGCCGGCCGGGGTGCCCTCCTGGTGCGGGTCGCTCATCGGGTCAGCCTCCGTCACTGCGGGGTCGGGGTGGAGTCGTCGGTGTAGCGGAGGATCGCCGCGACCGGGATGTCGCCGGGCATGGCGGCCCGCGGCACGACGACGACGCCGGCGGTGCTCGCCACGGCGGCGGCCAGCAGCGCGCGCTCGGCGGGGACCGACTGCGCGTCCTGCACGCCGAGGGCGTCCATGTCGGCCTGGTCGAGGCCGAGCTCCAGCGGCGAGGCGCCCACGAGCAGCTGCTCGTCGTCGGCGGGGTCGGCGAGGACGAGCGTCTCCACCTGCGCCTTGCGCAGCGCCTCGACGACGTTCGCCGTCCCGGTGACGGCCAGGCCGTGGGCGCCGGCGGAGCTGATCTTCTCGACGGCGTCGGCCTCGTCCCGCGCCTCGTGCTCGGCGACCAGCTCGGCGGCCTTCTGCTCGACCGGCTCGCGGTCGGCGCCGGCGGCCCGGCCGCCCTCGTCGATGGACACGACCAGGTCCGACCACAGCCCGCTGGCCCGGTCGGTGAGGATCTGCCGGGCGCGCACGTCGCCGGCGAGCAGCACGAACCGCGGCCGGTGGCGCCGGACGACCGAGGCGACGTGCTCGGCGACGTCGTCGGCGTTGTGGACCCACTTGTTCTCGGCGTTGTGCTGGTACCGGTGGTGGGCCCAGCCGCCGCCCTGGAACTTGCGGATCTGGAAGGTGTCGCCCTTCACCGTCTCCTCCTCCTCGGCCTGGCCGGGGAGGCTCGCGACGGTGAGGTCCGCGCCGGTGCGGTCGGTGAGGACGACGACGTGCGGCACGCGCCCGGGCAGCGCGCGCAGCACCGGCAGCAGGTCCGGCGTGGGCGACCACTCGGCGAGCTCCTGGCGCGGCACGTCGGCGAGCTGGGAGTCGAACACGACGGTGCCGTCGGCGGCGACGACGACCGCGCGGCCGCGGATGGTGCCCGCCTCGCCGCCGTCGTTGCCCTCCAGCAGCCGGCCGCGGACCGCCTCGACGACCGCCTCCGGCGCGCCCTGCTCGGCGAGCCTCTCGGCGACCGCGCGGACGCGGAGGTCGAGCTCGGTGTCGGCGTTCTCGGTGGTGTGCGTGACGTCGGCGGTCACGGTGGCGAAGGGACCTGCGGCCTGGAAGACCGGTGCCAGGAAGGACACGTCCATGGGGTGGGGACCACTTCCTCAGTGCTGATCGGTGGCGGTTCGGCGCCCGCTGCGGGACGCGCTCCGCTCGCCGCCTACCCACCGGCCCGAGTGCCACACACCGTGTCGGATCCGGGAGGCGCGGGTAGGCGGTCCCGCATGACCGAGCACGACCAGCTGCCGCTGCCCGACTACGACCACCTGCCGGTGGAGGGACTGATCTCGCGCATCCGCACGCTGGACGCCACCGGCCTGCAGACCGTGCTCGACTACGAGCGCGCCCACGCCGACCGGCTGCAGGTGGTCACCGCCATGGAGAACCGGCTGCGGTCGCTGCACGAGGGCGCCCAGCCCTCCGGCGGCGACCCGGCGTCCGCGGGTGCCGACGACCCGGTGCACGCCTCCGCGGGCTCCAAGGTGTCCGAGGCCACGACCGGCCCGGCGATGAACCCGCCGTCGCAGGGCGACCCGACCAACCCGGCCCAGCCCCGCTCGACCGGCTGACCTCCCTCCGACACGACGGCGGGGGGGGGGGGGGCCCCGCGGGGGGGGGGGGGGGGGGGGGGCGGCGCGGCGGGGGGGGTGGGGTGTTGGGGG